>CAYFTG010000001.1:0-46428 GCA_964346175.1 uncultured Mageeibacillus sp.
TTATTTTGGCCAAGCTGCCCAGCGGAGGCTGCTCCAAGTTATCAGGAAAATAAATCGTAATCAAGTCACCGATCTGCTGAGAGAATTCGTTCTTCGACACAATCAAATAGGAATTCGAATGCAGTCGAACAGCTTCGATTTCAGTTTTGTCTGAATTACAACTAATCAGACCTCCGGCCAGAAGTAGTACGAGAACAAGAACGAGCAGTTTTTTGGAACGCATTTTTCACCTCAATGATCAGGATGGGAATTTAACCTGCCGGACTATATTTTTCATTATATTCCATTGCTTTCTCGCTGCCTACTCCATAAGTAACAAATTCAACGAAATAACCCTAAGGCTTTGCTAAGTATCAGCAAATCTAGCTGATACTCCGTTCAGCGAAATTACATGCGATACCATCCTTTTATTTCTGCCTTATATACGTTAGAATAAACGAGAAAAGCACACGGATCGCCGCGTCTGAGTCGCAACGGATCGTGGGTCCCGTGCGATGGGGCCCGTGAACCCCGTCAGGTCCGGAAGGAAGCAGCGGTAAGCGATCAACCATATGTGCCGCGGGGAAGCCTGCCTCGGTTGTGACTCAGAGGCGGCGGTTTTTTATGGAATCGAGGTCAACTTGTCCACTACCGAGAAATTGGCACTCTATCGTCAATGGCGTCCGCAAAATTTCCGCGATGTTGTAGCTCAAAAGCAAGTAGTTTTACCTTTGCAGCAAAGTGTACGCAGCGGGAGATTTGCTCATGCCTTTTTGTTCAGCGGCACTAGAGGCACAGGGAAAACATCCCTTGCGAAGATTTTTGCCAAGGCCATCAATTGTCTTAATCCGGATGACGGCAATCCCTGTAATGAATGCGAAACCTGTCTGGCTGCAAACAGCGGCTCGCTGATGGATATTCAGGAAATTGACGCCGCTTCTAATAACGGGGTCGACGACGTTAGGCGACTGACGTCTGAGATAATCTTCACACCGGTTTTAGCCAAATACAAAGTCTATATAATAGACGAGGCGCATATGCTCTCACAGCAGGCTTTCAATGCCCTATTGAAAACACTGGAAGAGCCGCCTGCACATGCCGTTTTCATTCTGGCGACAACGGAACCACATCGCATTCCCGCTACAATTATGTCTCGCTGCCAGCACTACGAATTCAGGCGCATCAGCCAAGCGGACATTGTTCAACGCCTGCGCACAATAGCGGACGAACTTAGTCTCAGCATTACTGATGATGCTCTAGCTGTTATTGCCCAGCTGGCAAATGGCGGCATGAGGGATGCTATCAGCCTCTTAGATCAGCTGCGCCAGATTCCTGGTGATATAGTACGCGATGATGTTCTGCAAATGGCGGGTCGCGTTCCAGACCAATTTCTTCACACGGTAGCTGCATCTATTCTGGATTATGATCCGGATGCCTTGCTGCGCTCCATCCAAGAGCTGCTCATGAGTGGCAGGGACCTGACTCGCTTCTTACTAGATCTCTCTTCATATATGAGGAATCTCTTGATTGTAAAAGTCTCTCGCAATCCGAAAGAACTGATCCAAATGACAAGTGCCGGACTTAAGCAGCTAAGTATACTCGCTGATCAATCCTCCAGCGATTTGATAAGTGAGAGCATTGCTTCACTGGCGCGTCTCAGCTCTGAACTCCGTTTCTCTCCTGATATTCGCACAAGTCTGGAAATCGGTTTACTGGCACTAGCTGCCCGTTTGCGGGATACTTTTGGCGAAGCGAAATCGGAAATTCGAGAAGTTCGTTCTAAACAAGAGGTACGAAGCGAAGCGCCGGTAGCAGATGCAGAAGCGATTGCTGAGCCGCGTGCTGCGGATCCGCCTGCCGTGGCTGCCCAAACCGAAGCAGCTACAGAAGCCGCTATTATCGGTAAAGAGGAAAGAATACAAGAATCCGAGCTGCCAGCAGCGAAGGCAACACCCCCAGTCGAGCCGGAAGTAAAGCTTGACCAGGCAAAGCCGGATCCGGCTTCACTCTCTACCCAGGCCTACGAAGATGAAACTTTACGGATCTGGCAGAACGCTCTGGAAGCGATCAAAGAAGAGCACATGATGGATCTCTCCTTGATGGCGCGACCTGCTAAAGTAAGTCGAAAAGGCAACGTCTGGACTCTGCTCTTTGACCACTCTTTAAAAGGTCAATACGCTTGCATTAATGAAGCTGATTCGCAAGCCACAATCCGCAGAATCTTGTCGGAACTCCTAAACGAAAGCATTCAATTGAATGTCATTTTGGAAGATGAGGCCAGTGCTGATGCTGTTACAGCTGAAGAAGACTGGATGTTAAAATTAAAAAGAATTACAGATAAAAGATCAATCCCTCTTCACATTGACGAGGAATTATTAAACGGAGGTACACAATAATGGCAAAAGGACGAGGCGGATATCGGGGCGGTGGCAGACCGCGCGGTGGTGGTGGAAACCAAATGGACCAGCTGATGCGCCAAGCTCAGAAAATGCAAGAAGAACTAGCCAAGGCCCAAGAGGAAACAGCTGAGATGACGGCTGAATCTACTTCAGGCGGCGGCGTTGTACGCGCTCTTGTCGGCGGAAGTCATCAGGTGCTCGAACTCGAGATCAATCCTGACGTTGTCGACGCAGAGGACGTAGAGATGCTGCAAGATCTGATCAGCGCCGCAATCAACGACGCGATGCGCCAGCTCGATGAAAAGGTGGAAGCTCGCATGTCACAGGTCACAGGTGGTGACTTGAACTTCCCGGGTTTTTAAAACATGGCAATGCGCTTTAGTCCTGCAATCACTCGCTTGATTGCGGAGTTTAATAAACTGCCGGGCGTAGGAGCTAAAACAGCTCAACGCCTGGCATTTCACATACTGGCCCAGGATAAGGAACAGGCACTGGCCTTGGCTGATGCAATCAAGGACGCCAAAGACGATGTCACGCTCTGCTCTAACTGCTGCAATCTAACTGAAGATGATCCTTGTGAGATCTGCAGTTCACACAAGCGGGATCGCACTGTCGTTTGCGTCGTGGAAAACCCTAGAGACGTAGCCGTGATGGAGCGTGTCCAGAATTATGACGGACTCTACCATGTTTTGCACGGTGCTATTTCCCCGATGGAGGATATTGGACCGGAGGATATTAAGCTGCGTGAGCTCTTGCAAAGATTGCAGGAACATCAGGAAATAAGTGAAATTATTCTAGCTTTGAATCCCAGTATTGAGGGGGAAGCGACGGCACTTTATATTGCCAGGCTTTTACATAAGACAGGAATTAAGACCACCCAGCTATCTCACGGGATTCCGATGGGGGCGGACTTGGAATACGCTGATGCGGAAACTCTAAGTAGAGCTTTAAGAAACAGACAGGAGCTGTAGAAGCTATGAAAAAGATTTCGATTGATAACGAAGGACTGCGCGAACGGTTTAGCCGTTATATTGCCATCGATACCCGCGCAAATCCTCAAAACAGTCAGGTAACACCCAGCAGTCCAGGTCAGCTTGAGCTGGCGTGCCTACTTCATCAGGAGCTGCAGGATCTGGGCTTAGATGCCTACTTGGACGAGGAGCATGCATACGTTTATGGGCACTTAGCCGGCAACAAGGTCAATTTGCCGACGATCGGTTTTCTGGCTCATATTGATACTGCCCCGGACATGCCCGGAGTCACTACAGAACCGCAGGTCTTCACTTACGAGGGCGGAGACATTCGCTTGAATGATGAGTTCAGCATTGAAGTAGACAGCTTCCCGTTCCTGAATGACTTGATTGGAGAAGAAATAATCACTAGTGACGGCACTGCTTTGCTGGGTGCTGACAATAAGGCGGGCATCGTCGCCATCATGGAGGCAGTGAGCTATTTGATAGCGCACCCTGAAATTGAACGGGGCGATATAGCGGTGGCCTTCACGCCCGATGAGGAAATCGGGCATGGTGCCTCTTTACTTGATCTGGATCGCTTTGGCGCTGACTTTGCTTACACAATGGACGGTGGCCCTATCGGCGATTTCAACTATGAAACTTTCAATGCGGCTAGTGCCAAGATCAAAATCCAAGGTCGCAATGTTCATCCCGGCACAGCCAAGCACACAATGATCCATGCCGCGTTGATCGGCATGGAATTGCAGAGCTTATTACCTGTTGGTGAAAGGCCGGAGTGGACAGACGGACATGATGGTTTTTATCTTCTCACCGATTTCAGCGGCACAGTAGAAGAGGCTCATCTTGAATATATTATTCGCGATCATGACAAGGAATTATTCCTGCAAAAGAAGGAATTGCTGGCAGACATCGTCAACTTCCTAAATAAAAAATATGGACAGCGACTTAGCCTCGAGATCGAAGATTCCTACTACAACATGCTTGATGTGATTCAGGACTCTACACACGTCATTGACCTGGCTCGAGCAGCCATGAAAGACTTGGAGATCGAGATTGAGGAAAGCCCGATTAGGGGTGGAACCGATGGTGCTCAGCTGACTTATCGCGGGCTACCCTGTCCCAACATTTTTGTTGGGGGCTACAATTATCACGGTCGATATGAATTGGTGCTGACGCGCGGTATGGCTCTGGCCGCTTCCGTAATTGTAAAAATTGCCGAGATGAAC
The DNA here is from genome assembly GCA_964346175.1 of uncultured Mageeibacillus sp. Taxonomy (GTDB): domain Bacteria; phylum Bacillota; class Clostridia; order Saccharofermentanales; family DTU023; genus DTU032. The sequence goes on from CAYFTG010000001.1 coordinate 4,579, forward strand.
GCAGCTCAATAATTGTCGCGCCGTAAAAAAATTAAACTTAAAAAAAGATGGTCGTGTTTGCGGCCATCTTTTTACTTAGTCTAATTAAAAACTTTACTTACTGATAATTAGTGTATCTTCAGGGCGACACATGCCCAGATAATCGCGAGCAATACTTTCAATAAATTCATCTGAGTCAAGCATCTCATATTGTCTGCTCAAGTCATCATACTCCTGATGAAGTGAATCCATCTGACGCTGCAGTTGCTCTTCTTCCAAACTTAGTCGCTGAAACTCTTCTTCCTGTTGAAAGTACAGATTAGTACAGACTGCCGTTACAAGCACGATCATCACGCCCAGACAAATGCGTAAAAGGTAAGCACGGGTAGAACGATTTCTCGATTTTGTTTTTTCTCTCGCCATACCTGATCTCCTGTCGTACTGACATCTACTCTAATTTATAGTTATGCTAATCGAGTTTGTTCGGTTTTGCAAGAGCTAATGTTGAAATTATTTGAATTTTAATAAAAATACATCTCTATGTTACTAAAATGTTATCTACTTTCTACTCGTTCTCCAATAATTCATACAGATTCTCTGCCTCTTCCTTGCGTGCTGCGGGACGCAACTCGAGAACTCGCACGCGGGTTTTCCCTTGTCCGAATCCAATTTCCAGGATATCTCCGACCTTTAACTCCGTACCTGCTTTGGCTCTCACGCCGTTGACAGTAATGCGACCCGCATCGGCAATCTCCTTGGCTACTGTGCGGCGCTTGACGATGCGCGACACTTTTAAATACTTATCCAATCTCATTTTTATCCTCCTGACGTTCTCGTCTCTTGGCCTCGTCCCAGAAGCTGTCCAGCTCTTCCAGAGACAGACCTGCGTCCAAATCCTGACCCGCTTCTGCTGCAATCTCCTCCATGCTTTGAAAGCGACGGATAAAAGACTCCGAGCAAGCGGAGAGGGCAGACTCCGGCTCAATTTTATTTAGACGTAAGTAATTAACTACTGCAAAAAGTAGATCACCGGCTTCAGCCTGGACAGCACGTTCCACTTCTTTATCTGAGGAAGGCACTTCGCTCTCTTCACGCCTGGCCAGCTCCTGCTCCAACTCGGCCAATTCTTCCTGCATCTTAGCTCTAGCCCCTTGGGCAGATGGCCAGTCGAAGCCGATCTTGGCAGCTCGCTTTTGCAATTTAGCAGCTCTCATCAAGGCAGGCATGGAGCGTGGTACGTCGGTGAGCATTTGTGACGTCTTGTCATAATTACGTTCCAACTTTTTGTTTTTGGTCCAAGTATCCAAGCCTTCCTCTGCTGTTAGAGCGCAGTCATCTCCGAAGAGATGTGTATGGCGCGAAATCAGCTTTTTACTGATACCGCTCACCACATCCGAATAGTTAAAGGCCCCGCGTTCCTCTGCCAATTGAGCGTGAAAAACGACCTGCATCAGTACGTCGCCCAACTCTTCACAGAGCTTCGCATCATCACGGCACTGGATGGCGTCGACAGCTTCGTAAGCTTCCTCCAGCATATTTTCTTGAATACTCTCGTGGTCTTGAGCACGATCCCAAGGACAGCCATCTTCGCTGCGCAAAAAAGCCATCAGCTTCAGTAAGTCTTTGGTATCGAATCTATCCTGCTCTTGAAATTCCTTATCTCTCGGATCAAGCATTATCTATTTTCCTTCCCTGCACATCTTTAACAATCACTATGTCTCGCTAATTATACCGATCTTGGCTAGCTTGTGTTGTTCCGTTTTTGTTTTATAATGTTCAGCGTGTATTGCACACACACGGTATACAAATTTTACTTAAATATTTTTTATTCATCAGATATCAGGAGAAATAAATGACAAAAAATCCCGTCCTGCTACTTTCAACCGACCGCACTAATCCTTGGCATAATTTGGCTCTTGAAGACTACCTTATGGGGCTCTGTACTAGTGACGCCGATGACTCTGGTCAAAGACGCTATAGTGCCATTCTCTTCCTCTGGCAAAACGCCAACACCGTCGTGATTGGTAGAAACCAGAATGCTTGGGCCGAATGCCGCTGCACCTTGTTGGAAGAAGATGGCGGTTATCTGGCTCGCCGCAGCACAGGCGGTGGCGCAGTATATCACGATCTGGGAAATTTGAACTTCTCGATTATTTTACCCCAATCCAAACTGGATCTGGACGAGAGCTTCAAGGTTATCTTGGATGCTGCTTTGTCCTTGGGCATACAAGCCGAGCGCAGCGGGCGCAATGACATTCTTCTGGACGGCAAAAAATTCTCCGGTAATGCTTTCCGTTTCTCTCAAGGAGTGGGTTTGCATCATGGCACTTTGATGTTTAATTCAAAGTTTGAACGCTTGATCCATTTCCTCACGGTCTCGGACGTTAAACTAAAATCCAAAGCGATCGCTTCCGTGCGTTCGCGCGTAGGAAATTTGCGGGATGCGCAAGCTGACCTGAGCTTGTCGCAATTGTCAGAGGCGGTCAAGAAGGCCTTTGTTGCACGTTACGGACAGGATCTTGAAGTCGAGGAAGTTCAGATTGACGAATTTGAGCGCGATGAGAAGCTGGTGGCTTTAGAGGAAAAGTATTCTTCTTGGGATTGGCGTTACGGCAAAACCGTTCCTTTCGATCTCGAAATCGAGACCGGCAGGCTGGCCTGGGGCGAGGCTCGCCTAGGTTTTGAAATCAAGGGTGGTAAGATAAAAAACCTTATCGTGTACAGCGACGCACTTGATGGCGATTTCATCGATGATATTAGTGAAGTGTTAGTGGGTAGTAGACTTGATGCAGACGATATGGCTAATCGTCTGCATCAGATTGTCGATCAAGGAGTTGAGATCCTCACGTCTCGAGAGCAGATGGTTGAGGACCTAATAGTGGCAATACGAACTCGCATCTCCTAATTAAACATAGCCTCCGGTACCCAGAGTAGAGCAAAGGCCTTGACAGTAACGTCACGCTTTAGCGGCTTAATCAAGACTGTTTCTACATTATCGGAGGCATTGTCATAGACAGCGGCCAGTTCAACCAGAGATTCTTCCATTTCGGCATCGAGCTCTGTTTTTTCGTCGACAAGGCGTTTCAGGGCATCTTCTGCGCGCACAATGTCTTCCGACTGTCTTTTGCTGCGACTGGCGCTCTTAGCAGCTGTACCTGCTCTTCCTACTGAAGACTGAGTAACCAGCGATTTGCCGAGCAAAGCTCCCAGAACGGCCGAGCCGAAAGAGATAGCAGTCTGTCTCTTGGCATCCTTGGCCTGTTCTGTTTCACGGTCAACTCTCTCTTCTGCCTTGATTATTTTGCCTTCAAGCGAGCGCTGCTTTTTCTCGTATTGATCGCGCAACTTATCCAAGGCGGCATCGCGTTCTTCGCGGGCAGCCATCTGTACACGAGCTGCGAAATCGCCCTGGCTCTCTCCAGGCTCCGAGTACATCTTCAGTTCTTTGTGCAAGAAATAGTCGAGGGAATCGTTACGATAGGCGTAATCAACTGCTTGTCGCTGCCATTGAGTGAAACTCGTTTTCTTGCGAGCTTCAGCCGGCAGTGCTGCATAGGTAGCACCCTGCGGCGGCTGATCTTCGCTTTCAATTTCCTGCGGTTCAAAAACTTGCGAATTGCTCCAGTCTACCGGGACAAGGCCATCGCTTAGCGGAGTGATGCGGACTATTTCGCGATCTTTGCTGATAGCATGTTTTTCGTTCACATAATGGATAGTAAGATAGGCGAGCAAGGCCGGAACGTACTTTCCGCCTACTGCAGTCGTATCGTGCAAGTAATGCACGGGGATGCCTGCTGCCGGTAGCGGAGCCTGCGTGATCTGACCGCTCTGAACTCCGACTTCAGGGGGCTGTGTTTCGTTAGGAGTTTCCGCGGTAACTTGCTCTACAGTTTCACTTGCGGCAACGCTCCCGCTGGGCTCAAAGCTATCCACTGTCGGGCGAGCGAGCAAAGCAGTTTGCTCTCTGCTCAAAGGTCCTGCCAGATAAGACATGCAGAACCTCGTCGTAAATAAGACCGGTTCTTTCTCTGAAGGCCGGCGGACGAGGAATTGCCTTTTCTCCAGATTAGCTATTGTTCCGGACAGGCTGGAACGCTCAAGTCCGACGTGAGCGGTGTCAACCATGCCATCCAATAGACGTGAACGGTCGCGCTCGGTGCTAAGGCGCCCGATAAACCAAGTACCAATATTCGATAGGCCTTTGTAGTCGAGGTCGGCCGGGTTTTGCGTGGCTAAGACGAGACCCAAGCCATAAGCACGCGCTTGCTTCAGTAAAGTCAAGAGCGGTAGCTTGGATGGAGGATTGGCAACGGGCGGGAAATATCCGAAAATCTCATCCATATAAAACAAAGCTCTGAGGCTGTCGGTTCCCTCTTTGCTGCGCATCCAGCTGATCATCTGGTTCAAAAGCAGCGTAACAAAGAACATGCGCTCTGCCTCTGAGAGGTGTGAAATTGAAAGGATCGACAGTTTCGGTTTGCCCTCTGCCGTGTAGAGCAGCCTGTCAATATTCAGCTCTTCACCCTGCAAAAAGCTGGCGAAAGAGGGTGAAGCCAAAATCGAATTCAACTGCAAGGCCAGTTCGAAGCGGTTTTTTTCCGGGAAAAAGGTCTCAATATCCATGACGCCGATCGTCTTAATTGGCGGATTCTGCACGGCCTGAACCAGATGGGGCAAATCGACTGCCTTGCCTTCGCTCCAGCGTTGACGAATAATCTCCGAAAGAAAGACGTGTTCACGGCTCTTTATAGGGTCCACTTCGAGTCCGATCAGATGCAAGAGACTGCTAGTGGCAGAAACGACCATATCGTTAACGATCTCCACATCTTGTTCCTTCGGTGCACTGAACAAACCTTCCACTGATAGCGGTCTGCCGAACAGACCACCAGGAGTATAGAGTGCGAACTCACAGCGCTCGCGCATCACGCGAATCCTATCTCCGGTTTGTGCTGAGGCGGTCAGGCCTGCACGCCAAGATTCTGCTTTTTCTTCCGCCAACTCATCTACGGTGATACCTTTGGTCTTCGCTTCACTAGCCTGCACCCAAGGGCGAAACTCTTCAGCTGTTAAACCGGGAAAAGACAAAAGAAGATTGCCCATATCTCCTTTGGGATCGACGATGATGGCGGGAATACCATCCATGGCGGCTTCCTCCAACATGGCAATGCCAAGACCTGTTTTGCCGCTTCCGGTCATACCTACGCAGATCGCATGTGTTCTTAATTCCCGCGAGTCGAATAACATGAAATCCGGACGGCCATCACCATCCCGATCTTCAGCGACTGTACCCAAATAGAATTGTCCAAGTTTCTCATAATCCATAAGTGTCTCCCCAAAAAACTTGAGCGCGACAGCCGTCGCGCTCAGATTCATTTCTTAAGATCCTTAGTCAAGGATTCCGCTGGCTTCCAGCGCTTCTAAAGTAGGTTTGCTCTTAACTGAGCTGCCTGCCGCAGCCAGAGCATTCTTTGTATCTTTCAAGCCGTTTCCGGTAACGATGACGGTAACAGTTTCGTTTGGTTTAATAATACCTTGTTCCAGTGCCGCTTTTATACCTGCAGTACCGGTGACACCCGCGGGTTCACCGAAGATGCCTTCTGTGCGTCCCAGCAAACTCATAGCTGCAAGAATTTCCTCGTCCGGCACAGCGACCCACTCCCCGCCTGACGCGGCGACTGCGCGTTGAGCCTTCACCGGATTGCGCGGCACACCCACCGAGATAGAGTCGGCACATGTATTCTCAGCTGTCGGGATCAGCGCCCTGCATTCAGTGCCTGCATCAACGAAAGGAGAACAGCCGCAGGATTGGACACCGAGAATCTTCGGAATGCGATCGATCAAACCTGTCTCGTAGAGGTCGCGGAAACCGAGGTAAACTCCGCCGACAGTACAGCCATCACCGACAGAAAGCACGACCCAGTCAGTCGGCTCCCAGTTCAGTTGTTCTGCAATTTCGAAGGAAACCGTCTTTTTACCTTCCGCCATAACCGGGTTGATGCCGGCGTTGCGATTGAACCAACCATATTTTTCAATGGCCATTTTGGAAAGATCAAAGGTATCTTTATAGTCGCCAATAACTGAAACTACACGAGCGCCGAAAATCAACATCTGAGCCAGCTTCCCTTCCGGTGCGCGTTCGGGGACGAAGATAACGCTCTTCAAACCCATACGGGCTGCGTTTCCTGCACAGGAGGAGGCAGCGTTTCCTGTTGAGGAACAGGAAATTGTGTCATAACCCAGCTCCAACGCCTTCGCAACAGCAACTGCGCTGGCGCGATCTTTGAGAGAAGCGGTCGGATTCAAACCGTCGTCTTTGATGTAGAGCTTCTTCAGACCGAGCTCATCACCCAAGCGCAGAGATTCATAAAGTGGCGTCCAGCCGACACGCAAAAAGGGCGTGTAATCTCGCTCTTGAAGAGGCAGGAAAGCTTTATAGCGCCACATGCTGTTAGTGTGGTCCTGTGCGAGACTTTCGCGAGAAACATTTTCTTTGATCACATCGTAATCATAGAGAATATCTAAAATTCCTTTTTCACCGCAGTCAGGGCAGGTCAGCATTTCCGCATCATAAGGGAATTCCTCGTGACAAAGCGTACATTTATACGAACTGACATGCGGAATTCCGGCTTGTTTCTTATTGGTCATTTAATGGCCTCCTTCTTATTAAAAGCAGCCTGCAGATAAGAGATTGCAGGGTTTATGATTTGCAAATAGTCTACCACATCGGCTCCGCCTAATGACATTATTCTGTCCCCCACTATGCTAGGATTAAAGCGATATGAAACATGAGTCAGGAAAAATTGTCGCAAAAAACCCCCTGTGTCGTTCGGCCGCAATTTTGGCCGGCGGCAAGGCGAGCCGCATGGGTCAGGATAAGCAGACTCTCAGACGTGACGGCAGGCTAGTGGTCCATCAGCTGATTGAACAGCTGGAGCCTTATTTTGATGAGATCATAGTCGTGACAAAAACAGCCGGCCTTTATCAGGGACAGAACGTTGTGCTGACTCAGGATAAATTACCGTCTCGCGGCCCTATGAGCGGCATACATGCAGCCCTCACTGTTGCCAACTCTCCTTACGTCTACATCACAGCCTGTGACATGCCGCAGTTTGACCCGAGGCTCTTAGGTTTCTTGCTAAAAGATCTAGACACCTGTCACCCGTGCAGTGGACTGGCAGTTGAACGCGAACTGAAGGGTCGAGACGGCAAAATCCGTCTACGCCCCGAGATCTTTCATGCTCTTTACGCGCGCAGTCTGATTCCACATTTGAAAAAGCAGATACTAAATGGACGCAGCAAAGTCGAAGCTTTCATGCTAGAAACGGGGTTTCAGTTTTTGGACGAAAAAATAGTCCGGCAGGTCTTGCCGGACTGGTCTGTCTTTAGCAATATTAATACGCCTGAAGAAGCTTGCGCCGCAGGAATCGATCTCCCGGGAGCTACTACTCACTCCTTCTGATAGCGTTCAAGAGATTCCTGATAAAAGCTACTATCTTCAAAGTAATCTATTCTCATGGCGGCGCGCACACGTTCGACTGTCTTTTGCGCCTTGGCTGCCGCAACTATGCTGGCATCTTCTAAAATGGCGATGACTTCAGGGATACGCTCTTCCCAATAAGCTCGACGCTTGCGAATAGGTTCCAAAGTATCTTCTAATACATCAATCAAGAAGCGTTTCACCTTAACATCACCGAGACCGCCCCGCTGGTAATGAGCCTTGATTTCATCCAGGTCTGCATACTCAGGCCAGAAGCGTTCAACATGTTCCGTTGAGGCAAAGGCATCCAAATAAGTAAACACAGTATTGCCTTCAACTTTACCGGGATCATCCACGCGTAGATGGTCCGGATCGGTAAACATGGACATTACCTTTTCCTGCACCGCCTTGGAATCATCACTGAGATATATGCAGTTGCCCAGCGACTTACTCATCTTCGCTTGTCCGTCGATTCCCGGAAGGCGCATGGAAGCTTCATTCTCCGGCAGCAAAATCTCAGGTGACACCAAGGTCTCGCCATAAGTGTTGTTGAATTTATGCACGATCTCCCTGCACTGTTCCAGCATCGGCTCCTGGTCCTCGCCCACCGGAACTACGCTTGCATCAAATGCTGTAATATCCGCTGCTTGGCTAATCGGATAGATGAAAAAGCCTACCGGAATGCTCGACTCAAAGCCGCGCATCTCAATTTCAGTTTTCACTGTGGGATTACGACGCAAGCGAGAAACAGTAACCAAATTAGAATAATAAAAGCAAAGCTCAGTCAGCTGATACACAGCTGATTGGATAAAAAGTGTTGAAATCGTCGGATCCAAACCCACAGAAAGGTTGTCTAAAGCAACTTCCAATACATTTTCGCGGATTTTTTCCGGATTGTCTGCGTTGTCAGTCAAAGCCTGAGCGTCAGCGATCATAATATATATTTCATCGAAATCTCCTGAATTCTGCAATTCAACGCGTCGACGCAAGGAACCTACATAGTGTCCGAGGTGAAGTTTGCCTGTAGGGCGATCTCCAGTGAGAATAATATTCATAAGAAATTGATCCTTTCCATAGTTTAATCTCTCGAATGATAATTCTAACAGATTTCAAACTATAGCATCAGATTTGGAAAGGGAAGCACGATCCTTGAAGGCGAACAAGATAGGCGGCATAAAAATACTCCGCTACAAGTAATTTGTAACGGAGTATGGTGCCCAGAGTCGGAATCGAACCAACGACACGCGGATTTTCAGTCCACTGCTCTACCGACTGAGCTATCTGGGCAAACAAGTGCCGGTTCTGAGACCGGCACTCGTGGCGACGCAGAAGGGGCTCGAACCCTCGACCTCCAGCGTGACAGGCTGGCATTCTAACCAACTGAACTACTGCGCCAAAATTTACCTTCTAAGGCTTCGATAGTGTATCAGATCCGAAGGAGGCTTGTCAATTATTATATTTTCAATCTCGACAAAAGTTCAAATTCAGTTTTCCGGGATCACTTTTCTTCGTCACCTTTCCGCATCTTCGTGGTCCAGATCATGAATATGGAGGCCCGGATGGCTGAGGATTTCCTGACGTCGAAGCTCTAAAATCTCTTCTTCCTCCGCTGTCAAATGGGCCAAGCGTAACTTACTTTTGCGATAATATTTTTTCCAGACAATGATCTGCGCTGGCTTTTCGTTTAGATCTAGCCAATACTTAATTGTCTCAAAAAAATGATCAATTAAGAGCTCTTCGCCGCCTAATTCATCCCAGAGCATGAGGTCAGGTATCTTGTTTTGAAAGACCTGCTGTGGAGACATATAGTCTGCTAGTTTGAGGAAAGCAGCGCGGTCAAACACGACCTTGTCTTGGTCTCTTCTGAGAAAATACTCCAATTCAGGCAAATAATCAGGATACTCTATCGTCAACGTTGACTGAGCAGCTGATGCGGGCAGATATATGTGCTGAAACGCAACCTGTTGCCCGTCGGAGTTACGATGTCGGACAGTCGTATAGCCGTGAATCGAAACACCGAACTCTCGCAGAAACTCCTGAGCCACAGTTGACTTACCCGAGCCGCTTTTTCCGGTCAAGAGCACTGTGTTCAAGCCCGCTTCATGATGGAACATTTTTTCGAAACAGGTATAAACTTCCATTTGTGAGCCAAATAATTTCAGCCGTCCCTTTGACATGCTCCTAGTTTCCCTGCTTGTAGTCAGCTGAGCGAATCTGGATTAGCTGGGCAGTAATGCTGACAGCGATTTCCGCCGGTGACTTACCGCCGATGTTCAGTCCGATAGGGGCGGTGATGCGATCCAATTCATCCTCGGTGAGGCCACGTTGCAGGAGGCGTTCTCTCACTGTTTTGGTCTTGCGCTTACTACCGATGACGCCAATATAGCGTGCCGGTGTCTTTAACGCCTGCGCCTGAACCTCAAGATCGTTGGTGTGTCCACGCGTCATTACACAGACGTAGTCCCGCTCCGTAATTGTGACTGTCGCTGCGATATCATCAAGATCACAGAGGTGGACTGCATAGGCGTCAGGAAAAAGATCCGGATTCACGAATTCTTCGCGATCATCTAGAACGATGGGTGCGAAGCCAACTGCTGCCAGTGCCGGGACCAGAGCTTGACCAACATGTCCTCCGCCGAAGATGTAAACAAATCCTGGAGTGACCAGCTCTTCAACGAAAAACACGCGCTCTGCGACTTCTATTTTTTCTGCACTTTTCATTAATTGAGCGGTGTCTATGGACAAGTTCTCCCTCAAGTCCTCATCTTCGAGAAAACCGAAGAAGAGATCCTCATCCAGATCACCGTTCTTCTCTGCCGGAAGATAAAGCCCCAAGCCCAAAGTATCTACTTCGCTTAGATCTGTGACCAGCCAAGCAAAGCTGTGCTCAGAAATAATCTCGACTGCCTCATCTACTAATGCCCTTAGGGAGGGGTCGCTCGCATCCAAATGCAGAAAATGGATCGTAGCATCTCCACCGCAAATCATGCCGATATCTTCAATATCATTCTTGCTCAGGTGAAAATTATGCGTCCGAGATTGCTTCTCTTGTAAGACTTCCTGCGAATATTGAATCGAGCGAAACTCGACCGCTCCGCCGCCGACAGTGCCTGCTCTACGTCCTTCCGCGCCAATCAGCATACGGGCGCCAGCTCCCCGCGGAGTAGCCCCCGAACTGTACGTGACAGTTGCTAAGACAGTGTCTTCCCCTTGCTCAAGTGCGTTTTTTAATGAATCAAATATTTCTTTCATTTATACTTCCCTTTATAGGATCAAATCTATTTGTTTAATTAAGAATTTATGTACACTCTTCTGATATTAATGCGAATGCTTCTTAAATGCAACTTGCTTGCCGGAAGTGACCAATTTCCTGTTTAATCTGCTTATTAGTAATTTCTTGAGAATGTTACTATATAGAAAGGACTAATAGTTATTTTTACAAAGATGCTTAATGTGTATATCAAGCAACAAATTCGGAGGGTATAGAATGTTGGAAAACAGAGATATTGAAGCCTGTATGACGATCCGTTTAGATGAAGATTTGCCGTCTTATCCTGAGTTTCAGCCCGGAATCAGACGGGCACCAAAACGAAAAGCAGCACTCACTAAGTCAGATAAAGCACTGGCTATTCGAAACGCGCTGCGTTATGTTCCTGAAAAACATCATGAAAAAATGGCCACAGAGTTTCTGCAGGAATTGAATGACTTCGGCAAAATTTATGCCTATCGCTATCGTCCGCAAAATAGGATCTATGGCAAAGCTATAGATGAGTACAAAGGCAAATGCATTGAAGGTAAAGCCTTCCAAGTCATGATTGACAACAACTTGGACTTTGATGTCGCCCTCTACCCTTATGAGCTGGTCACCTACGGTGAAACCGGTTCTGTCTGCCAAAACTGGATGCAGTACCGTTTAATCAAGAAATATTTGGAGGAGCTGACAGACACGCAGACACTCGTCATTTTTTCCGGGCATCCTGTGGGCTTATTCCACAGTCCGAAAAGTGCTCCCCGCGTTATCCTCACCAACGGCTTAATGATCGGACAGTATGACAATCTGGAAAACTATAATCGTGCGCAAGCGCTAGGTGTGGCAAATTATGGTCAGATGACTGCGGGCGGCTGGATGTATATCGGACCCCAGGGTATTGTCCATGGCACTTATAACACCTTATTGAATGCCGGAAGGCGTGAGCTAGGAGTCCCTAACGACGGCGACCTGGCAGGTCATCTCTTTGTCAGCTCGGGCTTAGGGGGGATGTCCGGTGCACAAGGCAAAGCCTGCATGATAGCCGGCGGCGCCAGTATCATCGCAGAAGTCGATTATTCCCGCATCGAAACCAGAAGTGAACAGGGCTGGGTAAGCCACATCGTTGATTCGGCAGAAGCAGCTTTTGTTTTAGCTCAAGAAATGATGGACAAAAAAGAACCTTGCGCCATCGCCTATCACGGCAACATCGTTGATCTGCTGGAATATGCTGTCGCAAACGAGATCACCATCGACCTCTTGTCTGACCAGACTTCCTGTCATGAACCTTATACCGGCGGCTACTGTCCGCAGGGTCTCTCCTTTGAGGAACGTACAAAGATGCTCTCCGCCGATCCCGAGCGTTTCCGCGCCTGCGTAGATATATCTTTGAAGAAACACTACGAAGCAATCAAAATTTTGCATGAGCGTGGCACCTATTTCTTTGACTATGGCAACTCCTTCTTGAAAGCAGTGTTTGATGCCGGAGTTAGCGAGATAGCTCGTAACGGCGCAGACGACCGTGACGGCTTTATTTTCCCTTCTTATGTTGAAGATATCATGGGACCCTTGCTCTTTGATTTCGGATACGGTCCTTTCCGTTGGGTCTGCCTCTCAGGTAAAGAAGAAGATTTACGCGCCACCGATGCCGCTGCCATGTCCTGTATTGACCCGGATCGTCGCTATCAGGATAGAGACAATTATCAGTGGATCCGCGATGCTGAGAAAAACAAACTCGTTGTCGGCACTAAGGCACGCATTCTCTATAGTGATGCTGCAGGAAGAACGGAGATCGCACTGAAATTCAACGAAATGGTACGCAAGGGAGAAATCGGTCCGATCATGATCGGGCGCGATCATCACGATACCGGCGGCACTGATTCGCCTTTCCGCGAAACTTCCAACATTCGTGACGGCAGCAATATAATGGCAGACATGGCTACCTCGGTTTTCGCAGGCAACGCTGCCCGCGGTATGAGTCTTTGCGCACTGCATAATGGCGGCGGCGTCGGCATCGGTAAGGCCATCAACGGAGGCTATGGCTGTGTCCTAGATGGTTCCGAGCGTATCGACGAGGTTTTAAGAAACGCTGTACCATGGGATGTCATGGGCGGTGTCGCCCGCCGTGCCTGGGCACGCAACGAAAACGCCTTGAGCACTGTAATGGAGTACAACCGGAAAATGGATGGTAGCGATCAGCTGACACTCCCTTATCTGGTTGATGATCACTTAATAGAAGATTTATTTAAAAGCTAAGAGGAAAAGAAAATGACTTCAATAAAAAAAATTGTTGAGTGTGTTCCGAACTTCAGCGAAGGTCGCGATCCCGATAAAATAGAAAAAATAGTTGCTCCACTTAAGGACAGGCAGGATGTTAAGCTGCTAAATTACGAGCCCGATCCTGATTATAATCGTCTCGTCGTAACCGTGATGGGAGAACCCCAGGCGGTAAAGGTCGCAGTGCTCGATGCTATCGAAATTGCCACCGAGCTTATCGATTTGAATCAACATCAAGGCGAACATCTGCGCATGGGAGCCACTGACGTAGTTCCCTTCATTCCGATCCGTAATATGAGCATGGCAGAAACCGTCGAGCTGGCTAAGGAGATGGGGCAAGCTATTTATGAGCTTTTTTCAATACCGGTCTTTCTCTACGAAGAGGCTGCCACCCGTCCGGAGCGCCGCAATCTCGTTACCGTACGAAAAGGCCAGTTTGAGGGCATGCCGGAAAAATTGAAGCAAGACGAGTGGGCGCCTGATTTCGGCCAACGTGAAATCCACCCAACTGCGGGAGTCACGGCTGTCGGTGCTCGTATGCCCTTGGTCGCTTACAATATCGATCTCGGCACAGATAACATTGATATCGCTAATGCTATTGCTCGTGCCATCCGGCAATCCGGCGGCGGCTTTCAATACATCAAGGCAGGCGGCGTTGAACTTAAAGAAAAAGGCATCGTTCAGGTCACAATGAACATTACCGACTATACTAAGAACCCTATATACAGGGTGTTCGAGACTGTTAAGATGGAAGCCGCGCGCTATGGTGTACAGATTCTTGGCAGCGAGGTCATAGGCTTGGCGCCAATGGAAGCTCTAACGGAGACAGCCGCTTATTATCTCGGCTTGCATGATTTTGACAGCAGCAAACTGATTGAAAGCGCCCTAATCGAGTAGTTATAACAAGCGCAGAGGGTCGAGCCGACGACGTCAGTTACGAGCCTGCGGATCCATGCCGACTGCGCATCTTTTAAGGAGTTACCGTGTCTTACTTACTAATTAAAAATGCAGCACAATTAGCAACACCTGAAGGCCATAGCGCCTGTTGCGGCGAAAATATGTCAAGCTTGCGAGTCATAACGGATGCAGCGGTTTTAATTGAAGATGAAAAGATTCTCTTTGTAGCCACGACTGATGAAGTTGAAGCCTACGCAGCCATGAATCTGCCGGCCGATAGCAAAATAACGCGTTATGATGCCTCCGGCAAAACGATACTGCCCGGTTTTGTCGATTCACACACTCACTTTGTTTTCGGCGGTTATCGCGAGCACGAATTCAATCTGCGCTTGCAGGGTGCCGGCTATATGGAGATTATGAAAGCCGGAGGCGGCATCGCCTATTCTATAGCCGAGACAAGTGCCGCCAGCGAAGATGAACTGTACGAACTGGCTTGGCAGCGACTGCAGCGTATGCTTGAACTGGGCATAACTACTGTGGAAGGAAAAACCGGATACGGGGAAGATACGGAGACTGAGGACAAGATGCTACGTGTAATGGAGCGCTTGGATCGGGATCACCCCATCGATATTGTGAAAACCTACATGGGAGCACATGCAGTTCCGCTCAACTATCCCGGAGGTGCTGGGGCATACGTGGATTATCTGATTGCTGAAGGCCTACCTATGGCAGCGGGCAGAGCAGAGTTTTGTGACGTTTTCTGTGAGAAGGATGTCTTCGAATTAGAGGACTCAGAGCGCTTGCTCCTGGCCGCGCGCGAGCAGGGTTTTAAATTAAAACTGCACGCCGATGAGATCGTCCAACTGGGCGGAGCGGCTTTAGCTGCAAAAATGGAAGCTACTTCCGCGGACCATCTTTTGAAATCAACAGACGAAGATTTGCTCGCAATGCGTGATGCCGGGACTGTGGCGACTCTTCTGCCCTGCACCGCCTTTTCGCTAAAGGAAGATTACGCGCGTGGTCGCTTCATGATCGATAATGGGCTTGCTGTTGCTTTAGCCTCGGACCTGAATCCGGGCAGCTGCTATACACAGTCTGTTCCCTTGATCATTGCCCTGGCAACAATCTATATGGGACTGAGCATAGAAGAGACCATCACGGCTTTGACACTTAACGGAGCCGCAGCACTGGATCTGGCCGACTCTATCGGCTCCATCGAGGCCGGAAAACAGGCGGATCTGATTCTCATGGACGCACCGAATTACAGGCATCTTTCCTACCATTTTGCGATGAATCTGCTCGACACGGTTGTTAAGAAGGGGATTATTCTTAATTAATTCTTTACAGAATACGCACATTAATCACGTACTGTTTTTTGATACTGTGCTAATAATTATAAGTAGATAAAACATGCGAAGTAAAACCCCTGTATAGGGGCTTTGCTTTTGTAGAAATATTTTTAGATCAGAGGACTATTTATGAACAATCTTTTGTTTGACTACCACTTACACAGCCGACATTCTCCTGATGGCAACATGGAAATGGATACAATCCTGAAACGTGCGCAAGAGTTAGGGCTGGCTGAAATTTGCATTACTGATCACATAGAGGTGGACAATTCTTTCGGCGACGAGTGGGAGTCAGATAGTGAGATCGTCAGCGCGCTGTTGGCTGACTTGAATCGAATGCAAGAAATGAGTGATGGTTATGTGAAGAAGGGAGTCGAACTGGCTTTCCCTGACAATGACCCCGGGACGGTAGAGGATATGATTAAGCTTATCAATCCGAAAGAATTTGATTATGCCATAGTAAGCCTACATCAATACAATGGGGAGTCTACTTTCTCTGAGAGCTATTTCGACGAGCGCGACCTGCCCACAGGGGCAGCTAATTATATTCGTTGGATCAATGATCGGATTCGAGACTTTCCTGTGGAATATTTCGACAGCGTCGGGCATATCGATTTTACAGTTAAGGGACCCCATGGTTATGACGATCCCACCCTCAGTTTGTCATTTTTTGAAGAAGAGCTGCGTGAGCTTTTTCGCTATCTACTCGACAATGGCAAAACAATTGAGGTAAACACTTCTGCTTACAGAGCTTTGCCCGGGAACAAGGTGCATGGCCTCGATTGGTTGACTCTGTTTGCACAAATGGGTGGAGAGTACGTCACGATCGGCTCAGACGCTCATCAAGAAAAACATATAGGCTACCGCTTGGATGAGGCTTTGGATTTAATCCGAGAAGCAGGCATTCCTTACGTTGCAACCTTCAACGAACGCAAAGCAAGGATGCATAAACTTAGATAAAAAAAGGGGCATCTTTTTTCTCGAAGGCTGCCCCTAATTTAGTATTTTAATTGTAAAGATCTTTACTCTTGATCGCTTGGATTCCAGAAACCTTCATGCAAGGCAAAGAATTCACCTTCCAGTTCGGGAACCGGTCCCAGCATTTCAACATCAGGCTTCTGGCCGCAGGCCAAAACTGCGCGTGAAGGCAAAGCCAGAGTTGGGTTACGAATGTCGTCACCTGTGTATTTTTTCAACTCAGACTCGCGTGCAATATAAACCATTCTGCCCAGATTACCCCAATACATGGCTCCGGTACACATAGCGCAAGGCTCACCGCAATTGTACATGGTGAGCTCCCACATCTCTTCTTTAGAATATTTTTGAGATGCGCGGCTCATCAATTTCGTCTCAGCATGGCAAGTGCAGTCTCCGTTATTTTCATTTTCACAATTACCTTGTTCCATCAGGATGTTACCTTCCTTATCGGCAAGCAGGCAGCCGAAAGGGAAGTTGCCGGCCTCTTTGGCTTCGCGACAAATTTCAATAACTCGACGCAACAGGTCGACTTCAAACTCCTTTAACTCAGACAATTTTAGTGGTTTAGCCACCTCGTGTTCAATACTAAGTACAGTTTTTTCCATTAATATTTAACCTCCTGTTTTCCACAGTAAACTCTAACATATTCTGAAATAAGTTCCTAGGTAGAAGGAGTTGAAGCTGTATACTTATCTCAACTGTAAGTTGAACAACTAACAGTGTTGTCAATTAGGGGTGGATTCAACCATGCGGTTATTGTAATTGCCCTCTTCACGGCCACATACTGAACTTGCTGAACAAAAGCTATAGCACTTCAGAAAAAATGATTGGAGCAAAATATATGTACGATGTAGATGGTTTGGGCATACGCATTGCCCACTTAAGAAAAGAAAAAAATCTGACGCAAGAAGCATTCGCCAGAAGCTTGGGTGTGTCAGCTCAGGCAGTATCTAAATGGGAAACCGGAATTGGCTATCCGGACATAACTCTTCTGCCGCAAATCGCGGAAGAATTGGGTATCAGTATAGAACAACTATTCGGGAAGGAACCGGAGTGGGAGCAAGAAGAAATAACTGCCGAGCCCTTTCCTTTCCCGGAAACAAGAGGGTCACTCCGGTTGGTTGGCAGTCTCGGCGAAATTGCCGCATATGCGGATATAGCGGGAAAGCAGCACAACGCTATCATCAGTTTCGACGACGGCAGCGAAGTCAATTTGGAGACACAGACCATCATTAATCACGGCAAGAACAGAATTACCTTAGCTTATGCTGACGAACTGGAAATCACTGGTGCTGAACTCAACGGAGAAGACGAGCTTGAGCTCGACAGTGCTGAGTCTGAATCTAGTCAGGATCAAGAAGATATAACTGACAATAAAGGCTTTTCCTATGCCGGACCGGGAGTTTCATCTAGTGAAACGAGAGGCAAAAGCGAAGATATGCCGGCAATCGACAGTTACGATATAACTGTTGCCGGTGCCTGTAAGGTCTTGATCATTCATACTCCGGACGAAAAACATCGCTGGCAAGCTGAGGGTACGCCTGACTTTATGCGTGCACTAACGGTTGAGCAGATAGGGAGCACTTTACACATCAGCGCAGATCAGAGTCGTCGTTTCTTTTTTGGCGGTGGCAATATTAAGGGACAAATTAATCTTTATACCCCCATGTTAAACATGAACAGAATTAGAGTAAGTATTAAGGGCTCCGGCGATTTGACTAGCCAAGTAAATTTTGAGGAAAGCGATCTGCAGATCGCCGGTTCGGGAGGATTGCGTTTGGCTAAAACCGGACTTACAGATGTAAAGATTAGTGGGTCCGGAGATTTTTATTCCACGCAAGCTCATAATGCAAATATCAACATTGCAGGCTCGGGCGATGTCACGATAGACCATGTCAGTGGCAAAGTCGTGTGTAAGATCGCCGGCTCCGGTGATATCGATTTCCGCGGTGGTGAAGTAGAAGAACTGTCCGTGCGCATAGCAGGTTCAGGCGACCTGGATGCTGCCAAAATCACCGTAGAAAACTTAGACATCTCAATTCAAGGCGGAGGGGATGCTGTCATCGGCTGCGTAAGGGGCAGCTCTGTAGAGCGCATTTCCCGAGGTGCTAAGCTCACGATACTAAATCGCGCAAAATAAAAATACAGCAAGCATTACTGGCCCGCTGCCTCTGTTAGCGGCGGGCCTATTTGAGCATAATAATCCTCGTCCAGAATCAATCTACTGAAATAGAAACGATTGTGCACAATATCATTGATACTGGAAACGTAATTTGCCGGAATTGAATCCGGATCATAGGGAGCATGCACCTCAAACTTCCCAGTGGATGAGGTGTAACGGCCAAATTCAGAAATCCAACTCAAGTCATTAAACAAGACCAGCCCGGGGCTATCTGAGAGGATGTCTCTTCCCATTAAGAGGCGAGAATCGTACTCTACGCCCATGAGATTATAAATCGTCGGCATCAAATCAATATTGGCAACCGGCTTATCGATTACAAGTGGATCCATGCCGTCAACGTATATAATTCCTGCACTGCGGAAGAGTTCGAACTGATGATCAATCTCCTCGCCGGCGAGCTCATCAAAGGTTTCATCAGAGAGACCATAGGGATAGTGATCCGGACTCAAGACAATCAAAGTGCGGTCCGCAACTCCGGCATCACGTAAACGTTCCAGCAAATAGGTCATCGCATCCTCAAGCTCGAGGTTGCAAGCTATGTAGCTCCTTGCCTCTTCTGACAGAGGTAGGTCCTCGACTCTATGCCAGTTTTTCGTAACCATGGCATTACCAATACGAGTATATGCCGCGTGCCCACTTACAGTCAGATAGTAGATATTGAAGGGTTCTTGATCGATCCACTTGTCGACAGAAAGCTCCATCATCTCCAGGTCAGACTCAGGCCAAGTTGCTTTGACATCGAGACCTCTGCCTAAAGCGTAGTAATCATAACCCATCGCAGGGTGGGAAACGTCACGCGAGTAGTAGTCAAAGGTATGGTTGTGGAAGGCATAAGAATTGTAATCCGGCAGACGATGCGGATAACTAAAAGCCTGTTCTTTAGAAGCTATATGATAAAGACTCCAGACCCCATCTTTCGGATAGAGGCTGGTCACATTCACGTATTCGCCATCTAAAGTTGAGACACTCCAGACCGGGTTATAGAAATTTGTCAGATGAATTCCTTCTGTCATCATTTTGTACAACGTCGGAGTTAATTCAGGATCCACTGCATAATGAGAAAAGCTTTCTGCTGTGATGACTATCAGATTATAACCTTCATATATTCCGGTATATTTATTTTTCAAAGTGGGCTCGACACTGCCGAAATATTGATCCATCTGTGCCAAAACCTCACTATTTCGCGAGGAGGCCAAAGCATCAAAGTCAATATTGAGGATGTTGGGTGACGTATCAACTTCGGGCTCAGGCTCCGTAGGTTTTTCCGTTTCCAGCGGCTCACTCAGGCCAGGGTCTTTTGTCGTTTCTGTCGGCCTGCTGGGCTCAGTTTGCGTACCTTTGGCCGGCATGCTTGGCAAGGTCGGATCAGTATAATCATCTTCCAGTTTGTCTCGTGAAGAGCTGATTTCAAAGACAGTATTGCGCAAATCTATACCCATAGCCGTGTAGGTGCCAAAATACTCTGATGCCTGATAGGGGCGGTTCAGATAGAGAAAATACTCTCTGGCCACCGACTCTTTCGGTATAAGAAAAAACACCACATGAACTGCAATACCGATCACCAAAGCTACTGTTAAAGGTAAAAAGCGCTTCTTTCCGACGCCGCTCTTGTAATCTACTTTAGGTTTTGAAAGCACAAAAGCATAAATTATTACCGGCAGGAAAAGAAGCAGTATGGCCCAGAGCCGTTTCCAGATCAGCTCCAAAATAATATCCATAAACTCAACAATCTGAGCGCCGCGACCCACCGAATCCAAGATAAAGTAAGTGCGGAAAAAGCTATGATACACCAACTGCGCACATATCAAGACTGTTCCAATAATAAGTAAAATATTAGTTATTATCCTGCGAGCCTTTGGCGGAATTATGATCACTATGCCCCAGAGCAAAATTCCATTCAGTATGGCGAAATAAAGGACTAATGGAAAATTCGAACCAATACTCCCTGCCCTAGTCAGGACGTACATTAGCGTTTCCTGAAATACAAAATAAAAAACCATAAAAATCCCAAGGATCTGAAAGTGTCTCTTGGCATCTAAATTATTATATTTTAACTTCAAGCTATTAAACTGCTCTTTTAACTTCATTAGAGGACTCCAATTCTTACAGCTGTAAATATTTATATTTCAGTCACTTCCCTATCTGTAAAGTGAAGGACTCAATTATTACTTAATCATATCATTTTAAGAACTTGATGGAATTGACTGATATTGCGTAATTATGTCGACAATATTACTCCTATGGCTTTCACTTGGCAAATTAATATCAATAGATAGATAAAGCACAAAGACGAAAGGACTACGATGAAAGCCATTTTATTGATAGTAGATAACCGCAAAGCGTACCGTGAGCGCCTGCTAGCAGCTTTAGAACTTAGAGAGCCGGATTATGAATGCCTAGCTCTTAACGATATTCAGCAGGTAGACGATTTGAGCCAAGACAAATTCAATCGAGTTGCATTAATTTTGTCAGCAGATTATTTTTCTTCAGACTTAAACAAAATATTCCCCGAGACGCTACGCCTAGAACTCAGCGACAAAGCGCCGAATCAGTACTCAGCGGAATTGCCAATAGCCACACCCGACGGACCACAGGGACTCTCTGCGGAGCAGATTCATCTGCAAACACCCAGGATACTGCAGGATGGTCACGGTGTACTGTCACGTCAAGCACCGGTTTCCTATATCTGTCAAGTCATCTCAGCACTTATGATCCGGCCCTTAGCTGCCAACAGCGAAGCTAGAACAGACAAGAAAAGCGAAAGAGGCATTAGCCCAAACCATGAAACTAATGAGCAACAGTCAGGTCATCATTTATTAGGTTGCTTACTCTACTTTTCTCGCACAGAACGCAGTAAAGCGGTTACAACTATCCTTAATTGTGGGAAGAAGAAAGCGTATGACATGATCTATCTACCTCTAATGCCTCTTTACGACATGGACTTCCCCTTTCGCACGGGCAGTAAAGATAGTCTCGGTTCTTTGCTCTTGACACTCAAGAGCGGACGAATGCCAGCGCATGACGAACTGGGTAATTACCTCTACCTACACAATGACGGCTATTATACTTTTCTCTGCCCGGAGCGCGCTGATGATCTAATCTGCGCGGATAACAGGAGCTTACGTGAACTCACGCTTTTGCTAAAGCAATTTCTCGAGACGCGAGTTGCCCCCACGCATTCTCTCCTCGACGTATCAGGCATGAGTCTGGAAAGGCACGCCATGCTGGCGGCTCTTTGCGATTATGTCGTAATCGAAACGCCTAGCAAGAAGACCGATGCGGCTTTGATAGCTCAACAGGAATTAGCAATTTTCCTCAGCAAGCTCCCCACCTCCTGCGCAATCTATGAAAGCACTCATATCGAAAAAATTAAAGGAGAGGCAGCATGGTTTTGTTGAATTATAAAGAACAGCAAGCCTTCATCCGCAAGATAGTAACACAGCATGATGCTGAAACTTTAGCCGACAATGCGGTTTTGAAACAAATCATCGTCAACGAAGTGCGCAGGCGTTCGCGCGGGAACAAGCTGAGCCTACAGCAACAATCAGATATGGTCGCTCTCATCTATAACGCTATGACCGGACTGGATGTCTTGCAGCCTTATTTCGAGGATCCTAACATTACCGAAATCATGGTCAACCGACATGATGAAATCTATATCGAGCGCCACGGTCAGATGCAGCAAATGGACTTGTGTTTTGACTCGCGCGAGCATCTGACTAACGTAATTACACGATTTTTCGGACGGGCCAACAAAGTCATTCATGAGCGTTCTCCTATTGCCGACATGCGCCTGCCGGATGGCTCTCGCGTGCATGCGATTCTTCCACCGGCGGCTCCCGACGGTCCGATCTTGTCGATCCGACGCTTTACCGGCATTCTTCCCCGCATGAGTGCGTTAGTCGCCAACGGAACCCTAACGGAAAAAGAATCCGAGCTTTTACAGGAAGCAGTCACGAGTCGAAAAAGCATATTCATTAGCGGTGGGACGGCCTCCGGTAAAACAACCATGCTTAACGCTTTGGCAGCTTATATTCCTTCCAATGAACGCGTTGTGACCATTGAAGATGCAGCAGAGCTGGAGCTCAGTGGAAAGCATAACCTAGTCCGTTTGGAAGCGAGAAAAGCCGGCTTCGACGATCGCGGAGCTATCTCTTTGACGGATTTGATTCGCTCCTCGCTGCGTTTGAGACCGGATCGCATCATAGTCGGTGAAGTCCGCGGGAAAGAAACCTATGACATGATTCAGGCAATGCAAACAGGTCACCCGGGCTCGATGTCGACCGGACACGGTAACTCTGCAGTCGAAATGCTGGATCGTCTTTCTCTTTTCCTGATGACCGCTTCTGATCTGCCTTGGGAAGCAAGTCGACGTATGGTAGCTTCCGCAATTGATCTCATGGTACACCTGAGGCGAGATGCCTCAGGTAAACGAAGGGTAGAAGAAATAAGTAAACTACTGGCTTACGAGAACGGCCAGTTTATTTTAGAACCCTTTGAGGGAGGCGAATTTGTATGAAGGAGCTAATATTTTCACAGGGCTTTCTTTATCTACGTTTTTCCACTTTAGGACTCTTGCTGGCATCGCTACTGGGAATTCCCTATGATTTGAACCTGATGCAAGAACCACTCTTCCTAATTGTTGCAGCTCTCATTCTGGGATTGGGTTTCAGCAGCATGTGGCAATCCTCTTACCGAGAAAGCAAGAAGGCCCATTATCTACATTTCCTGTCATTTTTGAGTGGGCGTTTGAACATGGGGGTCAGCTTGGAACGAGCCCTCTATGAATCAGTAGAACCATTGGCGAAGGAATTGGGACAGCATCAAGTGATTATCCGCGCTTTGAAATCTCTACGCAGCAACCTCAATGCTCAGATGGCCTTGGATGACGTACTCCAGGTTTTTGCGGAGAAAATGCAAGTCGATGTCTGTACGGAAGACATGCGCTTGCTAAGTTTGATGGCAAATGCAGGTGGGAAAGTTGAAGAATTCATTAAGCAGCGGCATCGCTCGCTTTCCACTCAAATATCCATTCAGACTGATGTCGTTACCGAGTATAAAGGGAAATCCACTGAGGCCATCCTGCTCAGTGTGATGCCTTTTCTTATGGCCTTTTTCTTTTTGCAGAAAAATGTCCAGGATTCCAGCGCGAGCACGCCGCTTGTGTGGCGTGGCCTGCTTTTTCTCGGCGCTGTTTTTGCCATTTTCTTAGTGATGAGGATTGTATACTGGCGTGAACCTGCGCCGCAAAGAAAGGTAAAGAGCAAGAAATCTAAGATTGATAAGAAGAAAAAGGGCAAAATTAAGGTGGAAAAACCCAATCGATGGACGAAATTCATGAGTAGATTATATTTGGATCTACTTCCGGGTAATCTAGGGCTACGCTTATCCGCTGCTTTGGTCACGGTTTCGGAAGATGGAGAAGCATCCTGGACACAATACTTTAATCAAAAGAAGATTTTTCTTGTCAGCGGCATTAACCTCTTCCTGGTTTCGCGCCTGATCGGTACCGTTTCGATTTCAGCAGGAGTCGTACTAGCAGTCTTCCCGGGGCTCTTTCAAGACATAGCCTTATTAGCTAAAGCCAGGGATATGCGTATCCATTATCGCTATTACGCCCCCAATACTATTAGCACAATCGAGATCCTGCTTTCAAGTCGTCTAACATTAGAACGTAGCCTGCAAATCTTAGGCCAGACCTCTTCCTCCATCTCAGATACCCACGCCTTAGAAAGAGATATCCGGCAAGCGGTTCACTTGCTCGACAAAGGTTACAGCGGTTATGACGCCGTTCATTTCCTAGCAGAACGCTGCCCACTGCCCGAAATCCAGTCAGCCTTACAATTGATGGCTCGCTACAGTCAGCAGGGTGGCAGTGAATTGTTAGAGCTACTACATTTGCAGACACAACATATTTGGCAGCTTTTCCGGCATACACAGCAAAACTTGATGGAGCATCGGATGATGCGTTTAGTCATTCCGATGGCCTTGGATTTGTTCATTATCATTGCAACCATCTCTCTTCCTTTCATCTTCGAATTTAGAAACATGCTATGAGTCGATTTGACAGAAATTATCCTGGCTCGACACAAAGAAGATCATCAAAAAAATGCTTGCGAAGTGGAAAATGGAGGCATGAAAAAGAAAGGAGAGCTCATTATGAGGAAATTAAATATCAGGAAGGGATCACAGCGGAAACAAAGCGCCTCACTCGCAGACTTGTCAGGAGATGCCTATCACCTACCCGCTGTGGGCACCCTTGAGATAGTGATAATCATTGCGGTATTGCTTTCGATTGCACTGTTGTTTCGCACTCAGATAAGCGCGTTTGCCCACACCCTCTTTGATAAGGTGTTTAACACCTCGTTCATCGGTGATTTGTAGAAGATGTTATCAGACAAAACAGTGACATTGTTTAACAGTTTACCCTTAATGGGAGAGGAAGCTGAAAGTTCACAGACACAGACGAAGTTCTGGAATTTTTTCCTCAGGTATTCTGCCACGGAGCGACCAGAAGCAGATCCGGAGCAAGAAAGCAAAATTCTTCGTTATCCCCCTGCTGAGCTATTAAGAAGTAGCTGGTATCTGAACAAAAACATCCTCACGGTGCAGATTAAGACAGATCGTCTCCTGCCACTCTGCACGCTGGATCAGGTAGCTGTCAGGAAGGAAGGCTTAGGTCTTGAGCGACTTTTGTCTGTAGTTAAAGGCTGTGAGAGGCTGGAAGAGGAACTGCTGAATATCGAACCTCTGTTTCTCAATCCGGCCCTCATCTTCTTTGATGCAGAGGCGAAGATCCTCAGCCTGCCTTTCACGCCCGGCATAATTTCGGCAGGTTCTTCCTTCGAACATTCTTCTGATCCCTGGATTTTCTCAGCAGAGAGAATGGAAAAAGCCTATAAACCTTCATTGGAGCATCTACTGCTTTGGTTCGGAGAGGCCTACTCCTTTTCAGAGAACCGCCTCGCAACTCTGCGCCCACTTTGCCAGAAAGGAAACTTTCACAAGCTTCGCCGCATCTTGTCCGGCAAAGCTGAGAGTTCTGAAAAACAGAAATCACTTGTTCTAGTACCCGCTCACGAAAAGGATGCGAGAGAGAAAAAGAAAATTAATACTTCCAAAAAAATGAATACTAAACAGGAAGAAGCAAAAGCGATGAAGAAAACAATAAGAGAAAATGATCGCAAAACGATCTCAGATGAGCAAGCGGAGAAGAAGCTGAAGTCGGGAGGACTCTTTACCTCATTACGGGCGCGCTTTTCCCATAATTTTTATGAAACTGAAAAGACTGCCGATCTGCTAATCGATGATCCCTTTTTCCGGATGGCTTGCCTGTCTGAAGGGCTACCGGGAAGCAAAGAAGAAAAACTCGGTCATCGTGCCTTTATCCTAGTTGACGACTTCCTGATCGGTCGGGACTCAGAGACAGTGGACTTTTGGATAGATGCGCATAGTGTTAGTCGCCAGCATGCACGCATCATCAGAAGGCAGGGCAGTTTCTTTCTCGAAGATCTGGGATCGCGTAATTCGACTTTGTTAGACGGAAAAAAAGTCAATAAACACAAAGAGTATCTGCTACCCGATAAGTGCCGATTGACTTTTGCCGATAAAGCTTATTATTTCGAGGCCGGTAGCTGACTACTTAGTGCCGAACAAGCGGTCTCCCGCGTCTCCCAGTCCCGGAACGATGTAGGCGTGTTCGTTTAGTTTCTCATCCAGAGCTGCACAGTAAATAGGCACTTCAGGATGGGCTGTATGCAAATGCTTAATACCTTCCGGAGCGGCTATTAGACAAACAAATTTGATGCTCTCAATATTGCGCTGCTTCAAAAATTCTACTGCTGCTACTGCAGAGTTTCCTGTGGCTAACATGGGATCTAAAAGGATGACATCGCGAGTTGATATGTCATCAGGCAGCTTACAATAGTATTCGACCGGTTCCAAAGTTTCAGGATCTCGATACAGACCTATATGTCCAACCTTGGCGGAAGGCACTAGTCTGAGCATACTGTCTACCATCCCTAGGCCTGCGCGCAAAATCGGGACCAAAGCGAGGTCTTTTCCTGCGATAATTTTGCCCACCGTCATAGAGACCGGCGTTTCAATCTCGACGTCTTTCAACGGAAGATCACGCGTCACTTCATAAGCCATCAGCATGGCAACTTCATTGACCAGATCGCGAAAATCTTTAGTAGTGGTGTTCTTGTCCCGCATCATTGTAATTTTGTGTTGAATTAATGGGTGATCAAAGATGAAAACATCTCCGGCTTCATTCTCTACGTTCATCAGCTAAATCCTCCTAGAACTTGTCTGTGATGTGCGCGGTGTGTGGGCAGGTGTTAAGAACCAAACTACCGTGCAAACTGTCTGACATTCTGTCCCACATTTTAACGTAGCCTGTCCTTGCTTACAACTTAAACTTGAACAGAAAATGTAAACATTATTCATCGCAAAAATAATTATTAATCATCACTGTATATAAATTTCAGCCCTTTCAGCAAACGAAAGTTCGCTTTGGCTGCTGAAAAGGCAAAAAAATGTTAATAATGTTAATAAGTCTGTGTATAACTCATGCGACAAGGCTTTGCCGTCTTTTGGCCTGTGAAACGCTTAATTTACGCTATCTTAACACTAACGTAATATTGTCCATAAACCGCAGGATTGTTTGACTATTTGCTGTAACGCCCAATATCAGTCTGTTTTAAGGATGAATAGAAAATTCACTTTTATGCACTGTCCGCCATACACGTACAAGTCTGATAGTCATCATGACAACTTGATTTCCTTGCAGCTTTTATGAATAAGAAGATACCTTAGTAATAGTTATAAAGAGTACATGCAATAGAACCGTTGTATAATTTTCGCTTCTTTTTGGCTTTCAAACCAAAATCTTTCTCAAAATGTTCTTCAGCGGTGATTAGTGACAAGGAGACCCTGTGTTTCTGCGCTCGCAAGGGGTAGGCCAATCGTTCTCCCAGGCGGACTGCAATAGAGCGGGCTTTTTCTTCATCTTCCATTCTTTCACCGTAAGGAGGATTGCCCACGAACAGGATTTCTCGCCCTCCTGCCAGTTCAACCATCTCTGAGAAATCAAGCTTAGTGCTGTCAGTTTCTATAAATTTAATTCGATCAGCAACTTGTGCAGAACGTGCGTTTGCCTGTGCCTGTTTTATGGAATGAGAGTCGATGTCCAGTGCTATAAAACGCGAAGTATCATCCGGCTCAATAATCACTTCTCTTTTTTTCAAGATCTGGCGCTGGTCTTTAAACGCTTGTGCGCCGATAAAATCAAATTTCTCAGCGGCAAAGGTACGTAATCTGCCTGGAGCCAGGTCTAGGGCGATCATAGCCGCCTCGATAATCAATGTGCCGGAACCGGTGAAAAGATCAATAACAACCCCGCCATGAAGCAATACATTCCTTATATAGGAATACTCCAGAAGCGAGGCGGCTGTCGTCTCCCGCAAAGGAGCCAGATGGCTTCTCTTGCGATAGGAACGTTTGTGCAAAGGATCACCACTAGTATCCATCATTAGTGTCAGCTCATTATCTACCAGACTGAACTGGATTTCATGCTCGCCAAGAACCGGGTCTTCAGCTAAAGTGGCATCCTCCGGCTTACCTAGCTCTGACAAGAGGGACAGGACGATGGCCTTTTTGATAACTCTTTGACAGGCCGGCACACTAGTCAAAATAGAATCGCGTGAATAGCCACTAACAGTGAAGGCTGCACCCTTATTAAGATACCTATGCCAAGGCAGTCCGCGAACTGCTTCAAACAATTGATCAAAATCTTTAACAGTGGTAGCCCCCAATTGAATTAGCACTCTCTCAGCAATGCGGCTACTGAGATTTAATAAAGCAAGGACTCGAGGCATTTCCTCTTTGCATACTGAAACAAGCGCGCGCCCATCAGTGAGGCTAAACGCCTCTTTCGGGAAGCCGAGTCTCAAGAGCTCATTGGACAGGGCACGTTCATTTCCAAAGAGAACCGGTAAAATCAGTGTGAATTTATCATCTTTATGTAATTTTTGCATTTTTCTCCTTTAGGCCAACTTTATATAAGGAATAGAGAAAGCCTAGTACATTTATACAGCTATTTTAACAGTGAAAACCATTTCAGATATTTGAACAGATAAATATTGATTGTTTGTGTAATTTTCACACTGCAAGTAATTTGTTTCTGCATATGATAGTATACTCAAATCTCTATAAGTACGTGTTATTATTCAGGCAATTTACATAAAAATAAAAAAAGAAAAAACCGCTAAAGTTCCTGAAATTGCTACCTCACAGCTGTTCACAATAGTCAAATTTAAGTAAATATAAATCAAAAATATATTTGCATCAGCAAAATTTTCAAAACATCCTTATGCATAATATCTACAGAAATTATAGGTTTACTAAAATGCTTGTCAAGTTGTGATGAAAGCTTTCCTATGCTAACATTACCTTGATTCAACCGCGGAACATATGCGGAAAAACAGGAGGAAAGTATAAATGAAAAAATGGATTGCTATTATTCTTAGCTTGGTCCTAGTCTTCTCAGTGTTTGCATGCGCACCTAGTGAAGATGAACCGGACACAACCGAACCGGCAGGGACTTCAGATCCGGTAGATGACCCATCCGAACCGGAAGACGATCCGGATGATGATCCTGATCCAGTCGATCCCGGTGACGAACTCACACTCGAAAACATTAAGGTTGGCTTCGTCCACATCACAGACCCCAGCGACCAAGGTTACACCTACAACCACAACCGAGGCACCGAAAAAATGGCTAAGGAACTCGGTTTGCGCGAGGATCAAATTATCAACAAATTCAACATGCCTGAAACATCAGACGCAGAAAACGCTATGCGCGAACTCGTTGAGCAAGGTTGCCACATTATCTTTGCAACCAGCTTCGGTCATGAACAGTTCATGCTCAAAGTAGCAGAAGAGCATCCTGAAGTTCAATTCTGCCATGCTACAGGCTATCAAGCCGGCATGAGCGGTCTGCCCAACATGCACAACTATTTCGGAGCCATCTATCAAGCTCGTTACCTCTCCGGTATCGCAGCAGGCCTGAAAACCGAAACCAACAAAATTGGTTATGTTGCTGCCCAACCTTTTGCAGAGTGCATCTCCGGTCTGAGCGGATTCTACCTGGGTGCCTTGAGCGTCAATCCTGACGTCACCATGGAAGTTAAATACACCTATAGCTGGCACGATCCTGTTAAGGAAGGCCAGATGGCTCAAGCCCTGATCGACTCAGGTTGCGACGTCATCGGACAACACGCCGACTCTACCGCCTGTGCTACCACAGCAGAGCAGAACGGTGTTTTCCACGTAGGATACAACGCTGACATGCGCGAAGCCGCACCTAATGCTTCTTTGACCTCTGCTGTTTGGGATTGGTCAATCTATCTTAAGTTCGCAATTGAAAAACTAGTCGCTGGCGAAGAGATTCCGGTTGACTGGAGCCAGGGCTTATCTGAAGGCGCAGTAGACATTTCTCCTCTGAACGAGGAAATTGTCGCAGAAGGCACCGCCGAAGCAATTGAAGAAGCTCGCGATCGTATCGTCAATGGCGATTGGGATGTTTTCACAGGTCCCTTGTACAATAACGAAGGTGAAATCGTGGTCGAAGAAGGCGATACATTTATCGAGCCAGCTTCAGCACCCTCCTGGGAACACATTCTTGAAGGAATAACGGTAACAGAATAATTAGAGCAGAGTATTTTGCATTAATTAATTTCTGAAGTAACTAAGGCGCGTCGCCAGACGCGCCTTAGACAAACTCGCCGAAATAGCAATAATTATTAGGCGAGATTTTTTATGTCGGTTTAACGAGGAGGATACGACTTTGACAAGCCAAGAGAAAACTGTTGAGAATGTTGTCGAAATGCGACACATCTACAAATCTTTCGGCAAAGTCCAGGCACTAAAGGACGTCCGACTGGACTTGCGTAAGGGGGAGATTTTGTCTCTCCTGGGAGAGAATGGCAGCGGCAAGACAACTCTCATGAATGCCTTATCAGGCATTTATTTTCCCGATGAAGGAACAATTACGGTTAATGGCCAGACAGTAGCAATATGCAACCCCAATGATGCGTTTAGCCTCAATATTGGAATGGTACACCAGCATTTTAAATTGATTGATGTTTTTACAGCAGCTGAAAATATTGTCTTAGGTTTAGATGGCACAATGACCATCAATCGTAACAAACTTTCTGCGGGTGTAAAAGAAATCATTAATCGCTACGGCTTTGAGCTCGATCCTGACAAAAAGGTTTACAACATGTCAGTATCTGAAAAACAAACTGTAGAGATCATTAAAGCGCTTTATCGCGGGGCTGAAATATTAATACTGGATGAGCCGTCGGCTGTATTGACCCCACAGGAAACTGAAATGCTCTTTGATATCATGCGTACTATGCGCGATGATGGCAAGTCAATCATCCTTATTACTCACAAACTACAAGAAGTTCTCGATGTTTCCGACCGCGTTACCGTACTAAGACGCGGTGAATATATCGACACTCTTGAGACCAAAGATGCGACAGTACAGTCCCTTACCGATATGATGGTCGGACGTTCTGTAACTCTAGATATTGACAGGCCGTCTTATCCCGAGGAGGACAAGAAAGAAATTCTCAAGGTTGAAAACTTGAGCACCCTCTCGCCCGATGGACACAGAAAAACACTTGACAATATTAATTTCTCAGCTTTTTCCGGGGAGATATTGGGGGTTGCCGGAATTTCGGGCAGCGGGCAGCGCGAGTTGTGTGAAGCCATTGCCGGTCTTTACCCGGTGGAAAGTGGATCCATAATATATGAGTGTGTGGCCACAGGAGTTCCGGTAAGAGAAAATCTCGTGGGCATGAATCCAAAGCATATCTCTGCTTGCGGTGTTTCGATGGCCTTTGTACCTGAAGACCGCTTCGGCATGGGCTTGGCCCCTTCCCTCGACATGGTCGATAACGTTATGCTGAAAAGCTATAAGCAATCACGTGGACCCTTAGTGGACAGGGAAACCCCGAAAAAAGTATCCGAACAGATGGTGAAAGATCTTTCGATCGTGACACCCAATGTCCACACCCCTGTCAGGAGACTTTCCGGCGGTAACGTACAGAAAGTCCTTGTAGGCAGAGAGATTCATTCT
Source organism: uncultured Mageeibacillus sp. (assembly GCA_964346175.1). Taxonomy (GTDB): domain Bacteria; phylum Bacillota; class Clostridia; order Saccharofermentanales; family DTU023; genus DTU032. The sequence goes on from CAYFTG010000001.1 coordinate 36,112, forward strand.
CAGCCGCGTCTACTGATTACAGCCTATCCGGTTAGAGGCTTGGACATAAACTCATCACATACTATTTATGACCTTCTTAATGAGCAAAAATTAAAGGGAGTAGCTGTTATCTTTATCGGCGAAGATCTTGACGTTTTGATGCAAATTTCCGACCGTCTCCTCGTGATGAATAACGGCAAAATCACCGGAATTGTTGACCCGCGCAAAACGGATAAAAACGAGATTGGTCTGATGATGGTGGGCACTATGAAGGGAGAGATATCAGCATGAAAAAATTAAACGAAAAATTTCACGCTGCTGATCTAGGTAGTTCCGGTGCTTCCGGCGGCGATGCTGAGGCTTTGGCTTGCGATTTAAAGCAGCCTTTCGTACGTATTAGCAAACGTGAAAGCACGACCTTAGGATTCAAGGCCTTCGTTATTGCAGCCTGTCTATTTTTGGCTCTACTTACCGGGGCACTCTTGTTCCTTGCTATTGGCAAGAATCCGATTGAAGCCTATAAGACTATCCTTACCGGCTCCTTCGGTACCGCAACTACTTTCCGTCAGACAATTGTCATCTGGGTTCCGCTCCTAGTAACCGGACTGGCTGTTGGCATGGCTTTTAAAATGAAGTTCTGGAACATCGGTGGAGAAGGTCAGATCCTCATGGGTGGCATCGCAGCTACCGCCATGGTTGTTTATACCGGAATCTCCGGCTTTCCTTTGCTGATCCTCATGACAATAGCAGCAGTGATCGGCGGTGGAATTTTCGCAGCGGTCCCCGGCTTTTTCAAGGCGAAATGGGGGACCAACGAGACCTTATTCACATTGATGCTTAACTATATCGCCATTAACTTGCTAACCTTTTTGCAGCATCAAAGCGCATGGAAAGCTCCGGGATCAAACTTCCCCATCGTTAGAGATATTAGCGACCGCGCTGCTTTGCCGACTGTATTTGGCATACATATTGGCTGGATTTTTGCCTTGCTAATTGCTGTTCTCGTTCACCTCTACTTGAACAAAACGAAGCAAGGATACGAAATATCCGTTGTTGGTGACTCTATTAATACTGCTCGTTATGCGGGTATGAACACCAACCGAATCCAAGTCAGGACAGTAGCTCTATCAGGCGCTCTGTGCGGTTTTGTGGGCTTTATGCAGGTCGCAGGTGCTGACGGCACGCTGACACAAAGCACTTCGGGCGGAGTCGGTTTTACGGCTATTACAGTAGCTTGGCTGGCTAAGCTGAACCCTTTCGCTATGATCATTGTTGCGATGTTCATCGCAGTATTGCAAAGGGGATCTCTGGCCATTCAATCACAAATGCGCATACCTGCATCAGCTGCTGATCTGCTTACCGGCCTGATCCTTTTCTTCATGCTGGCTACAGACTTCTTTATTGAATACAAGCTGATTTTCCGCGGTAGCTCACATACACAGGAGGAGGCGTAAATTATGCAAACTCTTATTAACCTGATAAACGCAGCTGTTCGTTCCGGAACTCCACTTCTACTGGCAACCAGCGGAGAAATACTTACTGAAAAGTCAGGTAATCTCAACTTGGGTGTCGAAGGCATTATGTACATGGGTGCCATTGGCGGCTTGGGAGCAGCTTGGTATTTCGAGCAATGGTTCGGCGGAGGTGCCATCGCTGCTGTTGCCTGTTTTGTTATTGCTTTCCTTCTTGGTCTCTTGGGTTCCTTGATATATTCAATCCTGACGACCACACTACGAGCCAACCAAAACGTAACCGGTCTTACCCTGACTATCTTCGGAACAGGCTTTGCCAAGTATTTTGGCGAGCATTTAGGCAATCAGGCCGGCGGCTATGTTGCAGTTTCTAAAGATACAACAGCCATCTTCAACTATGCACCTTTTGCAGCTCTGAAAGATATCCCCGTTGTAGGGCCGCTCTTGTTCAGTTATAACTGGATGGTTTATTTAGCTATCGTCTTCGCTCTGATCATGGGCTGGTTTTTGAACCATACACGCAAAGGTCTCATGCTTCGCTCCGTCGGAGAAGACCCCGCTACTGCCGATACAGCCGGTATCAGTGTTTCGCGTTATCGCTACGGCGCTACTTTAATTGGTGGCGGTTTAGGCGGATTGGGCGGAATGTACATGGCTATGGTTGGACAGAACGGCATCTGGGCGACTGACTGCGTGTCTGGCTACGGCTGGCTTGCAATCGCTCTCGTCATCTTTGCAACCTGGAGTCCTTTACGTGCAATATACTGTGCCATCATCTTTGGCGGACTCGACGTCATGTATATGTACTATCCGATCAAGGGCCTACCAACACAAATTTACATTTCACTCCCGTACATTGTTACGATCTTGGTTCTGATTTTCACCAGTATGAGACAGAGCAAAGAACACAGCATCCCTGCAGGCACCGGACTAAACTATTTTCGCGAAGACCGTTAAAGCGTGATACATTCGGCCTGATACGTTAGAATATAAAAAACAAATCTAATCACGTCTCTGCTTAAGTGCAGAGACGTGGACTAACGTAAAAGGAGAATTACAATGTACGATGTATTGATCATTGGTGGCGGTCCCGGCGGCTACATAGCAGCCGAAAGAGCCGGTCAAGCCGGACTGAAAGTCGCCTTATTCGAAAAGAATTCCCTAGGCGGCGTTTGCCTGAACGAAGGCTGTATCCCCTCTAAAACATTTTTAAACTCATCCAAGCTCTACAGCCATGCTAAAGACAGCCAAGCATTCGGTGTCAGCTCTGAGAATGTATCTTATGATCAATCCAGAGTACTGAAGCGCAAGAAGCGTGTAGTCAAAAAATTAGTAGCCGGTATCGGCATGACAATGAAGGCCTCTGATGTAGAGGTTGTTTCTGCCGCAGCTGAAATAGAGTCAGCAGATGAGGGACAATTCACAGTTTCTGCTGCGGGCGAATCCTACTCCGGAAAGCATCTGATCATCGCCACAGGATCTGAACCTCTAATCCCCCCTATTGAAGGCGTTAAAGAACATTTAGGATCTACCGTTATTACAAATCGTGAAATCCTTGACCTAGATGAAATCCCGGAAAGACTCGTCGTCATCGGTGGCGGCGTCATCGGCCTGGAGATGGCCTGCTATTATCAGACAGTGGGTAGCAAGGTAACTGTAGTCGAAATGCTGGATCATATCGCCGGCAATGTCGATCCCGATATCGGAAAACTGCTCCAAGAAGTCTACGAGAAGCAAGGCATGGAATTCCACTTGAACGCCAGAGTAATGTCCGTCTCCGGAAATGATGTCACATTTGAAAAGGACGGCCAAACACAGACCGTCAGTGGCGACAAGATCTTGCTTTCCACAGGGCGCAGACCGGTAACACAGAGCTTTGGCCTTGAGAATCTGGCTGTTGAAGTCGAGCGTGGCGCTGTTGTGGTCAACGATAAATGTGAAACCTCTGTCCCGGGCGTCTACGCCGTTGGCGACGTTCTCGGCGGTTATATGTTGGCTCACGTCGCTTACCGCGAAGGTGAAGTCGCTGTCAATAATATCCTGGGAAATGAAGACCACATGAGTACCGCAGCTATTCCCTCAGTTATCTACACTGATCCTGAAGTCGCTTGGGTCGGCAAGACTGAACAGGAAATGAAAGATGCCGGTCGGAATCCTAAGGTAGTTGAATTGCCTATGGCTTTCTCCGGTCGTTACGTTGCTGAAACCGAGCGCGGAACCGGCATCTGCAAGGTCATTCTCGATGCAGATACGGACACCTTGGCCGGAGTACACCTGATGTGTCAGTACGCGTCGGAAATCATTCTGGCATTTGGTGTCATGATTGAAGAAAAAATGACACTGACCGAGATGAAAAGGATTATCTTCCCCCACCCGACAGTGGCTGAAATAGTCCGAGAGGCACTCTTCAAATTCGAGTAAATGGTCAGCTGTAACACGCTCAGGCCCAAGGGGCTGTGCTAAACTTAAGTATATTAGTTATGGAGGATACTCATGAAACGAGACATTATTAACACCGACGCAGCTCCCGCTGCAATTGGACCTTATTCTCAAGCAGTATGCGCTGATAAGCTGCTGTTTGTTTCCGGGCAACTGGGAATTGATGCAAAGACCGGCGAAATGCCTGATTCAGTAGAAGAGCAAACCAAGTTGGCTCTGAATAACCTCGACGCCATCTTAAAGGCAGCAGGATCGTCTGCAGCCGATGTCGTAAAAACAACAGTCTTATTAGCCGACATGGCTGACTTCGCTGTCGTCAACGAGCTGTACGGAGATTATTTTCCCAGCCCTTACCCTGCTCGAGCGTGCTTTGCAGTAAAAACTTTGCCCAAGAACGGCAAGGTTGAGATCGAATGTATCGCAATCCGCAGATAAGAGATTGCTGAAAACGTTTTATCAGAAAGCCTGCCGCAGATAGAGTTTCGGCAGGCTTTTTACTTGAATAGAATCAATTTCAATACTTAGGTGGTAGTAAGATGGCAGATCAAAAGCAGACTCAACTATTTGAAAACCGCAAATATGACGACAGAGAGTATATCCAATATCTGACGGAGCTTTTGGAGCTACAAAACTTCCCTAAACTGCGTGCAGAGCTGGAAGACGACAATGAAGTCGATATCGCAAACTTTCTGGACACATTATCTGACGAAAAAATCGCTTTGGTGTTCCGTATGTTGCCCAAAGACATGGGGGCTGAAGTATTTGCCCACTTATCGCCTGAAGCGCAATACAACGTGGCACACGCCTTTTCTGACGCAGAGACCACACAGCTTGTGGCCGAGCTGTTCGTAGATGACGCCGTCGATTTCCTGGAAGAAATGCCAGCGAATCTGGTCACGCGTGTTCTGCGTCTGACTAGCCCTCAAAAACGACAAATAATCAATCGCATTTTACAGTATCCGGAGAATTCGGCCGGCAGCATAATGACGACTGAATATACCAGTTTCCGCAAAAACATGACAGTAGGCGAGTCTTTGGAATACTTGCGACGGTTCGGCCACAACAAGGAGACCATCTATACTTGCTATGTTACTAACCCGAGCCGCATTCTTGAAGGTGTCATTTCTGTCAAAACGCTGCTCTTAGCTGACGATTCTGAAATTATTGCTGACCTGATGGATACAGATGTAATAAGCGCGCACACGAGTGATGATCAGGAAGATGTAGCTTTGCTTTTTCACAAATATGATTTCCTCGCGGTACCGGTTGTGGATATCGAAAACAGACTGGTCGGGATTATCACCGTAGACGACGCTGTTGATATTATTCAGGCCGAGACCACGGAAGACTTCGCCAAGATGGCTGCAATCGGCCCTTATGAAACAGCCTATATGAGGAGCAGCATCTGGAACATGGGTCGCAATCGCATCGTCTGGCTTCTAATCCTGATGGTTTCGGCCATTTTTTCCGGCCTGATCATCCAGAATTTCGAAGGTGCTCTCTTGCTTTATCCGATCCTTTTCAGCTTTGTACCCATGCTGACCGCAGCAGGAGGAAATGTCGGTGCCCAGAGCAGCACTCTGATTATCCGTGGCATGGCTGTGGGTGAAATTAATTTTCGCGATATCGCTAAAGTCATCTGGAAAGAGTTCCGTGTGGGAATACTTCTGGGCCTCGCCTTGGCTATGATCAATTTTTTGCGGATTGTCATTTTTTACGATAACCTTTTGATTGCTATCGTCTTATCAGCATCGATGTTTTTCACTGTTGTACTGGCTGCTGTGATTGGTTGCTCCTTGCCGATGCTGGCCAAGGCAGTAAACATCGATCCCGCGATTATGGCAACGCCCTTCATAACAACCTTGGTGGATTTGACGGCTTTAATGGTTTACTTCCTCATTGCTACCGCTTTACTGCCCGGCCTCTAGTTTCGCCGTGAGTGCCGTAATGCATGTTCTAAGGCGCTTCCAAGCTTGTGGTATAATAGCTGTGGAGGCTGAAAATAATGAACCTAATAAAAACAACTACAACCAGACGTCGCATGAAGTATGGAGCTTTGCGAAAGAATTCGGTTCAGGAAACTAAATCGGATGCTTATTTGTGCCCTAATTGCAAAAAGCTCGTCAGCTACGTCCCTGTATATACCCTGAGACGCTGTGTCTACTGCAATCAGGAATTAATCTGGGAAAACGAATCAACTGCAAACTAGTTCCTTCTTCTAATAGATCAATCTTTCGGCATTCAAAATTTAATAATTTTCAGTTATATAAGTCAAAAAAACCACGCTGGAGATTTGCTCTAACGTGGTTTATTAACGGATAAATATAGATAAAACCTAAGGCTGTATGATTTGATCAAAACCTGCCGTCCAGGTGGGGTTCGCAGTTGCAAGTGCGTAATTAGTGACCAATACCTCATCAATTCCTTCTGAGCTGACAAACTGAGGAACGCTGCCCTTGAAATGGCGCGGATCTACCTCGTAGACATATTCGTAATTATTTGCTAAATGTGGCAGAAGGGCTTTTGCGAAAGAGTCTTTAATTACGAGAATCTTCTTACCGTTTTTGACACCGCTAGTTATCTGCATTAGAGGAGCATCACCTCCGGAGAAGGCCATGTATTTCTCATTACTGTCGGGATTCCAGGTGGTAGCCAATAGATGCATCTGATAGCCCCCGGACTTGACCGAGTCAGGATAAATCCAAGCACTAGCTTCATAATCTTTCGGACGGTAGACGGTTACGTTGTCCGCCTTTATCGCGGCTTTGCCTTCACCATAAGAATAAAGATATCCATAGAAGGGGCCGAGGTCATGTTCTTCATACTCGCTCAGCGGCAAAGCTTCTTGGCCGGAATCTTTACAAAACGCGACGTAACCATAATAGGCTCCGAGACCGGTCCAGTGGTGATCTGTCTTGAAATAAATATACTCTTCGTAATGCTGCAGCATTTGATCGTAGGCGTCTATTGGGATGATGTTGTCCTTTAAGCCGTCATAAATCATATTAATGGCTGTGCGTTGGGAGTGACTGCCAGTATGGTAATCGGCCGGAGTATAAAACTCGCTCGAAGTGGGAACAATCATGCTGTACAAAGTAACCGTTGCAGGTAAATTGTCGCGAAGTTTATTAATGCGTGCTGAATAGTTGGAAATTCCTGTTTCGTTCAGGCCGAAGAGTTCCATGATGCGATCATTCATAATCATGACGCCTTGGTTGAAGCTGGGAGTACCCTCAACATCTTCAGGATTCTCTACTCTTGGCTCTGTAGGCTGGGTAGTCGTGCTGCTTGGCTGCGTAGTATTCGGAGTATTCGTCTCGCCACCTGTTTCGACCGGGTCAGTAGATTCATTCGGATCAGCAGGATCAGAAGGATCGACGCTTCCCGTCTCACTTTCTGTCTTCTTTGGTTCCGGATTCAGAATATCTGCCGGATCTTTGGCGCAGGCACTTACTGCACTCAAAAATAATGACAATGCCAGAATGAGTAGTAGAAGCTTTTTTTTCATAAGTGTTCGTTCTCCTTAAAATTAATTGAGAATAGATATGTATCCCTAAGCTCTTATCTGTCTAGCAGACACATAAGCTAATCTTAGCATATAGCGTAAAGAGCGGAGCTAATTATAATTGCGAAAAAGCAAATCTTAACCGGACCACGGTTCACCCCAAGCTTGACGCGTGTCTCTACCATCGCCGGAAATGGGCATAACGGGATCCATGCGGGTCGGCAAAGCGTCACTCTTAACTTCGTATACTGCTTTCAACCTAGCTCCATATTCCCGTAAAAAAGTATACGTAGATGATTGATATTTCCGTGCGTCCGAGGCGTAACCATGATAGTCAAAGTCTAGAGAGCGGGCGATATAAAGGGCTCGCTGAAGATGGAAAGTCTGTGTGACCACGATCGCCTTTTCAATCTCGAAAACGTGATGTGAGCGGTAGATAGAGTCATAAGTGTCAAGGCCGAAATGGTCCATGAAAATCGCTTCATCCGGGATACCTTGCTCCAGCAGATAGCGCCACATGACCCCTACCTCGTTATAATTATCTTCCCGATGATCGCCCGTCACAAGAATACGGTCAGAAAATCCTGCTTCATAGAGTTCAACGGCACTGTCCAAGCGGTCCTGCAACATAACGCTAGGATAGGAATTGTTGAGCACTTGAGCGCCTAGGACAATGATGGCATCATAAGGTGGCTCCAGCTCTTCACTTTCCATGACGGCTCTTCCGCCCTTCCAAGCAACCCAGCGATCCACTGAGAAGACTGTCAGCACAGCCAATAGAATGAGCACAACAACTGTTATCAGTATGACCTTAATAATCTTCCCGATTATTCTTATGATATTTCCAGCTAGAGATCTAGATTTCTGCATGAGTCACTTTCTCTTGCTTTAAGCAATCCACCTTTATTTCGTCTATAGCCGTGCTAATGACGAAAGCTACTTCTTCTACGCGAATGCCAAGTCCTGTGGATCATGATAAAATAAAGCACATGAAGTGTAAACTACGTCAAAAGACTAGATCTAGGACCGGCCTTGCGCTGGCAAGCAAGCTCGCAAGTTTCCTCTTGCTCCTAATCTTTGCCATAAATCTCTTGCCTGCCTGTAATCAATCGTCTCCTCCTGCTAGCGATGAGCCGACCATTACTGAAGGAGCAAGTACAGGCAGCGACGAACCAAGCCTACCCGACTTGGACAACGACGTAATCGAAGCAAGTTTTTATGTCGGTCTGCCGGACGAGCGCGAAGATCGCTTCTCAATAGCCTATGCAGAAATTGATGATTTGTCTTTAAATCCTTTCCTCGATGAAGAAGCAAACGACACTTTCAAACCTTACAATTTTATTTACGAAACACTACTGAGCTATAACAAAAGCAACGGTCTTTACGAATCCGGTATTGTGGAAAGCATTGACCTTAGGGGGCGAGAACTGGTCTTGCATCTATACAACGATATATCTTTCCATAACGGTTTTAATCTGGCAGCAAATGATATCGTGCAGACTTTTGAACTATACCAATCTGCAGGTCACGTCTTGGGACGCTTGCTAGATGAAGCTGTGCAATCTTACTCTATGTCCGATAATTACACAGTCGAAATCACCTTAGTGGATGAAGATGCTATCCTTACCCTCCTAGATTGTCTGGAAAGAGTCTACATCCTGCCGTATCAGCTGTGGGGGGCGCGTTTGCCTGCCAACAGCGACTTGAGTGTTTTGCAGGAACTGTCACCTCTCCCTACTATCGGCAGCGGTCCTTACAGGCTTGTGCGTCAAGATAATTTTGTGCTAATTTTGGAAAAATTTGTTCAGCAGTCCGCAAGTGCAGATACCTCTGTTTTTGATGATTACCCCGAGTATCTCATTTATCACAAATACCAAATAGACGAGCTCGCTCTGGCTGCTCTGGCACATAGCGATTTAGATCTCCTGCTTCGTCCCGAAGCGACTCATCCTGATGAGTCCCGGGAAAACTATCTCGAAACATTTGGCAATTTGCCCTTCTGGGAAGCAAATACAAGTGACAGCATCTATACTCTTTCTGCCCAAGAAAGGCGCCTGGGCATAGCTTTTAATCCTCTTTCGCAGCTGGAAGAAATTGCCGCCCGTAAATACATCCAAAGCATTTTGCTCAGGTTGGATGATGCGCAGGAAAGCTTCTATCCCAATCTGCCTAACATTGGGGGTCTTCCTGCGGGAAATCAGCTCACACTGCCTTCGATTCTGCCCCACACGCTGACAAGAACAGATTACCAACTTTTGCCCGACACCTCGCCTCAGGTGTCGAATAGCTATTTGGAAGAATCCAGCTGGGAGCGGGATTCGCAAACAGGAACTATTCTTGATGAGAATGGGGAAGTTGTGGAGCTCTTTTTTTACTACCCGATTATCTCGACTGAGCTTACCAGTGTGTGTCGCCAAGTAGCAAACCTTTTAGAAGAGAACGGGCTTACTGTCACAGCCAGAGAGGTCAGCGTAAGCGAATGGCAGCTGCGACTTCAGAATCAGGACTATGACCTCATTTACATGGAATCATTGCCGGACGAGAATATAGCTCAATTGATTTCCCGCCTGCAGCTCTGGCCGGGATTAGAACCGGACAGCGATTTGGCAGACAGCAGTGATTATGCGGCGGAAAGTGGGCGCCAACTACTGCAACAGTGCAGAAATGACGCCCTAAACTTTGCTTCTATTATCCCGCGTCTGCAGGATCTAAACATTTTCCTGATTGAGAATAATCTCTTTCTCCCCTTGGGCATTGCTTACGAGACGGGAGCCGTTGGCAATGATCTGTATTTCAGTTCAGATCTGAGTAATAAGCTGGAGCAATATTAAAACCTGCGCACATGCTCCCAAGTCAGTTCGTGCGGTTCTTTTCTGCTTTGGGCATAACCGATAGCCACAGAAACAATGAAACGCTCATCCT
>CAYFTG010000001.1:46528-47993 GCA_964346175.1 uncultured Mageeibacillus sp.
ATCCGAAATCCTCTGAATCAGATCTTCGTCAGTAATCAACGCAAAGCGCAGTGATTGTGCATCAACTCCGGTAGGTGATGCTAAAGCTGCCTCGAGTAAGAGCTCCACGTCTTTTCCTGAAACCTTTTTGTCTGAAAAATCTCGGCAACTGCTACGTTGTCTTATTGCGTCTAAACAATTCATATATCTTCCCTTTCTGCAGAAAAATAACTTTACTATATCCTATCACTATCTCCACGTCAGTGATTAATACTTTTGGCAAGCATTCCTATTTAAGATAGAATTGAAACGATTAGACATCAGAAAATGCACTGTGAAAGTCAGTGCTCTAAATAAGTGAGGACAAGAAGTGCAAATTATTAATCTCAACGAGGCTATCCTTAACGGCAAAACCTCCTCCGGCCTTATCTACGTCAACTCCGATCCGCAAGTGCGACCGGGGCGTAAAGATTACATCTTGGGCGATTTGATGTATAGGGGCAAAGTAGTGCAATTTCGTTCCTGGGATGACGACGTGCTGGAAATTCTGCGTGCGCATGGCAAAGGCATCTACCGTGCTGATACCCTAGGACAGGAGTACAAGAGTTTTTCTTATATTAATATCCGTTCCATCGACTTGTATGTGGACAACGCCGTCAGCGAAGAAGATTTTCAGGATTGCATCCCTCAGGAAGAACTGGAAAGCAAATGGAATGAAGTTTTGGAACAACTCCAGGCGCGAGGTCTCTCAGATGCTTGCAGGAAACTGATCGACGACGTAATAAACGATCCCGAACTCGAGGGTCGCTTTTTTACAGAAGGGGCTGCCATCAAGCATCACGACAATCTGATTGGGGGCCTCTGGAATCACAGCAGCAAGATGCTGCGCATTCTGATCGCTTTGCTGGACAACAACAAAGAGCTACTGCCTTCCGTTGACCTCATGACCTTTAGCGTTGTTGCGCATGATATCGGCAAGGTCTTCGAGTATGATGCCCTTTCCATGAGCGAGCACTGGTATGCCAACCACCGTGTCCGCGGAATTGAGTTCTTGGTGAAGTACCGTGAGCGCATAATTGACTCTTACAGCGAACAGTTCTATCGACAGGTCCAGGCCGTCATCGCCGGACATCACGGCGAGTATGGCGATAGGCCCACGACAGTGGCAGCAGTCATTGTTCACTACATTGACAGCCTCGAAAGCCAGACAACAGAGTTGCTGCGAGAACAGGAAGCTGCCATGGAGAGCAAGTTCTTCAACCCAGGCTTTGGATATTTAGAGTCCATCTGTCCCGATGACTTGGACTAGGGAAGTATTGGTACGTTTTTTTAGTTAAATCTCAATTCATTGATACCGGTTTCAGGGGATTTCTTTCGATCTAAGCCTCTTGTTGTTTTTGCAATTATATTTATAAAAATCTCAGCCGTCCCGCTGACTATGGCTCGATCCAGATGCCCGCCTTTTACTTCCATCTTTTCATTACCG
>CAYFTG010000001.1:48093-77423 GCA_964346175.1 uncultured Mageeibacillus sp.
CCGGGGTCAACACGCAGAATTATTGTGTCTCCGATTTCCTTATAATCCATCTCGCTTTGTCCTCCTATTACTTTTAAGCTAGTTTCAAGTATAATGGCTAGTGTTGTTTTTGTAGAGCACATATAGCGGAGGGAAGCATGGAAAAAAAAGATGTTGCCATCATCGGTGCAGGTTTAGCGGGAATCTTTGCTGCGCATGAGTTGAGCGCCAAACGCCCCGATTTGGATATTGTTGTATTGGAACAAGGCAAGGCTATTGAAGCACGATCCTGCCCGATCGTAAACAAAAAAACCAAGCAGTGCATTAACTGCGTTCCCTGCGCCATTATGCGTGGTTTCGGCGGTGCGGGAGCTTTTTCTGACGGCAAATTTAATTTCACCACCGAGTTCGGTGGCTGGCTGACCGACTATCTTGAGCATGATACCGTTATGGAACTGATTGATGATGTCGACAAAGTCAATCAAGAATTTGGTGCCACAGATACTTATTACACTACCTCCTCGCCCGAGGCAGAGCTGATCAGACGCAAAGCTATAGCGCACGATATTCATCTCCTCGACGCACGCTGCAAACATCTCGGCACAGAAAAAACCAGAGACATGCTGATCGCCCATTACAAGTGGCTGGATGAGCATGTAGATCTGCGCTGCAACGTGAAGGTAGAAAACATTCTCCCGGTACACGGCGACATGACCGTCAAAGCGAGTGATGAGCAAGTACCGGATCAATATATTCTGGAAACAAACAAGGGTGATATAGCCTGCAAATATCTGATCGCTGCCCCCGGTCGCTCCGGCGCCGAATGGTTCAGTGATATTTGCCGCGGTCTCGACCTGCCTTTAATTAACAACCAGGTAGATCTGGGAGTGCGGATTGAACTGCCGGCTCTGGTTTTTAAAGATATTACCGATGTCCTCTACGAAGCCAAGCTGAAGTATCAGACGCGGCAGTACAGCGATATCGTTCGCACCTTCTGCATGAACCCCTATGGTTATGTTGTCACGGAAAATACTGACGGTATCATCACCGTCAACGGTCACAGTTACGATGACCCTAGCCTGCATAGCGAAAACACCAACTTCGCCTTGCTGGTTAGCAATCGTTTCACAGATCCGTTTAATGAACCTTATCGCTATGGCAAGCACATCGCTTCTCTGTCCAATATGTTGGGTGGGGGCGTTCTGGTCCAGCGTTTGGGAGATTTGCGCAATGGCCAACGCACCAATGCGCACCGCATGTCGAAGAGTTTCGTCAAGCCAACCCTGGATGCAACACCGGGCGATCTCAGCCTGGTTCTGCCCAAGCGCCACTTAGATAACATTATTGAAATGTTGGAAGCTTTAGATAAACTCGCTCCCGGAACCGCCAACACCGACACGCTATTGTATGGAGTCGAGGTCAAATTTTATAGCGCGCGCTTACAGCTGACATCAGAGTTTGAAACTTCGATGCCGCGCTTCTTCGCCATCGGAGACGGTGCCGGGATTACGCGTGGACTGTCGCAGGCCGGAGCCAGCGGTTTACATGTTGCCCGCTCCATCATCAAACGTTTAAAGGCAGAAGAGAATACTCGAGAAGCGAATAAATAAGGCGGAGTTCAGCTCAGATCTTTAATTATCTGAATTAACTTAGCAGCCAGGCTTTCCCAAGAAAAGACCTGGACTGCTTGAGCGAGATTTTTCTTCTCGCCATTGCGCTGCCTTGCCCGCAAGGCTTGCTCCTCCATGGCCGCAGATAGCCGCTCCACATAGGAGGGAACATCTTCCACATAAGGTTCATCCAGATTATGCAAACGTGGTAGCTCCACCCAGCTGATCAAGTCGCTTCCCCCCACATGAGGCAGCAATTGCTGAAACAGCGCAGGCAGCTCGTTCGTGACCAGGCCCACTCCGGAGGCAAGAGCCTCAATGGCGATCAGTCCCAAACCCTCATAGTAACTGGCTAGAACGAAGATATCGCTGCGCCGCAAGTGATTCGCCAGCTCCTTTTGCGACTCTACATCAAACAATCTAATCGCCTGTGCCGGAACAGCGTCCGAATTGAGGAGCGCTTTCAGTTCCGCCTCAGCAGTGCCGACGAGATCGAGGCGAACTGCGGGGTCTTTTTGATAGAGTGCAGAAAAAGCCGCAATCAACTCATAAACGCCCTTGGCATGGGACATTTTCCCCGCGTAGAGAAACTTGACCGGACCTTCCTTGAAAGTATCCTGCCGATCTGAGCTAGGATAAAAAATGTTATTGTCAAAAGCTCCTCCGGTGACCAAGATCTGTTCCGGCAAGAGGTCGAAGCACTCCACTAGGTCTGGAATGTGAGAGTCGGATAAAGAGAGGACGCGATTAAGCCCGCGCAAGCTGCCCACCGCATTCTTGGCAATATCAGGATTCTGTAGGGCCTGGCGAATATCGGTACCGTGTGAAATTCCAATGATCGGGATATCGGGAAAGATCTCCAGTACCATCCTTGTCAAGATCCACAAGTGGTGAGAAATAATAATGTCGGGTTTATATTCTTCTTTGATCCTGATTAACTCTTGACAGAAATTACGCTCCCAGCAGCCGATCATTTCGTCATCCATGCGGCAGTAACGAGTCGATGGATAGGGCATCTCATCACTCATGCCCACAATAGGAAAGGGCATTCGCTCCGTCTCGAAGAAAACCGGATAATGGCTCTTACAGTCGATCCATTCGGCATATTCTTGTGTGCAAGGGGACTCATCTAGACCGGGGTCGACGTGGCGCTTAGCCGGCAAGGCATAGAGGGCAGCCTGCTGCCAATCCGTCTGTTGATTAATTTCATTAATTAAATTATGGAAATACACACCGCTGCCCGTACGCGTCGGTAATTGAGCCAGACAATGCAATACCCTCATTCCTGTCCTCCTAGATTGACCACCCGTCTTCCTTGTTTCAATTTGCGCAGGAGAGAAAAGATGAGGAAAAAGCCGATATTGGCAATCACGATAGTAGAACCAGTTGGTAGGTTTAAAGCATAAGAGCTGAAAATACCGATCAAAAAAGCCGCCACAGATATTAATACCGATACGATCGTCACTTGACGGAAGCTACCAAAAAGCCGCATCGCTGTGATCGGCGGAAAGATGATTAGGCTCGAGATCAGGAGCGCACCCATCATTCGCATGCCCAGAACAATCGTGACCGCAGCCAGAACCGCTAAGACCGAATTCCAGAATTTGCTGGAGACGCCACTGGATTCTGCAAAGGTCTCATCGAAAGTCACGGCGAAGATCCTGTTGTATGAAATCAGATAAAAAAGCACTACTGCCAGTGACAGAATTACACTTAGGATCATATCGGAGTCAGAAAGCGAAAGAATACTGCCGAACATGAAACTGAAAACATCCGTGTTCATACCCTTGGTCACGGAGATAAGCAGAATACCTATCGCCATCGCAGCCGATGAAATCATAGCAACAGCAGCATCCCCTCTAAGAGGATTGGTCTCACTGATGCGCAAGAGCAAAAAAGTCGCCAAAATCACAACAGGCAGGGCCACCAGCAGCGGCGACCAGGAAAAGATCATGGCTATGGCCAGCGCCGCAAAACCCACATGCGACAAACCGTCCCCGATCATGGAGTAGCGTTTGAGAACCAAGCTGCTGCCCACTACGGCTGCGCTTATAGAAATAAGCAAGCCTGAAATCAGTGCTCGTCGCAAAAAAGCATAGGAGAGGAATTCAAGTATCATTTATTCAGCTCCGGTTCTATGGATGAAACTTTCAGCCATCACAGTATTCAAATAATCCTCTTTGGGACCGAAAAAATAATAGTCCTTGCCCAAGTGTAATGTGTGCGAGGCATCATGCATTACACAATGGACGTCATGCGAGACCATAATGATGGTTTCGCCTTCTTGATTCAAGCTCCGAATTAGATCGTAAAAATCGTGCGCCGCAATCGGATCTAAACCGGCGGTCGGCTCGTCCAAGAGCAGAGTTCCGTCAGAAGCGACCAGCGCTCGAGCAAGTAACACGCGCTGTTGCTGCCCACCCGACAAGTTGCGGAAAGAGCTATCCGCCAAGTCCGCAATATCAAGGCGTTGCAGTGTTTCCCGCACCAAGCGCTTGTCCTCTTGGGTATAAAAAGAGAAAAATTTGTGCCGATTCAAACGTCCGCTACTGACAATTTCCGTTACCGAAGCAGGAAAATCCTTCTGCAAACCTGATTGTTGCGGAAGATAACCGACATTTTTCTTCTCCATATCATCGGCAAAATTAATTTCGCCCTGACAGGGCTCTTTCATGCGCAACAAACCCTTCAGCAAAGTTGTTTTGCCTGAACCATTCTCACCAAGGATAGAAATATAGTCACCCTTATGGATGGAGAAAGTTAAACGGGGAGTAACCGGCCTGCCATCATAGGCAAAGGCCGTTTCATTAAGACTTAGTAAAACCTGATCCGCCAACCCTTTATTCATTTAAAGCCTTTTCCAAGTTTCTAACATTTTGCTGCATCAGACTGATATAGGTAGCGCCTTCGTTAATCTGCTCCTGAGTCACGTTATGCACAGTGTGAAATTGAAGTTTATCCGCGCCGCTTTCTGCGCTAATCTGATCCGCCAGTCTCTCGTTGGAGAATTCGATGGTGAAAATATAGGGCGCATCTGTCTCTTTCACCAGATCAATTAAAGCCGTGACGGTTCTCGGTTTCGGTTCCGACTCTGCGGCGCAGGCTTCATAAGCGGCATAGTAATCCAGCCCATACTCCGCTACGAAGTAAATCAACGGGAAACGATCGCCCACGATAATGAAGTCTCGCTCTCCGGCAGCAACAACAGCTTGAAATCTGTGGTGCAGATCGGTCAAACCGGCAGCTAGTACATCGAAATTGCTAGTATAGACCCCCGCATTGTCTGCGTCTATTGCGATCAACTTATCTCTGATTGCAGCAGACATGGCGACAGCATTTACAGGCGAGGTCCAGATATGCTCATCCACACGCTGATGCTCGTGCTCGTCATCGTGATCGTGATCCGCTTCAATCTCGATGATGCCGCTAACAGTCTCTTCCCTTAATTCAACGAAATCCATCAAGCGCAAAGTATTCTCCGGATGCAACTCGCCCGAATCCAGCAGGCGCTTGACCCATGCTTCAGAATGGCCGCCGTTATAGATCAGCAAATCCGCATCATTCAACTTGATGATATCCTGCGGCGTCGGTTCAAAGGAATGAACATCAACACCGGGCGGCAGTAGCATACTGACATCAACTTGATCGCCGCTAATGCTACGAGCAAAATCATAGCTGACGAAGAGTGTCGTAACTATTTTCAGATCTGCATCAGGTACATCAGCTTCAGTGGCGCACGCGCCCAATATGGATCCCATGAGGATCACCAGGCTGAACAAAATAACGGAAGACAGGAATACATTTAGGTTTTTTTTCAGTTTGTTATTTATAATTCTACTCACTAATCAAATCTCTCTTAGCCCTTATACTAGATCAATAAAAAGTCATGGCGGAACGGTAAAAGCTTAATTCCATTACTATCGCCGTAGTGCTGAACACTAGACAGAGAGCTAATAGAACGAACAAGAGGACTTTTGTTATGCCTTCTATTTGCCGTTCGAGCCATTTAATGACAAAAAACATCAAGACATTGACTATAAACCAAGCTGCAGGAAAAACAAAAATACCGGCTCTATGTGACAGTCCGAGGAAGCTTAAGGCTCCTTCCGGCACAATAATTTCAGGCATAAGCACGTATAACGGGATTGCAGTGACAAAGGGCGCAACAGCAAGAATCCAATAAACATTCAATAAGTTTTTTCTATAGTCCATCTATGGAATTCCTCTTGCATATGTTCTTTTCTTGAACCATATTTTAACACTTAGAACACTATGCTGCTTAGAGAGGGTAACATGAGCTTGTCTTTTCTATGCCTAATCTCCTACACTATAGCGGAAGCAAATCTTGCTTATAGAGGGATAGAAATGACGAAACAGAAGGTACTTATAAGTGGAGCAAATTCATATATCGCTCAAAAACTCTTAAAAGAGCAGGCAGTCCAAGAAGCTTTCACTTTTCTTGAGATAAACCCTGAGATGGAAAAAACCGAGCTGGTCTCTCTTTTGGGGGAAGCTAAGTATCTCCTGCATCTCTACGAGTCTAAGACGGGCAGCCCTGAAGAGCTGCAAGCAGCCAATGTCGATTACACCGCAGAACTGATCCGTCTGATGGAAGAGCACGCTCACAGGCTTCCCTTTATCTTTACTTCGTCTGAGTATGATGACTCTGCCTACGGACGCAGTAAGCTGTTGGGTGAACAACTGATCCGCGAGTATGGACAACGGCGACGCGTGCGCAACATAATTTATCGTTTGCCGCTTGTGATGGGGGAGGATCTTTACCTAGATATCGCCAATCCCTTGCATGATTTAATCAAGGATATGCTGCAGGGGAATGAAGCAATCCGGCTAGCGGACGAGGACGAGCACATATTTGTCGATGTCGAGGACGTGGTAGTAGAGCTCACTAGGGCGTTATACGGCAGGGCCTTTTACGCCACGGTCGACAAGTCCATTTGTGTAATCTCTGCGGAACACTTTGCCACGTGGGAACGAGTGCTGGGCATCTTAAGGGACATCATAAAAAAGGGAGAGGATTATCCTCTCCCACAAGATAAAGCTAATTCTCTGGAGCAAAAACTTTATCGGACCTACAAATCTCTTGAGGGATACTATTCCCGCATCTAAGTAAATTTTATTCCACCAGACTTATTAAATAATCGTAGCCTTCAGCTGCCATCTCTTCTAGAGGGATGAAACGCAAGGCCGCACTATTAATGCAATAGCGTAGGCCGCCCAGCTCTTCCGGTCCGTCATCAAAAACATGGCCTAAATGCGAGTCAGCATGACTGGAGCGCACCTCGATTCGTTCGCGGAAAAGACTCTTATCTCGATAATAATCAATCGTGCCCTTGGAGATCGGCTTGCTAAAAGATGGCCAACCGCAACCGGAATCGAATTTATCCGTAGAGCTGAAAAGCGGCTCTCCGCTGACTATATCGACGTAGATGCCCTTCTCCCGGTGATCGTTATATTCATTGTCAAAGGGACGCTCGGTCGCACCTTCTTGTGTCACCTTATACTGCAGTTCGCTTAGGTTCTTGCGCAGTTCTTCTTCAGGCAAGGCTGCGTATTTCCAATTCAGAGCAAACTCACCTTTGTAGCGTTCAAATTTATCTGCATCTAACTTTTCACCTTCTCCGCGACTCTCCTTCATTTCCGGCACGGCCAACTCTTCCGGACGCAATGGCTCATCTGCCAGATTAAGATTTACGTGACAATAACCACTGGGGTTCTTATTCAGGTAATGCTGATGATAAGTTTCTGCTTCATAGAAATTATCCAGTGGAAAGACTTCAATCACAATTCCACTTGCATAGTCCTTGCGGCGGGCATCTATGTAGTCACAGATCTCATCAAAATCATCTTCATCCACAAAATAGATTCCCGGACGATACTGATCGCCGATATCATTCCCTTGCCGATCAGCAGTAGTAGGGTCAACAATGCGGAAAAAGTGCGCCAAAACCTCACGTAGTGGGAGCTGATCTGCATCATATTCAAGCTTCAGCGCTTCTACGAAACCGGTATCGCCGCGACAGACCTCTTGATACGTCGGATTTTCTGTATCACCGTTGGCATAGCCGACTTCAGTACTGATCACGCCGTCTGCCAGACGTTGATAATAAGCTTCTACGCCCCAGAAACAACCGCCTGCTAAATATATTGTCTTCTTATTCATAGGATTATCTCCTTTTCTGCTCTTCGACATTTCCGAGTCGCTGCGCCAGATGCCGATATTATCAGTCTTGGCGTCAGCTTCCAGTTCCTTCAGATAATCATGAAAGCGCACATTGGGGTGGTAACGTTTGACCTCAACTAAACCAAATCGCGCCAAGACTTCGTTGAGCATGATACCCTCGTCCGTGTAGACATAGGCCAGCATGCGATCGTATTGATCGTATTTCTCGACATCAAAGTCGAGCAGGACAGTAGTTTCAGACTCCAGTAGGGTCGTTAAGATACGGGAGACGTTCTCTCCCGCCACCGTGCGCCTATTCTCATCGTGATGTGAAAAAGATTCGGGTGCATCAACGCCGATCAGCCGCAGGCGTACACTCTCTCCATCGATCTGAACAATCAAAGTGTCCCCATCGACCACTCGTTCCAGAGCAACCGCTTGCATTTGTTCAAGATCTAATGCGCCGCCGGGTCGCAAGTCGTTTAGCTGAGCCGCGCTCCTACGAATAGTTGCCACATAGTCTTGAATCTGCTTTTCATCCAGTAGTTCTGAGTGAGAAAAGGGTAGTGTTTCCGCCGTTTCCGGCACTTTTGTCACAACGACTTCGCTCACTGCCGGACCAAGCTCTATCTCAGCTAAAAATGAACAGCCTGTGACTGAAGCTAAGATAATAAAGGCTAGGAAGAAGCTACCTAGCATAGAGAACGGACGTTTTTTTAGATTTAAGCGCGAGCCGGGCCTTCTCACGAAGTTTTCACATTTGTTCAAATTTTCACTCTTTCCAAGTCACATGTAACGAGTATTCTGACATCGTAGTTTAAATGCTACTAACACCTCTTCATACGTCTCCTCTGGTAAGGGCTCCCTCGGAGCCCTTATCACTTTTTTGTCAACAAATACCCCACTAAAGATACTTAGATGCTTTGGATGAGCTCCAATTTTTCGTCCTTGATGCGTTGAGCTTCACGGATAATCCGTTCAATATCGAGCGTCGGCCACGAGCCGTCACGATACAATACTTTTCCGTTAACCATGGTCAGTGCAATATCTGAAGATTGAGCTGTAGTAAACAAGTTTACTGTCGGCTCATAAACCGGTTGCATATGTGGTGCGCTGAAATCAAAGATTAGCAAGTCTGCGGCCATACCTTCCGCTAGGCTACCACAGTCATTGCGTCCTTGAGCCTGAGCCCCGTTTACAGTGGCCATTTTCAGCAGCTCTGCTGTCGACAGAAAAAGCGGATCGCGTTCGAAACCCTTTTGCACATATGAAGCCAGAGAAATCTCCTCAAGCATATTCAGATTATTGTTGCTGGAAGCCCCATCGGTTCCGATGGCAGTGCGTACTCCGTGTTGGCGCCAAGCACGAAGGCGTGCTATACCGCTGCCCAACTTCAGATTGGAAGAGGGGCAATGGCTAATGGTCACATCATAGTCTCGCAAAATCTCCAGATCTCTGTCTTCCACATGCACTCCATGAGCTGCCAAGGTCGGCACATCAAAGAGGCCCAGATCAGCAAAATATTCCGTTGGAGTTCTGCCCTGATGACGCTGCTTAGATTCTTCGTGTTCTTTAATGGTCTCGGACAGATGGACCTGCATGCGCAAATTTCGATCTTGGGCATATTCTGACAGTTCCCGGATCAACGAGTCACTTGAGGTATATTCCGCATGTAGAGCTGCGTCAATTCTGATGCGATTAGCAGAAGCTTCTCGCAAGGACAAAAGCTCCTCTGTCTCGCTATAAGCAGCGCTTTCTTCAAATTTATCACCCGGGCCACCCACCAGTGCGCGGCTAAGATTCGCCTTAATCCCGCTCTCATAGACAGCACGACCGATACCATCCACCTGCATATACATATCGCTGAAAGAAGTCACCCCACTCTGCAACATCTCTGCGATGCCGAGCAAAGCCCCCCAATACATGTCATCTACAGTCATCTGCGCTTCGAAAGGATAGATTCTTTTTTCCAGCCAATCATGCAAGGACAGACCTTCACCATAGCCACGCAGCAAAGTCATGGGCACATGGCAATGAGCATTGACAAAACCGGGGATCATAAGTTTATTACTGCCGTCATACACTTCCGCTGACCCGGCGATCTCACTAAACTCCGGCAAAGTGCGGGGGTCCCGGCTACCTAGATAGCGGATTTTTTCATCGCTTACAAGAACGAAATGTTCCGGCAGGATTTCTCCATCCGAATTGAATACAGTGATGTTTGTAAAAAGCATAATCTCTCCTTGCTCTGGTGTCCGAGCAGGATATTCTCCGCTACAGACGAAATTTTATTGTGTATTAAGGGTTAGATTCCTCTCCCGGATCCGGTTCAGGTGCCGGTTCCGGTGCCGGTTCGGGCTCAGGTTCCGGTACCGGCTCGGGATCAGTATCAGGTTCAGGATCGGGCTCCGGGGGTTCCGGTATCACTCGCGAGTGTTCCGGACAAACAATTGTAGGAGCATTGGTCTTGTCGAGATCGAAAATCTCATTCAGCGTATTTGGGCAGCGATCCATCGCCAAATATCCCGTATCACGACAGATCCTAGCGTGGGCGACGTTACCTTTTTCACTAAATTCCCGCGAGGCCTTATCTTCGTGCAGCTGTGCCATTACATCCTGCCAGATTCGAATGGCGTTACGATTATCGTTATCGTCAATCTCGGTTCGTCTGCCATTGGCGTTGTCGAAGCCGTACCAGACTGCGGCAGTATAATAGGGTGTGTAACCGCAGAACCACACGTCAATCTGATCACTGGTGGTACCGGTCTTGCCAGCTGCCGTTTGATTGGGCAGCTCAGCATAGGGCGTAATCCAGCTCGTGTTCATCAATGTGCCTTCTAAGATAGAAGTCATCACCGTCGCTGTTCCAGGTGTGAAAACCTGATCATACTTCGGCTTATTTTCTAACAAAACATTACCACTCGAGTCCAGAACTCGTCTGAAGAGAATCGGTTCCGTATAAAGGCCTTCATTAGCAAAAGCCGCAAACGCTCCGGCCATTTCAGCCGTCGTTACGCCTCTGCCAAAAGCTCCTAAGGCTCCTGCGGGATGCGGTTCATCCGTTCTGTCAATTCCTAAGCGCCGCAAATAAGACAAGCCGGTCGGAGGATTAAGCACTTCAGTGTAAATCTCGACTGCAATCGTGTTATATGACTGTTGCAGCGCTTGCCTGGCTGTAACCAAGCCGTAGTGTTGGCGGGTTACGTTATGTGGCCACTCCTCTTCAGGATTCTGCGGGTCGAGGAACTTCGGTTCATCGTTGAAGATGGACGCTGCTGTAATCAATCCGGTTTCAAGGGCAGGGCCATAAACCAAAATTGGTTTAATGGAAGAGCCCGGTTGGCGATATGCCTGCGTAGCACGGTTAAAGATAAAGCTGCGGGTTTTCTCGCCGAAGCCGCCAACTAAAGCTACAATCTCTCCTCTGGTGGCAGGTTCGTTGGAGACAATTGTTATCGCAGCTTGAGGTGGTTCGGGAATATCCGGAAGGGCCTCGTAATTGGTAGCAAAGAGTTCCTGCTTTTGGAAACTGGCCTCAGCTTTGCGCTGCACTTCCTGATCCAAGGTGGTCTCAATCGTCAGTCCATGTTGGAAAACAGCAGTCCGCGCCAGATTATAGGAATAACCTCGCTGCAGCATAAGCTGCTCAATGACCTGCGCTACTACCGCATCGACGAAATAAGAGGTAACATCGTCTCCTTCCTCTCTTTCGTCAACTTCAAAGATCAGCTCTCGGTTCAAGGCTTCTTGATACTCGTCATATTCAATCATTTCCAGCTCGTACATTTTGCCAAGAATAATACGCATACGCCGCATGCCATTACGGCGACCATACTCTGTCTGGGGATTGTAAATAGAAGGCAAGTTGGGAATGCCTGCCAAAAAGGCACACTCTGCTAAATCCAGCTCAGAAACGTCCTTGCCAAAATAGGTCTTGGCGGCGGACTGGACACCGGTCAGATTGTTAGCCATGGGCACCATATTGAGAAACAGCTCAAGAATATTATCTTTAGATAAGCGTCGTTCTAGTTCCAGAGCGCGTTCCCATTCTTGCACCTTACGCTGAGCTGATCGTTCATCCGCACCGGACATCATTTTCACTACCTGCTGAGTGATGGTCGAAGCACCATGCGTCGGATTGCCGGCATTGAGAAAAATCCCGGCAACAGCATTCACTATACGTTTGGGGTCAATACCTTTATGATCATGGAAACGTTCATCTTCAATAGCAATGAAGGCGTCATCTATGTACGTAGGCTTCATTCTGGTAATGGAAACATATTCCCGATTAACATCGCTCGCGCCGGTCAGTTCCTGCACTACCAGACCTTTATTGTCGTAGATAATTGTCGCACCGTCTGAAGACTTGAGATCAATAATCTCCAAAGGGCTTGTCGTCGAAATATAACCTGAAAGCATACCGCCGCCCACTCCGCCAATGAACACGGCCACAATCAGGAAAAGGACGAAAATAACCTTCAGGCCTTTCTTTGTTGCAGACCAGAGCACGTCCGGAACGGATTGAAAACTACGGTTCTTGCTGGGATAACCGCTAATGCGCTTGCGCCATTCCCGCTTGGCCCTCTGATAACGACGGCTCGGTTCACTTGCGGAAGTGTCTTGTAGGTACTTATTCTGTTGTGCCGGAGGGCGTTTAGACACCTGTCTTCTTTCACTCAGAGAGGCCTGCGTAACACGTGTCTGCTCATTTGCCTTAGAGCGCCGGCCGTCAAATCTCTCCATGTCAGAACCGACCTTAGGGCGGCGCACTACGTTAGAGGTATTCTCCTGCTCCGAGCTTGAAAAGGCTTTATATCTATCTCTATCAGAATTCATTTTTTTCTTATGTTTTCCTCATTCAGCAAATAACTGCTAAGATCTATATTGCTAAACTAATGTCGATCCTGCATGCGGCAAGATCGTAGAAATTACTCATTACACCAGCAGTCATCTGCTTATTTTACCATAACAGCCATCTAGGCTCATATTTAGCTCGGCCATCGGAATTTATAAAAAGTTGGAGGAAGCTGTAATGAAAAAAATCGTTGTTCTTGATGGATTTACTCTAAACCCCGGAGACATCTCGTGGGATTCTATCGCCGAACTTGGCGACTTGCGAATCTTTGATCGCTCCGATTCACATTTAGTAGCAGAGCGCATGGCTGATGCTGACATTGTTTTAACGAACAAGACCTTCATCAGCGCCGTCGATATGGATCAGGCCAAAAATCTCCGGTACATCGGCATTTTGGCGACAGGTCTTAACGTAGTTGACCTGGAGGCAGCAGCAGCCAGAAACATTATTGTAGCCAACGTGCCCTCCTACGGTCCTGAGGCAGTTTCGCAATATGCGATCGCCCTCCTCTTGGAAGTCGTGTCACAAGTGGGGCTCCATAGCCAAGCCGTTCTCAACGGCGCTTGGCAAACCTCTGAAGATTTCGCCTTCACACTGGCGCCCTTAATCGAGCTCTATCAGAAAAACTGCGGCATCGTCGGCTTGGGTGCCATCGGTAGGCAAACTGCGCGCGTGGTTCAGGCTTTGGGGATGAAGGTATACGCCAACGATTTAAATCCTGATCCGACTTTGGAGAACGAAAACCTTAAGTTCGTCGATCTAGATACGCTCTATGAATACTCCGACGTGATTTTCTTGCATTGCCCGCTGACGGAAGAGAACGAATGCTTCATCGATCGCGAAAGCATTGCTAAGATGCGCGACGGCGTAATCATCATCAACAACGCACGGGGCGGCTTGATTCAAGAGCATGACCTAGCAGAAGCCCTGAACAGCGGCAAAGTTTATGCGGCTGCTGTCGACACCGTTTCCTCTGAACCCATCTCTCCAGATAACCCTCTACTGAAGGCAAAAAACATTTTCATCACACCACACATAAGCTGGGCCGCAAAAGAAACCCGAGAACGCCTCATGTCCCTGGTGGCGGAAAATCTCAAATCATATCTGGCAGGAGAAGCGAAGAATAGAGTAGTTTAGCGCGAAGTATCCACAGGCAAAAAGCCGCGACCGTAGGCTTCGTCATAAGAAGTGACGATCACCATCACATCATCGTCAATTTCTCTGACCAGCGCATGCAATTCTGCAAGCTGAGAACGACTACAAGCGCAGAGAATCACATCTTTTTCCGCCTCAGTATAGCTGCCCTTGCCGTTGAGCACAGTGGCTCCGCGGACAAGCTTTGATGTAATGGCATGACTCATGGCTTTAGTATGCTCCGGATCCGTTATGATCACAGCCAGTTTTCCCGAGACAAAACCGTAAAGGAGCTTGTCCATAACCATAGTCAAAATCGCACTGTAGACAAAGCCGTACAAAATGGCATCTATGTTTCCGTAGACCAATCCTCCGGAAAGTATGATAATACCATCGATGGCCATCGTTACTTGACCCAGCGACATGTGCGGCTGCTTTCTCCGGATGGACATAATAATTAAGTCGGAACCGCCTGAGCTGCTGCCGTTATGATAAATAACGGCCAGCCCAATACCTACCAAAGCGCCGGCAAATATTGCCGAGAGCAGCCGCTCGCCGGAATAAACAGGCAAAAGGGGGCAGACCATATCGATAAACAAAGTGCTGACCAACACAGTCCTAAAGGTTCGGGCTAGAAAATTGCTGCCAAGCGTTTTGAAGGAAATGGCGATAATGGGGATGTTGATTAAGAGAGTTCCCAAGCCTATTGGCAGACCGCTAAAATAGTTAAGAATGATGGCCAAGCCAGAAACCCCACCGGGAGCGAAGTCGGCAGCTGATACGAAATTATAAATACCGATGCCGAAAAAAATGGAACCTATAAGGTCAAAAAGCAAATCACGTGAAAATTTCTTGATTTTTTTCCTCGTAATAACTCCTTGTAAAGCAGACTTCATTTAACCCTCTTTCAAGCGCTCGCACCTAAGATGCGAAGATATGCAGACCTAAATAAAGCTAGGCACAAAAATTAATTTGTCAAAAAATTGATTAGCGTCCTGGCTGTCGAGCTGTGATTAAAGCCTCCGACTTCCTGACCATATCGATTATAGAACATCCACATGTCCGATGTCCGTGGAATCTGCATTTGATTCCTGCTATAAGACAAGTAGGTATGTGCGTTGTTAACGTAAGACATGACATTCATATTCGTGGCCACAGAAGGCAGCACCACAGTGGCTACATTATATATCGTGGGGGCGCTACTCACGGCTAGCTGGTTTAGCACCGCATTCAACACCTTGCGCTGTCTGCCCATACGGTAAAAGTCACTATCTATTTTACGCAAGCGGACATAGCGTAGCGCCTGTGAGCTCGTGGCGACATTGTTGCCTGGGTTCATGCCCAAGGCGTTAGCTTCCGCATTGCTCAGATAGATATTCACGCCACCCATGACGTCAATAGCTTTTATAAACGAGTTGAAGTTAAAGATTACATAATTATTAATCGGTATGCGGAAATTGTTCTCGATCGTACGAATCAGCAAATTAGGGCCACCGTATGCATAGGCAGCGTTCAGAAGGTTTTGTCCGTAACCGGGGATGTTTACGTTAGCAGCTCTATAAAGAGATACTAAATTCAACTTCCTCGTATTATGGTTGAGCGATGCGATAATCATCACGTCCGACCTGCCGGAGAAAGAAGCGGTATCAGTGCCGATAATGAGGATGTTTTCGATACCGTTCATTGACTGGAGCGGAATCGCCTGATTAACCTCTTCGTAAGATTGTTGAGCCTTGCTCACGTTAGACTTATCTTCACTACCACTAGGGATAATTGTTTCGCCGATTATATCTTCCAAATCATCACGCGGGATTGAAGCGTGATCAACATCACCCCAAGTTTTCGACAAAGCATCTTCGGGCAACCAAGAGATATCGCTGTTCTCAGGGTCCTCCCACTGCGGGTTATTTAGCTGGATTTCATCGGGATCGCGGACCCGTCCCTTTAAATCGGCGATGGCTACACCACCAACCGTAATGATGGACAAGATAATTCCTACCAATACACCTGAGATAACAAGGTGCAGAGGATAAAGACTCTTAAACCTCTTAAAGAAGCTCTTGCGCTTCCTTGTCTGTTCTCGGGATTTCTTGAGTTTTTTTGCGGCCACAGTAACATCTCCTGACAAACGCGGCACCGGGAGACCCGATGCCGTAGTTTATACTTTTCCCACATATCATTATGCACTAGAACACCTGATTGTGGCTAGTATTTGACGGATTTTTCTATCCTCAGCCGAAGAAGTTGAAAAAACCTCCTCCTGTAGGAAGACCCATGTTATAAGTGAATACATAAATGACCAAACTCAGGCTCAACCAAAACACCAGGCTTACTAACAGTGCGGCATAGATTGAAAGTCTGCGTTCCCTCTTCTCGAAGGAAAGAGATAAAAGTGTCGTGACCAAAACCAGGATCGGAATTAGTCTGGTGAAGATTAGCCAAAATTCGCCACCGTCAACATAGTAGTGGGCAATTTTATAGGCAGGATTTGAAAAAAGGTTGACTATAAAAGCCAGTATGGCCGAGCCCAGTACCATCGTCTGCAGTGATGAAAAGCGAGCGAAGTAACGACCAATTTCTTTGTTCCCCTTAAGTATGTTCCGTTCAGCTAGGTAGCCGATGAAAAACATGGCTCCGTAAGTGACGATCGCTACCAGCCAGAAGATAAAGAACGGGCCGGCTCTCCAGTTGAAGTACGGAGCAATCGCCAGTGTGCTGAAAAGCGTTACCAAGAAGGGGACAATCCCAGCCAATAGCGGATGCA
Source organism: uncultured Mageeibacillus sp. (assembly GCA_964346175.1). Classification (GTDB taxonomy): domain Bacteria; phylum Bacillota; class Clostridia; order Saccharofermentanales; family DTU023; genus DTU032. The sequence continues at coordinate 64,617 of CAYFTG010000001.1, forward strand.
TACTCATATCGCTACCGAAGAAACCCTTTGCCAGCCAAGGAAAATAATGTTTCCCGTCTGTTTTGAGTCGGGATTCAAACAACATGCGACGCGGTTGCTCCGTGCTATGAGGTGGAGGACCTTCACCTTCCATATATCCGGGAGGCATTGTCGGTTGCTGGTGTGGATTGTGATGGACATCCACTGTGTGGCGAATATCTCTCAATCTCTTGCCGCAGTATGGACAGTAATCGTTTTGTGGAGATACTGCTTCCCTACAAGATGGGCATGTCTGCATAATACTCCCCCCTTTCACGTGGTGATCTCAAGCACCATATTACAATGATATTTAAAATCAATTTTATTATACTAATTCCTCATTTATCTATTATCTCCTGCGTTACAGCGACAAAGACTGTCAATTTGTCGTTAAAAATTCCGATAAAATCACTAGAGGATACGAAGTCCACAGATCCAACAATATGGTCTAAAATGAAAGATACTTATATTCGAAAAAGCATTAAAGATTTACAGATGGAGGTTATCATGCGAGCTTTGATTCAACGTGTTTCACGTGCGGACGTTCAAATAGATGAAAAAATTGTCGGAGAAATAGGGAAGGGTTATGTCGTCCTTCTTGGTGTTGGTAACGAAGACGATGCCGACAGCTGTGCCAAGCTCTGGAATAAAATCCGTCGTCTGCGCATCTTTCCTGACGAGAAGGGCAAAACAAATCTTGATATTTCTCAGGTAAACGGAGAGTGCCTCATCGTGTCACAGTTCACTCTTTTCGCAGACCTGCGCCGTGGGAACCGCCCCGGATTTTCCTATTCGGCACCGCCCGAATTAGGAAATTCCCTCTATGAACTTTTCGTCGAAATGGCGAAGAAGGATATTGAAAACGTCCAAACCGGTGAGTTCGGCGCTGAGATGCAAGTCACACTCACTAATGACGGACCATTTACCATTTGGCTGGACACAGAGGAGTTCTGAGTTTCGCGCCCCAAACTCGCGTGTCTGAAAATGTGTGTGGAGGAAACAAAGATGAGAAAAACCAACAAATTCATTTCTCTTATTGTCGGAATTCTCTTTATTATTGCGGGAATAATTGCCCTCGCCGACCTGATCAAGATCCCCATGATCATCGGCATTCTCTTGGGTGTAGCCGCTGCAATTCAGGGACTGAGGATTGTCTGGCTATATATCCGAACAGAAGACAAGTCCGGTTTCAGTCCTAATATCATGCTGGCTTGGGGAATTCTGCTCCTTGTATTAGCCGTTTTCCTCTTCGTCAATTCGACTCTTGCGTCCGCCTTAGCAATTTATCTGGTCGGTGCTTGGTTTGTCGCTGAAGCAGTGGCGTCCTTTTTCACCTTGCGCCTTCTTGATGCTAACAGCAAAATCGTCAGCGTTATTCTCAGTCTGCTGATATTGGCCGGTGGGGCGGTTCTCATCTTGCACCAGCCACTGAAGATCAGCACTGAAATGATCACGCTTCCGATCGCTATCACACTGATTCTTGACGGGATCAGTATTTCCTTGCTGGCTATACTGAGACGCGATCCACCTGAGGACACTGATCCTTTTGGCGAATCGGATGAGGCCCCCCGACTGAAGAGCAATAACTAGAGCCTTAAAGTTTTAAACTTTTTATAGCCTTAAACGGGCGTAGGGAAGTGCCTGCGGTAGGACTTGGAAGGAAAAAGACGGCGCGCGAAAGATCAGACCATCGTAATTGCCTAAAATCTCTTCACCATCCGTTGAGGAAAATTCTCCCGCCAAGACATCTCTAAAATTGATGAAGGGGCTGTTCACATGCTTGCCTTTGAGGTAGCGAAGAATTAGCGGGACAAAACGCAAATTGCCCATCCAGGTTGCCGAGCACAAGTTCAAGACTCCGTCATACGGATCAGCCATCGGCGCAGGATTAAAGCCGTTGCCATAATAGCCGCCATTGCACAAAGCCACAGTGACATAATCTTTTTCACCGCTGATGGTCTCGCCTTTTGCTGAGTGCAAAGTAAATTTTGTCGGGAAGATCTTTCTACTATTCAAATTTTGCAAAATGCTGACATAGTATGCATTACCGCCCAACTTGGGCCTTGATTTCATCAACTCATAAGCTCGTCGCAGAATTAGCGTATCGAAGCCAAAGGAGACAACGTTTAAAGAGTAGGTGGAAACCATACCGTCCTCGGTATTCACTGTTGGGTGATACTCGATCAATTTTTCCTCGTCTGAATATTGGCTGAAAAAACTGACTTCCGGTGGAAAGACTAAACGCGTCAGATCCAGGCGTTCTAATTCAGGATGTGGCATCGCCTTCACAATATCTAAGAGCGAGGGCCGCTTTCTCCCATAAATTGTTTTGGCAAAATCGTTGGCGGTACCAGCCGGAATGACGCCGAAAGCGCAATCGCTTCCGTAAACGGACTGTGCCACTTCGCTCAGTGAGCCGTCTCCACCCGCAACGTAAACCACACCAGCAGAGCCGTATTCCTCGGCAAAGAGTCGGGCAGCTTCGCTCAGGTGTCCTTCGTGTTGGGTGATTAAAATATCGTAGTGGTCAGGCAGCCCCGCCTTGTGAAAGGACTGATCAATCTGTTCACATAATTCCGTAGTATTGTATCTACCTTGACCGGCCTTGCCGCTGAGAATGATTAAAAATCTTCGCTCCGCTTCCATCACACCAAACCTCTCCACTTGCCCTGTTCATATTAAAAAACGCAAATATAATGATTAGATTATAACTACGTAATGATAGCTTGTATCAGCCGGTCTAGGCAAGATCTTGATCGATAAGGGCCAGCATTTGGAAATGTCGTCCTTCCTCACTGTCCGCTGCAAAATAGACCTGATCATCTTGTCGGATCAGACTCAGCTCCAGCTCGATATTGGGAAGCACTTCGCGATTGTAATGAATGAGCAAATCTCGCACTTCGTATTTCTTGTGATCTTCAATACTGAAGCGATCGTCGAACCATTGCAGATAGCTGGTGTTGTTCACGTGGCCATTCATGTCGAAGTCGGAGTACACCGGCATATACTTGAAGGTCTTAATCTCGCCAGCGGGTACAACAATCTTACTCAGGGGTTTGAGATCGTTGAAGCTGCGGCTTTTCCTTGAGGGGTACGGAGGTAAGGCCAGCTTGTCCGGATTTACCATGCTTCGTGTATCTAGGTCGATGATGCTCCAAATGCTGGAAGACCTCAGCAGTGTCTGTCCGGCATCATTTTCAATCAAAAACAGACGCGGATAGACACCATGGCGCGGCGGTTCCGCCCATGTGTATGTATGAATGTTGTCATAGACGCGCGGAAAAGAATCAAACTTCAGATGATAGCGCAGGCAAACCCAGCAAGCATTCTTGGCGCGCAAATCATCAAAGCCATAGCCATGTAGGTCGCTATGGTTTTCGGCCATTCCCTGCATCCAAGACAAAATAGACTTTAAGGTCCACTTGGAATTAAAATCAACTTCTTCCGCTAAAACTATACGTTCTGTGTAATAGCGACCGTTTCCGTCTTCGATATATTTGCTTTCATTATTTTCCATTCACTACCTTCAGTATTCAATGCCGGCGCGCGCTGCCAAACCTTCGCTTTCATAAGGATGCTTACGCAGTGTAACCTCCGAATAATAATCGCTGAGGTCAATTAATTTCTGCGAAGGATCCCTCCCGGTCAAAACAAGTTCGAGCTGGCGGGGCTTTTCCTGCAAAAGCTCGATCAGCCTTGCTTCCGGGACCATCTCACTTGCAATAGCGCCCAAGATTTCGTCCAGTACTAAGAGGTCGTAGTCGGCTGCCTGGTGGAAGACTTCTTCCAGCCGTGCTACGAAAAACTCCTGAGACTCCTGTTTTTCTGCAGGAGTCATCTGGAAAACGAAGCTTTTGATAGGCTGACCCGAAATCACTGTAATTCCGAGCTCCTCTAATTGCTTCAACTCTGCTGAATCACCTGATTTGAGAAACTGTACGAAGAGCACTTTGAGTCCGGATCCGTTGGCGCGGACTGCCAAGCCGACAGAGGCGGTGGTTTTCCCCTTGCCATCTCCGGCATACAGATGAATTTTACCTAGGTTCTCACGTATATCTCTCATTTCAGACTCCTTTCAGACTTAGGAACATCCGGTCGTTTCACCACAGTCTAAACAGACTTTGCAGGTACCGTTCCGGACCATACGTGTTCCTGAACAGTTGGAGCAGGTGGAGCCGTCATAAAGACGCTCACCGTTTTTCGCTGCTTCGCTAGCGTTTTCATGGATGTACTCATCCATGCTGATCTGAGTCGGCGTTTCCAAGGTTTTGCCCTTAGCTCCGCTGCCGTCAGGCTGGACCTGAACTCGTGTGTAATCTCCGGTCTCAATATCAATCACTTTACTGATCAGGTCTGATACGGACGTACAGTATTTAATATACGGATGTCGTTGCACGAAACCGTAAGGCTCAAATTTCTGTCCGCGCAGCATCTTCGAAATCGATTCAGGCTCAATACCATACTGTAACATGACCGATATCGTCTTGGACAGAGAATTGAGCAAGCCGGTGATCAAAGTACCTTCGCGGTCAGTAGTCATGAACAATTCTACGACTTGACCCTCAGCGTCGCGGTTCACCGTGATATAAACCTTGACATCCTCTATTTGTGCCGGATGTGTCACACCGCTACGTATTCCATCCGGTTTGACACGCTCATGCACGCGGGGACCGGCAAGTGCTTCCTCACATTCTGCCAAGGATTCGCTTGTCGCTTCGGCATAATTCAGCAATTGTTGATAGGACATTTCGTCTAAAGGTATGTCGCTGCGTACTTCTGCGCCCAGACGCAAGTTGAGAGGCTGCGTGAACTTGGAACCGTCCCGGTAGAGTGTAATTCCTTTGATACCCAGCTTCCAAGAGGTCAACACGACATCGGCAAAGTCTTGGACCGTTGCGTCATTAGGCAGGTTAACTGTCTTGGAAATGGCGCCTGAAATCAAAGGAGATATTGCGGCAACCATCTTGACGTGGCCGAGATAGTGTATATAGCGTTCCCCCGTTCCGCATTGATTGGCGGTATCGAAGACTGCCAGATCTTCTTCGCGCAGGTGGGGTGCTCCTTCGATTTTCCCGTCTAGGATCATGCCGTTTTCATCTTCTCGCAAAATGTAATCTTTGATATCTTTGCGTTCTGCTTCCGAGTAACCCAAGGCTCTGAGACCATTATCTACCACCGGGTTGACCAGTTTCATGAAGCCGCCGCCGGAGAGCTTTTTGTAAGTTACATGTGAGAAAAAAGGCTCGATACTTGTGGACGCACAATCCATTGCAAAGGAGATAGTGCCGGTCGGAGCCATGACGGAAACTTGAGCGTTGCGATAGCCATGCTCCGCGCCTACGCTCTCTGCCTGCTCCCAACTTTCCTTAATCTGATCACTCAGATCCGCCAAGCCTAAGTCCTGCAAGGTTTCGTGCGAGAGGATCGGCAGGTCATAGCCTAAATCTTCCGGCGCATCTTGACGAACTCCGGCTGCGCGGCTGTGGTTGCGAATGACTCGCTGCATATATGATTTGTTTTTGTCGTAATGTTTGAAGGGACCGCAACGACGAGCCATCTCCGCAGAAAGGCGATAACTCTGACCGGTTATGAGGCCTGAAAGCGCCGCTCCGATTTGACGCGCTTCGTCGGAATCATAGGGTAGCCCAAGCGACATCAGCAGGGCCGCGAGGTTAGCCATGCCCAAACCGGTCGCACGGAAAGCCCAGGTTTTGCGGGCTATAGCTTCGGTTGGGAATTGTCCCCAGTGGATTGAGGCTTCGAGCACAAATTGGCTGAGGTTGATCATGTGTGTGAAGGAGGCGACATCAAAATGTTCAGTATCGATATCATAAAAACGGAGAACATTAATAGAGGCCAAGTTACAGCTGCTGTCGTCGAGGAAGGCATACTCACCACAGGGATTGGTCGCGTTGATCCGATTGTGTTTGGCCCCGTATTCGCCGTCTTCGCCCGCGGGGCAGGTGTGCCAGGCGTTGAAAGTATCGTCGAACTGTGGAGCCGGGTCGGCACAACGCCAGGCCGAATGATTAAATAATTCCCACAAGGATTTCACGGAGACTTCGCGATTTACATTACTGTCTACGCGTCCGCGTAGCTTAAATTTCGCGTCCTCTTTGCGATCGAGAGAGTCTACCTGCTTCATGAACGCGTCGCTGAAACGAACGGAATTGTTGGAGTTTTGGCCTGAGACCGTCACATAGGCCTCGCCGTCAATATCTGCATCGTAGCCCATCTTTGCTAGGGCGATGACTTTGTCTTCTTCTTTGGCTTTCCAAGACATAAAGGTTTCGATTTCGGGATGATCTATATCGAGGCTGACCATTTTGGCGGCACGGCGAGTAGTTCCTCCGGATTTGATTGCGCCGGCATTGCGGTCTAGACCTTTGAGAAAACTCATCAAACCCGATGAATGTCCGCCGCCTGAGAGAGCCTCGCCTTCTGCTCTAATGTTGGAGAAATTCGTACCGGTTCCGGAGCCGCCTTTGAACAATTTGGTCTCAGTGACATAAGCCTCCGAGATGGAATGCGGGCCCATTAATTTATCTTCAATAGAGAGGATAAAACAAGCAGAAGCCTGCGAGCGAGTATAACTATCATTCGACTGCACAACTTCGTCTTTTTCCTCGTCGTAATAAAAGAGGGCGTTGTCGCTGCCGCTGATGTCATATTTCAGTTTCAGTCCGGTATTGAACCACTGGGGTGAGTTGGGGGCAAACATTTGCGCCAAGAGGGCGTAGGTAATCTCGTCGTAGAGAATCTCATATTCCGACTGGTCAATCATGCCCTCGTCCAAGAGAGAGGCCAACCAGAATGACACCATGCGGTCAGTGACTTGGCGCATAGAATGTTCATGGCCGCGTTCTGTCGGGACACCGGCTTTGCGGAAATACTTGCTGGCAATAATATCACAGGATTGTTGCGAGTAGTGTACGGGAAATTCAAGATCTCGCATATCGCAGATAACTCGCCCTGTCTTGTGGTCTTGTAAGTAGACATCTACCTTATGCCACTCAAAAAGATCAAATACCGACTTACCACTATCCTCTAATTCTGTAGTAAAATGTCGCTTAATGTATTGTTTATTCATCTCCATCGTCTTCCACCTCATAAAATTAAAATACGCTATATAGTGCCTTGTTTTAGATAATACCACTACATATTGTGGTTCAACAAAGAAGATTTTACAATTCCAAGCAATGTAACGTGATTGTAACAATTAGATTTTTTGAAAAATTTTGCTACTCAGAGTATCTTTTACTAACAATAAACAGATTTCACATGCGAAATGATGAAGACTGTGCCATCAGTAGCTTTTGTGGTTTTTTCGTTGTAAAAACTTACAAGGTGTTTTATAATGTCATGGTGATTGTGCCTAATTATAATATTGATACTTATACATGTGTACTATGGTTCAGATAAAAATTTTAGAATAATTGAAGAGAGGTCTAAACAGTGGGTATTGAAGAACAAAGCACGACTTTTAACGAATTTGATAATCTAATCACGGTTGTGATCCACGCCATTCAGGGACGTGGCATGCATGATGGAGAGCCTTTGACAGAAAAGGACAAGAAGGATATCAAAGTACTCCTAAGCGAGTGTCGTGGTATCGCCAACAAAGTATCGCGCTGTCTCAATACGCAAATCAACCGAGCTGAATTATCTTCTTTGATGCGCAGATATGAAGTCAACAAGCCCTTCAAAATCAGCCCCATGCTTTATGAGTTTCTCGATGCTAATTTGCATGTTTATGATTTGTCAGATGGAGATTATGACTTCACCGTCACTCCCTTGACCATTGCCTGGCGCGAAATTGATGAAAAAGGGCTAACTCATTATGATGACGTCCTCAATGAAATCTTGCCACGCGTCGGCGCAGAGCACGTCGAGCTGGTTCCCGAGACATCATCGGTCATTCTGAAAATCCCGAATATGCGTCTGGACCACGGTGCTTCTTACAGAGGGTATACCCTCCATTACATCAAAGAGCACCTCCAGAGGAGCGGCGTTACGAGCGGATATATCAATATGGGCGGCAACCTCTACATGATCGGTCGCAAACCCGACGGCACCTCCTGGCGGACCAGCATAATTAATCATCTGGATGACGACAAACCGATCGGCGTAATCGAACTGGAGAACAAGGCAATTGCCAGTGCGACGGTCGACGAACGCGGCTATGTCAAAGGAACACGCCTCTATCGTCATCTGATCAATCCTTATACAGGCAAAAAGCGCGAATCCGGCCTTTTCAGCGTCACCTGTGTGTCCGGCTCTCCTGGGGTAGCGGATATCCTGACAACGGTCCTCTTCCTGATCGGTCTGGAGCGCGGCAAGAAGTTTATGAAAGAGCTCTCAAAAGAAATGGGTGTTTACATTGCGTATGCCGCAGTCAACAATGACGGAGAGGTCTTTCTCAGCCCCAGCCTGGAATTTGTTCCCGTTGAGGATCTCTAATGAACTCAGACTCAGAACTGTTCCAGCCTGAGTCTGTCCAGTCTTATCGGGATGCAGCTTTATTCTGTATAGAAAAACTCGAAGCCAATAATTACGAAGCATATGTCGTGGGCGGTTCCGTCCGCGACATTTTTTTGGGGCGGAAAATATCTGATCTTGATATCGCAACTTCGGCCTTGCCGCAGGAAGTGCGTGAGGTCTTTTCCACTTTCAGAGTTTTGGATACCGGCATCCGGCATGGGACTGTCACGCTGCTAATACCTGCACAGGGCAAGGCAAATTTCCAAGTGGAAATCACCACCTATCGCCTGGAATCTACCTACAGTGATGCTCGTCGACCCGATCGAGTGGAGTTCACAGCTTCTATTGCAGAGGATCTGGCTCGCCGTGATCTGACAATAAACGCCATGGCTTGGCATCCTCAGCGCGGGCTGCAAGACCCTTACGGCGGACAAGCAGATTTAAAGGCGGGCCTGCTCAGGGCCGTCGGCGAACCTGAAGAAAGATTCGATGAAGACGCTCTGCGCATCTTGCGCACGCTGCGTTTCGCCGCTGAGCTAGGTTTTGAGATCGAGGAGGCGACAGAGCGAGCCTTGCTGGAAAAGCAGGAGCGCTTAGAACTCATTGCTGTTGAGAGATTGCAGGTTGAGTTTTTCCGCCTCGTCACAGCGGCGTATACCCCGCGAGTCCTTGACAAGTATTGGCAGGTGATCGCGGTCTTTCTTCCTGAATTCAACAAATTAGCAGACAGTGCCTTGAGGGCAAAGTATTTACCGCAGTTGGCTTCGCTACCACCTCAGCCTGCCGAGCGTTTGGCCTATCTGGTGGCGGTTTTTTATCTGCATGGAGATGTGGGTGCACCTGTGAAGCGGGCGGGTGTTCCGGCCGCATCTTTCTGCAGGGACTTAAAATGTTCGAAAAAACTGAGCGAGGAGATCTTCGTCTTAAGTAAGTACTGTGCGCGGTCTATTCCGGCTGATAGAATCTCCGTTGATGCTGCCCGACAGGAGCTAGACTCGGTCGGCCGGTGTTTTAAGGAGCTTGTCGAGATGAAGCGGCTTCTGGGCCGGACCCGGGGGGAGGATCTGGAGGAGCTCGCACGGATTGATCAGGAACTGAACTCAGCCGGGCTCTTGGGTATTAGATCGCTTGCGCTTGATGGTCGGGATGTGCTTGAACTCGGTTTCAAAGGCGAGGCCATCGGAGAAATCCTTAATAAACTCTATACAGCTGTACTCTGTGAAGGTCTAGCTAATGAAAAAGATGTTTTGCTAGAACGCGCTGATTCGTACAGGAAATCCGGCAACTAAAACTCGAGTTCTCCTTCTGCGGTAAAATCATCATCGTCGTCTTCCTCGTCCTGTTCATCAGAATCATCGGGGTTTGTCGACTTAGCTAGCTTATCCTGCTTGGCCCTTTCTCTATTTTCCAAATACTGAACATAAAAGGCGGCGCTTAACATAAGGATACTGCCTTGGATTTCGCGAGGGCTCAGTAGCTGTCCCAATATGACCGTACCGCCGATAGCGGCGAAAACGGCCTCCAAACTCATGATCATGGAGGCGACGGTAGGCTGGCTGTCTCTTTGTGCGACGATCTGCAAGGTGAAAGCCACGCCGCAAGAAAAGATACCCGCATAGAGTATCGTCGGCAGGGCGGCGCTGATCAGCGGGGGAGCCAGACTTTCGAAAAGAAGTGCGGGCACAAAGGACAATACGGCAGAAATGAGAAATTGGGCGGCGCTGAGTGCGATCGGATCAACGTCCTTAGCGTATTTCGCAATGGCGATGATGTGGAAGCTGTAGCCTAAGGCACCTAATAGCAGGAGCATGTCTGAGATGGAAAAGCTTCCTGTATCTGCGAAGGTCATGAGGAAGAGTCCTGCCACGGCGATTGCGACAGCGATCCAATGGAAGAAGCCAACTCTTTTGCCGAAGATCTGACTAATAATCGGGACGAAAACAATATAGAGGCTGGTGATGAAGCCTGCTTTTCCTGCGCTTGCCGTCTGCAGAGCGTACTGTTGCAAGGAGCTGGAAGCAAAGAGGAGTAGGCCGATGATGAAGGCTGCTTTGAAGAAATTGCGATCGAGGTGCGGCTTACGCATGATCAGTAGGGGAAGCAAAACCAAAACCCCGATGGTGTAGCGCAGTACGTTAAAGGCGAAGGGACCGATATGCTCCATGCCGGCTGACTGGGCGACAAAAGTTAAACCCCACAAGAGGGCTGTCAAGAGAAGAAGTAAATGTGCTTTTTTGCTTTTTTCCACTTCGGTTCCTTCTTAGCGTTGCCTTAGCGGCGTATTAGTTGCAGCGTGCCTGATTTGTCTCCGGCGATTGTTAGGCGACTTCCGTCAAGGAGAAAGCTGGCTTCTTCTTTGATGGTCTCGCCTAGTTGTGTCGTGGATAAGCTGAGCCTGTTTTCGGAGATGAATTCATATTTAATCGTAAGAGTGCGGTACATGATTATTTCGTATTCGCTGTCGGCATCGTCTTCTGAAGCACGTGGTATTTCGGCAGATATTTCAATCTCTCCGTTTGAGCGGAACTCCAGGAGGGTCGTTCCTTTGCCTTGACTGACATCCATATCTCCGCTCTCTAGGGCCCACAAACCCAGCAAAGGGTTTTCTTCCTTCCTGCAGGCAGCAGGCAGCAGCAGAACAGAGAGCAGCAAGAGCAGCGTGAGGATTAACGCGGGCTTCTGTTTGCTTTTTCTATGCTTCACTCAGTATTCTTCCAGTCTCAAATATTTCCAGCCTTATCTGCATGCATACCATAATAACAAAGCTAGACAAGAAACGTGCTAGGTTCAGAAACGTGCCTGGCACAAAAGTTAACTTGTGGTACAGAAATGGGTAATTATGTACGTCTTCACCATGGGAGACAAACCAATGTGCTAAAGCAAGTAGGCGTGGAGTTTTTTGGTTGAAAAATCCGGAAGGCCAAATCCATTTTTTTATATCTTCCGGATTCTGCTCGAGAAGCCACGCCGCCGTAAACCTACCCACTCCTGCCGCTTCCTTCAGATTAGTCAACGCCATCTCAACATTAGTCCAAGCAGTATTTTGTGTCAGAATTGCACCGGCCATCATTTCCCAGTCCGTGTCAGCCGGCCACCAGCCCAGAGGTCCGTAGGTTTCAAATAATGCTGCCAGACAATGCAAAAATTCTCGATCCAAAGCTTTAGGTTTTTGCCCCTTATCTGAGTTAATTGAATGTGTCATATCAGGTGTCTTTTCTCCCTTTTTCCCTTAAAGCGAGAAGAGCATTGTAGATAGCCAAATCACGAATATGAGGCTCACAGCGCAAAGAATCGTCGTCAGCAAGACAACCTGTGACGCAAAATCCGCTTCATTGTCGTTGGCAGATGCAATCAAAGCCGTATTCACCGCAGTCGGCAGCGCAGACGAGATGAATAGCGCTCTTGCCATGACTCCGCTAATCCCCAAAAGCTCAATCAAAAGTAGCGCTATAAGCGGGCTGCCGACAAGCCTGAGCAAAGCTGCGATCCACACATCGCGTTTCCCTAAGGTGAATTTCGTGTAGGAAAGCTGCACGCCTAACGCAATGATGGACATCATAATGAGTGCGTTGCTGCTAATCTCCAGTGCCGACCAGAAAAAGGCCTGCGTAAGATCGAAGGGTATCTGCTTTAGTAGCAGCACTAAAGGAACAACGTAGGTCATGGGCATCCGCAAGATTATGCTCAGCGCATCGCGAGCCGATGTCTTGGCGCAAGCGGCATTGTAATAGCTGACCGTATGAGTCAGGATGTTTTGCACTACAAAAACAACGATCTGTATTGACAGCGCCAGATCCAGCCAGGGGGTCGCGCCATTGATCAGGTAACGGCCACTCGAAAAAACCAGAGTTATCAGTGGAATCCCGATATTACCGGCATTGAAGTACGACACAGAGTTCTGAAACGCCATCCGCAACGCAGTTTGTTGACCTAAAAGCCTAGATACTACGTTCGAAACAATCAGCAAAAACACTAGTAAAAGCACGCTGAAAAACACTATCAACAACTGATCACTGCCGAAGTCCGTATTGTAAAGTTGGACGACAGCAAACGACGGCATCGTGATATAGAAAATAATATTGCTTAAAGTCCCGACATCCATCTTGAATTTTCGGCCCAATATCAGGCCGGCCAAAATCAAGAGGAACAGCGGGACAATATTGTAAAGAAAAATATGTAATGCAGGATGCACTATTTAGTCTCCTCGCTCTCGAAAGCGATAATAGCAACCGTTACATCTCAAGTAGGCGGTAGGCTAAGGTGCTTAATTCACAAAAGCTCTCTCATACATATCCGGATATTCATAGT
>CAYFTG010000001.1:77523-84395 GCA_964346175.1 uncultured Mageeibacillus sp.
CAAAGCTTTTTCCTGCGGCCAGACCTTTCGGACTGCCTCCAGAACTTCTAGCAGAAAGCGAGCGCGGTTTTGCAGGTTCCCACCATATTCATCTTGTCGTTTGTTGGATATCGGCGACAAAAATGTACTGAGGAGATAACCGTGAGCGCCATGAATCTCAATGGCATCAAAGCCTGCGGTATCTGCTCTTTTTGCCCCATCGCAGAAGGCCTGCTTAACTTCAGCCATGTCTGCATGCGTCATCTCGCGCGGAGTACGATATGTTTCATCAGAGGCACAGGCGCTGGGCGAGATAGTGTAGTCTTGCTTTTCGCCTTCGGCTTCACTTTTGCGACCTGCATGATTCAGCTGCAAGGCCATTAAGGCACCTTCACTATGGCAGGCATCGACGATTCTCTTCAATCCTGCGATATGAGCGTTATCCCAGATGCCCAGACAATTATCCGTAATGCGACCATTAGGCATAACGCCGGTAGCTTCCATAATGATTAAGGATGTCCCGCCGATTGCGCGGCTACTGTAATGCACTAGGTGTCTATCTTTGACGTGACCATCAGTTTCAGCAGTAAACAAACACATAGGTGGCATCACTATTCTGTTCTTAAGCTTGAGATTTTTCAGTTCAAAAGGTTCAAAAATATGCATATTTTCTCCTTCCCCGTTTCGGGTGCCTTCTCGTCTAATGGATGCTGCATTAATTTCAGCAATAGCTCCATCATAGAATACAATAGACATACGTTCTACGGTAGCTTAAACTCATTGTGATGGTTTTAATAGGAGGCCGACAATGAACGAATGCGGATTAATTGATCTTAGAAGTGATACTGTTACCCATCCCACAGCAGAAATGCGGCAGCGGATGTTTGAGGCGGAAATCGGAGATGACGTTTATAGCGATGACCCGACCACCAACGAGCTGGAGAGACTTGCGGCGGAGATTTTGGGTAAAGAGGCAGCTCTTTTTGTTCCTAGCGGGACTATGGGGAACCAATTGGGTGTGCTAGTACACACTCAGCGCGGTCAAGAAATTATTCTCGGCTCCAATTCACATATTTTTGTGCACGAAGTCGGTGCGGCTGCCGTACTATCAGGTGTCAGCATGAAAACGCTCGAGTTCTCAGGCGACCTGCCTGAAGTCGAAAAGATCGAATCTTCAATCCGAGCTGATGATATTCACGAGCCGGAAACGAGTCTGATTTGTCTCGAGAACGCACTGTCTAACGGTCGCGTTGTGCCGCTGTCAACAATGCGGGAAGTGTACGACTTGTCCAGGCGGCACCATCTCGCTGTACATTTGGACGGCGCGAGGCTGTTTAATGCTGCAGCCTTCCTCGATATCGACGTCAAAGAAATCACACAATATGTTGACACGGTTAATGTTTGTCTTTCCAAGGGTCTTTGTGCACCGATTGGCAGCATCTTCGCCGGACCCGCCAAAGTGGTGAAGCGGGCTCGCAAATGGCGTAAACTCTTAGGTGGCGGTATGCGTCAGACCGGTTTTATCGCTGCTCCCGCTTTGCTTGCGCTTCAGGAGATGCCTAAGAGACTGCTAGAGGATCACGCCAACGCAGATTATCTTGCGAAAAAATTGGCAGAGGTCGCTGGAGTCTCTGTACTTTCGGAGAGACGCGATATCAATATGGTCTTTTTCACAATTGATCATGACAATGACACGCTGGGGCAACTCCCGGCTCTGCTGAAGGAAAAAGGCATCTTGGTCAACGGGCATGAAAAGAACGGTGAATGGCGCTGGGTTACTCACAAGGATGTGAACCGCGAAGATATTGATCGGGCGGTCTCGAGTTTAAAAGAACTGTTGAAGTAGTTCTTATCAATCGGCGATAAGTTTCACGTAATAGTTGCGGTTTCGAGGACCGTCAAATTCTGCGAAATAGATGCCCTGCCAAGTGCCACACACAAGCTGATTATTTTGGATGATCAAGAGCTCGCTGCAGCCGACAGCGCTGGACTTTAAGTGAGCCGGCGAATTCCCTTCATAGTGCCGATAATTTGGATCATCCGGAAAAGTTCGGCTCAAGCCTAATAGCATATCTTGCTGGACGTCAGGGTCAGCGTTTTCATTGATGGTAATGGCGGCTGTTGTGTGCGGGCAGTAAACAAGACACACGCCAGCCTCAATCTTGCTTTCACGCACGAAAGCCTCGACGCTGCGCGTGATGTCGTAAAAACCTTCCTTACCCGTCTGTAAGGAGAACTTCTTAAGCATAAAAGGATGCCTCACTTTCTAAACAAGTCAATTTTCGTGCCTGGCACGAAAATTGACTTGAGTGACATTTACTCGCCAAAGAGTTCTTTAGACAGATTGTAGAGCAGTTCTACGCCCACGCCGCTGGCACCTTTAGGATTGCGGTCCGCAGCTGAGTCTGAGTAGGACGTCCCCGCTATATCAAGATGAAGGAAGGGCGTCTTGCCGGTAAAGGCACGCACAAAGTGCCCGGCTGTGATTGTCCCGGCTCCGCGACCTGCTGCGCTGTTTCTTATATCTGCGCGATCGCTCTTGTTAAGCTCAGCGTATTCTTCGTGGAAGGGCAGTCGCCAGACTAGATCTCCGGATGTTGCTGAAGCTTCTTCCAAAGCTGACCAAAGTTCCTCATCATCAGACAAGGCACCGCTCATCAGATTACCCAGGGCAACGACTACAGCACCGGTAAGAGTGGCGATATCTACGATATAGTCAGCTTTTTCTTTCTGCCAAGCATAGGTTACTGCGTCCGCTAGCGTCAGTCTGCCCTCGGCATCTGTGCTGAATATTTCAATTGTCTTTCCAGACATGGAACCGATGATGTCACCATTGCGGAAAGCTCGTCCTGAAACCATGTTTTCACAGGCAGCGACAATCACGGTGACATTAACTTTCGCTTTTGTCTCAGCAAGGGCGCGAATAGCTGAGATAACAGCAGCCGAGCCGGCCATATCACCGAACATGCTGAACATACCCTGAGTAGTTTTCAAAGCATAGCCACCGCTGTCATACATCATTCCCTTACCCACCAACGCCAAGGTTTTATCACTTTGCGGACGGCCTCGATAGCGCATAACAATCAAGCGCGGTTCTTCATCTGAGCCTTTTGCCACGTTAAGGAATGCCTCCATTCCCAACTCTTTGATAGCCTCGGTTTCAAAAATCTCTACTTCAATATCACTTTCCTCACCGACCAGTCGGGCAACTTCAGCAAGTTCCGTAGGTGTCATGACATTGGCGCGCTCATTGACCAGTTCGCGTCCCAAATAAACAGATGAAACCAATGCCTTAAGTTCTGTAACTCTCTCAGCTGACAGTTCACCATCTTGGATGAGAGCAACACTCTTCAGCGCCTTGTCGGAGTCGCCGTTGGCCAATTCCAAATTCTTGGCTCGCTCAAGTAGCAACGCGGCTAGCGTATGCGAAGACTTCTCAACTTCCGCCTCGTCCTTGACATCGTCCTTAGCTTCGGATTCCACATCTTTTTCCGGTTTGAAACCGCTAGTGGCGTGTGGATTATATGCGGGCAGTGCGAGCAAAAAAGCCTTGAGGCACTGCTGTTTCTGCTCTTCGTTTAAGTCCGCCAGGAACATGAATTGCAAATCAGGGGAGGAGTTCTTTGTGAAGCTGTTGGCTAAGGCAGTAAAAGTCTTCTGCAGCTTACGATTGGGCATCTCCTCCGGATTTACTTTCACCAGATAAAGATCGCCACCTTCTGACAAAGCCTGACGATACAGCTGAGTACACTCTTTTTTGGCAAAAAGATCGCTGTCGCGTTCGGCTTTTTCCTTTATCTCTGCTAGCGTATTCTCCAATTCACTCAGCTCGGAAAAAACAACTACCAAGCTGTGGGATTGTTCAAGTTCTTGTTTTGAAAATAAGTGCATATAAGCCTCCAATGCTAATTTTTTATAATTTCTTTTCCATCATGGCATGAGGGATGGGGATAAAAGGCGGAACCTTGAGTTCGCCCGTTAAGCTATAGGCATGTTTTTCGTAAAAGGGGATCGCCTTTTCTCTGGCGTTGAGAATCATCTTGCTTTTGCCAGCTTCGCGTGCGGCATTCTCCAGAGTCTCTAAAATCCTGCTACCTATCCCTTCTTGACGATAAGCCTCATCGATCGCCATGTAACGAGCCTGTGCTGCGTCATCCTCTAACCAGACCAGAGTGCCAAGGCCGACCAGCTTATCACCAGCAAAAGCTCCGATAAGAAGATCATTTGCTTCGTGGTCTAGATCATCTTCCGCTATCGAGCGCCCCCAGGGCCTCCGCAGTACTTCATGCCGCAGATACAGCGTCTGCTCATAATCATCACTTCCGTACTCTATTTCTCTAATATCAATTTTTGACTCAGGCATGGTCACCTCCGGAATTTTTACTTGATCATAGCACAGAGCAATTATAGTATACATACATAAGAATCGTTGCGATTCCGACACGTAACGAAATTACAAAGCTGAAAGTTGCCTTTTATGGATAAAAATAATTTGAGTAATATTTTTCAAAACCTCCCTGATGCGAGCCGCTTCGAACACGAGGAAGATCTCTTAAACAGAGGCCCTGTACGCATCACGCGAATCCTCTCGCAAGGACAAACGAGCGAAATCTATGAACAGGAGGAGGACGAGTGGGTCATGGTTTTGGTCGGTGAGGCCGAAATCACTTTCCCTGACGAACACAATCATACCGTCGCTTTACGTTGTGGCGATTTCCTCTTCTTGGAAGCAGGTCGTAGACATCAAGTGACACGCACCTCGGATCCTTGCTTATGGCTCTGTGTCTTTTTCCCCACCGACGAAGCTGTCCCGAATCAAGGCGATGAATAAATGATCGGGCTTTACAAATAATTATTCATATGGTATCTTCTCCTTCAAGCAAATGCATTGATGAAGAAGAAGTAGCTTCGCTGTCGATTTCCAGAGAGATGCCGCATGGTGCAAGGCATTAAATCAAAGTGACGTGAATACATCTTCGGAGCAGCGTCCTGAACTTATAGTAGGAGACGACGGGTGCGCCCGTAACAGCGTTAAGGTTTAAAAACGCAGACTTCGGTCTTTGTGTTGAGAACCTGTCGAGACTTTCAATGTGAGTTGAAAGTGAAAAGAGGTGGTATCACGTCTCTGACGTCCTCTTGCGCATAGCAGGAAGGGCGTTTTTCTTTTTCAATCCCTCCCTGCATGCTATCGACAATCAAAATATTTGGAGGAAAGAGACATGCAAAAAATTCGATTGTTTAGTGGAGAGAACATACCGCTGGAGCGCCATAAAGTGCGCATCGTTCAAAAGCTGGAACTGCAGCCGGTAGAGGAGAGATTGCTAAAATTGCAGGAGGCCAGCAACAACTTATATTTGTTGAAAAACCGCGATGTCTACTTAGATATGCTAACCGACAGCGGCGTCAACGCCATGAGCGATAAGCAGTTAGCAGCAATGATGGACGCTGACGATGCCTATGCGGGAAGCGAAACGTTTTTCCAACTTGAAGCAAAAATTAATGATCTGTTTGGCATGGAGCACTTTTTACCTGCCCATCAGGGACGCGGATGTGAGAAAGTCATAGCTGATCTTTTAGTTCAGGATGGCGATCTCTTACCCATGAATTACCATTTTACGACAACGAGAGCCCACATCGTTCGCTGCGGGGGAGAAGTCGTAGAGCTACTTTGTGCCTGTGGTGAGGATCCTAATAGCGATCAGTTGTTCAAAGGCAACATGGACACTGCCGCGCTCCGCGAAACCTTACGAAGCCGCGAGCGGAATATTCCTTTTGTCCGCATGGAAGCCGGCGCCAACCTGATAGGTGGGCAACCATTTTCCTTAGCCAACCTGCAGGAAACAGCAGAAATTTGCCGCGAAGAAGGCATTCCCCTAATTCTGGATGCCTCGCTGGTACAAGACAATTTATATTTCATAAAAAAACGAGAAGAGAGCTGCCATAATCTCTCTATCCGTGAGATCATGCACGCTATCGCTGACTGCTGCGATATCATCTACTTTTCTGCAAGAAAGTTCGGTTTTGCTAAAGGCGGCGGCATTGCCTTGCGCAAAGACAGCCCCTTCCTGGGACCGCTACAAGAGCTTATTGTTCTAAACGAGGGCTTTTTGACCTATGGCGGCATGTCTGTTCGTGAGATGGCAGCTATTACAGTGGGCTTAGAGGAATCCATGGACGAGAGCGTAATTTCACAGGGCCCTGAGTTCATCGAATATATGGTTGGCGAGCTGACACGTTTAGGCGTTCCCGTTGTAACTCCTGCCGGCGGTTTGGGCTGCCACCTGAATGCAAAGGAATTCGTTTCGCATCTTCCTGCTCAGCAATATCCTGCAGCCGCCTTGGCATCTGCACTGTTCATTGCGGGCAGTATTCGGGGGATGGAAAGAGGTACCTTAAGTGAGGATCGCAATCCCGACGGCAGCGAGAAACTAGCTTCCATGGAATTGCTGCGTCTGGCCGTTCCGCGACGGGTATTCACACTAAGCCAAATAAAATACTGCATTGACCGAGTACATTGGCTGTGGCAAAATCGTGAGCTCATCGGTGGTCTCCGCTTTACTAGAGAGCCTAAGATTTTACGCTTCTTTACCGGTGAACTGGAAGCGATCTCCGATTGGCAGGAAAACCTGGCAGTGCGCTTCCGTCATGACTTTGGCGATTCGCTGTAATTCGGCACTAATGTCGGAGAGCTCTAGACTTCTTCGTTGACGAGGAGTTCTTCGATCTCTCCGACATAGACAATACTGAAATCATCGGACGGGTAGTTTTGAGCCGCGATTCCTGCATCAATAAAGCTATTATTCGAAATTTGCTGTCGGCTAAGTTTGCGGCAAGTTAGCACAAATTCTGCCTCTGTAAAATAGGGCACATCGTTACGATAGGCTAACGTGAGC
>CAYFTG010000001.1:84495-132392 GCA_964346175.1 uncultured Mageeibacillus sp.
CACCGCTGGATGAATAGCAGAGCGAGCGTAGCGAATTTGAAGGCATCATCTTGGCAATAAATAGCCCCGCTTTTTTCTCCCGCTCTCTCTCGGTTAAATCAGGCAGCTTCAAGGCTTTCTTATATTGCCTTTCACCCATTCCCACCAGAATTTTTCTAATGATTTTGCCAAAGAAACTGTCAAACTCACCGATTGCAGTTTCGTATGTGTAGGGGCGTTTGCCCACCTCATATTGGGGCAGTGCATAAGCGAGGATGCTCTCGAACTGTGCATCTGAGATCCGAGCCGGATTGCTATACGCGGCTGTAACTTCAACTGAGTAGGGATCAGGAACATCTTCGCCCGCTATCTCCACCCCCACAGCTAAGCGCAGATCATTGCTGCTAGCTGCGAGGTGAAATTTGTAACTCCCGGGTTCCAGAACCCAGCGCTTCAAGAGTGGATGATAGTAACGCAGCTCTGATTCTGAGACCGAAAGGCTGATTCTCTTGCTTTCTCCTGCTTTCAAACTCACTTTTCTGAAGGCTCGTAGTTCTCTAATAGGTTTGGAAACATTGCTCTCGGGGGCTGACACATAGAGCTGCACAATCTCAGCCCCGTCCACAGCGCCTGTGTTACTTAGCAAGAGAGAGACTATGTAATTTCCATCATGTTTTTCGACAAGCGGATCGCTATAAGAGAAATTTGTATAGCTTAAACCATGCCCGAAAGGGAAAAGGGTCTCCTTATTTACTGTTTCGTAGTAGCGGTAACCTACGAAGATAGATTCACGGTAAAATTCTAAGGGACTTTTTGAAAAACTGTCTGCATAGGGGACATCTGTGTATCTTAGTGGCCACGTTTCGGCCAGCTTACCTGAGGGATTCTCTTCTCCGAAAAGCAGCTTATAAGTTGCTTCTCCTCCCATTTGGCCGGGGAGCATCATGTTAAGGATTGCAACACAATCATCGGCGAAAGGTAACTCTACCGGGCTGCCTCCAAAAAGTACCACAATAGGGCGTTTCCCAAGCTTGATCATTTCCTTGATCAGAGCAAGCTGATTTTCCGGCAGGGTCATGGTTTCGCGATCAAAACCTTCCGATTCCACATAATCAGTCTGTCCGAGAAAGAGCAAGATATTTTCGGCACCTTTGGCTTTTTCCAAAGCCTCGTTCAAGTACTTCGCCTCCAAATCGACTTCACTTTCCCGGTAACCCCTGCTGTAATCGTAGTCAACGCCTTGTTGCCTGAACTGATCTTCCGGGGTGCGTAAGAAAGCCGGATTGATTAGGGACGAGCCCGAGCCTTGATAGCGCATAAAGCGGAAAAGGTCTCCTATTACGAGATATCTCTTGTCTTTACTAAGAGGAAGGGCAGCGTTTTCATTTTTCATCAGTACGGCGCTTTTGCAGGCAATCTCCGCCGCCAAGTCGGCGTTAGCTGCAAAATCACAGGGCTGCCGCTCCTCCCGATAAACTCTTTCGATAAGCCGCAAGAGATTCGAGACAGCTGCGTCGAGAGCTTCGGTGGACAAAGTCCCCGCCTTAATAGCCTCCTCTACACGGCTCACGTTGTGCGGCACCATTCCCGGCATCTCCAAATCCAGACCCGCTGCCAGATCTTTTTCTCGCTCTGTAGTAGCACCCCAATCGGTCATAACTAGACCTTCAAAGCCCCACTCTTCTCGCAGTACGTCACTTAGCAGCCACTTGTTTTGAGCGCAAAAGACCCCGTTGATCTGATTATAGGCACACATTAAAGTTGTGGGCTGAGCCTTTTTCACAATCTGTTCAAAGCCTTTGAGATAGATCTCTCGCAAAGCTCTGATATCGACAATGGAATTTCCTGTATAACGATAATTTTCGCTGTTATTGGCTGCGAAATGTTTGAGCGACACGCCCACGCCCTGACTTTGAACGCCTTTGCTGACAGCAGTTCCCAGTTCGGCAGTAATGTGTGGGTCCTCTGAAAAATATTCAAAATTTCTTCCTGCAAGGGGATTTCGTTTGATATTGACTGCCGGCCCCAAGAGCACATGGATTCCGTAGTGCCGACACTCTTTTGCCAGCGCGACTCCCATTCTGTACAAGAGTTCAGGATCCCAACTACAGGCGCTCGTTGCGGCTGGTGGAAAGCAAGTCGCAGGTAGGCTGTCGCTGATGCCGCCGAGACTGTCGCCTTGTGGATCTTCAGCCCGCAACCCATGAGGTCCGTCACTAAAACGCAAAGCTGGCAGGTCAAGACGCTCTACGGGCAGAGTCGTTTTCTGGAAGCGTCCGCTAAGTAAGGCCGCTTTCTCATCCAGGCTAAGCTGTGACAGCCTAGTCATGGTGGTCCGGGTCATCAAGAGCTAGTGAATCGGCATAAGCCTGTATTTGCCGCTGAATTTCTTCGCCACCGCGAAGATAATCTTGCAGCTTCTGACTTTTAGCCCTCAAGTCATCTAAGTGCTTTTGTGCCTCTTCTGTTTCTTTTCTGCTTTTGGCGCGGCCAAGAAGTACTTCCTGTTCGCCCTTTTCTCTGCCTTCGCCAATAATCCGATCAGCCTCTAGGCGAGCCTCGTGCAAGATCTCGTTTGCTCGTTCCAGCTTCTCCCGATTCTCATCAAGAGAACTAAGTTTCTGCTGAAGAGATTGAACTTCCTCTTGAAGCTCCACTTCTCTGGCCTCAACTTCGGCGACTTTGCCTTCAAGACTAACAACCTCTTCTAAGAGGCCATCTATCTGAGCTTGATCCAGCTGCGTTCCGTTATGAGCAGTCTCAGCTCCAAGTTCACTGACTGCTTCTTCGTAGACATCCTCGCAAACTTTCCGGGCCTGAGAAATCAGATCTTTGATCTTCTCGTACACATCGTCTCTGTCATAGCCCCCGAAAGCTGTCGTCTTGATACTCAGCTCTTTGACATAACGGAGCATAACTTCGTCAAAACGGTATTTAATTGATTTTGCCATGGCTTAGTCCTCGCGATTCTTCATAGCCTTTAAAGTCAGGGCTGTGTTGGTGAATTAGAAAATCCAGTACTTGGAACTACATTATACAAAAATTTATCATTATAAAAAGATGACATACTATTAAGCATTTCTGAAAACTCCGCTTCGCCCATGATTTCGTAAATGGTCAGCTCATCTGAATACAAATTGGTACCATAAGCTAAACGCTCACCCTCAATTTCAACTCCCATGGCGGCCAACGTTGTCGGATAAAAATCCATCACCGTATATAAGCGTTGATACTGCCTTTCAAGCGGTACATCTTGTGCCGAATTGAGAATCACATTATACATGCGCCTCTCGTAATCCTTCGGAATATCGTTAAAGAAATTTCTATCCATCGAAAGATGGTCGCCGATTAGAATAATGGTCGTGTTCTCTGCAAAATCTTGATCCAGGCACCAGTCTACAAACACTGCCACATCACGATCTGACCACATTATGCTATTAGCATAATTATTCTGCTGGAGTCTTTCCCGATCCTTGTATTGATATCCATCCGGGAAGTGCGTATCCACTGTGAGAATGGAGAAGAAAAAAGGCTCATCCTGCTTGGAAATTTCCAAAAGACGCTCCTTGGCAATCGTAAATAACTTTTCGTCGTTTATGCCCCAGAACTCAAATTCATATTTGCCATTTACAATGGGAATATAGCCGTCACGAGCCAATTTTCTGTAATCTGTCATGACAAAATCACCATGCATGGAGTAG
This sequence comes from uncultured Mageeibacillus sp., assembly GCA_964346175.1. Lineage (GTDB taxonomy): Bacteria > Bacillota > Clostridia > Saccharofermentanales > DTU023 > DTU032. The sequence goes on from CAYFTG010000001.1 coordinate 88,176, forward strand.
AGGTCATCCCTCGCCGCAAAACGAGCGCTTGACCCCATCATCATTTCTAAGTAATATCCCTCTTCTTTTAGAATATCTCCGATCATAATCGAGCCGGGCAAGTACTCATTGTTGCTGGTATCGAAGGCATTAGGATCATCAACGGGTAATTTCAGGGGAATTCCCCCCATTTGTCCAACCAAACTGGCAGCGGTCCATCCTAACGGGGCAAACTGATTGGCTCCACCTATACGTTTATTGTGGGAAAAAGAAATACTGTCTTCGTGCAAGACCAGTTCCGTTAGATTCGGAATTAAGTTCTGTTCCATGGCACCGCCATTAGCTTTATCTGCATAGGTCGTTTCCAGAGATTCCAAATTAATATAAATAACATTCTGCTTTTCTTCGGGGAAAGTGAGTTTCACGTTATCGGGCTCTGTATAATATTCTATCCAGGCAGGAGATTCGCGAAAAACACCTTTGATATATTTGTATAAGCCAAGCTGTCCCAAGCCAAATACGATGACGGTGACAAATATACCTCCCGTTACTAAGAGCACTGTTCGGACTTTAGCATGGTTTTTTATTAGAACGAATTTTGCCAAAAAATAATAAATGGCGGCAGCTACAAGACCTGCGAGCGTTGCTTGTAGCCCGAAACTCAGTATGGGATTGAAGCCGGTAGTTTCAATCGGAACTTTGATATGAAACAATAGCTGCTCAAAACTGACATCTCCGATATTTAACATATACCAGAGTGTGGCAGTGAAGAAGAATGCACTAAAGAAGATAAATATGATGCCCCAAGGCCAACGCTGCAAGCGCTTCCTAATCTTGGGCTTTCTCATCTCATGCACAGACTTCTGATTTTGTATGTGTTTACGCTTCGCGTAAAGATTATTTTTCGTTTGACGTATTTCTTCGTCTCCAAGTTCTTCTCTAAAATTCATATCCGATCAATTCAGTAAAACAAACTTATGTTTGTTTTACCCTTCTTGTATTATTTTCTCTATTAAACGCTCTAGTTCATCAGGTGAAGAATATGAGATGTGAATGGTTCCGGCCTGTCCACGAGACTTAATACGGACCTTTGCTCCCATTGCTCGCGTCATCTCATCTTCAATCTTCTTTGTATGTAGATCATAAGCATTATTGACCCTTTGCTTTGTCTTCTTTCTCTGCGGTGGGTTCAAAATATTCTTAACGAGTTCTTCAGTTTCTCTCACCGAAAGTCGTTTTTCTTTAATTAAAAGGGCTGTTGTCTCTTGCTCTTGCGGTGACAGCGGTAATAGCGTGCGTCCATGACCTGCAGATAAATCTCCCTTTCTTACATAGTCCTGTACTGTGTCAGGAAGCTGTAACAGGCGTATGGTATTGCTGATAGCGGATCGGCTCTTACCCAAGGCTCGGGCGAGGATATCCTGAGTAATACCGTATTCTTTGGCCAACTCCTCATACGCAACGGCCTCCTCGATCGGATTTAGATCCTCTCTTACAATATTTTCAATTAGAGCTTGCTGCTGCATCGCCAAATCATCAAGCTGCCTAATGAGACAGGGAACCTCAGACAATCCGGCAATTCGAGAAGCGCGCCAACGTCTTTCACCGGCAACAATAGTATATGGAGGTTTGCCACTTTGGTCAGCTGCAACAATCAGTGGTTGAATCACTCCCTGGTCTTTGATTGACTCAGCTAATTCTGCCAGCTTATCAGGATCAAAGTCTTTACGCGGTTGAGCTCTATTCGGCACTAGGTCATTAATATCAACCATAAGAACTTGCTGCTCTTTGAGATCATCAACAGGATTAAGCTGAGGGGATTCCGCTTCAAATAAGGCGTCAAGGCCTCGTCCCAAACCTCTGCCTTTGCGTTTAGGTTTCTCTTCGGTTTTTTGTGGTTTTTTATTCGCTGCTTCAGTCATACGTTACCTCGTTTATTCTTAATGACTACCTTGTGAAAGGGAACTATCTTAATCAAACTGCCCGATTTCCTCATTTTTCCAAGCTTCACTCTCCAGTTTTGACATTAATTCGTTAGCAAGCTTCGCGTAGGCTTTAGCTCCCTTAGATCTCTTGTCGTATTCAAAGATTGTCTGGCTGTGACTTGGCGCCTCGCTGAGGCGAACATTTCGTGGTACAACTGTTTGAAGAAAATTATCTTCAAAATACCAGGCTACTTCATCTCTTACTTGCTGAGATAATTGGGTTCTAACGTCGAACATCGTTACAAACACACCCGCCAGTCTTAACTTAGGATTATGGGTCTTACGGACAATATCCAAGGTGGAGAAAAGTTGCATTAATCCTTCTAAGGCATAATACTCAGCCTGCACAGGTACCAAAACAGCTTCTGCTGCAAGTAGTCCGTTTAATGTCAGAAGACCCAGCGAGGGTGGACAATCCAGAAGAATGTAATCATATTTGTCGTGAACTGCAGCGAGCGACTGTCGCAGCTTATGTTCACGTTGCAAAAGGGGCACTAGCTCAATTTCGGCTCCGGCAAGATCAATTGTTGCTGGAATTAGATCAAACTTCGGCCTGACATTACGAACGGCATCTTGTGCATCAATGGAATCGTCCATCAATAGGTCGTAAGTGGATAATTCTATGGAACTCCTTTTTACTCCAACACCTGAAGTTGTGTTGCTCTGTGGGTCAACATCGACTAATAGTACGGAGCGCCTCTTTTTGGCTAGAGCGGCAGCAAGATTAATGCAACTGGTGGTCTTGCCCACGCCTCCTTTTTGATTAGCGACAGCAATAACTATGCTCATTAACAAATCTCTCCATCTAAGTGACAAATCCTATATTCAGATCTTATTTATTCTAACACGTCATAATTCTATTTAAGCGCATTATTTAGTCTGCAAGCTTACAAAATTCTGTCAATGGGGGACAAATAGCTTCAAAACTAAAAGAAATGCTGTAAAAATGTTTCACGTGAAACTTTTAAGTTCTTTTCGATAGAGAATGGTTTATCTGAATTTTATTGCTTGAAATGTTTCACGTGAAACTTCGAACCTCTCTCATAGAATGTTTCACGTGAAACATTGCGCTTCTAGACACAAAAAAGGCTACCCACGAAGTTCGCAGGTAGCCATATATTAAATTATATTAAATTAATTATTCACTGATGCCATACGAGCGTTCTGGCGAATGAAGTCACGTCGAGGCTCAACGCGGTCGCCCATCAGCAAGGTAAATGTTTCATCAGCCTGAAGTGCATCATGCAAATCAACACGCTTCAAAAGACGCGTCTCGGGATTCATAGTGGTATCCCAGAGCTGGTCTGCATTCATTTCACCAAGACCCTTAAAGCGCTGAATTTTCGGGTTTTCCCAATTGTTCTCAGTCTTGATCCGCTCAACATCGGATTCTTCATAAGCGTAAAAATCCTGATCGCCTTGATAGATGCGATACAGTGGCGGGCAGGCGATATAAACATGACCATTCTCAATTAACGGCCGCATATAGCGGAAGAAGAAGGTCAGAAGCAACGTCCGAATATGTGATCCGTCAACGTCAGCGTCGGCCATGATAATCACTTTATGGTAACGTAATTTCTCTAAGTCTAATTCACTACCGATACCTGCTCCTAAAGCCAGAACTATCGGCATTAACTTCTCGTTCTCTAGCACACGATCAATGCGCGCCTTTTCTACGTTCAACATCTTGCCCCATAGTGGCAGAATCGCTTGGTATTTACGTTCGCGTCCGCCTTTGGCAGTGCCACCCGCTGAATCTCCCTCAACGATAAAGATTTCACAGAAAGTTGGATCTTTTTCCTGACAGTCTGATAACTTACCGGGCAGTGCATTAGTTTCCAAGGCACTCTTACGTCGCGTCATATCCCTGGCTTTTCGAGCTGCCTCTCTGGCCTGTGACGCAGAGATACACTTATTCAAGATGGTTTTAGCTACAGCCGGGTTTTCCTCTAAGAAAGTAGCCAGCTCTTCACCAACTACAGCCTCGGCCACAGTACGAACTTCTGAGTTACCGAGTCGGGTCTTTGTCTGGCCTTCAAACTGCGGATCCGCCATTTTAACGCTTAATATGGCGCACATTCCTTCACGAATGTCCTCACCCTGCAAGTTTTTGTCTTTTTCCTTCAGGAAATTGTATTTTCGAGCGTAATCATTAACAGTTTTCGTTACAGCAGAACGGAAACCGGTCAGATGACTGCCGCCTTCAATGGTTGCAATGTTGTTGGCATAGGTATAAACGTTTTCGACATAAGTGTCGTTATACTGGATTGCCACTTCAACGAAGACGTCATCCTGTTCTCCAGAAAAATAAATCGGTACTTTATGAAGCACATTTTTGTTGCGGTTCAGATACTCGACAAATGAAACAATTCCACCTTCATAGTGCAACTTCTTGACCTGCTGCGGTTCAACCCTCTTATCGACCAGAGTAATAGCTACCTCAGAGTTGAGGAAGGCCATTTCGCGATAACGAGTTAATAAGTGGCTAAAATCGATCTCATGAATCGGAAATATCTCAGGATCAGGCTTAAAAGTCGTAATCGTTCCGGTTTTGGCAGTTTGACCGATTACTGCTAAGGGAGAGACGGTCTCACCACGTTCAAAGCGGATTTTATACGAATTACCACCACGGTTAACTACAACATCCATCCACTCCGATAAGGCGTTTACAACTGAGGCACCGACACCGTGCAGACCGCCAGAGATGCTATAGGCTCCTCCACCAAACTTACCACCAGCATGCAACTGTGTGTGCACGACTTCGATAGTAGGAATGCCCATCTGAGGATGAATGCCGACCGGTATGCCCACTCCATTATCTTCAACCCTTACAGACTGATCCGGAAAGACAGTCACCGTAATCTGATCGCAGCGGCCCGCTAATGCTTCGTCCACAGAGTTAGCTACGATTTCGTAGATGAGGTGATGTAATCCGCGCGGAGTTGTATCACCAATGTACATACCCGGTCTCTTGCGAACAGCTTCAAGGCCTTCAAGTACCTGGATATCCTCGTCCTCGTAAGAGGACGTATTGCTGGTATCAAAATCCGACATCCGGACAGAGTCGTCGAGATTTTCAACGTAATCGTCTACCAGCGCATGGGGATTGTCGGCCAAGTTTACAAGATCGTCAGATGATCCTTCTGCATCTTCTTTAGCTCGTTGCAAAAGCTCCTGGAAATTCTCATTATTTTGGGCTTCATCAATATATTTCTTATTTTTGTCTTCCATTTCAATCCTCATAATTCAAATGCTTATAATCAGAACAGCGCGCACGCAAGGTTTGCGCTGAGACAGCTGATAAATATGATCGATCTAAACTAATAATAAGAGAGCGGGGGACGTCCGGATGTAATAGGTCCAGCTTCGCTTCTTTTTCAGCCTTCACCATAAAAGCAAGGGTATCAGCTGCTGATTCAGGAATAGAATCTAAATCAAAAATTCCCACAATCGTATGGAAAGGTATTGAAACATCTGCCCCCAAATGAATATACATATTTTCTAGCTATTTCCTGTTTTTCTACACTAAAATATTCTTAATAATCTACAGATCAATTATACCACAAAGCTAGATTTTATGCGGCTTTAAGCTAGTTCTACTCAGGCGTTACAGTACCGGCTTTTACGTAATAGAAATTCAGATTTTGTGTTGCTTCTGAGCCGTCGGAAAGTTTGTTTTCAAACATATGTTCCTTATCGGTACCGGTCATAAAAACTTGATGCCCCTTTACAATTTCCAGCAAATGTTCTCTTCGCTTGCTGTCAAGCTCTGACATGACATCATCCAAGAGCAGAACCGGTCTCTCACCGGTTAATTCTTTCAAAAGCAGCAATTCAGAAATCTTTAAAGACAGTACTAGGGAGCGCTGCTGTCCCTGAGAGGCATAAGTTCTGGCAGGAAAGCCGTTTAAACTAATATCCAGGTCGTCGCGATGCGGACCGATACTGGTACTACCGCGAAAAACATCGTCCTCTGCGGATCTCTGTAAGCGCGAATAAAAGGTATCGTATATCTCGTCCTCTGATGTTTGATGAGAGATGCCGCCGATCCCTTTATACTTAAGTTCAAGCAGTTCATTGGAGTCGGTCAGATACGCCAGCGACATCGCGGCATATTCTGAAATTTTATCCACATAATCGAGGCGCTTTTTCAAGATATAAGCCGCTTCTTTGGCCAGTGCCTGATCCCAAACGGCAAGTTCATCCTGCATCGTCATAGGAGGCAATTGCACAGCGTCAGACTCCGCATTAATATCCTTTGCCTCAGAACTCAAATCCTGGCCCTCAGACTCTCTTGCGGCTGCTTTAAAGAGAGAGGGTTTGCTAGTTTTCCTTTCTCTAATAATTTTCAGCAGGCTGTTCCGTTGCGTCAGCAAATTAGTATATCTTTGCAAAGCTCGAAAATAAGGTCGGCTGATCTGAGAGATGAGAAGGTCGAGGAAACGGCGGCGACCACCCGGGCCACCCTTAACTATTTGCAGATCTTCAGGAGCAAAGATAACCGCGTGAAAGAGTCCGATCATCTCAGAAACATTTTTAACCTCAATGTCATTGTAGGACATCTTGCGCTGTGATCTAGAAGTATTCAGCGCGTCCGGCAAAATATAGCCGAAGGAGAGCTTTTCCTCCAAACCTCTGTCTGTCAAAAACTCCACTTCGCTCTTATAGAAATTTTCGTCATGTAAAATCAGCTCTTCGTCACGCCCGGTGCGGTGGGAGCGGGCGCAGGTACAAAGAAAGATGGCTTCAAGAAGATTGGTCTTGCCTTGCGCATTATCTCCGTAGAAAACATGAATGCCGTCATTAAAGGACAGCTCCAGCTTTCTGTAGTTGCGAAAATTCGTCAGCCTCAGAGAAGTCAAACGCATAACGTATTAGCGGCGCAGGGGCAGAACCAGGTAAAAGAAGCTATCTCCCTCAAGAGGTTGAATTGAGCACGGACCGACGCTGCCTTGGAAAGACAGAGTGATTTGCTCATCATCGATTTCTCTCAAAGCGTCCATAAACAATTTGGGGTTAAAATCTATATCAACTAAATCACCGGTTAAGGCGACATTGAGTTCTTCTCTTGACATACCGATATCAGTTTTAGAGCTGATGACTAAAGTATCCTCGTCAGGCGTCTCCAAAGTAACAGGGAAGCGCTTTTCATCACGATCAATGACAATTGAGGCACGTTCGATCGCGGACAAAAGTACCTGCGGATCTGAGACCAAGCTGGTTTTATTGCCGCTAGGCAGAATGCTCTTATAGTTGAGGAATTCTCCCTGAATCAAGCGCGACACAATCTTCACATTACCTGTGTCAAACAAGACATAATTGTGTGAGGGGCCGATTGTAACATGATCTTCGCTCTCACTCAGAACTTGAGCCACATCTTCCATTGCCCTAGCAGGAACAATGAACTGCATAGCTTCCTGCTGCGCGTCCTTGATCTTCTCCTTACGAACGGCCAGCCTAAAGCCATCAATAGTTACGAGAGTTAACTCGCCATTTTCAAAAATTACATTGATACCTTTGAGGATAGGACGACTGTCATCAGTTGAAGCGGCAAATTTTGTCTGCTGGATCATATTTTTTAACATCTTTTGCTCTAGAACTAAACTGCGTTCGTGTTCAACAATAGGTAAGGCGGGATAATCGTCCGGAGACAAACCGCGAATACTAAATGAGCTGGCACCGCTCTCGACTTTCACCATATGTTTATCATCTGTGTCGATGTAAACATCATCTTCCGGCAAGCGCCGCACGATTTCAGTGAAGACTCGGGCAGGAACAACAACACTGCCGGATGCAAGTATATCAGCTTCCATGCGGGATTCTATTCCGGTTTCCATATCATAACCGGTAAGCGTAAGACCATTATTTGTAGTCATAAGAATTCCGTCCAGAATCGGCATGGGTGTACGGCTGGCTACGGCTTTGGAAACAATATTGATTGAATCCATAAGTTTCTTGCGTGAACAGTTCAGTCTCATTTTTTCCTCCTAAGCCTCTGTGTGCTTTTTGTGCTATCTAGACATCCGGAGCGGGAACTTTTCTTGCTACCGCATATATATAGCTATTTCTTCATCCTCTTATTATAGTATGTCAATAATGTGCAAAACCTAGTGCAAGCATTATCTAGTCGCCGTTAGCCGATGTGAAGACTTTGTGAAAATAATGTGAAAAAATATGAACAAAACGCTGCTATTCACAATAAATATTTATTAACAGTCTATCAACAGTGTTTTCACGAGAACTTATTAACAATTGTCAATAAAAATGTTAATTACTGCAGCCTTGCCTCTATTTTTTCCAGAGCCTCTTGCAGGTCAAAATCAGTCTCCAAATCTTCATTCATTTTATCACAAGCATGCATAACTGTGGCATGATTCTTGCCTCCAAAGGCAGTGCCGATTTCCTCGTAAGTAAGGCCCAATTTCTTACGACTCAAAAACATCGCGACTCTTCGGGGAGTTACAATATTCTGGCTACGCTTTCGTGATTTGAGGTCATCAACCGTCACACCATAATAATTACTGACAACTTCCATGATAAATTCGCAGGTCAGCGGGCGCATCGCTCCGGGTTGGATCAGATTGCGCAGCACGTGCTTGGCTCGATCCAAGGTGACGTCGGTACCCAAAGTATATAGTGCTCGGATCGTCTTGAAGGCACCTTCAAGCTCTCGCACGTTATTCGTGATGTTGCTGGCTATGTATTCAACAATCTCTTCAGAAACATCAGTCTGATAGGACTCCTGCAGCTTACCGAGAATAGCCAAACGCGTTTCGTAGTCAGGAGGGCCGATATCGGCAGTAAGACCGCTCATCAGTCTGGTGCGTAGCCGCTCCTCCAAGGAAGTTAGGTTTTGAGGCGGCTTATCGCAAGTTAGGACGACGTTCTTGCCGGATTCATAGAGCATGTTGAAAGTATGGAAAAACTCGACCTGCATACGTTCCTTACCTTCGATAAACTGAATATCGTCAATCAGCAGCATGTCAGCCAGTCGATAATGTTCGCGGAACGCAGTGTAGTCGTTATTCTGGATGCAGGCGATGAGTTCGTTAACAAATTGTTCGGACTGAACATAAACCACTCGTTTTCCCGGAAAATCAATATTGACACGATTGCCAATGGCATGCAAAAGGTGCGTTTTACCCAGGCCGGAACCACCGTAAATAAAGAGAGGATTATTGTTGCGCGGATTCTTCATTGATGCGACAGAAATACAGGTAGCGTGAGCAAACTCGTTATTGCTGCCTACAATAAAGCTATCAAAAGTGTACTCAGGATTGAGCTGACCACGTTGGGAGACTACATTATTGGAGGTCTCGTAATCCCGATCTAAAGTCGTTTCCGGGAGCGTGCCGTCGGGGCGGACCACAACCTGCAGCTTGTAGAGGATATGTGTGACTTGTTTCAAAGCCGACTCAATCGTCTTTTTATGCGGGATTATAAATTCCCTCACCACATCATTAGGGACAGCTAGTCCAAAAATCTGATCCTCCACATAAAAAGGTACCGCCTTGGCAAACCATGTGTTGTAGGTCAAGGGCTGGATCTCATCTTTCAAAACTCGATTATAACAAGTACGCCATACGTCTTCTGCACTAAAAGCTGGGGCCATTATTCATTCAACCTCAAGAGAGGCATTTCCTCCTTTTCGTCTCCATAAGAAAAAATGTCGTGTATTCTACATGCTATCAGAAATAGTCTAGCTATAACTCAGTCGGACTGATGAATTATATATGTATTTCCTGCCCGTACTGTCATATTTACAATAACAAACTTAAGACTATCAACAAATCTATATAGTTAAAAACAGCGGTAAGCTTGTGATTACAGGTCCTTCAGCGCCTCTAAAATACTGTTCTCCGACAGATCTCCCGGCATCTGGTAAGCAGAATGCGGCGAGAGCGAATAGGGCAATACCTGAGCACCCTCGGGCATGGGTTGCCGCTTAAATTGGCTGCGAACAAAACGTTTAATAAATCTGATCAAGTCGTTTTTCAACTCATCAGGATCAGAATTAGTAAAAACCTCACAGGCCATTTCGTACACTTCTTTAGGAGGCCTGCCGTCATAGATCAGATAAAAGAGGAAAAAATCATTGTGTTCATAGGGACCGATAATTTGCTCGGTTTTTTGAGAGATCTCACCGCCCTCCTCCGGCGGCAGCAACTCAGGCGACACCGGGCGAGAAATAATCTCTCTTAAGAGGTTCGCCATCGGCTTCTGCTTACTCTCATTCAAATAGAAGAAATCAGATAAGTAGGCAGAGTGCGGTCTGGTAGTCAACAAATCCTCTGCGAAAATGTCCAGCATGATCCGCGCTAAGGTCTTAGGTACGGAATGATTCACACTATACATGGACATCTGATCGCCGTTATAAGTACAAAAACCCAAGGCCAGCTCGGACAAATCGCCTGTACCGACAACAATGCCCCTTTTCATATTTGCCAAATCCATCAAAATCTGCGTGCGCTCACGAGCTTGCGCATTCTCATACGTATTATCAAGAGAACCGTCATGCCCAATATCGCGCAGATGCAGCTCAACGGCTTCGCCGATATCGATTGTCAGCAGATCACAAGCGCTAGATTCGGCTAAAGCTTCAGAGATAGCCACAGAGCGGGCTGAAGATCCGGGACCCGGCATGGAAACGGACAAAATATCACTTGCCGGACGTTCGAGCAGGCGACAGGCCCGAAGACAAACCAATAGAGCCAGAGTCGAATCCAGCCCTCCGGATAGACCCAAAACTGCTCTTGAATCCAAGTGGCGTAAGCGAGCAGCCAGACCTCGTGCTTGCAAATCCAAAACCTGATAGCAAAAATCCTGCCAGAGCTTGCGTTCGGGTGGCAAAAAAGGAAACTCTCTTGCCTCAAGAATATCCCCAGGCTGAGCTAGAGTCGCCGGTGGCTCGTCAATCGCGTTAAGAGCGAAGATTTTTTCTAAATCAAGTTCAGCCACCGTCAGACCCGTCTCAAAAGCCTCGCCTTCTGCCAGCAAACTGCCGTTGGCACAGATTAAGCGATGCCCGGCGTAGACGTGCTGCGAGTTGGATTCTCTGGCCCCCGCAGCAGCATAGACGATCACGGCTTCTTCTCTGGCGGAACGCTCTAGCAAATCGGAACGCAGCTGCCGATAATGCAAGGGGTATTCCGGCCTAGCGTCGCTGATTGCAAGAAGCGGGACAGTCGCTTGCCCCAGCTCGTACAGCGGCTCGTTGGCATTTCCTCTGCTAGGCAAGCTGTGTCCGGCATGCGATAGATAACGCATATCTCCCGCAGCAAAAAGCTCGAAAGCTGCCGGAATCTCAGCGAATACGGATAAACCCGACACCACATCGCTAGACTTTTGAAAATTAAAGGAATAGCGCAGGATGTGTTCGGGAATGAAATCTAGAGGGGACAAATCACAAGAAAAACTGATATTTTCTTCATTCTCACTTGTCACCGGCTCGGCCATCTCATTTAAAATTCCATTAAGATCCCGCGTCACCAGAGGACATCTACTGCCCTTTTTGTTGATCATCTGCCACCATGCAGATTCCCTCTCCTGTGCCGGAATATCTTTATGAAAAGCGGGATCATCAATCAAGAGTTCATAAGACTGATCAAAAAGATTTCGAATATCAGACGCAGGAGTAAACCAGCGCCTCTCAGCGCTGCTAAGGTTTTCCGCCGGGTACATTCCCACGATTTTTCCCTGGAAAAGATAGGCAGTGACCTTGAGTAAATGACCATCAAACGGCAGAGGTAAAGACAGGCAGATCAGCATCTCCACGTCTTCGCTCTCTAGCAAAATCCTGCCCAGGCCTTTCAGCACGGCATCTTTGAGCGCGCGTTGAAACAGAAGGTCGCCACAGCTTGCCCCACAAAGGACTAATTCCGGGAAGACGATCACATCGACTTGCTGTTCCTCCGCCTCGGCCAGCAAACTGCAGATATCAGCAGTATTGCTTTCCACGTCACCGGGCACAATTGACGGCGTCGCAGCCGCTACGCGTAAGCCGGCACACATGTCCCAGGCTCGCGTTTCGTTTTGTGCCTCAAAAGATACATCTTTGACAGCAGCAAAATGGCCGTCAAAGCTGCGTTCCAGCGTTGCATGGTGTAAGTTATATTCCTGCATTCCCGGCATATTTATACCTCAATTGGAAAGGGCTTCGGTTGCCTCTAGCACATACTCCTTAACAAGCTCGTCATCGAGTCGCGGCAAGAGGATCTCTCGCACCTGCGCATGATAGTCATTCAGCCACGTCAATTCAGCAGTGCTCATCTTATCCACCAAGATAGCGTCGCGGTCGAAGGGTACGAAAGTAAAGGGCTTAAAGCTATAAAAAACATCCGCCTGAGTATTCATTTCCATCTCAGCAGGGACTACGATATAGTCGTTTTCTAAGCGCACACCCAGCTCACCTTCAAGGTAGACACCGGGCTCAATCGTAATAACCATGCCTGGTTCGAAGCTTTGACTGCCGTGTTCGACGCTACCCGTCAGGCGCTGAGGACCTTCGTGCACGCCGCCGACAAAGCCGACGCCATGACCGGTGCCACACTTGTAATCAAAGTTTTCCCGCCAGACAACGCTGCGTGCAACCGCATCTAAAGCAACTCCGCTAGTCCCTTTCAAGAAAGGCAGCGATGCGAGAGCGATATGTGAACGCAAAGTCAACGTGTAAGCCTCTTTTTCGGCCTGAGTCAATTCCCCTAAGGCAATTGTCCGAGTGATGTCGGTAGTTCCATCCCACATTTGCGCGCCGCAGTCGATCAGATAAAGTCCGCGCGCCTCCAGCTGCGCGTGATCTTCTGCGCTCGCCTGATAGTGCATCATGGCTGCATTGGCACCATAGGCAGAAATGGAGGCAAAGCTCTCCCCGACATAAAGAGGATCTTGCCTGCGCAAGCGTTCCAGCTCAGCTGTAACGGAATATTCGTTGTGCCCCAGCCCAACAGCCTTATGCTTCACAAAGTGCAAATATGATGTCACGTAGACGCTGTCGCGAATGCCCGCTTCCAGCTGCGCCTCCTGCTGCTGCTCGTTGAGCTTCGCTTTCAGCAGATGCGGATAATCGCTTTTGGTAATAATTTTGCTCTGCTTCGGCAATGAGTCCACCAAGCTACGGCTGACCCGAGTACGATCCAGCACGATTCGCTCAGCCTTCAGATCGCTCAAAGTGCTATAAACACACTCGTATGGAGCCAAGGAAACGCCTTCCTCGGCCAGCGCAGAGGCGAGACCATCCTCCAGATTATCCAAGTTAATGAAAAGCGTAGCTTTTTCTTTTTCAATCAAGGCAAAGGATAAGGTCACCGGATTGCCGGGAACATCCTCGCCCCGAATATTCATCAGCCACATGATGTCATCCAGACCGACAAAAAAAGCGGCATCTGCCTGATCTCCCGACATCAAGCTGCGAATTTCACGTAGCTTGTCCGCCGTGGATTGCCCAGCATATTTCAGAGGATGCAAGCGCACCTTACCCTGCGGTAAGGCTGGGCGGTCTTCCCAGATCTCATCAATCAAGTCAAGCTTAGTAATCAAGGAAATGTCTTTCTTGCTCAGTTGGAGAGCCATGCGACCTAATTCGCTGTCAGAGTGAAGCTCGCCGGCGATAGCCAATTTCGACGCCCGCGGCATATTATCAAGCAGCCAATCCAAGACTTTAGGTACCCCGGGGGCACCCTGCTTCATGAGATTGATTTCGCTGCCCTCGAGATCTTTAGCGGCCTGGATGTGATAACGTCCGTCGGCCCACAGCAACGCCTCTTTCATTGTCACGACCAACGTGCCGGCAGAGCCTTCAAAGCCGGACATATAAGCGCGCGTACGGAAATGGTCCGCGATATATTCCGAATTATGCGGATCGCTCGTGCCGATATAGTAGGCGTAAAGATCGTTTGCTTGCATCAACTTGCGTAAGGCGGAGATTTTTTCATTAACTGTCATATATTTCACTCTTTCTAAAAGATAGCTTTTGAGAATATCATTATTCTACAGCATTGGATCTAAAGCGGTATCTTATCAACCTGTTTGCGTTGCGCCTATTCGCTGCGCTGCCATTTCATTTCCGTGCCGGAAGCATCGAAACGCTTGCGCTTAGCGGTAATAGAGTCGATTTTTAGGGAAAAAACGGTCAGCCGTTTCCGACTGAAGTCTAATGCCGCTTCAAAAAAGTCCATTTTGTCCGGCGTATACTTCTCGCAGATGGCGCGCATGGCAAAGTTGAATTTTTCAGGATTTTCTTCGTGATCAATTTCTTCAACTCGGCCAGTCACGATGGCTGAGGAAAACTCCGTTGTGAATACTTTGCTGACGAAATCCTTAAATTGCCCCTGCTCAGCTAATGCCTGCAGCTCTTCATCACTAAATAAATCCGGAACTTCGACGTGATCAACAAAGACGATACGAGCCTTTGGGCCTTTTTGCAGGATTTCGAATTTATTCCCGCCCCTGGCAGAGTGGAAAAACAGTTCGTCTTCTCTGCGCACAATTGACAGGGGGATGGCGTAGGGCAGATCAGGATTGTGAGGATCATTTACAGTCAATGTTCCGAAAGCGGAACGATCGATAACAGATAGGCCATATTCGCGAGACATTTCGCGGTCTTTTCTTCTCATACTTACCCCCGAACAAAAACACTCTATTTCTCTAATTCTAACTTATAATAGAATTTGCTTAAATCACAAAAGATTGAGAAGCTTAACAAGTAAATAAAATTTTCCGACTCAATGAAAGAGGTAGATTTTAATGGCTATACCCGTAATTTTAGATGTGGACCCCGGATCGGATGATGCAGTCGCGATGATGCTGGCAATCAAATCGGATCATATTGACCTCCAAGCCGTGTGCACGGTCGCAGGCAACAAGTCAATCGAACACACAACGGAGAACGCTCTGCGTCTTATCCAAAAAATGAATGTAGATGTCCCGGTTTATAAAGGTTGTGGATGTCCCGTGTTTATGCACCTGCTGGACCTTCCCGAGCCCTCCAATAATAAGATTGATATCGAGCGCGACGGCGAAACGATTCAAATGCATGATGACTATTTGAAACTGGAGCCAGCGACGATCGAGCATGAAAGTGTGCCGGCAGCGGTTTTTTACGTGGAACACCTGCTTAACGCTAAGGAACCTGTAACGATTATCTTGACCGGCCCGGTTAGCAACTTGGCTCTGGCTTTGATGCTGGATGCTTCGATAGTGAAAAATATTTCAGAAGTCATCATAATGGGCGGAGGCGACGCCTTCTCCAACATTACTTCATCTGCGGAGGCTAATATTTATCACGATCCACATGCCTTGGCCTGGATTTTGAATAGCGGAGTTAGACTTACGATGGTGCCTTTAGATGCAACACATATGGCTCCTGTTACTGCGGAAACCTGCAGAGAGCTGCGGGAGATCAATACCTTCCCCACCGTATTTGCCGCTGATTTGATTGAGCAGAGAATGCAGGTCTATACTGAAACGGATACTTTTGTCGATGAGGCTCCCGTTCACGATGCCCTCGCTGTCTGCGCACTTATCAATCCGGATGTTTTGACCGATTGTCCCAGAGTGCATATGGATGTTGAAACCATGCCGGGCAAAGCATTCGGCCAGACTATCGTAGATCATCGCCTGCTAGCAGATGACTTGAACTGTTTCTTTGCCTTGGGCGCCGACAAGACATTATTCAACGACATGCTAAAGAAAATTTTAGCCCGGTAGACATTTTGACCGCTCTTGCAGATTGAAAGATGTCAAAGAATTCACATATCGTGCCAGACACGAAATATGATTAAGATATGGATACGAAAAGCGAAATGAAAAAGACTGTACTAATTACCGGCGGCGCGAAAGGAATCGGTGCTGCTGTTTCGAGAAAGCTGGCGAGTGAGGGCTACCATGTCTTCATCAATTATTTCCGCTCGCATGATGAAGCCCATGCTCTGCAAGAGGAAATCGTCGCAGCCGGTGGTACGGCGGATCTCTTCCCGGCGGACATCACCTCGCAGGCGGACGTTAGGAAGATGATGGCCGAGGTCATACTCCTCAGCGACAACAAGCTTGATGTTTTAGTTAATAACGCCGGGATTGCCCAATGGGGCTTATTGACTACGACAGAAGAGGAAGTCTGGGAGCGTATACTCTCAGTGAATCTGACCTCAGCCTATCGCCTGTGCAGGGCGGTGCTTCCCCTAATGATCAAGCGCGGATATGGCAATATCCTCAATGTCGCCTCTGTCTGGGGCACATACGACGGCTGCTCGGAAGCCTCCTGCGAGACTGCCTATGCGGCAAGCAAGTCCGGCTTAATCGGACTTACCCGCTCGCTCGCTTGTGAAGTAGCACCTGCCGGAATCCGTGTCAACGCAGTTGCACCGGGAGTGATCAATACCGATATGCTGAAAGACTATAGCGAAGAAGAAATAGCCGCTCTCTGCGACGAGACACCGATGTGTCGCGTGGGAGAAGCACATGAAGTGGCTGAAGCAGTTTCATTTCTGGTCTCCGACAAGGCCTCCTTTATTACCGGTCAGGTGCTCGGTGTTGACGGCGGATTCCGGGGTTAAAAACTCTAATCGAAACTCGAGAGTAGACTACCACGACACCTCTTTATCAACATGAGGTGAGATCAAGTCAATTCCGGAAATATCTTCTATAGCGCTCCGATGTTTAAGGCTGTAGACATAAAGTGTGCGCACCATCAGCTCGTCGCCTTCGCTATCCAGATAGACCAGCCGCAGATGAGGCTGATTAAAGGTAGCGCGATCCTCATGCAGATCCGAATGATCCATCTTCAGCCACGCATCGGCCATTTCTTTATGAATAGCCATGATTTCATCGATAGCAGCAGCATCTTCAACGGTCTCTTGTGAATAGTTAGTCACGAGACCAAAGGGATAAACGAAAATGCTCGGAGAATCAACATACTCTGAATCTTGATAATAGGCTGAAGTCAACTCAATCTTATCTACCTTTTCACGTGCGGGCATCTTTCTCGTCAGATATGCATCAACAGTCACATTCAAGAAAAAACTCAGACCCAAGGCCACTGCAAATAAGAGCAAATAAAACACAATGGTTCGTCCTATTTTCGGCAGACCGTGGAAGCGAATGATCTCCACAATAAAGAGCACCACAAAAGCCACCAGGAAAATGGAAATGAAGGTTATATTCAAATAAAACGGTTCCGACGCATACACAAAAATGTAGTCGAAATTGTTATTCAAAAGAATCAACAAGAGCAGTATTCCATAAATGGCAATTACTGTTGGATAAAAACCTTTGACCATATAGGTGGTATTCGTGCGCTCCACTTGACGCGCCTTAAACAGCCAGGTACCAAGAGCCAGTAACGCCAGCGCAATAACAAACCAGACCAGAAGAGATGGCAAATATTCTCCATTGGCTTCATGCGCAGTGCTCAGAACATAAACACTGTGAAATTCCAGCTTGGTTAAGCCATAGTTTCCAAACTCCCTGGCCGGAGTATAGCCGAAAAAGCCCGAGGTTGAGCTATTCCAGACAGCCAGAATGGTACTGGGCACAAAGTGCAGAACCAGCGCATAAACAAAACCGTTGAACAAGTTAGTGGTGCAGAGTATCGCCAACAAAGACGGTATCTGCAGTATTACAGAACCTACGATCATTATTCCGGACCAAGCCAGAAATTGCGTGAACGCATAAGGTCCGAATTCCAATAACAAGTAGTTGGGGGTTATAAAGTTCACGATCAAAAAGGCCAAGAAATTACTGATCAGCATCGGTATGATTTGGATCAACCAGCTGAAAAGGAAATGGACTAAGAACAATTTTTCTCGCCGAATAGGAAGCGAAAAATAAGTGTCCATCTTATTCTTATCATAGATAAAGCTATAGATGATGAACGGACTCACTGCCCCTAAAGCCACCATCACAATGGCCAGCGATACCGGAGCATACTCCAGACTTCGCAAGGGCTCATTAGAAATTGATTGAAAGAGCAAAGAAACCGGGTAAGCAATCATGCTGATTACAAAATATAGTACAACTACAGCGCGATGCTGCTTAAGAAGGTGTCGTAAATATCCTCTAGTTTTCATTTTGGTTTACCTCCATTTCAACTACGAAGATTTCTTCCATTGATAGTGGTAGAGGGTTGAACAGTATAGGCTCCGTCGCCTCAATCTGTTCCCGTGCATCTTCTCCGTGATATAAGACCGTTACAACTTTGTTATTAATCTCATAGCTCAGAAGCGGCATGTTCTCGAACAGCTCTTTAGCCGGTGCCTCGCTGTAGCCTAACTGCACCTTATGGTAATTCTCGCGCAGCTCATCCAGCGATTGAGTAAAGACGATCTTCTTGTTTTCCAATAGAGCCATTTCGTCACAGATGTCTTCCAATTCACGAATGTTGTGCGAAGAAATAATGACGCTGATTTCACCGGCAGCAACCAGCCGAATCAGCTCACGCTTAAGGGTCAGTCGCACCATGGGATCCAAGCCGTCAAACGATTCATCCATCAAAAGGACTTTTGGCTGACAGCTCAAGGCCAGAATGACAATGCTTTGACGTTTCAGACCGCGAGACAGTAGGTGGAGCGGCTTCTTCTCATCAAAATGAAACAGCTCCAGCAATTTCTTATAGTAATCTTCATCAAAATTCGGATAAAAAAGTTTATAGTAATCCTTCATTTCATTCGTATTAAAGCGGTTGAAATAGAAGGGCTCATCCGAGACGAAAAAGAGCTTTTCCTTCTGCTCTGAAAGCGGAGCTCCGTCGATAGTGATTTCGCCGTCATAATCGTAAACCTGACTGATACAACGCATCAGAGTGGATTTTCCGGCTCCGTTGCTGCCGATCAGTCCGAATACTTTGCCATCCGGGATTTCCCAGTCGAGAGCTGACAAAACCGGAGTGTCGGCGAAACTTTTACTCAAGCTCTTTATTCTCAACATTTGCTAAGGCCTCCTCTACCAGTGAACGAATTTCATCCTCAGTTAAACCTAACATGAGGTATTGTGTGAATAAGTCGGCTAAGGTGATTTTAGCCTCCTCTTTGATCTCTTTCGTCAGTGAAATGTCGGCGACAAAGGCGCCTACCTTCGGGACAGTGTCAATGATTCCCTTCTGCTCCAATTCTGTATAAGCGCGGGCGACAGTATTCGGATTAATCCCTAAGGATGAAGCTAATTCACGAATCGAAGGCAATTGATCGCCAATGTCGAGCACTCCGGTGGAAACGAGAAGAACAATCTGATCCATAATTTGCTGATATAAAGCTTGTTTACTGCGCGAGTCTAAGGTAAACACAGATTCGCCCCTTCCTAGAAAAAAGTACAGAAACAATCGTTTCTGTACTAACTATACTAATACAGATAGGGCAATGTCAAATGTATTTTTTTAAATTTTATCTTGCTTCTTTAAAAGCCTTAATAATTCTCTCGCAGGCCTCAAGGACAACTGAGCGGGGCGATGATGTCGTCATCCTTTGAAAGCCCTCACCACCGTCCGGATCGTGCATCAAGCCGTCAGTCAATCTGACACGGGCAACTTCGTGAACCAAATGATGAATCTCAGCATCGGACAAGCCTGTGGGATTGAAGTCGAACCACAATAAATAAGTTCCTTCGGGATCTGTGACCTGCACTTCGGGCATTTCAGCAGCAAACAAGGCTCTCACTTGCTTAATGTTTTCGTCGATGTAGGCGTTCAAGGCATCAAGCCATTCACGTCCGGCATCCGAGTAAGCTGCAATCTGGGCTTCCAGCGCAAAAGGCGAGATCAGAGTCGACGGCAGCACTGCCTTGACCTGTTCACGCAATCTCTCATTGAAAATAATGGCGCTGGCACTTTTGATTCCTGCACAGTTGAAACTTTTACTAATCGAACCCACCTGGATCACCAGATCGTCAGGCTGTGCGAGAGCGAGGAGCGGGATATGCTTTTGCCCCGGGCGCAAGAGATCGCAATGGATCTCGTCGGAAACAATCAAAACTCGGTGACGACGACAGATTTCCAGCATCTTTAGGAGTTCATCCTCACGCCAGATCCGGCCTACCGGATTGTGCGGCGAACAGAGTACGAATATCTTATTGCAGGGATCGGAGCAAGCCTTTTCCAGCGCCTCAAAATCCATTGAATAAGTGAAAGCGTCTTCCCGAATCAAGCGAGCACTGACTATCTTGCGATGCAGCTGATCCTGGAATGCTTTGGTGAAAGTGCCGTAGACCGGGCGTTGCAGGATGATGCCGTCTCCCACATTCGAAAAGCCTTCAACGATACAGTTCATCATGCTGATGCTACCGTCGCCAACCACGATCTCTTCGGCTTCAACTGTCAAATCAAAGCGCTCCTTCATCCACCAGCGCAGGCTGTCGCGGAAGCGCGGTTCCGCCTCTTCCGTCGTATAGCCATAAATGCGTCTATCCACAACCTTTTGCAAAGCCGAACTGATCACCTCGGGAACGGCGAAATCCATGTCGGCCGTACTCAAAGCAATGTATGCCGGCTCGCTCTCCTCCGTTTGCGGCAGCGTATCCCATTTTGCAGAAGCCGTTCCGCGCCGATCAATTACTTCATCAAAAATCTTACTAAGCATAATATCTCCCTGCACTAAAAGTCTTAATCAGTATTCTAACAGAGAGCCGCGTAGCAAAGAATAATATTTCCTCATGCAATGTTGCATTCAAAAGACCTACTACGTGCTAATCTATTTAAAAAGCGAAGCGGCAGTTTATTTGTCGCAGGAGGAAAATTAATGTATCAATGTTCATATTGCGGAAAAAAGGGCTGCAAATCATATAACGAAGAGGAGACCTTGGCAGTCTGTGCCGGCAAAAGCTCCGCTATCCACGAAGAGGCGAAAAAACTCTTTCAGGAAGAGGAGAATCAACTTATCGCGCGGGCGGCAGGCAAAGTGGAAATACAAGGCTACGGACGCTTAACGCGCATGGAAGAAGTCATGGATTTTTGCAGACTCTGTGGCTACGAGAGCCTTGGTCTGGTCTTTTGCTCAGGCTTAAGCAGAGAAGCTAAAACAGTGACAGAAATCCTGACCCACCACGGCTTCTCGGTCAACTCGGCTCTCTGCAAGACAGGTTCTTTGCCGAAATCGCTCGTCGGTCTTGAAGCGGCTGATACACATTCCAACTGTGCCGACGAAGTGATGTGCAATCCCATCGGACAGGCGCTCTTAATGAACGAGCAAAAGGTCGACTTTACTATCATTATGGGTTTGTGTGTGGGCCACGATACCCTAGTGATGAAATATCTCGAATCACCGATGACAGTGTTGGCGGTGAAAGACAGAGTAGCGGGACATAATCCCTTGGCTCCGATTTATACAGCCAAGACCTATTACAGAAAGCGCTTTTTTCCGAAGGATTAATTGTGAGTTTAAGGCTGACGAACTGTAGTTTTTTTGACAAAAGCTCCGCAAGAGCGGACGGTGCTCTGCAAATCGAAGACGGCATAATTACCGCGCTAGGTAGCATGGCCGAGAGCTCGAACTGGCCGCGGGTCGAGCGAGAAATTTCGCTAGATGGGCGTATAGTCTTTGCGGGGTTGATGGATGCCCATATGCATTTGGAAAATTGGGCTTTGCGACACAGTCAAATCTCCTTGGACAGCGCGCGCAGTCTCGCAGAAATCCTGAGCCTTGTGACCGAGCAAGTACGCATCGCGGAGGGATCCGGGCAGAGCAAAGTAATTGTCCTCGCCGGCTGGAATGAGGAAAACTACCCGGAACAACGCCCGCCTTCTTTGCAGGAATTAGATGCTATCAGCAGTCACATTCAGATTATTCTAAGTCGGATCTGCGGTCATGTCTGTGTGGTGAATTCCGCTGTCCTGCGTGAATTCGACTGGCAGAGGTTTGCCGAGACCGAGCCGGGCTCTGTGGGATTAGCTGAGAACGGCAGACCTAACGGGATACTCTCCGAGAACGCCATGTTTAATCTTCTCTCTTTGCAAGAAAAATACAGTAAAGAGCAGCAAAAGGAGCTTTTAGCTTTTGGCCTGAAAAGCATGGCTGCGTATGGCTTGACAGCTGTGGCCAGTCAAGAGAGCAGCAGTCTGGAGGATATAGATTTCCTTTCGTCGCTGGAAGAGATATATGAGACAGATCCGGATCTGCCTGCCTATTATGCGCAGATCGGCTTGTCTGATCCGGAACAGATCTCGGACTGTCTAGCTCTTTGCGAGCAGTATCGAACTCATCCACAGATTAAGATCGCCTCCGTTAAGCTCTTTAAGGACGGCAGTCTGGGCGGCAGAACAGCGCTGTTGCGAGAAACGTATAGCGATGATCCCGGCACTTCGGGAATGGACCTAATTCCTTACGAGGAGCTAGTCCTCTGGTTCGAACAGGCGAACGCTGCCGGTGTCCAGTTGACGATCCACGCAATTGGCGACAGAGCCGTTGCGGAGATTGTGGATGCTTATACAGAGGCCGCCAAGACTGACGCGGATCGTTCCAATTATCTGCGCCATACGATCATCCACTGTCAGATCACGGATGCGGGACTCTTACAGCGCCTAGCACAAGCGCAGCTCTTAGTGATCACCCAGCCACTCTTTGCCGCTTCCGACTGGCAGATGGCTCAGGCCCGCCTCGGGAACAAAAGGCGTAACGCCGCCTACGATTATAGCGCAGTTTTGGATCTGGGGATTCATCAAGCTTTCAGTTCGGACAGTCCGGTCGAGAGCGCCAATCCGCTGCTGACACTGGCAGCAGCTATTGATCATCCGCAGCAGAAAAAATCCCTTAATCTGCAGGAAGCCTTAGCCGCATCCACAGAAAAGGTAGCCTATGTGCTGGGCGAGGAGAAAAGCAGAGGAAAACTCAGAGTCGGAGCGGCCGCTGATCTCACCGTTGTGGAAGCAGACAGTGTCGACGACTTGACGGCAGAGAAGCTGCGCAGGACAGGGATCACTTTAACTATGCGCGATGGCCGGATTATTCATCAAACTCAAAATCTTTAGTCACAGGCAAGACCCACCTGCATCTTGCAGGGGATCCTCAAGCAAATAACAAAGCCAGCTCCGGCGGGAACTGGCTTCACGGCTTAATTTAACTGCAGCTAGGATTCTGCATTAGTATTCGGGCATATTTGTGAACATCGCGTGAGTGACATACTCGTCACCGTG
The DNA here is from genome assembly GCA_964346175.1 of uncultured Mageeibacillus sp. Taxonomy (GTDB): domain Bacteria; phylum Bacillota; class Clostridia; order Saccharofermentanales; family DTU023; genus DTU032. The sequence continues at coordinate 111,249 of CAYFTG010000001.1, forward strand.
GCGAATCATTTCGATTAGTTTATCCAATTGGTCGTAATGCCTTTGTTCTTCGGCTACCAGCCACACGAGGAGAGCCTTTTCTGTTTCATTCTCAGCACTTTTCAGCTGCTCTTCGTACAACACGATAGACTTTCTTTCCATTTCCAGTGCGGTCAGATACACATCCAACGCTCGCGGTACCAGAAAGTATTCGCTATCTACGTCATCAGCTGTAGCGAAGAAGGTTTTTTCCATATCTTGGGTCTCTTCAGGAACTACGAATTGTTCCTGTCTCTGGTATTCCAGAATCGCTAACTCATGGCGGCGTTCCGCTTCTGCCAGAATTTTGAAGATTCTATGTATTGCCGATTCAGGATGTTTGGCTGCCTGCTCCTCGTAGTAAGCTGCGCCTTCCTGCTCAAGTTGAATTGCTTGCTGATAAATACTCATACTATCTTCTCCTTCTTTCATTGGCAGCGTAGCTGATTTCTGCCTTTTTCTTGCATCCAGAATAGCATCTGTTTCTGCGCTGAGTTGTCACCTAAAGCACGAGCAAAGTTGAAGCCATAATCAGCATGCCGACGATGACACCTCCGATTACTAAATGGTGTTCGCCTTGCTTTTCTGCAGTTGGCAGTAATTCGTCCAATGAAATGTACACCATGATCCCGGCAGCGAAGGCGAAAACCACTGCCAGCAAGGTCTCACTGATGTACGGTCGCAAAATCAGGAAGCCGATTAAGGCTCCCAAGGGTTCTGCCAGGCCACTTATAAGAGCGGTTAGGAATGATTTTTTCTTATCCCCGGTGCCGGCATAGAGGGGAACGGCTATGGCGATTCCTTCCGGAATGTTGTGAATAGCGATAGCGATAGCGATGCTGATGCCGAGGGCCGGGTCGGCCAAGGCAGCGACGAAGGCAGCGATACCTTCGGGCATATTATGTGCGGCTATCCCGATGGCAGATAAGAGGCCGACTCGGGTCAACTTGCTCTTTTCTCTGACCTCTTCTCGTTTAACTACACTCAGCTTGGCGGCCTCTGTCGGCTTTTCATGAAGGTGAGGATCGTAGCTGATGTCAGTCACACTATGGAGTTCATGCGGGTTTTGTGCTTCCGGCACCAGAAAGTCAATGATCATAATGAAAAAGATGCCGCCAAAGAAAGCCAGCACGGTGTAGAGATTGCCTCGATTGCCGTAGATTTCACTCAAAGCGATATAAGATCCGCCCAGCATCTCAACAAAGGCGATATACAGCATGACACCGGCGGAGAGGCCCAAAGACGCAGACACAATATGCTGGTTGAGCGGCTTTTTCCGGAAAATGACGAGTCCGCCGATACCGGTAGAAAGACCTGCCAGCGTTGTCAGCGCGAAGGCCCGTATGTAATCGATTAGCTGTAAATCCATATTTTTACCTTTTTTATCCTTACAGGATGAGCAGAGAAAGTGCCATGATCGCCATTCCGACAACTAAGCCGGCGATTACGATATGGTGCTCGCCTTGTTTTTCTGCTGAAGGTAAGAGTTCATCTAGAGAGATGAAAACCATAATTCCGGCTACTGCTGCGAAAATAATGCCGAGGAGAGAATCGCTGAGGAAAGGACGGAACACGAGGAAGCCCAGTAGAGCTCCGATGGGTTCAGCCAGACCTGAATAAAGCGCCGTCAGGAAAGAGCGTTTCTTGTCGCCGGTTCCTGCATAGAGCGGAACTGCAACGGCAATTCCCTCGGGGATATTATGGATAGCGATCGCAACAGCAATACTAATACCTAAGGCAGGATCTGCTAAGGCTGCAACAAACGAAGCCAGTCCTTCCGGCAGGTTGTGGATAATGATTGCTACTGCAGAAACTTTTCCTACTCTGGTCAATTCGCTTTTTCTTTGAACTTCTTCGCGGTCAATAATGCAATCTTCGCATATTTCTGCCTCTTCGATGTGCGGATCGTAAGTGACTTCGTCCACACCGCGCATTTCATGCAGGTTCTGTTCTTCAGGAATGAAGAAGTCAATCAGCATGCTGAAGAGAATTCCTCCGAAGAACGCCAATACAGCGTAGATTTCACCGCGACTTCCGTGGAGTTCACCCAAAGTGTCAAAAGAACCGCTGAGCATCTCCACGAAAGAGATGTAAAGCATGACGCCGGCTGACAGTCCCAGAGAAAATGAAATAACGTGTTGGTTGAGTGGATTTTTGCGAAAAACAACCAGTCCGCCAATACCCGTAGAGAGACCGGCGAAGGTTGTTAGGGCAAAAGCTCGAATGTAATCAGCAAAAGATAAATCCATAGTCTCCTCTTTACAAAAATTTATGGTACTCGCAGATGGCGGCTGCGGATTCAGTTTGCAAATAGGCCGACGCTATGAAGTCATAGCGTCGGCAGCTCTACTTTACTTAGCGCTCAAGACGGAAAGCGTCGAAGCCGGCATAAGTGGCGCTGGAACCTAACTCTTCTTCAATACGAAGGAGTTGGTTATACTTGGCCACGCGGTCAGAGCGTGAAGGTGCACCTGTCTTGATCTGACCTGCATCTGTGCCTACAACCAGGTCAGCGATGCTGACATCTTCAGTCTCGCCGGAACGGTGTGAAATGACCGCGGTCCAGCCTTGACGTTGTGCCATCTCAATAGCTTCCAGTGTTTCGGTCAAGGTGCCGATCTGGTTAACTTTGATCAGGATGGAATTGGAAGCGTTGAGCTCGATCCCCTTCTCGAGGCGTTCAGTGTTGGTAACGTAGAGGTCATCACCGACCAATTGCACTTTATCGCCGATGCGGGCGTTGAGTTCTTGCCAGCCTTCCCAATCGTCTTCTGCCAGGCCGTCTTCCAGAGAAATAATGGGATATTTATCCGCCAGCATGGCATAGTAGTCGATCATCTCTTCCGTGGTCTTGAATTCGTCGGTTTTCCAGAAATAATAGCCGTCTTTACCGATCTTTTTTGCCTCTTCGTAGAGTTCAGTTGATGCGGGGTCCATTGCAATAAAGAAATCTTCAGCGGGCGTGTACCCTGCTACCTCAATGGCCTTAACCAGCCACTGCAGGGCTTCTTCGTCGCTCTTGAGATTCGGAGCAAAACCGCCCTCATCACCGACTGCGGTGGAATAGCCTTCGGCCTTAAGCAGTTTACTCAGAGTGTGGAAAACTTCGGTACACCAGCGGAATGCTTCACGGAAGCTGCTGGCGCCGACGGGCATAATCATGAACTCCTGCAGGTTAACGCTGTTATCGGCGTGCTTACCACCGTTAATAACATTCATCATGGGTACAGGCAGGGTGTGCGCACGGATACCGCCAACGTACTGCCAGAGACGGAGTCCCAGTGAATCAGCTGCGGCTTGGGCTGCGGCCAGAGACACAGCGAGAATGGCGTTGGCTCCGAGATTGGCCTTATTATCAGTGCCGTCGAGCTCGATCATGACTCGGTCCAGCTCTCCTTGATCGTAGACATTCATGCCGACCAGCTCAGGGGCGATGATATCGTTGACATTGTCGACCGCTTTGAGTACACCTTTGCCAAGGAAACGATCCGCATCGCCGTCGCGAAGTTCGACTGCTTCATAAGCACCGGTAGAAGCGCCTGAAGGAACTGCCGCACGACCAACCGTGCCGTCTTCCAACAATACTTCTGCCTCAACAGTGGGATTGCCGCGTGAGTCGATGATTTCACGCGCTGCAATATCTGTAATTAATAATTCATATAGCATATAGACCTCCAAAAAATTGCTTTATTAAATAATCTCACCGCTTAGTCTACACCATCTAAGTTCAATTTTTGGTAATTTCTTGCTGTCTTTAGGTCAAGAGACTTGAGATTACTTTAGAGGTCCAGCGGGATCTTGTTCCAAGACCAAAGAAGAATTAGGAATTGCAGACTGCCGGTGACAAAGAGGACCAGCTCAATCTGAATCACGTCCGCCAAGGGAGCGAAAATCATGGTGCCCACAGGGATGGCGGCTGAACCGATCATGTACAAGACGGCAAAGACGCGCCCGTGGAAAGAACGCTCAACATTTTCCTGCAAAAGGACGGTGACGGTGGTTATGTAAAAAGGCACAACCACGCCGCAGGAGAACAAGACCATGGCGAAGAAAACAAAATTATTTACGTTTGTGATGCCCAGCGTGGCAAGTATTAAGGTGAGCACTGCTAAGCTGGCGCCCACAGTGCGGATAGTGCGGACTCTGCTTTTGAACTCGCCTTTGGCAGCGACCAGCACTCCACCTAAGGCCATGCCGGCGAAGAAAGATGTTTGAGCAGCCGTTATATACCAGACTTCAATGCCGAAGTGGCGCCTGACGAATAAGGGCAACAAGATCGCCAGCGGTGCCAGCAGGACCATGAACATGGCATAAACAGTCATTAGCCTTTTGATATAGGGCTTGCAGTTGATGTAACGGAGTCCTGCTTTGAAGTCGGCGATGCGCCCTTTGTCTTCCTGTATTGCTCCGACTACGCAGTCATCCTCTAACTCAAGCTCTTCACCATGATAGTTAGTGCTTGTGTTTATCGCCACACCCTCGGAGGGAAAGCCCCAATCAAAGTTTTCTTCCCTTTTGTTGACACCGAAGGCATTCGAGACGAGTCCGGTCCGCTGATGGGGTAGTGGCAGGACCAGCATGATAGTGATAGCAATTGCAGCTGTGACTACATCAATCATGAAGATAGCCCAGATGGGCAGAATTAGAATCATGGCACCACCTAAGATAGGAGAAAGCAGCTGCGTGATGTTGCCAATCGTATTGTAAATGCCATTGACACGAATAAGGCTTTTTCGGGGAACAATTTGCGGTATCAGAGCAGTGATCGCGGGACCTTGAATGCCGCCGCCCAAGGAACGAATAGCGGAAACCAGAAAGATCAGCCAGATATGCTCGTAGCCATTTATGAAGATGATTGCTACGGCTAAAGAAGCAAGCGCAATGCCGCCATCGGCCAGCATGATGACCCAACGCCTGTCATAACGATCTGCCCAGACTCCTGAAACCAAGGCAATCAGGAGCTGGGGTAAGAAAGAGGCTATTGTCATTATTGTGAGAGCTAGACCGGAATTAGTTCGGAAAGTTATATACCAGATCAGCGCAAATTGAACCAAGCCAGTTCCTAAAGTGGAGGCTGTCTGACCGGCATAAAAGGCAGTAATTACTTTCTGCCAGGGAGCGAAGTTCTTTTGTGTAAGCTTATTCATACGTGGCTATCACTTTGCCATACTTAGGTAATGATTAGGTAAACTGTTTCTTAGCTTATCTGCTGATGGCGGCACCGACAATGCCGGCATCATTGCCGAGCTTGGCAGGGATAACCTGGGGTATCGGCTGGCCGACTCGCGTCAGCAGCTGTGCGGCGACTGCCTTTTGCAAGTCATCGTAGAAAGACTTCTTTTGATTACTGATACCACCACCCAAGGCGATAATTTCCGGCTGTAAGACAGTTGTCAAGGAGGCAATGCCAACAGCAAGATAGTGTGAGTAGAGATTGACTGAATGTAGAGCCGCAGGATCCTCAGCTTCAGCAGCTTCGAATAAATCGCGAATAGTGTAAGGAACATGGGAGTCCAGCGCTTTTCCTTTCAGGAGAAGGGAGTCGGGATAATCCTGCAGAGCTTTGTCCGCCTCGCGGCGCAGAGCCTTTGTGGATACGTAAGCTTCCAAACAGCCTTTGCGCCCACAAGGACATTGTTCGCCATCTGCGATCAGGGTGAAGTGCCCGGGCTCAAAGCCGAAACCGGTAGCCCCGTCAAAACTCTCGCCTTTATAGATAAAACCGCCTCCGAGACCGGTGCCGAGAGTGAGTAACATGCTGTTGGGATAGTTCTGCAAAGCACCGAATTTGAATTCCGCTCGAGCAGCACAGTCAGCATCGTTGACGATATGAATCTCCAGATGGGGGAAGAATGGTTGCAGCTCGGAGAGGAGATCCGCGTTTTCCCAGCCGAGATTGCCGGCATAGATCACATTTTGTGTACGAGGATGAATTGGTCCAGGGACGCCGACACCAAGATGGAGCAGTGAAGAACGTTTTTTAGAATCGAGCTTAGCTAAGATAGATTGCCCGAGTTGCCCGATATCTGCGGCCACGCCTTTGACACCACCGCTGGTATCGGTGTTGCGTGACCTTTTGTACAGGAGATGACCCTCTTCATCAACTACGGCGGCGGCTATGTGGCTTCCGCCCAAGTCTATACCAAGCGAATATTCCATAATTAACTCCCTGATTTATCATTAATCTATGGTAGATTATGACTTAGTATATCAATTATATTTGGCGGAGCCAATGTAAATGTTAATTTTGGCTCTGCCCTGAAAAGTCTGAAAGTCGAAGAAAGCGGGTTCTTTGTGAATATGAGCACAGCTAAAATAGACGTTTATTATGCCGAAGAGGCCTCAATTCTGAAAGAAAAGCTTTTTGCTGAAATGATTAGTCACAGCGGCAAGTGGCCCGACGATAGAGCCTTTTTGCTCGTTCCGGAACGTCAAAAGTCCGACTTGGAGCGCGCTTATCTGGAAAAACCGGGTGCAAACGGCTTAATGATGGCGGAGATCCTCTCTTTCAGCCGCCTGGCGCAGCGTATCTTTGCCGAAGCGGGCGGAGCCGAGGCGAAGACGCTTTCCCGAGCGGGCAAGGCGATGCTGATTCAGCGCCTCTTGCTGAAACATGAAGGAGAGTTTCGTAGGTTTCAACGCCTGGCAGAGCGGCCGGCTTTCGCCTCAGAGATCGCAGAGGTCATGGGCGATTTTTACCGTTATGATATTTCGGTTGATGCTTTGAAAACTGCTGCAACAGTTACTGACTCCACCGTGCGGGAGATTACGCAGGATAAACTAGCGGATTTCGCCAGTTTGAAGGAGTTCTTGGAGGCAGCTTTCGAGCAAATGGAGCTGCAGGATAGAGACAGCAATCTGGATCGTGCCTGCGCTATTATCGAAAACCCGGCAGCGTACCCTCGTTTAGATTTTCTGGCTTCAGCTCATGTTTTTGTTTACGGTTTCGGAAGTGAGCGCCAGCTGACGGTACAGGAGAGACGCATTATCTCTGCATTGTCCCGGCGCGTGCGCGCATTAACGATTTTCGTTTTGTCGGATCAGCCCGGGAGTAATGCTTTGCCTTTCGAAATTGGCCGTCGAAGCCTGCTCGAGATCATGGAAACCTACCCGAGAGCCGAGTTGACGCAGCTTGCGTCAGGAAAAAAACAAGAAGCGCACATCAAACTTGTACTGGCGGACAGCATTAATGATGAAGTTAATTATGTAGCTGGCGATATTCGTGCCTTACTCTTCGAGGGCAAATACCGTCGGCGAGACATTGCAGTAGGATTGTGCGAAATCGAAAATACCCCCGCTGAAGTGGAAGCTGCTTTCAACGAATTTGGCATAGCGGCGTATATGGACACGGGGCGCAGCCTCAGTCAATCCTCTTGCCTGCGCGCATTGGCACAGATTTTGGAGCTTTCGCTCAATAAGTTCAGCTTTGCAGCGGCGATGCAGTATCTGCGCTGTGGTTTGACAGGCTTAAAGGAAACGGATATTGATGCTTTTGAAAACGTCTGTTTTTCTGCCGGGATTAATAACGCAGCTAGCTTGAAGAGGTTTTGTGATCTGCAAGACAGGCAAAAATCTCGCTACGAGAAATTGTCTGACGATAGGGAGATAAGTTTCGCCGTACGCCAAGTTTGCGCACATCTGAGGGAGATATTCACTTTTGGCGCAGAAATGAGACAGCAACGGACTGCCAGAGGCAAACTCGAACTTTTGGCAGAGACTCTCCTTGGAAGCGGAAGCAGAATATTTAACGCCCAGACATTTCAGGGAAGAGTAGAGGCAGAGAAGGGACTTCTACTGCAGAATGATCATGAACAGGAGGCACTCAATCTGGTTGCAGCCTGGAACGCACTCGTCGACCTTGTGGCTGAAGCTCGGCTGGTTTTCCAGAATGAGAGGGTGTCGCAAAAACACTTTGTTCAGCTTTTTATGGCCGGACTGGAGGGACTGTCACTCTCTTCAATTCCTTTGGGCATAGATAGGGTGCGCGTTGGCACTGTCACGCAAATTATCGATTACCCCGCCAAGGTTTTCTATATCTTAGGAGCTGATTCAGATAACTTCCCTCCGCGCGGCCCCAGCGAAGGCTTTTTGCGAGATGAAGAGCGGGAATGGCTGTCTCAGCATAGCGATGCGAAACTGCCGCAGCGTTTGGACAATCTCGCTGTGACGCAGGCTTTGCTAATTTATCGTTTGGAACAGCAAGCCGAGAGCCTCCGTATATCCGCTGCCACCAAATCCGAAGACGAGCTTTCTTTGCAAGTGCAATCTTGGAAAAATGCTACTGACAGCGAGTGTGTGCTTCTCGAAGACGAAGCAGGTCCCGATGCTCGTTGGAATATTTATAAATATGCGCGACGAAACTTGGAAGTAAGTCACGACAGACACAAGCATACGCTGTGGCGTAATGCTGTGCGCCTTATTGAGCAGAGGAGCGGCAGTGAAGCGAAAACTACGCTCAATATTAACTTTCTTCAACTGCCCGGTCTCTTTGTCCTAGAAGATCACAGCTATGATATTCTACGACCCCAACAAGTCAGCATTTCCGCCATACAACGATACAATCGCTGCCCTTTCCAATACTTTATCGACTACGGGCTTAATCTGCAGGAGCGCGATATTGCCAAGGACAACCCGCGAGAACAAGGCTCTTTCGTCCATCGCCTCTTAGAGCTGGCTCTGCTTGACCTGCAAGCTCAGCTGGCCGAAGCCGCACCTGCAGCTCGAAGCCGCATTATCGAGGAATGGCGTGGACAGATCGATGTCGCTTATCTGAGAGGCTACTATGATCAGGTGGTGCAGGAAGCCGGATTCTTTGTCTACGGCCGCCCCGAAATGTCAGGCATGATCGGGGAACGCATGATTCAACACGCTGTCAACACACTGCTTTTAAGTACGAGCAGCTTAGACGATGCGAACAGATTTTATCCCTATGCACTGGAATGGAAATTCCCCCAAGAAAACGATCCCGATCCCTTCGCCCTTGATGTTGACGGAGAAAAAGTCCTACTACGCGGTTTGATCGACCGGGTAGATATCGAGCCTAACGGACAAAAATATCGACTCTACGATTTCAAACGTAGCGAAAGGAGCAATAAGAAAAATTTGGTCGGCCTGATTGACGGCACGGATATTCAGCTGCAAATCTATCGCAAGGTCTGGCAACACGCTCATCCACAGATGCAAGTAGATGCTTCACTCTTGCTCTTTTTCCAAAATAACGCAGAAAATAATAGAAATAGGCTGAGTCATGTGTATCAGGCTGAGGATCAATATCTGCACAAATTAAGAAATGAAGTAAAGAAGCAACAAGCCGAGCACCTAGAGATCGACACTAATTATGCACTTCTTCAGGCCGAGAACAGTATACGCTCCATCAGGCAAGGCTTTTTCGCAGCTCAGCCGAAAGAACGTACCGACAATGATGGTGGCTCTCCCTGCAAATTCTGCGCCTACCGCGGACTTTGCTACTATGAGCCCCCCAGCCGCCCGCCAGTGCAGGAAACCACCAAGATCAAGGATTTGGAAGAGCTAAAGCTGAAGCGACTGTCTCAGAATGCAGAGGACTATGCTTAAGAGAGCCGTAAAAGAATTTGCCCAGCGCGCACAGCGGGAGTTGATCGAGGAGATTAAACATAGTGCCTCTGACTTGGGGATAAGCCCTAGCGGAATCAGCGCAAAAAGCGACGCCTGCAGCACGACGAGCGACGTTCTCGGTCTGCGTAGAGAGCAGCTACGCGCTGATTTGATTGCTGCCATCCGCCGGCAGGAGAAAGTAGAGAAAGACTATCTCTCCGCCTATCGCACAGTCCTCTCCACTGCTGCCTACAAGTGCTTTTCCGCAGTGGTTGCCTTACGTTTCCTCGAGCTTAACGATTTCCTTCCCGCTCTTGTCCCCGCCCTGAGCGAACTCGAATCCGAGCCACAGTCTTACCTCCTGGATCTAAGTCCCGTAGAAATAGAGCTCTGGCAAGTGCAGCGAGAACGAAGCGCAGATTCGGCCCACACCTTCTTGTTCCTAAAAAAATGTCACAACCTAGCCGGCCTTTTCCCATCAGTTTTTGCTGACATCCCGGATTACCTTGAGCTGCTACTTCAGCTTTCTCCGGAGAAGGGGCTACTCCGGCATCTCCGCCACGATATTCCGGAAGCAGACTTTGACTTGCGTCAACGCGGGCAGGTAGAAATTCTGGGCTGGTTTTATCAAGAATACAGCGCAGAACGTCGCGACGAGATCATTAAACTCAATGTGAAAAAGATTAAAAAAGCTGACATTCCTGCGGCAACTCAGGTTTTCACCCCCGATTGGATTGTTCAGTACCTCTTGGACAACTCTCTCGGACGCTACTGGCTGGAACGCAATCCGGATAGTGCCCTCCGCGAGAAAATGGAGTTTTTCGTCGAAACAAAATCAACAAAGCGGGCAACAGAAGTCGACCTCAGCTCCGAGCCCATCGCACCGCAAGACTTGACGCTGCTAGACCCTTGCGTTGGCAGCGGACATATTCTCCTCTATGCTTTCGATCTTCTGCTGGAGATTTATCGTGAATGCGGCTATAGCGAGCCCGAGGCGGCACGGCAGATTGTACGCCATAATCTGCACGGTCTGGATATTGATGAGAACGTTGTACGACTGGCAGATTTCGCTCTTAGGATGAAGGCGCGCAGCTACGATCCTGACTTTTTCACTTATGAAATTGAAACCCAAATCCACTGCCTTGACGAAAGCAATGGGCTGGAGCAAAGCTGCCTCTCGCACATCAAGAAGTTCGCTCCCGCAGCTATGGAGACAGGAGAATATCTTCTGACGGTTTTTCGCGAGGCGAGAGAAATCGGCTCCATCATTCAGGTGGAAGTGCGCGATTACGAGAGTTTCTTGCAGGCGCTCGACCAGGTTGCTGCGGCTATAGAGCCGGACAGCTCCGAGACAAAGCTGTTCTTAACTAAGACCTACCCTTTGCTCAAATCCCTAGCTCAACAGGCGCAGATCCTCTCGCGCAAATATTGCGTTGTCTGCACGAATCCACCTTATATGAACCGTTTCACAGGCAAATTGAGAACATTCGTGAAGAAAAACTACTCCGACTACGGCCGCGACCTTTTCAGCGTATATATCTATAGAAACTTTTTCTTCTGTCAGCAGGACGGCTACTCAGCCTTGTTGACGCCTTATGTCTGGATGTTTATCAAGAGTTACGAGAAATTGCGCCGCTACTTAATCAGAGAAAAAACGATCACGACTTTGGTGCAGTTGGAATACTCAGCTTTTGATGCCGCTATGGTGCCTCTCTGCGCTTTTGTCTTAAAAAACGCAGCCGCCGAAGGTAAAGGCCTCTATATCAAGTTATCCGAATTTGCCGGCGGCCTCCGAATTCAGGAGGAAAAGCTGCGTCAAGCTCTGGCAGCCGCTGAATGCTCGTATTTCTACGAGTGCGCTGCCGAGAATTTCGGCAAACTGCCGTCAAGCCCCATTGCCTATTGGGCTAATCAAGAGGTGTTCCGGATTTTCGAAAAAGGTACGCCAATGAAAAATGTGGTCGAAGCACGCCAAGGCATAGCCAGTGGTGACAATGCACGCTTTTTGCGTCTCTGGTTCGAGGTTGAAGAGAACAAAATCAACTTCAATGCCACATCGGTTGAAGACTTTCATCAGTCAGGGAAGCTTTACGCTCCGCATAATAAAGGTGGCCGTTATCGCCGCTGGTACGGCAACTACGATTATGTCATCAAGTTTGATCAAGAAAATTTTGCGGCTCTAGCTGCGATGGGCAACTGCCTGCCCTCGCGGCAGTTCTATTTCCGTGAGGCCATCAGTTGGAGCCTCATCACCAGTGCCGGCTTTAGTATTCGCTACCGCAAAAGTGGCAGCGTACCGAATGTGGCAGGTAATTCAGCTTTTTCTGCTGATCCCGGCTTGCTCAGATACCTCTTAGCCTTACTGAGCACGCCCATAGCGGATTATCTCTTCAAGATGATGAATCCAACCTTGAACTTAAATATCGGGGATTTTGACAATTTTCCGCTTCTGCTTATTGAGGAGCGACGAGAGGATATTTTGCAGCTGGCCACCGACTGCGTCAGCCTGGCTAAGTCAGACTGGGACAGCTTCGAGACTTCACGTGATTTCACCGTGGATCCCTTAGCCGATTTCCCCACTTTCCAAGCAAATTACCTCGGTCAGCTGAACCTGGAACAAGAGCAGGTCGGAGCAAAACCGCATACCCTGGCTGAGGCCTATGATCAGCTCAAAGAGCTTTTTGCGTGGCATTTCGAGGAGCTGAAGCGGAAGGAAGAAGAGCTGAATCGCCGCTTCATTAAAATGTATGGCTTGGAAGCTGAACTGGATCCGGTCCCGAAGGCAAAGGACATCAGCAGCAGCCTGATTTTTGATTCTGAACTAGATGTGCCGGAGGAGTTTCGGGGTAATCGCTACATCCTTTATCGCTCGGATGTAATAAAACAATTTATCTCCTATGCAGTCGGCTGCCTTTTCGGACGCTACTCACTTGATGAAACGGGTCTCGCCTACGCAGGCGGAGAGTGGGACGCCGCCAAATATACTTCTTTCCCACCCAAATCCGACAATGTTCTGACTCTCTCTGACGAGAGCTATTTTGATGACGATATCGTGAAGCTCTTTATTGATTTTGTTGAGCAAATTTACGGCGAGGAAAAGCTGGAAGATAATTTAACTTTCATTGCCGCCGGCTTGTCGAGGACTTTCAACTCAGGACTGAGTCCCCGCTCTGTGATTCGCAGGTATTTTTTGCGGGACTTCTACAAAGATCATGCGCAGAGGTACTCCGTCAACGGCTCAGGCAAACGTCCGATTTACTGGCTCTTCGATAGCGGAAAAGAAAACGCGTTTAAGGCTTTTATTTATCTGCACCGTTACGAAACGGAAACAGTGGAACTGATTCGAGAGTATTTACAACGACAGCTGCGCCGCTACGAAGCTGAATTGGACGATTTGAAAACTTTGGCGCAGGAGCAGCTTTGTATCATTCCTGCCTACGAACGCAACCGTCGACAGGCGAAGCTGGAGCGCCAAATTTCCGAGGTTCAAGCTTACGATGAAAAACTGCAAATCTTAGCTGCAGAGCGGATTAATTTGAATTTGGACGACGGCGTGCAGACAAATTACCGGAGATTGCAGACAGCAGACGGTAAAACATCTGCGATTTTGCCGGATTTGTAGTATCATCCGCGCAAATATAAGTATGAAATTAACACTCTTGTGCTAGTATATTTACGTTAAAGTAGAGAGTAAATTAGTACTTTCGAAAAGAGGAGGTAAAACATATGAGAAGATGCCCGAACGGACACGCAGTTCCGGACGATGTGAAGTACTGCCCAACTTGCGGCAGTGAAATCAAAGAACAGGCTGGCGGCGGTCAGGAGCAGTATCAAGGCGCTCAGCAGGCCTATCAACAGCAGCCCGACTATCAGCGCACGGATGCACGCAATATCCCCTTAAGCGGATACAGAGGTCAACATCGCGAGCCCTTAACGGTTTTGCTATTAGGTATTTTCACCTGTGGTATTTACCTGATTTATTGGCGCTATGTTACTTCTCAGGACTTAAATGCCATTCTTTCTTATGAAAAAACTAAGCCGAGTTACGAACTTCTGGGAATTCTCTGCATGGTCTTTTCCTGGATCAACATGTATTACATTGATGAAGCTTTGATGGAGATCGATCATAAGCGCGGATTCCGCTCAGACAGCAAATTTATCCTCTGGTTGTTGCTAACTTTCTTCCTCGGTATCGGCACATTTTTTATGGCCTACACAGTCCAGGAACGTCTGAACGCCCTCTACCAAGGCCATCCATCCAAGACTGCTCGTTATTAAAGCCTGATCTTTAGCGAGCAAAAAGACGCATAAAAAAGCGAGCTATTTGCCCCCATACGGAATTCCAGTTATACACCATGGGTTCTGTGTGGGGGTAATATTTTATCATCCGATAAACGTAGACCCCCAGATAAAGAGCAATGATGCTGACCGCCAGAATATTCCGGACGCGAGGCGGCAGCGGGTTTTCCCACTCTCTGCCCTGTCTTCTCCAGACGTATTTGATGATTTCGATCCCCACAATGAGCACAAGCATAAGTAGAGATAGAATAATCAAAGGATGCATGTGTAAGGCTTCAGCCAGCTTGCCTTGAAAGAGCAAAACGGTGGCTCTGCTGCTGCCGCAACCGGGGCAAGGAAAGCCTATGACAGAGGAGATGGCGCAACCGCTTCCTAAATACTCCAGGGCGAAAGACAAGAGGAATAGACCCAGTACGAGGGGGAAGACCCAGTTGCGAATCCCGCTTTTTCTCTTGCTGTCCTGCCATTTGTTCTGCATCACGACTGCTCCGAAAAGAAAGGGCGCCGGCCCGTCTCCTCTAGTAAACGAAGAAGTGGTGCCGACGCCCGGATATCAAGAATAATTATACTAGTTTTTTTAGAAGTGCTCAAGTCACATTTTTGAAACACAACTAATTTTTGACAAGATGATCTAATCTCTCGAAACGAAGGACTTCATCAGCCAGTTCCGGATCTTTCCATGCGACCTTCTCAATCTTGACAGCGCTGACCTTATACTCACCGGTCAATGTGATCGGATCGTAGGCGGCCTGTGTCAGTTCGTTAACAGGTGTTTCACGGTAGTGGAAGGTCATGAACATCATGCCGGGCTTTACTTTATCCGTGATCTCGATGCGAGTAACTACACTGCCGCGACGGCTGGTGACACGAATCAGATCGCCTGCCTCCAGACCGTAAGCTTCCGCATCTACAGGATTAATTTCAGCCTCTTCGTACGGATTGATCGAATCGAGCAGCTTGGAGTAACGCGTAGTCACGTTGTAATGACCAAGTTTGCGACCAGTGCAGAGCAGGATCGGATAGTCTTTCGAAACCAACTCGGCCGGACCTTCGAATTCGACTGGGATCATGCGGGCTCTGCCTCCAGGGAAAACACCCTTGTGTAGATATTTGGTACCGGGGTGGTTCTCCGTGGGACAAGGCCACTGCAGCCCTTTTTTGCCCAGTCGCTCATAAGTCATGCCGCGGTAAGAAGGTGTGCAAGCACGGATTTCTTCAAAGATCTCTTCAGCGTCTTTATACTCGAATCCGGGTGCACCCATCTTCTGAGCGATTTCACTGATGATCTGCCAGTCGAGTTTGGCCTCACCTGGCGGATTTACTGCTTTGCGCACTCTTTGGACGCGGCGTTCAGAGGCGGTGAAGGTGCCGTCTTTTTCTGCATAACAAGTGGCAGGCAGGACTACGTCCGCAAATTTCGCCGTTTCAGACATGAAGATTTCCTGAACGACGAGGAAGTCCAGTGAAGACATGGCCTTCTTGACGTGATTGGCATCAGGATCTGACAGGACGGGGTCTTCGCCCATGACATACATGGCATGGACTTGGCCGTCAACAGCGGCATCCATCATTTCGGGGATGCGCATTCCGGTCTTCGGGTTCATCTCAACGCCGTAGAAATCTGAGAAGAATTTGATCGACTTCTCATTTTCGACCGCCTGATAGCCCGGATAGGTATTGGGTAAAGCTCCCATGTCGCATGCTCCCTGCACGTTATTTTGTCCACGCAGCGGATTGATGCCGGCATTTTCGTAACCGACATGCCCGGTGACCAGGGCCAAGTTGGCCAAGTTCATAACGTTGGAAGTGCCTGTGGTGTGCTCTGTAATGCCTAGTGTGTAATAAATACCGGCCTTCGGCGTCTGGGCATAGAGTTTGGCGGCCTCGTAGAGGTCCTCTTCGGATATGCCCGTGATCTCGGACACTACGTCAGGAGTGTAGCGCTCTACTGTCTCGGCTACATCTTCGAAACCACTTGTACGTTCTTCGATATATTCTTTTGCTTCCCAGCCTTCGCGCAGGATGATATGAATCATGCCGTTGATCAGCGCAGCGTCGCTGCCTGATTTGAGGGCGAGGTGCAAGTCAGCCATCCGAGCCAATTCTGTCTGGCGCGGATCAACGACTATTAACTTGGTGCCCTTCAAAACGGCCTGTTTCATCTTATTGCCGATGATGGGGTGGGCTTCTGTTGTGTTGGAGCCGATCACGAAGATCAGATCGGATCCGAGAATTTCGTTCACGGAGTTTGACATCGCTCCACTACCTAGCGTGGCTGCAAGACCTGCAACCGTCGGGGCGTGTCAGGTACGTGCGCAGTGGTCAATACTATTAGTACCGATCACCGCACGCATGAATTTCTGCAATACGTAGTTGTCTTCGTTTGTACAGCGCGCTGAAGATAGGGCCGCAAGTGAATCCGGACCGTGTTCAGCTTTGACCTCCGCCATTCGTTTCGCTGTATAGCTGAGTGCTTCTTCCCAAGATGCAGGCTGCAGCTCGCCGTCCTTGCGAATCAGGGGAGTAGTCAAGCGTTCTTCCGAGCTAATAAAGTCGGTATGAAAACGACCCTTGACGCATAATTGTGTACCGTTGATGGGAGCGTCTTCACAGGGTGTTACGCCCACAACTTTGTTGTTTTTGACATCTACGTTCAAGTCGAAGTTACAGCCGGTGCCGCAGAAGGGGCAGGTTGTGCGGACCTTTTTCAGATCCCAATTTCGATAGCCAACCAGCTGCTTGTTCTGCAGAGCCCCGGTGGGACACATGGAAATACACTGACCGCACATGCGGCAGATATCCTTATTAATCGGCTGATCAAAAGCAGTTGTGACAGTTGACTCAAAACCACGGCCTACAAATTCGTACGTTCCGGTTACCTGAATCTCATCACAAACGCGCACGCATTTGCCACATTTGATGCACTTGTCCTGATCGCGAATCATGATCGGGTTTTTGTCATCAATGGTAAAATGCGTCTGAGCACCGATGTAGCTGGGTGCTTTCACGCCATATTCGTAGCATAAATCCTGCAAATCGCAGCAACCGACTTTGTCGCATGTGAGGCAATCTGTCGGATGGTTACTAATCAGAAGATCCAGCAGATCGCGACGCAAAGTGCGCAGCCTTTCGGTGTTTGTATGTACCACCATTCCGTCACGAGCTAGTACGGAACAGGAAGTTTCAATTTTGTTCCTGCCTTCAATCTCCACAATACAAAGCCTGCAACCGGCGAAGATCGACAGACATTCGTTGTAACAGAGATGGGGGATTTCGATATCGACCAGCTTAGCCGCCTCTAGGAGATTAATTGGTTTCTCCAGAGACAGTGGGCGTCCGTCGATAGTAATATTTATCATTATATAAAGCCTCCTACCAAACTTCTGAATAAGCTACGTTCATGTAGATTGATTCCAATCTGGTCTTGTGCGCTTGTTCCATATTTCGCAAATTAATAAACATATCGCGCATTTCGTCATTGGTTGTAATTTGATCGGCCAGACCCTGATAGAGAGCCATGGCCTCTTCCTCACGCTTGATAGCGAGGGCAATTGCAGCATCAAAGGGCATATCGGTCGACAGATCCGGCTTGTCTTCAATTACTTCTTCAGCCAGACGATAGTCATTCTTCTGAGCTTTGATGGGAGAGGAGAAAGTTTTTTCCTCCAAGACTTTCTCTAAGAAAGTTCTATGCCCCATTTCTTCTTCAGCCAGTTCAGTAAACAACTCTTTAAGGTTCTGAGTTTTCACTTTGGCGGCAGCATCTGTGTAAAAGTCATAGCTAGCTTGCTCTTTTTTAATACTATCTTTGATTGCTTCAAGCATTTCAGGGGTCATACATGTGTTTGACATAAGTTTTAACTCCTAAGTAATCGTAATACAGTTAACGGGGCAGACGTCATAACAGTTACCGCACTTGATACAGGCGGTCTGATCAATAACGTGCAGTTCTTTAACCGCGCCACTAATGCAATTGACCGGGCATTCGCGTGCACATCTGGTGCAGCCGATGCACGAATCTCCGATGAAGAAAGTGATCAATTCTTTACAGTGCAACGCAGGACATTTCTTATCTACTACGTGGGCCTGATATTCGTCAAAAAAGTAATGCATGGTGGAAACCACAGGAGTGGAAGCGGTCTGCCCCAGTCCGCAAAGACTGGTTGAGGAAATGGTGTCAGCCAACGAGGTGATTCTATCCAGATCCTCTAATTCGGCCTTGCCTTCCGTTATGCGCTCGATCATCTCCAACATGCGTTTCGTGCCTTCGCGACAGGGGGTACACTTGCCACAGGATTCGTCTACGGTAAACTCAAGGAAAAAGCGGGCGATATCTACCATGCAATCGGTGTCATCCATGACGACCATGCCGCCCGAACCCATGATTGAACCGATTTTAGCTAATGAACCGAAATCGACTTTGGTATCAAAGAGATTGGCCGGGATACAGCCGCCGGAGGGCCCGCCCGTTTGCACGGCTTTGGCTGTGTGACCGTCAGGTAAGCCGCCACCGATGTCGAAAACTATTTCGTTGATGGTCGTTCCCATTGGAACTTCCACCAGACCGGAATTGACTACTTTACCAACTAAGGCAAATACCTTCGTTCCGGGCGAATCCTCAGTACCGATTGAGGTAAACCACTCGGCCCCACGGCGGATAATTCCGGGAACGTTAGCATAAGTTTCAACGTTGTTCACAATGGTCGGTTTGTCCCAGAGACCTCGTACGCTGGTGCGATAAATTTTGGGTCTGGGCATGCCTCGTTTACCTTCGATTGATTCCATCAGGGCGGTTGCTTCACCGCAGACGAAAGCACCTGAGCCTAAGCGGAGTTCGATGTGGAAAGAAAAATCGCTACCCAGAATATTGTCGCCGAGCAGGCCGCGCTCCTCAGCTTCCGCAATGGCGTGCTCGAGCATTTCTACAGCTTTCGGGTACTCCGCGCGGATATAGATGAAACCTTGAGATGAACCGACGGCGTAGCCGCCAATGGCCATACCCTCGAGTACCGAGTGCGGATCCCCCTCCATGATGGAACGATCCATATAGGCTCCGGGGTCGCCCTCGTCAGCATTGCAGATCATGTATTTGATCTCGCTGTCTTCCCGGGCGGCTGTCTCCCATTTGCGACCGGCAGGAAATCCGGCTCCACCGCGACCTCGCAGGTTGGCAGCTTTCATTTCGTCGATTATGCCTTCAGGGGTATTATCAAAGATTGCTTTTTCCAAGGCCAGATAACCGTCTCTGGCGATGTACTCGTCTAGACTTTCCGGATCAATAATATTGAAATTTCGCAAGGCGATGCGTGTCTGTTTCTCATAAAATTCACCGGCTAGGACGTATTCGTCGCCCTTCTTAGTGAGATCGGAGCGCTCGTCCAATCTGGCCGCGAGCTCCGGCTTCAGGCTTTCGCGCAGGAAGTCCAGCTCTTCGCGTGTAATTTTGGTTTTTATCATTCATTACCTCCGGCTGAACGTAATTTTTTTAGTAAGGGTTTAATTTGCTTCTTTGTAAAGTGGGGATGTAATTCGCCGTTGACAGAGACAACCGGTGCCAGTGAGCATTCACCGACACAGCGTGTCTCAACTAAAGAGAAAAGCCCATCGTCTGTTGTACCGCCGGCTTCAATGCCGAGAGCCTCACAGAAGTCATCCTGCAGCTTCTCTGCACCTTTAACATAGCAGGCTGTCCCCTGACAGACTGAAATGTTGTACTTGCCTAAGGGAACAAAAGTGAACTGGGAGTAAAAGGTAGCTACTCCGAAAATTTCAGCAATAGGTATATTCAATTCTTTGGCTGTCCATTCCATAACCGGCCTGGGTAAGTAGCCAAATGTGATCTGAGCATCTTGCAAAATGGGCATTAGCGCGCCTTTGCGTCCCTTCCACTTTGCAACTGTTTCTTGAAAGTGTTCAACGTTAGGCGCTTGCGCTTCCCATGAAAATTCAACTGCCATGTATCTCTCCTTAAAATATTACATACATTCTACGATATTATCATAAATCGTAGAAAACCATTGAAGCCGCTGCTCAACTAGCTGTGGAAATCGTCGTATTCTATAAAAAATATAAAGAAGTTTATCCAATTAGACTGAAAGAAGAATTGATTCAAATTCTCTAAAAATTCACACTGCGCTCTGCGTCAAGCATCCAGATTAGTTTTTCTTTTACTGTGCGCCCGGTGGCACGTTCAATCGCCTGAGCGTAAAAAGATATCTGCAAGTCGTAGCGCTCCCGCATGAGGGCGTCTTGCGCCTCGGGCTCCGCCGGTAGACGGTCGGATTTAAAATCAAGCAACACGGCCTGATCGTCGGCCTCGACAAACCAAAGGTCAATCATTCCTTGAACCAAAGTCAGCTCTTCGGCAGGATATTTGTCGCCGAATTTTGCTGCCGGAACCGCCAAAGTGAAGGGCATTTCTCTGTAGACGCGTCCTGCCTTTTCCGCTGCCAGCACGCGTTGAGCCAAAGGACTCCTAACGTAATGCAGAATCCGCAAAAACTGCGCTCTGATTGTTGCCTCTGTTCCCTGCGCTAACTGCTGTTTTTTGATCATCGTTGCCAGCTGACGCTCAAGCTCTTCCTCTAAGTCGGCCCCTGCGAGATTCACGAAGGATCCTAAGTCAAGGAAACGCAAAAAACTGTGCAGATGGGTGCCTCGGGTTGCGGCCGTCTCGTTGGCTCCGTCCTCAAGGCTGCGCAAAGTGAGAGCTATCTCCTCGGGCTGTCCGCCTTTCGCTTTCTCTTTCTGTACGGTCCAGCTATCGAAAGACAGGACTGCTTCGCGCTCTTCAAGCTGCTCGTTCTCTATGAGTAAGGACTCTCGGTCCGCCGCCCGCTTTAACTCTGTGACCGTGAGCTTGGCGGGTGCTTCGGCGGCAGCTTTATTTGCTAGGTCGTCACTTAAGAGAGCAGCCAAGTTCTCTACATCCTTAGTAGCTGAATCACTAGTAAAAGCAGAGTCACTCAAGAGGAGCATATCTTCATGTACGGCTGCGCCTTTTTCAACGCTGTCAGGCTCAGATGAATAACGTTGCAAGACTTCTGCATAAGGGATACTTTCCAGTTCAATCTGCGGCAGCTCGCACTGGGCTTTCTCTTGCTCTGCAAATCTCGTTATCTTTTCGGGATATCTCAGCAAGAGAACGGACCATATGATGTCAGCATAGGAAGTACATTTTTGTACTAGCTTAGTCGGGAGGAGTAGCTCGCCCGTGTCCCTTTTCTGCAAAGTTCCAAGGCGGATGTTAGTAGA
>CAYFTG010000001.1:132492-160888 GCA_964346175.1 uncultured Mageeibacillus sp.
CATGCTCAGCTCGCTCATCAAGTAGAGCTCATCTTTGGCTCGAGTCATGCCGACGTAGAGGCGGCGCCATGCTTCAGCCCGTTCCCGCTCTATCTCGCGTTTCATCTTTTCGCGGTTAGGGAAGTTATCTGCCACGGAGAAACCGTCTGCAGAAATTGAATAACTGCGGATGCCATCGCGTTCGTCCAGCGCAATCAGATCGTTGTCAACCAGCACTTGACTTTTGTCCAGTCCCAGCAAGATGACATAGGGCCATTCCAGTCCTTTACTTCTGTGATAGGTAAGTACGCGTACTGCATCCAAATCTGACTGCAATTCTGAATCGTCGGGGAAAATGTCGATCAGGCGTAATTTTTCAAGGCGGCGCAAGAGTTTTTGTATGCTGTCAAAACCTTGAAAGGAAGAACTGTTCACGAAGTCGAGGAATTGCTGCAGTTCGTTTAAGCGGCGGCGGCTCGTGTTTATGCCTTTTCGGCTGGAGTCGTTTTGCTCCAAGACTTTATCAAACTGTGTTTCATGCAAAACTAGGCTGAGCAAATCGCGGTTGTTGCGTTCGCGGGCCAGAAGACGCCAGCGCCTAATCTGCTCCATAGCGTTCACTATTTTGAGTCGAATTGCTTCATCTGTTGCGTTTTCTAAGCTGCCTAGTTTCTCTATCAGCATTACTCGTTCGTGGAAATAACGCAGTCTCGGCTTTTTCTCTGAGGGAAGGGCGAGGTCTGCCAAGGGTCTAATACGGATGAATTCTTCGGGTGTCAGCGGATTACCTGAGAGAGCAGATGCTAGGTAGGTGGCTAAAGGTATGTCTTGGCGAGGATTATCCAGCACGTTCAGTAAAGCCTCGAATTGCCTTACGATCAGGTTCTCAGGATAGATGCCGCCGAAAGTACCTGTGACCGGAATGCCCAAGAGCTCCAAACTGTCGCGCAACTGCTTGCACTGCACATTTGTGCAAGCAAGTAGGGCTATGTCCTTCAGTTCCGCGCCCTGATCCTGCAGACTGTTAATTTTATCTGCTGCTAGAAGAGCTAATCTTTCCATATCGGTGCGTAGATTGAGCGTGAGCCTGCTGAGATGAGCGTCGTCGGAGGCCTCAGCAGCATTATCTGAGTCCGATGGGTCCTTGCCGTGTGTCAGCAAGAGCCAGCTAACCTTGCCCGGCTCATTGCTTCCAGGTCGGGCGTTAAGCTTGTGGTCTTGATCGTATTCGATCTCGGCAGCTTCGCGCGTGAGAAAAGAGCCGAAGATTTCGTTGACGAAGTCGATAATTTTGTTCTTGCTACGGAAATTGGTGGAAAGATTAAGCAGGTAATCCTTTTTTTCGGACGTCGCTGTAGCAGAAAAGACTGTTGCCTTATCTGCTCTTTGCTGAAACAAGTGCGGATTAGCGTAGCGAAAACGGTAGATACTTTGCTTGACATCTCCGACCATGAAGATGTTGTCTCTCGCTATGGAGGAGATGATCCTGTCCTGGATACTGCTGGTGTCCTGATACTCGTCAATGTAGATCTCGTCGAAGCGGTTCTGCACCTCATGGCGAATATCTGCTTGTTGTAAAAGCTGAAAACTGCTATGTTCGAAGTCGGAAAACTCAACCACATTGCGAGAAAATTTCTCCCGCTGAAACTCTTTGTCGATCGCCAGAACCAACTCGAAAAAGCGCGCCACCGGCCCGACGCTGATCTCTAGATCCTTCTGCATTTGCTCTATGCTGACGCAGAAGATCGGTTCCAGGTCCGGGAAATACTGTTCTTGCTTGTCCTTGCTGATCTTGTTGTTGTCATTAATCAGATAAAAGAGGGGCATGATTTCAGATGACATAAGTTCGACGAAATCGTTGTGCATAGCTGTTCTTTCGCTTTTGCCGCCTACTTTTGCGGGCATGGACACCCCATCCAGCGCCCCACCGGCTACAACTATGCGATCGAAGTTCTCGCTTGTTGCGTCTGAGATGGAGTCGAGTTCTGTTATTAAATTTTTCGCAACATCCATTAAGGCAGCCTGACCTTGAATCCTCACGCCCTCACGCGACGCATTTTCCAAGCGCTCGTAATGTGGATGTAGCTGCAACTTGAAGAGCGCGTCCTTCGCCCTTTTATAAGAAGCAAAGAAAATGCTGAAATAGCGCTCTAAGAGATCAGTGGAGGGAAAACTCTCAGCTTTTTCGGCGAAATCCTCCACTGCCTGACGGACAAGATTCCGATAATCCGGGAGGCTGCGCAGCTTATTCAAGATGGCTTTCAGAGCGCTACGCAGCATGTCGTCGTTCAGTCCGGGAGCGTAAGCGTTGCTAAGACGTTCGAAATCTTTCAGATATTGGAGAGGATCACGTTCCGGGTGCAAAACATCAATCGTTTCCTGATATTGCTCCGCCCACTCCGGATCGAGCCGGTCTTGCCGCATAGCATCCAAGAGAGCGTAATGTTGAAAAAGCACCTCATCAAGCACTTCATCTAAGAGGCTGTCGGCGGATTCCTCATCTATGAGAGAATATCCCGGCTCAAGAAAGGGCTGGTCGTTTTCATCTTTGAACTCCGCCAGGTATTCGCCTAATAGACGATTGCAAAATGAATGGATCGTGGAAATCTGCGTTTGTGGGAAAACACGTAGCAGTGAGTCGAGATGCTCGCTTTCTGCTGCAGAAGCATCAGTGCGCGCTTTGATCAGCCGAGCTTCAATCTTGTTGCGCATTTGTTTCGCTGCCAGATCGGTGAAAGTCATGACGAGAACGCGCGAAAGATCGACATCGCCGGCAATGGCACGAGTGATGATGCGCTCTGACAAGACAGTGGTTTTACCGGAACCGGCAGCTGCAGATAGCAGCAGGTTAGCTGCTTCAGAAAAATTAATAGCCGCTTCTTGTTCTTTTGTCCAGTTTAGTTTGCTCATAGCCCCTTTTTCTTCATCGCCTTTTCATACTTTATCACACAGTTTATCACTATTATAAATACTTGTTAGAATATAACTGTCTGCTTAATCTATACTTAAATTATCGATGCAGCGATATAGATTTCGGATGAAGCTGGAGGGAGTATTAAAATGATTTTGGTAGAAGCAGAAGGGCTGGCTTGCCCGTTTCCGGTGATTGAAGCAAAGAAGGCCTTGCGAATTTCAGGCGAAAAAGATATCGTGGTGCGCGTAGACAATACTGTTGCAGTATCTAATTTGCAGAGACTGGCTGAGTCCATGCAGCGTGAACATTCCTTAAAGACAGTCGCCGAAAACCTTTTTGAGGTGACGATTAAGGGCGGCGGTGCTGAAAGTACAGAAACCGCAGTGCAAGAAGAAGTGCCCGTAGCGGATACTTCAGAGTATGTGGTTCAGATTAGCAGCAACGTTATGGGAGCAGGTAACGATGGGCTAGGTGCGATCCTGATGAAGAGTTTTATCTACTCGCTGACCGAGCAGGATTGCCTACCGACAGCGCTAGTTTTTTACAACACGGGCGTTGAGCTGACCTGCGAAGATTCCCCTGTTTTGGCAGATTTGAAAACTCTGGAAGAGGCGGGAGTAAGCATCATCTCTTGCGGCACTTGCCTGGACTATTTGAAGATAAAAGAAAACCTAGCTATCGGTGAAATTGGCAACATGTACATGATCACTGAATTGCTGCGCAGCTATTTCACTCTGCGCCCTTAGAAGAAAGAAGCAGGTAAACACTTGGCACGTTTGAACATTCCCGATTTTATGCTGGCATCCTTCGACACTACCCACGATGCCATACGCGCAGAACAAGCAAGCGACACTGCCGGTATCAAAGCTCGGTTAATCCCCACACCTGAGACTGTCAAATCCGGCTGCGGTCTTTCCCTGCGCATGGCTCCCGAAGTAGCTGTAGATATTGCTCGAATCCTTGAAAAAGAAACTGTGACCGTTTCTCATTGGACTTTATCTACTACTATTGACGGCGTTCGGCAGTTCATTTCGCAAGAATCTCCACTGATGAAGGAAGACGAAAAGTGATTTATCTAGATAATGCAGCGACTACTGCGATCAAGCCTGACAGTGTGAAGGAAGCCCTCTGTCAGGCGGTGATGCGCAACGACCTCGGCAATCCGGGTCGTGGCGCCCACGAAAGTTCCTTACACGCCCTCCAGGAAATCGAAGCGACACGCACAGCGCTTGCGGATTTTTTTGGCGCAAAAGATTCACAAGTGGCCTTCACGGCCAATGCCACGATGTCGCTGAACTTGCTCCTGCAAGCTCTCTTGGAAGAGGGCGATCACGTAATTAGCAGTTGTAGCGAGCATAATTCCGTATTACGTCCCCTTTATAAGCTGGAGACGGAGGGAGTGGCTTTAAGTTTTCTCCCCTTGTGCGAGGGTACATTTCACTTGGATCTGGATTCCTTGGAGCAGCTGCTGCGGCCAAACACTAAGGCACTCGTTATCAGTCAGGCCTCCAACGTGACGGGAGAAGTGGTAGACTTGGCGCGTTGCTCAGACTTCTGCCGGGCACACGATCTACTCCTGATCGTCGATGCGGCACAAAGCGCAGGAGTTTTCCCCATAGATATCGAAGCGGATGCAATCGATGCGCTCTGCTTCACAGGCCATAAATCGCTCTACGGTCCCGGAGGAACCGGTGGAATCGTCCTAGGTCGGCGCATGGCAGAAGTGCCTCTGCGATCGGTGTTTTCCGGGGGTAGCGGCACTAAATCATTCGACAAGGTACATCCACAGGAGATGCCTTCATTCTTTGAAGCCGGTACAGCGAATGTTCTAGGCTTGATCGGACTGCATGCCGGACTTAGATATCTGAATGAGATTGGCATGAGCGAGGTTGAGACTAAGCTGAGGAAATTGATGCGTCGCTTCTACGAGGGTGTAAACACTTTGCCGGGCGTCAAGATCTATGGAGATTTTTCCGATCCGCAGGCCAGAAGAACCCCGATTGTCGCGCTCAATATTGCCGACATTCCTGCTGCCGTTGTCAGCGATGTGTTGGCTAGCGAGTACGATATCGCAACTCGTCCAGGGGCCCATTGCTCACCTTTGATGCACCTGGCCTTGGGGACCGAGAAGCAGGGAATCGTGCGTTTCAGTTTTTCTACAATGAATAAGGAAGCCGATATCGATACCACCATAAACGCACTGGCGGAGATCACCCAAGAGCTGTCTTAAATCACTAACCTAATCTGACCCTTTGTGATAGAATATTTGTTGTTGTAAAAACGGAAGCAGATGGGTGCTGGTGTGCCTTGCGGTCTTCAAAACCGTTGTGGGGGGTTAGGAGCTTCCCGGGTGAGTTCGATTCTCACATGCTTCCGCCATCTGTCATTCTAAAGGAGAAGCTCAATGGAGCGTTATACGGGAACAACTTCTAGAGGTATCCGCACACCAATAATTCGAAATGGTGACGACTTATGCCAAATTGTGGTCGACAGCGTTATTCGTGCATCTGAAAACGAGAACTTCCAGCTGCACGATCGTGATGTCATTGCTATCACAGAGTCTATTGTCGCTCGCGCGGAAGGAAACTATATCAGCTGTGATGATATAGCCTACGATATACAGCGACACTATCCTGAGGGAGAGATCGGACTTGTTTTCCCGATTTTGAGCCGCAACCGCTTTTCCCTTATCTTGAAGGGCATCGCACGTGGAGCCAAAAAAATCACACTACTACTCAGCTACCCTAACGACGAGGTCGGCAATCCTCTTGTTTCGCTAGAACAGCTGGATGAAGTCGGTATTAACCCGCTTAGCGACATTCTGACGGAAAGTCGTTTCAAGCAGCTTTTCGGCGAATACAAGCATCCCTATACCGGTATCAATTACCTTAATTTTTACCGTGAAATAATTGAAGCTGAGAAGTGTGAAGCCGAGATTATTTTGGCAAACGATCCGCGAGCGATCCTGAACTATGCTCGAGATATTTTGGTCTGCGATATTCACAATCGCGAACGCAGCAGAAAAGTCTTAGAAAATTGTAGCGATGGTTTAGTTTACGGCCTGTCCGATATACTTGCCTCGCCGATTCAAAACAGCGGCTACAATGAGCAATATGGGCTTCTGGGTAGCAACAAGGCCAGCGAAGAGACGCTCAAATTATTCCCTCGCACCGGACATTTGCTGGTAGAGGATATTGCAAAACTGTTTAAGGAAAAAACCGGTAAAGAAGTCGAAGTCATGGTTTATGGTGACGGCGCCTTCAAAGATCCGGTGGGCAGAATCTGGGAGCTGGCTGATCCGGTAGTTTCCCCTGCCTATACTGAAGGACTTGGCGGAGTTCCGCATGAAGTAAAGATTAAATATCTGGCAGATTATACCTTTTCCGATCTATCCGGTGAAGAACTGGAGGAACAGATCCGTTCTGCCATCCGCGCCAAAGCTGACGATGGAGATAAATCCAGTATGAGTTCGGAAGGGACTACTCCCCGTCGTATTGTGGATCTTCTGGGTTCACTAGCTGACCTGACCTCAGGCAGTGGTGACAAGGGAACCCCAGTGGTTCTGATTCAGGGATACTTCGACAGTCTGGCTGAATAGGAGTATTGATGAAAGTTTTAGTACGTGGCGGCGGCGATCTAGCCTCAGCAGTTATACATAAACTTTGGAGTTCAGGCTTTAAAGTCCTAGTTTATGATTTAGAATTGCCCAGCTGCGTCCGACTTACAGTCTCTTTTTGCAATGCGATCCTAGAAAAAACCTGGGAAATCGAAGGTGTCACTGCCTCTTTCATCACAGAATTGTCCGAGATTGATGAATGTTTCGCGAGAAGAGTCGTACCCGTTACTACTTTGCCGGAACAAGAAATATTCGACTACTTCCAGCCTGACGTCTTCATCGATGCGACGGTCAGCAAGAAAACTCCCGACTATGATATGAATCGCGCACCGCTTGTTATCGCGCTCGGACCCAACATTATGGCAGGACGTGACGCACATGTAGTAGTAGAAACTAAGCGCGGCCACTATCTCGGCAGCCTGTATTACGAAGGTTATGCTACACCTAACACCGGGATTCCCGGAGATGTCGACGGTTTTACCAGTGATAGGGTCTTGCGGGCAACGGGAGACGGACGTATTCGTCATATCCGTGAAATCGGCGACATGGTGGAAAAGGGCGAAGACGTTTGTTATGTGGGAGATGAGATCGTTACTTCCAGCATT
Source organism: uncultured Mageeibacillus sp. (assembly GCA_964346175.1). GTDB lineage: Bacteria > Bacillota > Clostridia > Saccharofermentanales > DTU023 > DTU032. The sequence goes on from CAYFTG010000001.1 coordinate 139,607, forward strand.
AGCGGTACTATCCGTGGCCTAATCACGGAAGGTTACGAAGCCCATAAGGGCATGAAAATCGGTGATGTCGATCCGCGCAACAATCTCAAGCACTGCTATACCATCAGTGACAAGGGTCGCACCATAGCCGGGGGAGTGCTGGAAGCAATCCTACATTATCTGTCCGCCGGAGAATTTTTGAATTTTTCTAAGAATGACTAATATTTCTGAATTTTACAATATTGATCTACACGGCTTCATCGCAGAGGAGATAAAAAGAGCGGCAACGCTGTTTCCATCTCCTTTTGTCATTAGCGCCGTCGGCAGCGGGGGCAAGACCACTACCCTCGAGTATCTTTATTGCTCCAAGCTTTTACCTTGCCACATCTTGACTACCACTACATCTATGCTGGCGCCGGATTTACCCATTTCTTTAAGCTGTCCGGAACTTTCCGGAGTCTGGTATTCCGCCAAGATGCAAGAACACCCGGTGAAATATAAAGGTGTTTCTCAAGAAGATTTTGATACGGAAATAAAGCGCCGCCGTGTAGAGAAACAAAGCAAATGTCTCTTTCTCTGCGAAGCGGACGGCGCCAAGATGAAGCCCTTGAAGGCTTATAGAGAGCATGAACCTGTCATACCCCGTACGACAGATCTTGTCTTAATCCTTTTCGGATTGAAAGGGCTGGGTTTGCCCTTAACTGAAGACAATGTTCATCGCTCTGAGATTTTCTCTCAGTGGACAGGTCTAGAGCTGAATGAGACTATAAATATGGAAGCCCTTTTCCGCACTTTGGATACGGGCTCTTTTCTCAAAGGCATTCCGCCGACCGCAAAGGTGGCGGTTGTTTTCAATCAGGCGGACAGCTTAGCGCCTGAGACCGACTGGGCGCATTTGGCTCAGCGCGCACTGGAACAAGCGCGGATAGATGCAGCCTTTTTCACATCTTGGAAAAAGCAAGAAACCGTTACAGAAACCGTTACAGAAGCCGCTCCAAATTCATTCTCGCAGCACACCCTTTTCGGGCTGGCGCGTCGTGAATCCGCTGCACCGCAATTTTCCGCCATCGTGATGGCGGCGGGTATGTCCAGCCGCATGGGGGAAAACAAGCTCTTGCTGCCTTTGGGCAGGCAAACTGTTTTGGAACATTGCCTGCACAATGTCGCTCTGAGTGGAGTTAACGAGTTGATTGTCGTTACGGGTTATGAACGCGAACAGGTTGAGGCCGTTTGCTTGAAAGCAGCCAAAGACTTTCCACCAGGTATTAACTTGAAGCTTGTGCATAATTCCGACTTCGCTAGCGGTCAGGGAACTTCGGTGGCCCGCGCCAGCCGTGAACTTTCCCCAGCTAGTGCTGCGGCTTTCTATGTTCCCGGAGATCAACCTTTTGTCTCGCCGATCCTGATGCGTCAAATGATGGAGAATCATGCGGAGGGCAGGATCATCCAGGCGGTTCATGAAGGAAGAAGCGGTTCGCCGGTGCTTTTTGCTGCTCGTTTCTTTCGGGAATTATCAGAACTCGAAGGGGACTTAGGAGGACGTCAAGTTATCAGGCGTCACCCGCAAGCTGTAGTGAAGGTAAACTTCGATCTCTCTCATTCTTTCTTAGACTTGGATCAGCCCGACGATTACAAAAAGGCTTGCGCTATCATCTCTTAAGCTTAATTGTCGAAGCGGAATTCGATCCGCTAGCCTTTAAATCTTTTCGATATACTCCTGACTTTTACAGTGAGACGATTCAGTGGATAAGACTACCCACAACGGGTAGGGTGAAAAAACTGCGATCCCGGTAAAATAGCAGCATAAAGTATTTATATATTTTTAGGCATGAGAGGATTTTTCATATTAAAAGAATCGGTTTTATTACAAGCAATAAAGTGCTCGCCCAAAGCCTTGCAGCGGTAGTGAGAAATAATCCCGATTTGAAGCTGGAGCCCTTTTTGTTGCTGAATCCCTATCAGGCAGCATTGGACGCAGAGCTTATAAAAATTGATATTGCCGTCGTCGATGTCATTGATGTGCCCTCAAAAGAAAGCGAAACAGCATTGTTTCTTTGTAAAAAGCTACGTCAAACTCTTCCCGACTGCCGGCTGTTGCTCCTTGTGTCACAGAATAAAAAGAAGGGGCGCAAAATGGCGATCGATGCTATAAAAAGCAGAGCCGCAGACGATTTTGTGTTTTACGATTCGTCATTAGAGTACCTGTTCGCCAAGTTGGAAATCTTTTGAATTATTTTTTTATTTATAATGTATTGTATAATGAAGCCAAGCATGTATGTGGGGTGCGTTTGCTTGAGAAAAGTAGCCTGTAATTGCAAATACAGGGCTGCGGTATGGGCAATGTTGTGTTTGCTTGTCCTCTCTCTTGCTGCGTGCGCCGGCAAACATTCTCAAAGTATCGTTATATGTAATAAAGACGAAAACTTTTCTTATTCTGAAATAATATCAAAAATTCTGCCGTCTGATACCGTTCTCTCAGAACAGCGTACCTGCACAGCATTCTCTTTTCTGGACGCAGGCAATAAGGTGGAAGCCTTCGATGCTCAAGCCATACCGTCATTGGAGAATGGCGTTGCCGCTTATTGGTATCCGCACCATCTAGCTACAGTAGTCATCGCGGTTGACCGTGATCTGTCGGATACCCGTATTGATGGTTGGAACGACCTGTACGCCGTGGATGAGACAATAGCTTATTCCGACAGATATCTCGATAAACACATGTTGATGGGGGCCATCGCCTACGGATTGATTTGACCAAAAAATAACGTAATGGGTTGTGGGCTCATGCAATCTTCAAACACACACCTCGACATTCTAGGTGTGTGTTTATTTTTCGACTTATTTTTCCGTCTTGTCCCCTTTCTTGTTCATAAAAACTACCCGTTTCGGGTAGGGCGGGAATAAAATCCATTAATTACACTTGAACTATATGGAGGAGCGTGAAGAGCACAATGTTTGGGAGGTCGGTGATATGTTATGGAAAAGAAAAAAATTCTGCTGATCACAAGTAGAAAAATACTCTCAGATGCTTTGATAGCGCAGACGAAAAACGATATACGTTTTGAGCTTCGGGCCGATCAAAGCTATGTTTCGGCTCTCAGTACCGCGATAAGCTACATGCCGGGGATCGTGGTTGTAGAGATACCCGAATCGGGCATATTTCGATTTGCAGAAAAATGTCTCGCCATTTGTGATGCGATTCGAAAAAAGGTTCCGGCTTGCAAACAGGTACTGTTATGTTCTGAAAGTGACGCTGCTTCCTGCCGTGCAGCCATACAAGCAAAGCAGGAAAACAGGATCGACGATTTCCTTTTCTACGATTCGAGCGTCAATTATTTGTTTTCTAAACTGGAATCGTTATTGCAATAAATCCAATGTGTATGAAGGAGAAAAAGCATGGATTGGAAACAGAAGGAAACCCTTTATAAAAAGCTTGGTGCGGTGGTGCTGCTTTTTGTCTTAGCATTTGCGCTTTTAACAGGCTGCGGCAAAAGCGAACCTGCCGTGTCTGCCGACACCAATATCGGCGTATGGAAGGCCACAAAAGTTGAGATGTTCGGAGACGAATACGACGCAAATGAAATATTCGACGGCGGCTTTGAGCTAGAGCTTATGGCAGGCGACAAATGTGAGTTTCGCGCAGACGGCAAAAAGGACACCTACAAATGGATGGCTCAAGGGAATACCCTTACCGTCAGCTCAGACGGTACCGACATTATCAGCGCTACGATAGAAGACGGAGTCATGGAAATCGATGACTTCATGGAAACCGGGATGAAAATAAAACTGCAAAAAGAGGGCGCTACTACAGACAAACCTGACGCCTCTGCGGAGCCGACGCTGGTATACGTAGACGGCAACGAATCTGAATTCGAATCTGAATCTGAGACTGCGGCGCAAGCACTATGGAACGGAGCCTGGTATGGCTACATATGGGTAACGGAAGGGTTTGGGAGCTTTGAGACCGACGAGGTGTTCTTGAATGATGCATACCTCACCATTGTTATCAACGAAACCGGCGAAGGCACTCTGGAGATCATCCTGGACGGCGACGATGAAAACATGGTGGAGGGTGCCATTCTGGCCGACGAAAACCACTTTGAGGTGACGGAAGGTTACCTGTGGGATACACCGCTTAATCTGTACGAATGGTGGATCGCGCTGTCGCCGGTATCTGAAGGGAAACTGTTTGTTGTCGGTGATACGTATACCGATCCTAAAGGTGTCGAGGACGGATTTGAGTACATGTTCTGCTTTCGCCCCTACGGTGAACCGTGGGATCAGGAGGATCGTGAGGGCGACATAGTACCTCCTGGCTATGGTGAGCTTTACAGGGATGACTGGACCCTTGACGGCTACGCGGGAGATGTCGATAGCGGCAGCGACGATCCAGCCGAGCAAGGAGCGGACGCGGCTCCGCATTTCACAAGCGCGAATCTTAAGAGCATATATGAAGAGCTGTCGAACGCTTACGATGACTTTTCGCTTAAAGATCTGTCATACGAAGAAGTTCGCGACGGGTATTTTGACGGTGTTGACGGAGAACTCGATTACGAGGAAGGTGTTCTCGCTATATACAAATGGTTTGCGACGGACAACGGCGAGGCGTATGTACAGGTGTCATTCCAGGATTATATAGGCGATGGGGATAAAACGGCCGGCGGGGTCGGTTCGTATCTTCCATAACAATGTCACGTTATTGACCATATTCCAATGTAAGCAATGATGCTTAGCCGTGAAGTTGTTTCGCGTTAGGCCATTAAAAATAATTTATGGAGGGAAGTTAAATGGAAAGAAAAAGCAATGGATTTCTCAAAGTGGCGGGTATCCTCATGATTATCGGCGGCGGTCTTAGTATTATTCTAGGTATTATCGCCATGCTGGGCGTGGCTCTGATCGTCTCTGCATTGGGGACGGAGGAGATGTTGGGCTTGCTGATTTTTGCGACCACCCTCGCATTGCTGGGCGCGATTGTAAGCTTGGTGGCAGGCATTCTGGGCGTTGCCAACGCGGCCAAGCCGGAAAAAGCTACTATCTGCATCGTGTTCGGTATTCTAGCAGCGGTGTTGTCGGTACTGGGGAATGTGCTGACGGCGACCAGCGGCGGCACTTTCAGCGTATTCAACTTGATACTCGGACTGGTACTGCCGGTACTGTACCTGATTGGGGCATTCCAGAACAAAGCAAGAGTAGTGGCGGTGTGAGGCTACGAAGTCATTCAGGGGTTCGTTTACCGAATCCCTGAAATGGATAAGATGCTTTGGGATGGGCGTCTGAAAACTTTACTGAGGTGATTTTGCTATGAGTAACAAAGTACGATTTGTTTTTGCGGTTTTTGCGGCAATGTTATGCCTGTGCACACTGGCGGCTTGCAATCGAAAGGAGGAAAATGCTATCCCTCCTTCCACGGATAGTGTAAGTTCTCCGCAAACTTCAAGCGGCAGCGAGACTGCACCTGCACATACACTGCAAACATCAAGCGGCGGTGAGACTGCGCCTGAACATACACTAGCGATTACGAAGCAACCGTCTGTTGGCGAGGATATCAAAGAAACAGATACGGCAGAAGAAACGCCCAATATCATGGATATGAGTAATAGCCAGTTGCTAGCATACCTGCTGTCTGAAGTTCCGGAGGCGCACGAAAGGGTCACCCAAGGTGGCATGGATGCGCTGGTCAGCGAGGAGACCACCGAGTTAGGGGGCGTTTGCCGCGACATATGGCTGGGAACAGACATCGATGGGAAATTCACGCGAGAGATACTCTACACAATCAGTGCCTCCGGCCGGATTTATGAATATGATCCATTAGAGGACGACTGGCAAATCCGAAATAAGGGCGTCCGGACCCAAGTCGCTTATGTGAAGCTGGACGAAGTGGTATCTGACGAATTTGTACAATTTCTTATTGATGAAGTGCAGTGGGTTGATGATAATTCTAAGCCGAACGGCTATGCGATTTATAACGAAACGGAGGATTGGATTTCCTATATAGCCACTATATGGACTGATTGTTATATATGGGTCAATGCTCCGGATGTTGGAATGGAGCAGTACAAAGTCAGCCTGGATAATTTTCTCGGGGAACTCGATGCAAGGGAAGACATAGTGTTGGCAGACATCACCATCGATAATGAGGGAAGTATCTTGTCCATTTCCGAGCGGTATACACCGTAATGAAAGCAAATATGATAAAGAAAATAATAAGCTTTGCCGGAATTTTTCTGAACGCTGTGCTGCTTGTCTCTTGTGCGGGACCGCAAAATCCCCAAAATGGCGGAACCGCTAAAAATATAGTGGATTTCAGCTTCAGCCATACAGGCTCGACGAGGGCGGAGATTTATTCCTACAAAGTAAGCAAAACTGATTCGGACATTCTCGTCCATATTGAATATGGAGCCGGCTATCTTGTCATAGATGAGACGGGAGGCGTATCGATGCTGAATGCGCTTAACGCGATTGTCATTCAAAATAAGATTGCGGAATGGAACGGCTTCGACGAGGCCGGCCATTCACCGCTGGATGGAAGCGGCTTTGACCTGTTGCTGACGCTATCTGACGGAAGTGAAATAACTGCTCGCGGCAACAATCGTTTTCCTCCCGCTTATGATGAGTTTGAAAAAGATGTAAACGACGTTTTCGCGCCGTTTATCCAGAAAGCCCAAGCTGATAGTAGCAAGGGGGAAATGCCCGGAGGCAGAGATGAGTATGCCGACCCGGGTGCGGCGCTAAACATCATCTCTAAGGATATCGTCAATTTCGAGTGCAGATTCGACTGCTCGAATTTCTATCTTTCAGATGAGAAGCGGAATTACCCGTATTTTTACTGCGTCTTTAGCTTGGAACGGAAAGGCGACAGTGCCCTGTGCAAGACCCAAACCGTTTCAAATCTGGATTTTGAAACGCCGCTTTCGGCACTGGACGATCTGCAAGCCCTAATCGACGAATATGACCTTGTAAAGTACAACGGAATATTTAACCACACCAGCGGCTTGCCGGAGGGATATGGGGTGTTTTTTAGCGTGGAATACGCTTCCGGCGAGAAGTTATCCTTCAAAGACAATCAACATGTCATGATCGGGGATAAAGCCACAATGGCTTTGCACGATTTCTTCCAGGACTTGACAGAGGATGCGGGGCATCGTTTCTACGCCGAAGAAGAAATGGAGTAACCTACGCTGAGGCGTGCTTACGTTGAACTATAATTAATGCTTTTGCATGAGGGAATTCAGCCTTTGGAGGATGAAAGATGAGAGAAATACAGACATTCGAATTTGCACATTTACCGCGCAATGTTGGCGAGCTGCAGACTTTGCCGGAGGCGGCGTTATCAACGCCGCATCAAACCGCCGCGCTGACGGTGGCAGTGTTGTGCTACTATGGCGATAATCCGCAGGAAACTGTGGAGATGCTGAATTATCTGAAGGGCCCGCAACCCCTGTCGAATTATGAGGTTCAGTTCCTGAGCGAAAGGCTGACCGGGAAGACCTATAAACCGTTCTCATTTCTGAGCGGTGCAACGCCACAAAACAACTATACGCCCGTACAGCCCTATCAGATCACCATCTTCGAAGGGCCTTACAGTTTTCAGGAAGCGGGTTATGCCAAACTGATGATTCGTTCTTCCGGCGCTGACAACCCGCGCGAAATTAAATTGCGTGAGAAGCCAAGCAGCGGACAGTGGTTTTTGTGGGAAAATTACCTGCTGTCCGATATTCGGGAGCCGAAGTCTGCAGACCTATGGGGCTAAAAATAATCCACATACAGCTGATACGGCCTGTGATCTAGTACTTCCTCTTAATTGTCGAATCGGAATTCGATACGTTAGCCTTTAAATCTTTTCGATATACTAAATAGGATTCTTGTTATCTTGGAACCCTTTTTGTGACTGAGGAGGTAAATGTCCGGCATTGCTCGGACAAGGACGTTATGAAGAACAAGTTCGATATTATTAAGAATTTGCCACGGATGCATTCTTTTTCTGATTGGTATAAGCAAATCTATAGGCCGGACAATGACTTGCCGGCTTTAGATATACCCGACCCTAATGGCTATAGAACCATGCTCTACAACGAGTGTCCGCCGATTATTGAAGAGGTAGAGGCGGTCTTGCGAGAGAGTGGTCTAGCTCGAGGCTCTTATGTAGGTATCAAGACAGCCACTTCTCCCCAATTCGTTTTCTGGTTCTGGGCCGCACTCAAAGCCGGTTACAATATCTTGCTACTCGATCCTAATGCGACAGAGAATCAGATCAGGTATTTCTTAACTGAAGCCGATGCACGTGCCATCATTGTCGATAAAGAGGTTCTAAATCCAAATGAGGTCCCCGCAACGGTTCAAATCTATTCCAATAAAGACCTGGAAGAATCCCATTCAATCCGTTTGTTGGCCGACGCCAAGGAAAAGCCCGTGCACGCAAGCTCGCCTATGGAACGTGCGGGTGTCCTGAGTCCGCTTGAGGATTATTTCGGAGAATATGTCATATTAGGAACCAGCGGCACCACGGGTGCTGCCAAACTGTACGTTCATAGTGGCGCAAGTCTTAGCAATCAATTTACTGCCTTAGCGGAAATTGTAAAAGAGACTGATCGCTGGCTACGTCCCTATGAGCAGGAACGTTCGCTCGCTATCCTTCCCTTCCACCATATTTTAGGATTTGTAGTTATCTTCTTGCTCTGTCAGTTTTTTGAACAAGTTATAGTCTTCCCGAAGAGTAAGGTGCCGGAGACCTGGTTGGAAACATGCCGCGAACGCAGTGTTACCCAGCTGATCAGCGTGCCCCTCCTTTGGAATCATGTTGCTCGCGGCATCAAAGCCAAAGTAAAGGAAGGTGGAGAGAAACAGGTCGCAAGGTTCGAGAAGCTGATCGACTGGAATATTAGGCTTCAAACGCGCGGACTCTCCTTGCCCTTTTTCCTTAATAATATTCTTAAAGATGTCCGCAGCCAGGTCTTCGGCCCTGAATTGAGGCTTTGTTGTACCGGTGGCGGCCGCATCTCAGAAGATACGCTGCGCTACATGAATGGTATCGGCTTTTTCCTTGTTAACGGCTACGGCCTGACGGAGACAGGAATCATCAGTGTTGAGCGTAGTAAAGATATCCGGAGGCGTATCGACGGCAGTGTCGGTAGCAGTTTTATTCCGGAAGGGCTGCGCTTGAACGAAGACAGCGAGATAGAACTGCTCACAGGTTATTTGCACGTTGGCGTATTGCGCGATGGCGAGTTCATTCCTGCTAATTTCTCCAGTAGCAATTGGTTTAAGACCGGCGATGTGGCCGATCTGGATGAGAACGGTCGTGTCTTTATCAGAGGCAGGCTCAAAGATGTCATCATCGGTGCCTCAGGAGAAAACATCAATCCCGACGACATTGAGTACGAGTTGGGGAGTTTCGATTTTTTCAAAAACTACACAATCCTCGGTATTCAGCAAGGCGACGACGAGAAAGTCATTATGATTGGCGAGCCATCCGATACTTTCGATGAGCACACAGCGCTCACTCATTTGCGTGAAAAATTCGCAAAACTGAATTTCACATCTCGCCCCAGCAAGATCTTATTAAGTGAGGAGCCTTTGCCCCTCTCCGCCGCCCTTAAAGTACGTCGTAATTACCTGCGGGAGAAAATCATGGATGGAACTTGGCCGCAGCGGGAGCTGCATCTGAGTGAAAGCGCCCGCGAGAAGGCTGCGTCTGAATCTGCCCGCATAGAGGCAGAAGAGGAACTTGAGGAGACTAAACTAATGGATAAGAAAGTAATAGATAGCGCTCTGACCGGCGATAAAGAAGAGACGGTAGAGAAGAAGCAACCGAAGGAAGTTTCGGTTGATCGGATCCGCGAGTTGATGGGTGAAGTGCTTTTGCGCCCGGTAGAGGAAATCAGTGCTCGGGACGATTTCATTCATGATCTGGAAGCGGATAGCCTGCAAGCAGTCTCTCTCTTGGCTGCCTTGGAGGATGAATACGAAGTCACTATAGACGAAGAAAAATTCAGTAATCGCCTGACAGCTGAAGTTATCGCAGATCTGCTACGCGCGCATCTGGGTGACGATCAGGCTCAGGAAAAGCTGAACGAAGAGCAGCAGGCCGCCCATAAGCCGGCAGCCTTTGTTGCTAACGACAGGATGCCTAGCGGAAACGAAGCGTCCGAAGATATAGCCGTTAATGAAGATTCAGGGCGTATGGATAGTTTTGAGAAGACTCGTGAATTCAAGGCTTTTGCCCAAAGAGAGCGGAGCCTGATGCCCATCGTTGAAGCCTTAGGCAATCCTTATTTTATTGCTCATGACTCTCCCTTGTTAGATGTCTCGCAGTATCAGGGCAGAGAGGTGCTGAATTTCGGCTCTTACAACTACTTGGCCATGTCCGGTGATCCGGAAGTGAATCAAGCAGCGACGGAAGCTTTGCTCAAATATGGTACTTCCGCCAGCGGCAGCCGTATCTTGGCCGGCGAAAAGAGCATTCATAAAGAGCTGGAGCAGGCCATAGCACGCTGGAAACATACCGAGGATGCCTTGGTTTTGGTCAGCGGCCATGCTACCAACGTTTCCTTTGTCGGCAATTTCTGCAATCAGCATGATCTGATCCTATACGATGTCCTGAGTCACAACTCGATCAGCCAAGGTCTAGAGATTTCCCCGGCCGCCAGCCGCGCCTTCCCCCATAACGACATGACTGTTCTGGAAGGAATTCTGGAACGCAGACGCGATGACTATGAGAAGGTCTTGGTTATCGTTGAAGGTGCGTACAGCATGGACGGCGACGTGGCGCCAGTGGCGGAATTGGTCGCTTTGAAGAAGAAGTACGGCTTCTTCCTCATGGTGGATGAAGCTCATTCTGCCGGCGTGCTAGGTGAACATGGCGGCGGTGTTGATGAGTACTTTAATCTTGAGCCGAACGATATTGATATAAAAATGGGCACCCTCTCCAAGACCTTGGGAACTTGCGGCGGTTACCTCGCCGGCAGCGCTGCCTTGATCAATTATCTACGCTACAATCTGCCCGGCTTCGTCTTTTCGGTTGGCCTCAGCCCGGTCTTAGCCGGTGCTGCGCTTAAAGCAGTAGAGATTATTGAGCGCGACAATAGTCGGGTCAAAGCTCTGCAGGGGAACATCGATGTCTTCATGCGTGAAGCAAAGATCAGAGCTTTCGACACTCCGGCTAGCGGTGAAACAGCGATCATTCCGATTGTTATCGGCGATGATGTGAAAGCCTTTAAACTCAGCATGCAGATGCTTGAAAACGGGGTCTTCGTACCACCCGCAGTTTATCCCGCAGTCCCGCGCGGACAGGCTCGTCTACGTTTCTGCTTGACCTCAGCTCATAAAGAAGAGCAGATAGTAGAAGCCCTGGATCTTTTGGAAAAACTGATCATGGCGAAATAAGATTTACTAGCTAAAATAACATGGGGGGATTGCAGTCGCAATCCCCCTTTTTTAGTACGCCCGACATGGGCAATTACTAGGAGGTACTTGTGGGTATCAATTGGCTAGTCGACCTTAATCGATCGGGACAACGGCGCCTTTCCAGGTCTCGTTGATATAGTCTTTTACGGCATCGCTCTTCAGAGCCTTGACTAAGGCTTGAATAGCGGGCTCATCTTCGCTCCCCGCTCTGACTGCGAGTACGTTCTGGTACAGTTCGAGTGTTTCATCGTTGAGGACTTCTATGGCTAGTGCATCCTCGGGCGAGAGGCCGGACTGTAGGGCAAAGTTGCCATTGATGACAGCGAAATCTACGTCTTCTAGAGAACGCGGCAGCTGTTCCGCAGCCAGCTCCTTGATATCGAGCTTCTTAGGATTGTCTTCTATATCTAAGATAGTGGCTGCCAAACCGGCACCTTCACGCAATTTGATCAAACCCTCCTGCTCCAAAACCATTAGCGCACGAGCTTCGTTCGAGGGGTCGTTAGGTACGGCGATAGTGGCGCCGTCAGTAAGCTCATCTAAGGAAGCAGTTTGTCCACCGTAAAGGCAGAGTGGCTCGTAATGAATCCCGCCGACGGAGACCAAGTCTGTATTGTTTTTAGCGTTATAATCGTTCAGATAAGAAACATGCTGAAAATAGTTGGCATCGACATCACCGTCACTAGTGACCTTGTTCGGCAGTATGTAATCGGTGAATTCTTTGATCTCTACTTCATAACCGTCTTTTTCCAATTCTTTAGCAGCTACGCGCAGGATTTCTGCGTGCGGGGTCACGCTGGCAGCGAGTGTCAATTTGAGCTCTTCTTCATCCTTAGAGCAGGCGCTGGCGCCGACGAAGACGAACGCAAGAAGCAGCAAGAGGCTGACGATGCGTGTGAGGCTTTTGTTTGTGTTTTTATTTTGCTTTGACATTTATATATTTTCCCTTCATTTCTTATCAAGTTTTAAATTTGTTTATCTTTATCTTTTATCTATTTTGCGGGCTAGCTTAGTTCCGGCTGCCTGTATTATTTGCACCAAAATTATTATCAGGACAACTGTGACAAACATGGTGAGGTAGTCGTAACGGAACAGCCCGTAATTGTTGGCAATGGCGCCTAGGCCACCTCCGCCGACAAAACCGGCCATAGTCGAATAGCCTAGAATCGTGGTGACGGTAATCGCTGCACCAACTAGCAGAGAAGGCAGGGCTTCGGGTAACACTACTTTTAAGAGGATATTCTTCGTGTCCGCGCCCATTGAGTAGGCGGCTTCAATGAGACCGCCATCAACCTCCAAGAGTGAAGACTCAATCATGCGCGCCACAAAGGGGGCTGCACTGATAACTAAAGGAACAATCGCCGCCGGCGTACCGATCGAGGTGCCGACTATAAAGCGAGTAAAAGGCATGATCCAGATCAAGAGAATCAGGAAGGGGATCGAACGTAGGATATTGGTCACGATGTTCAAAACCCGATTCAGCGTTGGTTTGGGCGTAAGGCCGCCCTCAGCTGTCGTGTAGAGCAAGAGCGCCAGAGGCAGGCCTAAGATATAGGCAAATATTGCCGAAAAAATGGTCATGGCCAGAGTTTCAAGTGTGCCTTGCCACAAAAGTGGTATCAGAGTACTAATATCCATTGAAATCTCCTTTGTTGTTCTTATCGATGGAGTAGGTCAAACCTTCGCGTTTCAGCAAGGCCAGAACGCGTTCGGAAGCTGTCTCGTCGTCGGGTAAAGCCAGAACCATCTGGCCATAAGTCTTATCCTCAATGTTTTTGCTGTCTGCGTAGAGAATGTTCACAGGCACCTTGGCCTCGAGGACGATCTTGGAGATGAGTGGTTCTTCAGCCGAGAGCCCGTCGAAAACAAGACGCAAACGGGCGCCTTCATAACTGCGATTGAGTAATTCGCCGCGAGGGTAGATCAGCTTGCGAGCAGCAGAGCTCTGCGGCTTTTTGAACAGCTCTCGCACGGAACGTAATTCCACGATCCTTCCCTCGTCCATCACGGCCACGCGATCACAGATATGTTCGACAACCTGCATTTCGTGGGTGACAACGAAGAGTGTGATACCCAGTTCGCGATTAATGCTCTTCAGTAGTTCGAGGATGGATTGTGTCGTGGCGGGGTCGAGAGCTGAAGTAGCTTCGTCACAGAGCAAGAGTTGCGGGTCTGTCGAGAGGGCACGGGCGATGGCGACACGTTGTTTCTGGCCGCCCGAGAGCTGGGCCGGATACGATTTCGCCTTGTCGCTCAGGTCTACCAGTTCGAGGAGTTCGTTTGCCTTAAGTCGCGCCTTATCCCGGTTCAGACCTTGAATCTCCAAGGGGAGAGCGACGTTATCAAGGACATTGCGCTGAGCCAGCAGGTTGAAATGTTGAAAAATCATGCCCATCTTGCGTCTAGTGGCATTCAGCTCCTGGGGGGACAGCCGGCCTAGGTCACGATCCTGCCAGATGACGTTGCCACTGTTGGGTTTTTCCAAACCATTCAACATGCGCAGCAGAGTGCTCTTGCCGGCACCGGAGGAACCGATCACAGCCAGGATTTCACCCTGATACAGCTGCAGGTTGATATCCTTCAGAGCCTGTACCTCACCCTCTTTACTGTAAAAAGTCTTACAGACGTTATTAAATTCCGCTATTTGAGTCTCTTGCATGTGTTTTCCTTTTTTTGACAATAAAAAAGCCGCCTTCCCGGGCGGCTAAATCACTGTACTAATCTAAGTCTAGAGCGTGATAAGCGAACATACCCGAGCATGCGCAGTGATTGCGTTCATCATCATGGACATTCGCAGAGCGTCAACTGAATTCAATTCGAATTTCTGAATATTATTCACTCTAAACCTCATAATTACTAAATTGCTATCAGCAGTCTAGGCGAGGCTGCTAGAATTTGTCAAGGCGCTCAAAACTTTAGGTGAGTCTTTTGCCGAATTTTACAAAAAAAAGCAAAATCAAGCAAAAGAATCTGTCTATTAATTTTTCAGTGGCAGAGCCCTGCCACTGAAAGGCGTTTACGGTCTAGGTTCGAAGCGAGAACTTTTTGTCAAAGGAGCGGTAGGTCAAAAAGGCAATCACTACAGCTAAGAGAATCTGGACGAAGATGAAGCCGATCCCTATAACTACTTGCTCCGGTTCGGCAGTCACTCTCAGACTATCGAGGAAGTACTTGAGCATACCTTCTGTGACCAGCTCGACATTAACGATAGAATCAGTCAAAGGGTTTACCGTCATGCGTATCCCCAAGGGAATGAAGACCATGCTTAGCAGTGTCAAAACTTGTCCCACCAGGTAATAGATGAAGTACACCACTACAGGTCCTCCTGCTCCTAATCGGTGCAGCTTTGCCTCGGATCCGACCGTTATCACGAAGAGGAGCGTAATGATGCTTATGAGCATGCTTATTAGTATGTATGCGCTTACTGCGATGCCCCAAGCGCTGGTGAAAACCAATTCAGACAGGAAAATCCACACTATATTGAAGACTCCGGCCTCTAGGTTCACTTCCAAAACGGTCAAGAAGAGCAAGGTAAAGATGATCAACGTCGCAAGGAAGAAGCTCAGATAGTAGAAAAAGCGTGAGAGCAAGAACTCGCTGCTTTTTGCAGGTATTGAGCGGAATAAATATCCTCGTTTACCCTGAAAGTTGTGGTAGTCATTGTAAACAGTCTGTACTATTACATAAATCGAGCCGAAAATTAAAGTCAATATATTTATAAACAGGCTGATACCGCTAATAGCGGGATTGTTTAATAGTGACAGGAGCGCTGCGCCGGCAGTAATGAAAATCATAAGTGGATAGACAATGCGGGCAACACGCCAGTTTTCGTTCATTTCTAAGCGATATAGTTTTGAAATCATGCGAAAATCTCCTCAAATGCTTCATTCAGACTTTGGCCGCGCTCTGAGCGCATTTTGTCTGCCTCTTCGTGCAGGATGACCTGCCCTCGATCCATGAAAATAATCTCATCTACAACAGCTTCAATGTCTTGAATTAAATGTGTGGACAGCAAGACCAGCGAATGTTGGCTGGCTTGATTGATAATGCCGCGCAGTATGGTTTTCCGAGACGCAGGGTCTACTCCTGAAATAGGTTCGTCCAAGAGATAGATTTTGGCGTCACGTGACATCACCAACATGATCTGCACTTTTTCCTGCATGCCTTTCGACATTTGTCGCAACTGTTGCGCTCCGTCCAGTTTGAAAAAATCTAACATTTCCTTCGCTCTTCCCTCATCAAAATCCGAGAAGAACGTCTTATATAAGTCAATGACCTGATCAGCCGTCATCCAGTCGCTCAAGGCAGATTTGTCAGGTAAAAAGGAGACGAACTTACGCGTTTCGACTCCGGGCTCATACCCTTCCAGGCGTACTTCTCCGCGGTAGGCCGCGTCAAAGGCCGCCAATATACGCAACAATGTAGTTTTGCCCGAGCCGTTGGGTCCGGCTAAACCGACGATGCGACCACCGTCGAGATTTAGATTTAAACGGTCTAAGGCCGGAACATGGCCATAGTTTTTACTTAATCCTCTTATTTCAATTAAGCTCATTTTGAATTACCTCCCTCATTTTTGTCCCAGTTCTCCTTAAGTAGGGACAAGGCGTCATCCAGTTCCAAGTGTTGCTTGTGGGCAGCCCGGATGTAATCTTCGGTTATCTGTCGTGCGGAATCGCGGCGCAATTTGCGGATTACCTCCAGATCTTCCGTGACGTAGCGTCCTCGTGTGCGCTCGCTCTGGGCCAGATTCATACGTTCCAGTTCACTGAGCGCTCTTTGCACGGTATTAGGATTGACTTCGTACTCAAGTGCCAACTCACGAACGCTTGTTATCTTCTGGCCGGGTTGCCAACTGCCGGTGACAATTTGTGCTTGGAAATGTTCCAGTAGTTGTAGATAGATCGGTCTATGATTGTCGAAGTTGATCGCCACCTTGGTCCTCCTTTTACTTGTGTATCGCTGTATTAGTTGCATAATACAACGATACAATAAATGATACATTTTCCTTTGTCAAGCAATTTAACAAATATTCTTGAAAAGTTTAGGAAGAGGGCTTATACTGTGCAAACAAACTAATATCATAATCTTATTAAGAGTGGTGGAGGGACTGGCCCTATGAAGCCCGGCAACCGGCGGTAACGCAGCGGTGCCAAATCCAGCAGGTCTATTGCGAGGTAGATTCTGAGAGATGAGGTTTTCCTGTAGCCTCCTCTTGGGAGGTATTTTTTTGAAAATATTTAGCGCCGATAGCTGAGTGTGCATCAGGCGGTTTTGACGGCTAGGTAGAGGTCATGACAGGAATTGACGATACTTCCGTCCGAGAGAAAGGATGTAAAAAGTGTTCTATATAAATAAAGACAAGTGGATGTTTAGTTCAGAGTCAGTGACCGAAGGACATCCGGACAAAGTTTGTGATCAGATTTCCGATGCGGTTCTGGACGCACTGATTGCGCGTGATCCGAATGCGCGTGTCGCCTGCGAGGTAGTGGCCAGCACCGGAATGGTGATGGTCTTGGGAGAGTTGAGTACAACGGCTTACGCCGACATTCCGCAAATAGTGCGGAATACGATTCGTGAGATCGGCTATACCAACAATATAACCGGGTTTGATGCCGATTCGGTTGCGGTATTAACCTCTATCGATGAGCAGTCACCGGATATAGCGTTGGGAGTGGACCAGGCCTTGGAATCAAAAGCAGGTGAGATGGAGGCGACGAGCGGCGCCGGTGATCAGGGCATCATGTTCGGCTACGCCAATAACGATACAGAAGAGCTGATGCCTCTGCCTATAACTCTGGCGCACAACTTGAGCAAGCGTTTGGCTTTCGTGCGCAAGAGCGGCCTGTCGGACTATCTCTTGCCGGACGGCAAGACGCAGGTGACGGTCCGTTATGAAGGTGATCGCCCCGTTCATGTCGATGCGGTAGTCGTTTCTACTCAGCATGTTGATGATGTTGAACTGGAGGAGCTGCGTTCTGAGGTAAAAGAGAAAATCATTATCCCCGTGCTGAACGATTCGCTCTTTGACGACGATACGCGCATCCTCATTAATCCCACCGGTCGTTTTGTGGTGGGAGGACCACAGTGCGATACGGGTCTGACCGGACGCAAGATTATTTGCGACACTTACGGCGGTTTCGGGCATCACGGTGGTGGGGCTTTTTCCGGCAAGGATCCGACGAAGGTAGATCGCACAGCGTCCTATGCTGCGCGTTATATCGCGAAAAACCTTGTAGCCGCAGGTCTGTGCTCGCAGTGTGAGGTCCAGCTTGCCTACGCTATCGGTGTCGCCCAGCCGGTCTCTCTGACTGTGACGCACTTCGGTACGGGCAGTGTGAGCGACGAAGAGATGGAAGCTTTAGTGAGAAGAGATCTGGATTTACGCCCCGCAGCCCTGATTGAACGCTTTGACATGCTGCGCCCCATTTATCAGCAAGTGTCTAATTACGGTCACTTCGGACGCCCGGATCTCGATCTGAGCTGGGAGAAACTCGATTTAGCGGAAAAGTGGGCTTAAGTACAAAGTAGCTGCTGAAGTTTTTTTATTTAATTTTAATTGAACCGGCCCCGAGTGAGTGTGTTGAACTTGCGGCCGGTTTTGCATTGGCGGAGAAGATATCGCACAATTTCGGTGAGCGGGCTAGAATAGACTAGAGGTAAATATGGAACAAGAAAGTTTTCTGGCAGATAGTTATGGCAAAGAGACTGCAGGAAATGGCAGTCGGATTGAAGGTGTTGTCGAGCGCATCATTTTTCATAATGAGTCGAATGCTTTTACGATCATTGAATTGCTGAGCGATCAGGATGAAATTATTGCTACCGGGAAGATGCCTCCTCTTAATGTCGGCGAAACCATTGAGCTCGAGGGCGAGTGGACTGATCATCCTAAATACGGTCTGCAGTTTACGGTCACGAGCGCAATTAAAAAAGCCCCGCGTTCGGAGGAGGCCATCTTTGCCTTCCTCAGTTCGGGCGCGATTAAGGGTATCGGCGAGAAAACTGCTGAAAAGTTGATCGCTGCCTTTTCTAACGAAACTCTGGAGGTGATGCGAGAGAAGCCGGAGCGCGTGGCCAAGATCCCCGGTATCGGTCGTAAACGGGCGCTGAGCTTTCAGGAAGCCTTGCAAAAGGAGCGCTCCTATCAGGAGTTATCCCTGCTCTTGCTGCCGTATGGGATCGGTCCGGCCCGCATTCGTGTTATTTATCAGGAACTGGGCAGTGAGGCTGAGGCGATAATTCGGAAAAACCCGTACTATCTGGCGCAGCGTGTGCGCGGCATTGGCTTTGAGACGGCCGAGCGTATGGCTGAAGCTTTCGGTATGGCCGGTGATCATCCTTTGCGTTTGCGGGGGGCGCTGCAATACACCCTGCAGCAAAGCTTGTTCCAAGACGGGCATAGCTTTGTTCAGGAGAAGTTCTTGTTGAGCAGGCTGTCGCAACGCTTGGAGGTGGAGCGGGAGAAGTTGAGTGCGGCCTTGGATGAACTCGTGGCGGAGGAGCTCTTGTTTCGCTTCGATCCGGAGGCTAAGGATCTGCTCGGAGAGGAAGTTGAATTTGAGGGCATAGCGTCTGCCGCTAGTGTGGATCCGGAGCGGACCGTCATAGCGCTGCGCTCAGTCTTCCTGTTGGAGCAGGATCTTGCTAAGACTATCCGCAGTTTAGCGGACCGGCCGGCCGCTAACTGCGAAATCGACCCGCGATATGGCGACGTTCTCTATTGTGAACGGGTTATTGCCAAGGTTTCTGCCCAGACGAGTTTTAAATTGGATGAGGATGAAGTTTTTGCGCCTGGTCGTGATCAGGTGAAGGCCCTGCAGATGGCCTTGAATGCGCCTTTTTCCATTCTGACCGGCGGGCCCGGAACCGGCAAGACCAGTACCGTACGTTTGCTGACCAAACTACTCTTGGCGGACGGTTTGGAGGTGCGCTTGGCTGCTCCGACGGGACGTGCTGCTCGGCGCATGGAAGAGGTGTGCCAGCTGGAGGCGACGACCATCCATCGCCTGCTCGATTTACAGATTCAAGAAGACTATATACCTGCTATTAAAGAATTCGAAAAAATCGATGCCGATTACCTGATCATCGACGAATGTTCTATGATAGATCTTTTTCTTTTTTATCGTCTTTTAAAATCTGTCGACAGTTCGACGCAGATCCTCTTGATCGGGGATGCGGATCAGCTGCCTTCTATCGGTCCGGGGCAGGTGCTGCGTGACCTGATTGCTGATGAAAAGCTGCCGCTGACGCGCTTGCAGGAAATCTACCGTCAGGAACAGGATCGCCTGATCGTGCGCAATGCGCATCACATTATTCGTGGCGAGGCGCTGGAGTTGAATCAGAGTTTGGAGTCGGATTTTCTCTTCATTGAGCGAGAGTCGGAGATGGCTATGCTGACCGGGGTGCTGCAGCTGTGTGAGCGTATCTTGCCGGAAGATTATGGGATCGACGGCATCTATGGAGCACAGGTGGTGTCGCCGATTCGCCGGGGCGTGGCGGGTGTGGCAAACCTGAACCAGAGTTTGCAGGAAGTTGTGCAGGGTATGGATTTTCCGCATGTGGCGGCCTATGGTAAGCGTTTTGCTGTCAAGGATAAGGTGATGCAGATGCAAAATGATTATCAGCTGGCGTATTATGATGTTCGCACGAATGAGCGCGGTGAGGGCGTGATGAACGGTGAGCTGGGTGTCATTCAGGAGATAGATCTGGAGAGCAGGAGTGTGACTGTGCTCTTCGAAGGGGAACATCTGTGCTCGGTTTCTTATGAGCAGCTCGACAATCTCGACTTGGCGTATGCTACGACGATTCATAAGACGCAGGGGTCGGAATATCCGGTGGTGATTTTGGTGCTGCCACAGGGAGCGCCGCCTCGTTTTTTGAATCGTAACTTATTGTATACGGCGGTGACGAGGGCTCGTCAGCGGCTGTTTATCTTGTCGCGGCGGCAGACGGTTCAGAACATGATCCGTACTGAAGATGCGAATCGTCGTCACAGTCTGCTCAGTTTCTTTCTGAAATTGTCTTAAAGGTCGACAGTGGCGGGTTTGCGGGGAAAACTGGAACGCTTACTCTATCCTCAGGTCTGTTCTTTTTGCGATAGTCTGATTCCGCAAGAGGGGGATGGTGCACGACGATATGTTTGTCGTGCTTGTGAGAGCGACCTGCCTTTCCGCCATAATGATGAAATTTATCCGGAGCATACGCCCTTTCTGCTCTTACTCAGTTTTTATTATGAAGAACCGCTACAGCTGGCGCTGCGCCAGTTGAAATTTCATGGACGCACGGATTTTGCGCCTGCTTTGGCGCGGTACCTTTGCCAGACGTATCGCCGCCACCGCTTGCTTTGTGATGCCATTGTGCCGATGCCGTTGCATTACAAGCGGCTGAAGCAGCGTGGGTATAATCAGGCGGGTTTGTTGGGGGCTGCTATGGCGGAGTTATTAGATCTGCCGCTTTTGGAGGATCTGCCTTTGCGTGAGCGAGCGCGTGCCCGACAGAGTGAGTACCGGAGTCGTGAGGAAAAAATGGCGAACGTGCAGGGGATTTTCTCTGTGGATGAGGAGTATTTGGCGGCTCTCTCGGGGCGGCGTGTGCTTTTGCTGGATGATATTGTGACGTCGGGGGCGACGATGTCGGCGGCAGGTGTATGTCTGGAGGATGTCGGGATTGAGGTTGTGGGCTTGGCTTGTGCCGGTGGCGGCGTGCGGACTGATGAGAGGGCGAGTTAGGATCGGTGGCCGGTGCTGCTGAAGGGACAGGAGAGGCTGTGGCGTAGTAGTGGGGAAAACGCTGCAACACTGTAATAGATCTTCGATTGTAAGGCAGTTATACTGTGTCAGTAAGTATTTTGATTTCACTTGGGGGAGGATTTTATGCGCAAAAGGGCTCTAATATTGTTGGCAG
>CAYFTG010000002.1:0-84034 GCA_964346175.1 uncultured Mageeibacillus sp.
AAATCCCTACGAAGCTGTAGCTATGCATTTAGATGGAATCGATATTACCCCCTACGCCTTGATGCTCTCTGTATTTATTGTCATCGACTCAATTAACTACAACAAGTATAAAAAGGTTCTAAGCAGATCTCCTAATCTGGCAACATTCGAAAATGACATTGATACTGATGGGGTTTCAGCGCAAGAGTATTTCGCTCCTTTAATCTATCAATTGGACCGCTGGCCCAATTCACAATACTTTTATTATTCTATGGGTAATGTTCGTCTGCCCGAGATTCATTCAAGCGACACTCAGCCCGGAATTTTCTCACAAGCCATCTATGTACCGAACTACATCTGGGCTTTCTTCGGCAATGACACTATTCCGGAGTCGCACACACTTTTTAACGGTGAAAGTAATTTGAGTCTGAAAACCGGAGAGGTCATCGTTTCCGAGACTATGTTGAAAGCTCTTGCAAATGAAGGTGCAGGCATCGGCAGTGAAATAACAATTCTATTTGACGGAGCGGATGGCAGGATGGCGAGCGGAACTTTCAAACTGGCAGGCAGTCATAGACAACGTCATGCCATTGATCCAAGCGGTTATTTGGAAGAGATCAAATACGGGTCTACACTTGTGTTTTTGCCGATGTCAGCTGTAGATGAATACAATGCAGAAATTACAAGAGTCGGACTCCATGTCTATTCTCCTTTTCAACAGAGGATAAGCAAGATCCAACAGGATCAAGGCTATGCCGGTGCCAACTTTCATCAGAGTTATTTACAGGCAATGTCCGAGCGAAAAAATGCTGTGTTTATTAAAGGAATAATCTGCGCAGCAACTTATGTTATCTTGGCTATCAACCTGCTGGGAGCCTTTGCCAATGCGCTTAACAAGCGTAGCTTTGAGATCGGAGTCAAGCGCGCTATCGGTGCGAGCCCGGGCCAGATTCTTCTTCAGTTTTTCTTAGAAGGTGTCACAGTTATATCCGCCAATATTATATTGGCTTCTTTAGTGAGCGTTATTCCTTTTCTTGTCTACAAACTGTATCAAAGTATAGAAAACGGCCTTGTCTGGACCATCTACATCAGTACGCCTTCTGCCATCATCTACTTGTTTAACTGCTTCGTAATTTGTGTAGTTTCATCACTATACTTTGCCTACAGATCTTCGAAGGTAGAGGTGATTACACTTATCAAGGGCGCTTAGAATTCTAGCTTTTTGCGACATGCTCATCGACTTTAATGATAAGAAGACATGTAACATTGATTAAAGTCAAAGCTGTAGCTACAATTTCTTTGCTATATTGTTAGGCAGGAAAATAATATTAATCTTAGCGAATTCTTCAAGGAGAATATTTTATGCGCAAAAAAATCAAAAACAATGTTAGTTGGGTTGGTTTCATCGACTGGGAATTGCAGGAATTTCACGGTTCCGATTACAGTGTCTTCCATGGTTCAAGCCAAAATGCTTATCTGATTGAGGAAGAGAAAACCGTACTAGTAGACACAGTCTGGAAACCACACGAAGACTTTTTTATAAACAATCTTAAACAGGAAATCGATTTGAATAACATTGACTATATTGTAGTCAACCATGGTGAAGTCGATCATTCCGGTGCCCTTCCTGCCTTGATGCGGGAGATCCCCGACACACCGATTTACTGCACAGCCAATGCTGTCAAGAGTCTCAAGGGTCAGTACCATCAGGACTGGAACTTCCAAGTTGTAAAAACCGGAGACACTTTGGACGTCGGCAACGGCAAATCACTAGTCTTTGTGGAAATGCGCATGCTGCACTGGCCCGACAGCATGGCAGCCTATCTAACCGGCGATAACATTCTCTTCTCTAATGATGCCTTCGGACAGCACTTCGCAGTTGAAGAGCTCTTCAACGACCTAGCTGATCCCTGCCTTTTGGAGAAAGAGGCCATGAAATATTACGCCAATATTCTCAATCCTTTCTCTCCTTTAGTTAGCCGTAAACTCGAAGAAATCGGCGGTCTTAACCTGGATATAGATATTATCGCTCCTAGCCACGGTGTCATCTGGCGGGACAATCCGGTACAGATTATTGAGAAATATGCTGCATGGGCCGACGACTATCAAGAAGATCAAATCACAATTGTCTACGACAGCATGTGGGAAGCTACAACCGCATTAGCCAATGCTATTTCCAGCGAAATCAGTGCTCTTTCACCGGAGACCAGAGTCAAATCTATGAGCGTTTCCAAATATGATAAAAACGAAATCATGACGGAAGTGTTTAAGTCTAAAGCTATCGCAGTGGGCTCGCCCACAGTAGGTAACGATATGTTATCCAGCGTTAGTGGTTGGCTGGCCTTCCTCAAGTCTCTCAAGTTTAAGAACAAAAAGGCTGCTGCCTTCGGCAGCTATGGCTGGTCAGGTGAATCCGTTAAGAAAATCGAAGAAATGTTGGTCGAATCCGGCTTCGAACTTGTTGATGCTTCACTGCGCGTCAACTGGACTCCGACACAAGAAGATCTGGCTGGGGCAAAAGCGATTGCTGAGGCTCTGCTAAGATAGTTGAGTTTTACTAAAGCTATTAATTATCATTAATAATTGCCAGCCACAGCAAACCGACTGCTGTGGCTGTTTTTTTCAGAATTAAGACCACAAAGAAAAAAGGGCTGCCAAAACTATCGACCTAAGGTGTGCCAATCCCTATCATATGTGCTTTGCCAGCTCGGACTCAATCCACTCTTCGGAGGCCTTCATTGCTTCCAAGGTTTTTTCGAAAAGTTCATCCAAGCTCCAGCCCAGCCGCTCAGCTCCCTCTGTAATGGTTTCCCGCGAACAGCCTGCAGCGAAGCGCTTATCCTTAAATTTCTTTTTTATGCTAGAAAGTTTCATGTCCTGAAAGCTCTTTGAAGGGCGCATCAACACAGCGGCACCCATTAAGCCGGTCAGCTCATCTACCGCGAAGAGAATCTTTTCCATCATCACCTCCGGCTCAACGTCTGCACAAATGCCGTAACCATGAGAGACGATAGAACGAATCATGTCTTCCCCTACCCCGCCGGCACGTAGCAATTCCGGAGCTTTTGTACAATGCTCATCCGGCCATTGCTCGAAATCAATATCGTGCAAGAGACCTACCAGGCTCCAGTATTCAAGTTCATCAGCAGCATATTCCTGAGCGAAATGCCGCATTGAGGCTTCAACGGTCAGTGCATGCCGGATGTGAAAATCTTCCTCATTATATTTTTTCAAAAGCTCAAGCGCTTCTTCTCTTTTAATTGAACTTTGTCTCATTTCTCACCTCATAAAAAATTCATAGTACAAATACTAGCAGATTTAAAGTAGCCATACCGAACGGCATGGCTACTAGAGTACTAATTTTATTTTCTATTTATGAGCGTACTATTTAGAGGCGAGACAGTGCGACAGCCAGATCTGCTGCGACGCGCGAATTGTTGTATACAAGTTCTATATTCGCTGTCAGGCTTTTACCGGCGGTTATGTCTTTTACCTTTGCCAGCAAAAACGGCGTCGTTTCTTTGCCTTGGATGCCTTGTGCTTCCGCCTCCCGGACAGCATCGTCTATTGCTTTAGTGATCAGATCCGAATCTAGTTCATCCGCTTCGGGGATCGGATTGGCCACTACTATGCCGCCGTTAAGATTGAGATCCCACTTGGCCTTAATCGCCTGAGCCAGTTCATCTGCGCTGTCAACTTTGTAGTCCACAGCGTGGCCGGATTTGCGAGTATAAAAAGCAGGGAACTCTTCCGTTTGATAGCCGACTACGGGAACTCCGAAAGTTTCCAGATATTCCAGAGTTAGAGCGATATCAAGGATGGACTTGGCTCCTGCGCAGACGACAGCGACGTTCGTATTAGCCAATTCTTGCAGATCCGCTGATATATCAAAGGTCTCCTGAGCATTCCTGTGGACTCCGCCAATACCGCCGGTGGCAAAAACCTTAATACCGGCCAATGCCGCTATGATCATGGTTGCAGCGACTGTGGTTGCGCCGTCGCCACCTCTTGCCACTATGAAGGGCAAATCCCGGCGCGAGACTTTGACAATACCTTCTTCCTTGCCCATATACTCGATCTCTTCTTCAGTCAGGCCAACTATTAAGCGGCCTTTAATGATGCCGATTGTCGCGGGAATTGCTCCGCGTTCGGAAATGAATTTTTCGCATTGAAGAGCGGTCTCAACGTTTTGGGGATAAGGCATACCATGGGAAATGATTGTAGACTCGAGTGCAACAACAGCTTCACCTTTTTCGATAGCAGCCAGCACATCCTCTCTGACATCCAAGTACTTATTCAACATAGTAAACATCCTCCAGAAATAAATTTAAGTTTTCTATAGACATATTAGGATTGATGGTGTTTTCGTGGCTGATGGCCAGTCTAGCAGCTGCTATCCCCACTCTGGCACTTTCCTCAATTCCTAATCTATTAATGTAAGCATATGCCAAAGCCGCAAGGAATGCATCACCCGCACCGGTAGCATTTATCACTTCGATAGGGGGACCACTAACAATCCCACTTTTGCGACCATCATAGAAGAAGGCTCCGTCTTTGCCCAAGCTGATGAAAACATTTTTTACACCTTGGTCCACAAAGTATTCACCTGCTCTGAGCAGGTCTTCGCGAGTATCAATCTTTATCCCCGACAAGAGCTCGGCTTCGATCTTATTAGGCTTAATGGTGTGAAAATAGCCAATCAGATCCTTTACCTTATCTGCCTTTGCGGTGGACACCGTATCAAGGAAAAAGACGAGATCCTTATAGGTAGTTACAAGGAATTCAATAATTCTTTTGGGCATGTTGCAGTCGATAACGACCAGTTGTGATTTTTGAATTAAGCGGTCTTTGGACTTAATAAACTCAATCGAGATACGTTTGAAAATATCCATACCCGCGATAGCCACTGCCATATCGCCTGTTTCATCCAAGATCGATAAATATGTTGAAGTTGCGCCGCCTTCAAGGAAAAGGGACTCTGACATGTCAACACCGTACAACTTGCATTCATCGTGGATTTTCTTACCATAGATATCCTGGCCTATAGCACTGATCAGTTTGACCGTGATTCCCAGCCGAGACATATTTTCGGCAATGTTCCTGCCGACGCCACCCAAAGAAATTTTGACTGCACCGGGATTCGAATCTGCAGGCATCAGTTTTTCATAAGGAAAACCCTGGATATCAACATTAACGCCGCCAATGACCGTAGTGTAGGTCTTATTATCTGTGATATAACCTTTGCCGATGATCAGACCCTTTTTCATTAAGTTACTAATGTGTACAGCAACTGACGACCTGGTTATTCCCAAAGCCTCAGCTATCTCCCTCTGGCTCAGCAGTGGTTCCTTCTCGATCAACTTCAAGATCTCTGTTTCTCTCTGAGTCATTTTTATACCCGCTTCCTAGTTACGATCCACTTCAAAAAATGGATAATTTATTCTGCGTGCAAAATGTACATATTTTATTTTATTATACACTTTTTTATGTAGGACACATATACAACAATTTTAGTTGAACTTATTTAATTTTCAAGTCCAAAAAATGAAATTTAAGAAATTATAAATGTTCACTGCGTGGATACAGTAAGTAATTATAAAAACCATAAACAGATACAAAGATATGAATTAGGAATAAATATACACTAAGAATTCTTTAAGTATTGACTTGTCTATAGACTAAAACGAATTGCTTATTCTGCTTATAAGTTGGCAAATTGCCTAATTTACTATATTATCTTAATTTTTATTTGACACTGCTGCTCCGATCATATACTTTTAGGCTAGTTACAAAAATATGTCTTAGATGATTTTGCACTTCAATCGGATGCATTATTATGCACGAATATATAAAACAGGTAATTAAGCTGCAACGCTCTGCGCTGCAGCTTTGGTAATCCGAGGGGGGGGGGAAAAGTGAGTTCGAAAACCTTGTTCTACATTATTAAACGTATTGTTCTGGCTCTCTTAACGATTTTGGTAGTCATAACAATCACCTTTTTTGCCATGCGGGCAATTCCGGGCGGACCGTTCTTGGGTGAGAAAGCGGTGTCAGAGGCTGTAATCGAAGCCTTAGAAGCCAAATACGGTTTGGATAAGCCTCTTTTTGAACAGTACACAACCTATGTAAAGGGCATTATTTTAGACTTCGATTTCGGTCCCTCGCTTAAACAGCGCGGCATGATGGTTATTGACATCATCCTGAACGGACTGAAAACCTCTGTTCGTCTTGGCGTCATCGCTGCTGCCATTGCATTAGTCTTCGGCCTTTTCCTCGGTTCAACCGCTTCACTTCGCCGCAACACAATTGTCGACAGAGTCATTATGGTTTTGACTACTGCCTTTGTGTCGATGCCCTCATTTATTATGGGCTCGTTGCTTTTGGTCATCTTTGCGGTGAAGTTGGGCATTGTCCCCGCGAATGGTTCAACACCGGCCGGCATGATTCTGCCCGTCATTACTCTATCGCTCTATCCGATGGCTTATATTACGCGTTTGACACGTTCTTCCATGCTGGATGTTCTGGGGCAGGATTATATTCGCACAGCCCAGGCTAAGGGAGTCTCCCGTCCGGGAATCATCGGCGGGCATGCTCTCAAGAACGCAGTCATACCGGTCATTACTTATTTCGGCCCCATGTTGGCTTACATTGTCACGGGCTCTTTGGTTGTTGAGCGTATTTTTGCTGTGCCGGGTATCGGCAGATCTTTTGTGAACAGCATCACCGGTCGTGATTATCCCCTGATCATGGGAACAACTATAGTCTTGGCGAGCTTGATTGTCCTCATGAATCTTCTGGGAGACATCATGTACAAACTGGTTGATCCTCGTATCAGCTTTGAATAAGGAAAGTAATATAGATGAAAAAAAATCCTTTAAGCATGCATATCGATATTGACGCCTTTATTCCCGCCAGCGAAGAAGAGAAAGAGTACATGGTGCAAATGCGCCCCTCCTCTACCTTCTTCCGCGATGGTGTCAGACGCCTGAGGAAAAACAAGGTGGCGATGTTCAGCCTTATAGTTATAGTGATAATTTCTTTCTCATCGATCTTTGTACCGATGTTTTGGCCCTATTCCTACGAGGAGCAACTTGGCGTACGACCGGGAAAAAGAGTCGATCCTTCATATAACAATCTAGGTCCGTTTGAATATGGTAAAACAGAACAGGAAATGATCGCTGCGGGAGAGTCCGTATTCCCTCACATCTTCGGCACCGACTCAGCCGGAAGGGATTATTTCATCAGAGTTATTTACGGCACCCGCATTTCCTTAGCTGTCGGTTTTTTTGCCAGTATCATCGTATTAATTATCGGGCTGATTGTCGGCTCTCTCGCGGGCTATTTAGGTGGCAAGGTCGACCTGATCGTCATGCGTATCGTTGATATTATTTATTCATTACCGGACACCTTGATGGTCATACTGCTGGCCGCGATCTTGCGGGTCACGCTGGGAGACAGCCTTGAAGGAACTTCCTTGGAAAGTATTGGTTCCAACATCATCAGTCTGTTTATTGTTTTTGCACTCTTGTACTGGGTCTCCATGGCACGTCTGGTTCGCGGACAAATCCTTTCACTGCGCGAGGAAGAATACGTCCTCTCGGCTAGAGCGACCGGTGCCAAAGGCTTGTGGATAATTCGTAAGCACTTGCTGCCTAATTCTATCAGCGTGATTATCATCTCCACTGCCCTGCAAATACCTAGTGCGATTTTTACCGAAAGCTATCTGTCTTTCTTGGGCTTGGGCGTTAACGCACCCATGCCGTCGCTGGGCTCATTAGCATCCGATGCACTGAACGGAATCAATTCGTATGCATATCGTTTAGTTATCCCGGCAATATCAATTTCTTTGATTGTCTTATCGCTGAACTTGCTGGGCGACGGATTGCGCGATGCTTTTGATCCGAAATTAAACAGATAAGAAAAGAGGACACAAGTGGCACTTTTAGAAGTTAAAGATTTACATACATCATTTTTCACCGAAGCCGGTGAAGTTAAAGCTGTTAACGGCATCTCTTTTGATCTTGAATACGGAAAAGTTCTCGGCATCGTGGGCGAATCCGGGTCAGGAAAATCCGTTACAGCCTATTCCATCATGCAGATCCTGGCTCCAAACGGCAAAATCGTCTCCGGTTCAATCAAGTTTGACGGGCAGGAACTGATTGGTATGGACAAAAAATCTATGCGTGAGATTAGGGGAAAAAGGATCTCCATCATCTTTCAAGATCCTATGACCTCTCTGAACCCTGTTTACTCCATCGGACATCAGTTGTTGGAAGCAATTAAACTGCACACTGATTACAAAGGAGCTGCTGCCCGCGAGCGCGCGGTTGAGCTGCTACGCTTGGTCAATGTCAATGATCCGGAAAAACGTGTCAAACAGTATCCCTACGAACTGTCCGGCGGAATGCGCCAGCGCGTTATGATCGCCATGGCGCTTGCCTGCGAACCGGACATCCTGATAGCTGACGAGCCGACCACCGCTCTGGACGTCACCATTCAAGCTCAGATCTTGGAATTGATGATGTCTCTGCAGGACGAAATAGGCATGTCCATCATCATGATCACCCATGACCTCGGTGTGGTAGCGCAATTGTGCGACGAAGTAGTCGTCATGTATGCCGGCGAAATCTGCGAGCAGGGCACTGCTGATGAGATTTATTACAATCCGCGTCATGAGTACACCAAAGGCTTACTCAACTCAATTCCCACTGCCAGCATGTCAGGCAAAAAGCTTAAGCCCATCAGCGGTACCCCGATTGATTTATTAAACCTTCCGGCTGGCTGCCCTTTCGCACCGCGTTGCGGCGAGGCCATGAAGATTTGCATCAGGCAACATGCGCCACGCATGCAAATCAATGATGAGCATATAGCCTACTGCTGGGTAAATGTCAGGGAAGGCGTAGCTGACGGCTCCATCATCCCTACAGGAACAGAAATGCAAACAGAGGTAGCTTTACATGAATAACACTCTTACAGCTAAATATCTACTTGAGGTAAATAATTTAAAGCAATATTTCGATATCAACACCGGGCTCTTCCGTTCCCAGCCGCTAAAGGCGGTTGACGATGTCAGTTTCAACATCAGTGAAGGAGAAACCTTGGGGCTAGTAGGGGAATCCGGCTGTGGGAAAACTACCGTCGGTCGCAGTATTCTCCATCTCTATGAGCCTACTGCTGGTGAAATCTCCTATAAGGGAAAAGAAATTAAGACGGAAAAGGATCTCAGTAAATTTCGCAAACAGGCGACAATGGTCTTTCAGGATCCGTACTCTTCCTTAAATCCCCGCATGACAGTTGCAGACATTATTGGAGAGCCCCTTGATGTCCACAAACTTTGTTCCTCCAAGAGTGAGCGCAAAGAACGCATCCTCGAACTAATGGACAGGGTCGGACTTAACAGCGAGCATGCAGCTCGTTATGCGCACGAGTTTTCCGGAGGCCAGAGACAAAGAATCGGTATCGCCAGAGCTTTGGCAGTCAAACCCGATTTCATCGTATGCGATGAACCGGTCTCGGCTCTGGACGTATCCATTCAGGCGCAGGTAATTAATATGTTTGAGGAATTGCAGGATGACTTAGGTCTGACTTATCTCTTCATAGCTCATGATCTGCTCATCGTGCGTCATATTTCTGATCGTATCGCAGTTATGTACTTGGGTAAGTTAGTAGAAATGTCGTCGGCTGATGAAATCTATGATCACCCACTGCATCCTTATTCCAAATCCTTAATTTCTGCGGTACCGGTCCCGGATCCTCGTATCGCACGCGCCCACGAACGTATTGTCTTAAAGGGTGAAATACCGAGTCCTTTGAACGCCCCTTCAGGCTGCGGCTTCCGCACACGCTGTCCGTATGCAATCGAATGTTGCGCGGAAACTGTTCCGGAATTCGAGGAAGTACACGAAGGCCATTTCGTAGCCTGTCACAGGGTAGACGAGATTAATTAGTTTTCAAATATGTTAGTTTTGCACAGCATATTTTGAAATAGATCTTATGCAAGTTTAAGCACTGGAAAGGAAGAAAACTATGAAAAAGATTATCGCACTGCTACTAGTTTTAGCGCTGGCGCTATCAATAGTAGCCTGTAACGGTACTGACGAACCCGTAGTTACTGATCCACAAGGAACGGGAAGTCAAACAGCCCCCTCCACGGATGAACCAAGTACACCAACTGAGCCTGTTGACCCAGGTGCAACAAGTATTGCTGTTTCTTTAGCTTCTGAGCCGGATACCCTAGACCCTGCTCTGAACTCAGCAGTTGACGGCGCTACCCTGATTATTCATCTTTTTTCAGGTCTAGCAAAATGGGAAACTGACGCAGACGGCAACTTTACAATCGTAGCTGATGCAGCGGAAGAACTGGTTGAAGGCGTTGCCAACGACGACGGCACTGTTACCTACACCTATACTTTGCGCGACGGCTTAAAGTGGTCAGATGGACAGGACGTCACAGCAGAAAATTTTGAATATGCATGGAAACGCGCCGCTTCAGTTGATCTGGGTGCCGACTATGGTTACATGTTTGAAGTTATAGACGGTTATGGTGAAGAACTTAACGTTCAGGCCACCGACGAGAAAACGCTAGAAGTAACGCTGTCCAACGCAGTCCCCTACTGGGACGAGCTCCTGGCATTCCCGACTTACTTCCCCGTTCGCGAGGATGTAGTCGCTAATGAGGCTTGGGCAACTGACCCGGCAACTTACGTCTCAAACGGTCCCTACACGATGAGCTCATGGGATCACGACAGCAAAATTACATTGCAGAAAAATCCGGATTGGTTTGATGCCGACACCATCACCATGGATACAATCGAATTCTACCTTTCCGATGACTCCAACAATATGCTCGCCAACTTCAAGAGTGGAGCCTGGCAGCTGATTGACGACGTACCGACCAATGAGATCGCTTCCTTGAAGGATGAGTATCCTGATGAATTTTTCATCCAAGGTCAGATTGGTACCTATTACGTGTGCTGGAACGTTAATGCTAGCGTCCTGCCGGAAGGCTCCGACCTCAGTGGTGTTGAAGCAGAACTGGCTCAGGCCGAAATCCGTAATGCTATCAGCTTGCTCTTCGACCGTAATTACATCGTGGAAGATATCGCTCAAGGCGGACAGGTCCCGGCTTCATCCTTCGTAGCCATGGGTCTCACCGATGCTGACGGCTCAGAGTTCTACCAGAACGCCGGCCCCAGCGGAGACTATCACGGTTACTTTAACGTTGATCCTTCCGAAGAAGTTATGGATGCTAACTACAGTGAAGCACTTGAGATCTTGAAGAAGTATTATGACTTTGACGATGCGACGCAGCAATTCACCAACTTCCCCACCCTGGATTATCTCTACAATACCAGTGAGGGACATAAAGCTATCGGTGAGTACCTGCAAAGTGCCTTAGCCGGTGTTGGCATTAACATGACCATGGAAAACCAGGAATGGGCAACCTTCCTCAACACCCGTAAAGAAGGCGACTACACAGTAGCTCGTAATGGTTGGATTGCTGACTACAATGATCCGATTACCTTGCTTGACCTGTGGACCTCCGGCTCCGGTAACAACGACGTACAGTTCGGAAAAGGTGAGCACGCAGACGTTGCCGCTTACGACATTGACCTGACAGAGTACGGCCTTGACATCGTAGTTGAGGGTGGAACTTGGGCTGAAACCTATGATGTTGTCATCGCTCAGATCAAAGCTTCCACAGACGACGAACAGCGTTATGGTCTGATGCACGCCGCAGAAGACCTGCTCATGAGCACCGGCGCCGTTACCCCGATTTATTTCTACACTGATCTCTACATGTTGAGTGAATCAGTCAGCGGTTTCTACTCTAACCCGCTTGGCTACAAATACTTTATGTACACTTCAGTCGAATAAAGTTTAAGTAAAAAATTACTGTTCTTTAAATACAGCCCCTCCTCTTTCGAGCGGAGGGGCTTTTTCGTGCCTCTCACAGTCCCTAAGGTGTCGCGTTTTCAGTCATAAAACGTTATAATAGTTACGGAAATTCGCATTAACGGATTGACATTTTGTAAAGGAGTAAAAATGCTAAAAGGAAATCTTGTCTTTGGACAATCAGGAGGACCGACTTCTGTCATTAATTCAAGCGCTGCCGGCTTGCTGAGCTCGGCTTTGGCCAGCCCTGTCATTGGAGAAGT
The DNA here is from genome assembly GCA_964346175.1 of uncultured Mageeibacillus sp. Lineage (GTDB taxonomy): Bacteria > Bacillota > Clostridia > Saccharofermentanales > DTU023 > DTU032. The sequence continues at coordinate 12,138 of CAYFTG010000002.1, forward strand.
CTACGCCGCTGAACACGGAATAGTCGGGATTTTGAATGACCGGCTTTTCGACATTCGACAGGAAGACCCTGAGGAGCTGAAACTGCTTACTCAGACACCTTCTTCCATCTTCGGATCCTGCCGACACAAACTTGCTGATTTCGATGAAGATGATAGCGATTATTATCGCATCCTCGAAATTTTTAAGAAACATAATATCCGCTACTTTTTCTATAACGGTGGCAATGACACCATGGATACCTGTCATAAAATAAGTCAGTTTATGCAAAGGGAGGGCTATGAGTGTCGAGTGGTCGGCATTCCCAAAACGATTGATAATGACCTCTGCGGAACTGACCATTGCCCCGGCTTCGGCTCGGCAGCCAAATACGTGGCTACCAGTTTCATGGAAGTCAAATTGGACTCACAAGTTTACAATTACCCGCAAATTATCATTGTCGAAGTAATGGGTCGTCATGCCGGCTGGCTGGCAGCTTCTTCTGTTTTAGCTGCGCACAAAGGCGCGGGTCCGGATCTGATCTATCTGCCGGAAAGAGCCTTCACGCTGGAACAGTTTGAACGCGACGTGCGCGCTGTATATGAGAAAAAGGGCGACGTAATGGTTTGCGTTTCCGAAGGCTGCCATGACGAAAACGGCAGATTTATACCGGAAATGTTTGACGACAGCAACTTGCAGACAGATGCTTTCGGGCATAAACAACTCGGCGGAGCTGCCGATATGTTGGCCTCTTTTGTCAAGGATAAGTTCGGCGTCAAAGTTCGCGCCATTGAGTTCTCCTTGCTGCAACGCTGCGCCGCCCATATCGCTTCACCGATAGACGTCAAGGAAGCGTATGCGGCCGGTGAAACTGCTTTGCAATACGCTCTGGAGGGCCACAGCGATTTTATGATCGGATTTGAGCGCGTATCCAACGATCCCTACGAGATCAAGATGATCCGCGTTCCTCTTGAAGACTGCGCAAATCTGGAAAAGACACTTCCGGACGAATGGATTAACGAGGCCGGTAACTTCGTGCTTCAGCCTTTTATCGACTACAGTTTGCCTCTGATACAGGGAGCAACCGAACGCAGTGAAGAGGATGGACTACCACATTTCGCCGAGCTTAAGAAAGTATTAGTCGATTAACGTACATTCAGCTCTCAGAGGGCTTTTCTATACAAAGAAGGGAAAAATCATACATGAGCCAACAAAATGTAAGCATTGAAGAAAAACTGGATCTGAGTCTTCTCGATCCGGTTCTAGAGAAAAACAGCGGTCTCAAAGGCAGTGCTATAGCTATCTTGCAGGAAGCTCAAGAAATATACGGTTACCTGCCTTTAGAAGTGCTGGAGAAAATCTCCGAAGTAAGCAACGAGCCTCTAGCCAAACTCTATGGAGTCGCCACCTTCTACACGCAATTTCGTATGAATCCGGTCGGCAAACACCTCATCATGCTCTGCCAAGGAACGGCTTGTCATGTAATGGGAGCCGATCGTGTCCAGCAAGCTATAGAGGATGAGTTGGAGATTCAAAATGGTGAAACGACAGCAGATGGAGTCTTCACCTTACTGACAGTGGCCTGCTTGGGTTGTTGTTCACTTGCCCCCGTAATGATGATTGACGGAGAGACCTACGCAAGTCTGACCTCCGATTCAGTGCGTAAGATTTTGCGCAAACTGCGAAAGGAAGCAGATGCTTAGTCTTAACGTTATTTTGATAAATTCGCACACCACCTCCGATCCTTTGCGATCATGGTCTCAACATATAAGGAGTAATTAATGAGAGTAGTTGTTGGCGCCGGTAGCTGTGGACTTGCTGCTGGAGCAGATAGCCTAGTAAAAGAACTAAAATCCAGAGACCTCGGCTCCGACACCGTGCTGGAAATCACCGGCTGTGTCGGAATGTGTTACCTCGAGCCGATTGTCGATATTTATGACGACTGCGGACAGTTGCATCGCTTTACCCAAGTCAAGCTTAAGGACCTGGATACCATCCTGGAACACTTTGATGAAGATACCTGTGATCAGTTCAGAATCGCTGAAGACGACGAGCGCATTCTAGGCAAACAGGTACGCATCGTGCTGCGCAACTGCGGCGTGATCAATCCTGAATGCATTGATGATTACATCGCCAGCGGCGGTTACACTGCTCTGGAGCGTTGCGTAAAGGAAATGTCGCCGGAAGAAGTAATTGAAATAATCAAGGAATCCGGTCTGCGCGGTCGTGGAGGAGCAGGCTTCCCGGCATGGTTTAAATGGAACGCCGCCAGGAACGCTGCAGGAAAAGAAAAATATATGATCTGTAATGCTGACGAGGGTGATCCGGGAGCATTCATGGACCGCAGTATTCTCGAAGGCGACCCTCATGCCCTCTTAGAAGGCATGTTGATCGGCGCCTATGCAATCGGGGCAGAAACTTGCATGATCTACGTGCGAGCCGAATACCCTCTCGCAATCAAGCGCTTAAAGATTGCCATTGAACAAGCCAGAGAGCGCGGCTACCTCGGTAAGAACGTACTAGGGGTCGAGGGTCTCAATTTCGAAATGATCATCCGTGCAGGAGCAGGAGCTTTCGTCTGTGGTGAAGAAACAGCCTTGATTGCTTCGCTTGAAGGCGAACGCGGAATGCCTAGACTCAAACCACCCTTCCCTGCCGAACGTGGATATTTCAGAAGTCCTACAAATATCAATAACGTTGAGACTTTAGCCAACGTACCTTATATAATCGCCAAGGGACCCGAGGCCTTCACCAAATACGGTACTGAGAAAAGTCCGGGCACCAAGGTTTTTGCCCTTACAGGTAAAATCAAAAAAGGCGGCCTAGTGGAAATCCCCATGGGAACACCGTTGAAAGAAATTATCTACGATATTGGCGGCGGCATCATTGATGACCGTGAGTTGAAGGGCGTCCAGATGGGCGGTCCTTCCGGCGGCTGTATCCCGGCCTCAATGATGGATACACCGGTTGATTATGAGAACATCGTCAAGACAGGAGCTATTGTCGGTTCAGGCGGAATGGTTGTCATGGACGACAGCACCTGTATGGTTGAGATGGCACGTTTTTTCCTAGATTTCACCTGTGAAGAATCTTGCGGAAAATGCACTTATTGCAGACTGGGAACCAAGCGTATTCTAGAAATACTGGAACGCATAACCTCCGGTGACGGGCGTGCAGACGATATCGAACTACTCGAGGAAATTTGCCCCAAGGTCATGGAAGGCTCACTCTGTGGTCTCGGCCAGACAGCACCTAACCCGGTCTTGACGACTATGAAATATTTCCGTGATGAGTACGAAGCGCATTTGGATGGTAGATGTCCGGCAAAAGTGTGTCAGCCCTTGATTCACTATCATATCAATGAAAAGTGTACCGGCTGTACAATCTGTGCCCGCAACTGCCCTGTCGGCGCTATCTCAGGCGCATTGAAAGAGGATCACATTATCGATCAAGATATGTGTACAAAATGTGGTATTTGCTTTGAAAAATGCAATTTCGATGCGATTGATCTCTTGGAAGGAGCCTTTCTATGGCAAGAATAAATGTTACGATAAATGGCCGCAGCTTCGAGGCAGAACAAGGCCTCACCATTTTCCAAATAGCACGCGATAACGACATCTATATTCCGACGCTTTGTCAGGATGACAAGCTGGAGAGCTATGGTTCCTGCGGTATGTGTGTCGTGGAAGTTGAAGGCAATAACAAACTTGTGCGTGCCTGTTCCACACCTGCGAGCGACAAGATGGTTATTCACACCCGCACAGAGCGTGTCACCGAATCTCGCAAAACCGCCTTGGAGCTTTTCATCACTAACCATACCGGTGATTGTAAGGCACCCTGTTCCCTCACCTGTCCTGATAATTTAGATATCCAAGGCTATGTCGGTCTCTGTGGCAACGAAGAGTACGATGCTGCACTGCGCCTGATCAAAGAGGATCTGCCTCTTCCGGCGTCTATTGGTCGCATCTGCCCGCATCCGTGCCAAACGGCCTGTCGCCGTGCTTTGATTGACGATGACATCGAAATCAACTATCTCAAGCGTTTCGTGGCCGACCGTGATTTGAATTCAGGCTCTCCATACAAGCCGGAGCAGAAGCCCTGGACAGGCAAACATGTAGCCATTGTCGGCGGTGGTCCCTCCGGACTGTCCGCAGCTTACTTCCTCCTGCGCGAGGGACACGACGTGACTGTCTATGACGAAAATCCTGAATTTGGCGGCATGATGCGCTACGGCATCCCTATGTACAGACTGCCCAATGACATTATTTATCAGGAAGCGCAACTGATCGCTGATATGGGCGCAACACTCGTGCCCAATACTAAAATTGGTCGCGATCTTTCTTTGGATTACCTGCGTGAAAACTTTGATGCAGTATATGTCGCAGTCGGCATGTGGCAGAGCATTCCTCTGGGTATTGAGGGAGAAGATCTGGCAGGTGTCTACGGCGGTATTGACTTCCTCTATGATTTCTGTGTCGGACAACCGCTACACCTAGGCAAAAAAGTAGCAGTCATCGGCGGCGGTAACACAGCCATGGACGCCGCTCGTACAGCCATCCGCATGGGTGCAGAAGAAGTCACCGTCCTTTATCGCCGCACCAAAGCTGACATGCCGGCTGAAGAGATTGAAATTATCGAAGCCGAAGAAGAAGGCATCCAGTTCAAGTTCTTAGTGACTCCGGTCTCCTTGAAGGGACAAGATGGACAGCTTCAGGGCATTACACTGCAGAATATGCGCGCTATCCCACCAGCAAATCCGGGAGAACGCAGCAAGATTGAGCCGATTGAAGGCGAGTTTACTGAACTAGACTTGGACAGCTTAATCGTAGCTACCGGGCAGAGAACAAACTTGGCCGGTTTAGAAGACATCGCTACTGATCGCTGGGGCCTGATTGATATCGACAAGTCTACATATCAGACATCTCTCCCGGGCGTTTTCGCAGGCGGTGACGTAATTGACAACGGCTACAAGATTGCCATTCAGGCGATAGCTGATGCCAAGCACGCTTCTTACGTGATCTCGAATTACCTTAACGGTAAAGAAGTTAATTATGTCCCCGACTACCATGTCGTACGTACAGACGTAACACGAGAAGAGCTGCTCAAAACCTTCAGCGAAACCGAGAGCGCAAAAATGGAGCACATGTCCCCTGCTGATCGCCGCGATAATTTCCATGAGATCGCTGCCGGATACACAGAAGTACAAGCCCAATACGAGGGTGATCGTTGTCTCGAATGCGGCTGCATGGACTACTTCGAATGTGACCTCTTTGATCAATTTAATCGCTACGATGTTGAGCCGGAGCGCTTTGCAGGTGAGATGAGTGATTTCGATCATGACAATGATCATCCTTATATTTTGATAGATCCTAACAAATGTGTTCTCTGCGGCATGTGTGTGCGCGTCTGTGATGAAGTCATGGGTGTGTACGCCTTGGGCCTGGCTGATCGCGGTTTTGAATCCCGCATGCTTCCGGCCGCTCATCGTCGTTTGCAGGATACCAACTGCATCTCTTGCGGGCAGTGTGTCGAGCTGTGCCCGGTAGGAGCCTTGCAGGAGCGTCGTCCCGTACATAAACAAGTACCTCTCGACAGTGTCCACACGTTTACTACCTGTGCCGGCTGCTCCTTTGGCTGTTCACAAATCCTAGAAAGCACCGGCGACATGCTGCTGAGAGCTTTACCGGTTGAAAATTGTGTTGTCTCCGGCGGCCTACTCTGCGAAAAGGGACGCTTCGAACTGGATAGATTCCTACCCTCGAACGAAAACCGCGTCAGATGTCACATGGTGCGTCATGACGGAGTATTGGAAGAAGCGAGCTTCGATGAAGCCAGCCTTTCTTTCACACGTGGTGCTCAGGCTCTCTTGGCGGTGGAAGGCGCAGACAAACTAGCAATTTCAATCTCCGACGAATATACGCTGGAAGAAATAGCTCTAATCCGCTCTTTTACTGAGTCTTATCTAGGGGATACCAAACTCTACAGCCTGGATTACAAAAAGAGTGCTTTAGAAGAACTGCTCGGAAGCGACCGCTCTCCTAACACCTTTAACGAAGTCTACTCCACTGATCTCGTGATCGTCGTGGGTGGAGACCTCTTGCAGTCCCATCCCATGATGGCGACAAAGATCCGTCATGCCATGAAGGAAGGCCTACAGCTAGGCATCATTAATACACAGGATACCCTGATGGATCAATGGACCACCGGGCTGCTCAAAGGCGACAATCTTCTCGCCTTATTAAATGAGTTCAGCGGGCCCACTTCCGAACTGGGTCAGCGCTATCGCAGCGCTAAACGAGCACTCCTTGTCTACGATAAGGACGCTGTCAGCTATGAGGAAGAAAGCAAGTTACTCGAGATAGCTCAAGATAGCGGACACTTCGGCTCCACGGGTCAAGGGCTGATCCAGCTCAAGGCCAACGCCAACTCTCAGGGTCTGTATGATCTTGGTGTGAGAAGCAGCCGTGAAGAACTGCTAAAAGGCATTGAAAGCGGACAAATTAAGGGCCTACTACTCTTTGGCGATAGTGATTTGCCGGAAGAATATGCTGCACAACTGAATTTCCTCGCTGTACAAGCTACGAAGCAATCCCCTAGTCTGTTGCAGGCAGATGTAATCTTAGCAGGCGCGGCAATAGCTGAAAAAGAAGGCCTTATCACGAGTAGCGAAGGCAGAGTGCAGGCCATTGAACGAGTTCTGGATACGGATGTAGACAGCTTTGATCAGCTCCGTTACTTCTGGCATCATTTCGATCGTTCCGACTCGGAAATAAATCTCGAAAACACACGTGAAGCTGTGGTCTTTTACAATGAAGACTACCAGGGAATTCTTGATCCCGATCACTATGCAGTCTGGGCCAGAGCCTAGTTTAGATACTCGAGCTTAGTTTGCACAATCGTTAATCCTAAAGCCTCCGTTCCTCAGAGCGGAGGCTTTTTTACTCAAACTTTATTTTGGCGCTACTTGAATGATTTCTATTTTGATATTTCTCCCTTATACTAGGTACTAAGAACAGTAGTTTCGATTGAATCATCGAAAATTAGTTTAGGATTTTGTATATGAAGGATGCACCAATTTATATTTTTGGACACAAGAATCCCGATACAGACTCAATTTGTTCGGCCATCGCTTATGCTGAGTTAAAAAAAGCACAGGGACATAGAGCCAAACCGATCCGCCTGGGCAAGATTAACAAGGAAACGGAATTTGTACTCGATTACTTCAATGTCGCTGCTCCCGATTATCTCCCTACTATCAGAACTCAGATTTCCGACTTGAATATTGATAAAGTCGAACACCTGAGTCCCCTATTATCCTTGCGGACAGCTTGGGAAAAAACTAAAAGCACTAATATCAAGGTAGCTGCTGTAGTGGATGAAGAGGATAAACTCTTAGGCATCGTGACGCTCTCCGACATCACTAGCCGTTTCATGGATATCCAAGGCAATGTCGAAGCACTTAAAGCCACTCCCTTGAAAAATATCTTAAAAACTCTGAGTGCCTATCTTTTAGCGGGCTCTGAGGAACAGTTCAAACCCAGTGGAAACGCTCTTATCGCCGCCATGACTCCTGACGGAATGGCCCCTTTCGTAGAAAAGAATGATATCGTGCTGGTTGGAAACCGCAGGGATAGCCAACTTAAGTCCATTGCGGAAGGAGCTAACTGCCTGATTGTCACCTGCGACGGACATGTTTATGAAGATGTAATTAAAAAGGCGGAAAAGCATGGCTGCATCATTATGAGAACGATGCATGATACCTATACGGCCGCCCTCTTGCTTAATCAGAGCATACCGGTCGAATTTGTGATGGCCAAGGATAGCCTAGCCGCCTTCCAAATCAACGACTATATTGACGAGATCAAGGAAGAAATGCTTCAGTCCAGACACAGAGCATACCCGGTCGTAGACAGCAACAATGTCGTTCAAGGCTTCGTCACCCGCTACCATCTGATCAGCCAAAACAACAAAAGAGTCATTCTCGTCGACCACAACGAAATCTCTCAATCCATCGACGGCTTGGAACAAGCACAAATCTTGGAAATAATCGATCATCACCGCATTGGCGGCATCATGACCGGCTCGCCCATCTACTTCAAGAATGAAGCGGTGGGTAGCACCGCCACCATAATTTCGGGATTATATCGGGACTTTAAGATAAGACCTTCAGCTAATATTGCAGGCATTTTGTGCGCTGCCATTATTTCCGACACGATGTATTTTAAGTCGCCGACCAGCACCGGCAAAGACAAATACATGGCTGAGAAGATGGCAGAAGTGGCCGGCTTGGATCTTGACGAATTTTCTAAAAAAATGCTCGACAGCTCATCCTCAATAATCAGCATGAGCCCTAAAGAAATTCTCAATTATGATTTCAAGGAATTCTTCCTCAATCGGCACAAGGTCGGTATCGGGCAAATCACTTCCAGCAATATGGAGGAACTGGACCTTATCAGAGAAGACCTTCTCGCCTATCTCGAGGAAACTCTAGAGGCCAAAGAATATCAGGTCTTAATGATCATCGTGTCCGACCCGGCGCGTGAAGGTTCAGAGATCTTATTTGCAGAGAAAGAAAGCGGCACCGTCAACAGAGCATTTAACACCGGCACTACTAATAACAGCATGTTCCTCAAGGGAGTTGTCTCAAGAAAGAAACAGATTGTTCCTTTCTTGAACTCAGTCCTGAAATAGAATCAGCTGCCAAACTCTACTTCCACGGTTGCCGGCAGCAAGCTAGCTCCGCCCAGTTCCAGCCACTGGGCCTCTGAACCGGCGAAGCGGACTACCTCCAACTTGTCGCTGGAGCGGAAAGCGTTTGCGTCAATCTCGATCACGGATGCGGGAATTTCAATAGAAAGTAAAGAGTTGCAGCGCGCAAAAGCAGAGCTGCCAATTTTGCTGACCTGTTCCGGAATTGTGACGCTTGTCAAAGAAATGCAATCGGCAAAAGCTGAATCTCCAATTATTTCTAAAGAATCCGGAAGATCGATATACTCCAGCTTATGGCTTTTTCTGAAAGCACTACTGCTGATTTCAATTAAGGAACCGGGCAATTCAACAGTCTCTAGAGCAAAGCAGTCCGCAAACATCCAGTCTTCGATTTTTTGAATAGAATTTGAAAAGCTGACGCTCTTCAGATTTGAGCAGCCGGAAAACGCCCTTCTGCCGATTTTGCTCACAGAATCAGCCATCTTTACGCTCTCAAGATTGGCAGAATTTGCGAAGGCATACAGGCCAATCTCGCTAATAGAGCTTGGGATTTCTATCGAAATCAGCGAGTGACAGTTGGAGTAGGTCCAATCCTCAATAACACTGACATTCTCGGAATGAGAGATATCGCTTAAGGAGAAACAGCCGTAAAAGGCTCCCTTACCTATAGAAGTAACTGAATCAGGAATGTCGATGGAACCCAGCGCATAACTGTACTTGAAAGCGTATTCCCCGATGGATTTAATAGAATCGGGCAACTCAATTGTCTCCAGTAACGGCAAACCCGAGAAGGCATAGTTACCGATTTCAGTGACAGAATCAGGAATTTCCACACTTTCCAAGAGAGGCAGATCTGCGAAAGCATAGCGATCAATAATCGTTACCGAATCCGGGACAGTGACGCGTTCCAGATACTTAAAAAAGAAATCTTCCACTTTGTCTCTGTCACTCATCAGTCTGACTCTACAAATGTCTCTCAGTGCTACCACATTGTAGCCGTCAACAGTATCCGGAATGCTCCAACTGGCATCCCAATTATCATAATCAAAATCTTCCGGAGGCTGATACTCCGTCAGAATAATATTATTGTTGCCCAATTTATCGTAGACATAGCCGAGTGGCTGTTCGGAGGAAACATTTTCGATTCCCGGATCAGCTCTTTTTTCCAGCCATGGTTCTATAACAAAAGGTTTCAGCACGATTCCGACAGCTACTAAAATAGGTATAGCTGCGAGTATACTGCCAATTTTGAGCCAGTTTTTGCGTCTTACCGGCCTTTTTCTCTTGCCTTTACTCATTATTCCCCCCTGATTAAATGCAAGTTGTCCTCGAGATGGAAAGAAAGGACGAGGCCATTATTCAACAGCGTCGTCCTCCGTTTGGCTGCCGATTCAGGATTTGAACCCGAACATACTGAGTCAGAGTCAGGTGTGCTACCGTTACACTAATCGGCAATATTGACTTACCTTGAGAATGTTAGCATATAGCGCTTTTTACTGCAAGTTAATTGCGGGCCAAAAGGCTGCGAGCTACATTTTTTCCGGCCACATAAGCAGATGAAAAAGCCCAGCGCAGATTATAGCCTCCGGTGTCGCCGTTGACATCCAAGATTTCGCCAACAAAGTACAGTGAAGGACATATTTTTGACTCTAAACTTTCGGGATTAAGCTCGGAAGTCTTGATACCTCCGGCAGTCACTTGCGCAAATTCGAAGCCACGCGTGCCCCGAACCGGGCGCTTAATTTCCTTCAAGACTTTGGCCAAGTATTTGGCGCCGCTTTCCGACTTTTCTATTTTGTCGTCCGCCTTTAAATCCCGCAAGAAGATAATCAGCAGATTTAGCGGCAAAAGACCAAGCAGCAAAGCTTCCCAGTCGTACCCGGGATGTAGCTCTATTTGTCGCAAAATGAACTTGCTCAATTCTTCCTCGGAGAAGTCCGGGAACAGGTCGAAAATCAGATCACCTTTTATCTCGGAGCGATCCTTTGCCACAGCTTCCGACAGTTCCATGGCTGCGATGCCGGAGACGCCGTAATCCGTAAATAGAAACTCACCTTCGCTGTGAGATGAAGGCTGTCCGGAACGGCTGCTGTAGTATGCACTAGCGCGAACACGTTGGCCTGAAGCGCGCTTCCACGCTCCTACATCGTTCAATTCAAGCGGCACCAGAGCGGGTAGCAACTCGGTGCAACTGTGACCCAGTGACTCGGCCAGAAAGTAGCCGGAATCGTGACCGCTGAGCTGGGGCTGGCTTTTGCCCCCGCCTGCGATGATGACTCGTCTAGCTCTGACCTGACCTTTCTTGCCCTTGCTAGCACCGGTGTGGCTTCTGAAACTTAGAATAAAACTGTTCCCTTCAGTGCTCGTGTCGGGCCTAATTTCATAAACTTCTAACCCACAGTCGATTCTGACCGACCTCGCAGTGAGAGCATTCAGCAAGGCGTTATGAACCGTGTCGGAACGCATAGTTCGAGGATAAAGTCTGCCTGCTTCATCCTCCAGCAAAGGCACGCCTAAATCTAAGAATATGCGACGATAATCTTCTTCGGGCACGAGCGCAAAGACAGGTAAAACGAAATTCGGATCTTGTCCGCGATAGTGTCCTGCTAGAGGGCCGCTGTGACCCAAATTGCAGCGACCGTTGCCCGCTGCCAGCAACTTGCGTCCGGTCTTTTCCCGGCGCTCAAAGAGGCGCACAGACAGTCCTGAGCCTTCCCTAGAATTAATTGCAGACCAGGCTGCCATTAAACCGGCAGCACCTGCTCCAACGATTGCAAGATCTACTTTTTCCATCTTTTTACCTTAATCAAGAGAATACAAATATCCATCATCAGCTGTCAGGACGATTAAAGTGTTATTGTCCTGAGCGATCAAGTTAAGTACTTTTTCGGATAATTTACTTTCAGCAAGAAAACCTCCGCTGCCAAAATCATAGACGCGGATCAAATCGTCTTGGGCCAGGAAAATGCTTTCAGCTGAGTTAACCAACAGCAGCTCACCCTCCGTATTGTCGAAACTTTCTAAGGTTTCAAGTATGAAACCTTCCCGTGTCTCGCGCAAGAGTAGCAGGTCACTCCTTCCCTCTTCACTTACTAAGAGGGCTAAATTATTAGCTGACAAGGCCAGGTTCTCGATCCGGCTAAAAGATTCTTCGAAGATAAGCTCGCCTTGAGCCAGATCTAACAGGAGCAAAGTCTCATCGTTGTACAGAGCAACAATATCGCCGGAGAAAGAGGCAATCGCCACCAGAGGTTCGGAGACAGGTAAGATCATCTCTGCCAGCTTTTCACCCCTCTCACTATATCTTTGCACAACGGTCCGAGTCTGAGCCTGATTCACATTCAACAAGCAGATGTCAAAGGCATGACCGTCCGCATGAAAGGACATATCCAGCGGATAGCCGGATTCATTAAAGCTCAGCGTCAAAAGGGCTTGTGACTGCCCCTTTTCGTATAGATTGACCTCACCCAAGCTGTCCGTAGCTTTGTGCAAAAGCAAGACTCTTTCTTGCGAGGCAGCAATGTTCTCAACTAAGGAGCCGGTCTCAAAGACAATCGATTCGCTCTGAGGGCGAAACATAAGCAAACTCGCGGATTGATTCGACCTGACAAATAGATTGCCGCCCGCGCTGAAGAGCTCAGCTTCCCGGAAAGGAAGCTCATAAGCCTGCTGTACTTGGCCCAAAACATCGCTGAAGATGACGGAACCTTCTTCTATCCGCGCCAAATAGGTGCCCATGCCCAGATAGGACTTAGGATCGGTGCTCATCAGATCAAAGCTACTCCTACGGTTCAGTCCCCGACTTTGCTCTTCCGGGCTTGTGTCTTGCAGAGGCAGGCGCATGACGAAGGCTAAGGTCAGTAGTAGCAAAAACCAGGCTAACGCATACCAAATTACAAACGGATTTCTCTCCACTGCTTGCTCAGTAGTTTTTGCTTCAACAAACTCAGGCATCCTTTTTCTCTTCCTCAAATTCTTTCTCTTCTTCCTGAGGCACCATAGGTAAGATTCGATTTATTAACAATGCCACAATAACACCAATCAGAGTATCGAGAAAGCGCGAAACGGCCGCTTGAAAGGGAGACATATCCAAAATCGGGCCGATGGCGATAGCCAGTAAGACAATGGAACCGAGGATTGCTCCCTCGGATCTGAGAAAGGAGACGCTGATCCAAATAACCAAAAGCACAAAAAGTGAGAGCAGCAGATTGTACGGCAGGGTATTATATTCTAAATGACTTACTTCTTTTAACTGCAGGATTATCAAACCGAAAATTGCACCGACAAAAGTAGATTGTAATCGGATGAAGGCCGCCAAATAGCTATCTTTGATGCTGCTCTTAGTCGCAATGATGGTAGCGATCGACGCTGTCAGAACGTTAGATGTTTCCGGCATGATCAGATAAAGCATCAGACAAATAAAAACCGCCAAGGTGGTCTTGATAATACGAAGACCCGGAAAGCGTAGCGGTTCGTTCCTGTGGTCAGACAAGGATGAGCTTAAATTTTTGAAAAACTCACGAATCATAATCACTCCCTAAACCATGTTACCCACATTTTAGCAAATAGGCTAAGGTAAAACATCTGCAAAAGAAACTCCCCCGTGGACTTAGGAGAATTCCCGGGGGAGCAAATTCAAATAGCGGTAAAATGCTATTTATTTAACTTCTTAGTACATTCCGCCTGCACCGGGATTCATGGGCGCTTCGGGTTCGGGAATGTTTGCAACAACTGCTTCTGTGGTCAGGAGGGTTGAGGCGATGGAAGCTGCGTTCTGCAGAGCGGAACGAGTAACCTTGGTCGGGTCAACGATTCCCTGATCAACCATGTTTACGACTTCGTCAGTGAGCACGTCATAGCCGAAGCCCTTGTCTGCTGACTTAACTCTTTCGCAGACTACGCCGCCATCTAAGCCGGCGTTGAGAGCGATCTGGCGAACGGGTTCTTCGAGAGCGCGCAAGACGATAGAGATTCCGGTACGTACATCACCTGTGGTTTCTTCCATTAAGGCTGCAACTTCGGACAAGACGTCGATAAAGGCTGCGCCACCGCCGGCAACAATACCTTCTTCAACGGCCGCTCTGGTAGCTGAAAGAGCATCTTCAATACGATTCTTTTTCTCTTTCATTTCTACTTCTGTGGCTGCGCCGACTTTGATAACAGCAACGCCACCGGACAGTTTGGCCAAACGCTCCTGCAATTTTTCACGGTCGAAATCGGAGTCGGTTTCTGCGATCTGGCGTCTCAGGAGAGCAATGCGGTCTTCCAACTGCTGCTTCTCACCGGCGCCGTCAACGATGATGGTGTTATCTTTGTCGATCTTAACCTGACGGGCACGACCTAGGTCTGACAATTGAATGTCTTTTAGCTCCATTCCGAGATCGGAGGAGATAACGCGACCACCGGTTAGGATGGCGATGTCTTGCAGCATTTCTTTTCTGCGGTCGCCAAATCCGGGAGCCTTAACTGCAGCACAGTTAAATGTTCCACGCAGTTTATTGAGAATGATGGTAGAGAGAGCTTCGCCTTCGAGGTCTTCGGCGATAATAATCAGGCTGCTACCGGACTGAACGATTTGTTCAAGCAGAGGCAGGATATCCTGGACATTAGAGATCTTCTTGTCGGTGAGCAAAATATAAGGATCATTGTAGGAAACTTCCATTTTGCTGGTGTCGGTAACCATGTAGGCTGAGATATAGCCACGATCAAACTGCATACCTTCAACCACTTCAAGTTCGGTACCCATAGTCTGGGATTCTTCAACGGTGATAACTCCGTCGGTGGTTACACTTTCCATAGCGTTAGCAATTTCTTCACCAATCAACGGGTCGTTGGCTGAGATAGAGGCGACGCGTGAAATGTCTTGTTTGCCTTCTACGCCTTTGCTGTTAATGCCGATTTGCTCAACAGCCTTCTCTACGGCTTGGTCAATGCCTTGTTTGAGAATGATCGGGTTGGCTCCGGCAGCAATATTACGCATTCCTTCGCGAACCATTGCCTGGGCCAGAAGTGTCGCTGTAGTTGTTCCGTCACCTGCGACGTCCTGAGTCTTGGTGGCGACTTCTTTAACCAGCTGTGCGCCCATGTTCTCAAAACGATCTTCCAGTTCGATCTCACGTGCGATAGTCACGCCGTCGTTGGTGATTACAGGTGCACCGTACTGCTTGTCCAGTACGACATTGCGACCCTTCGGGCCCAATGTAATTCGCACTGTATCTGCCAATTTATTAACGCCCACAACTAGAGAATTGCGTGCATCTTCTGTATATTTCAAATCTTTTGCCATAGTTTTACTCCTTAAAAATTTTTCTATTCGCGTTCAAACAAGATTACTCGACGATTGCTAAAATATCGCCCTGTCTCAAAATTGTGAATTCCTCATCATCAATTTTGATTTCTGTACCGGCATACTTACTGATTAAGACGTGATCGCCGATTTCTACTTCCATAATGACATCCTTGCCGTCAACCATGCCACCCGGTCCTACTGCAATAATCTCTGCAACCTGTGGTTTTTCCTTTGCAGACGAGGGCAGTACGATCCCCCCCTTAGTGGTTTCTTCGGTTTCGAGCATACGGATCACAACGCGGTCACCTAATGGTCTAATTTTCATAATGTACCTCCAAAATTTTTTCTAATATATAAACATATAAAATATGTATATAACTCTCTGCGTAAACTTAGCACTCTAACACCTCGAGTGCTAATTCCCTAATTAATATAACATGCAGATAAAGTTTGTCAAGCGAAAAAATATTAAATAATCGTGTCCAAAAGTGACATGAAAATGTCTTTGTCTGAAAAGAATTCGAGTATAAATGAAGATGAAAGTACTGTATGTAATGTTTCATACTTAACAGCCAATGCTGTCAAGATCATAGTGGCCAAGCTGATAATGACAATAGCGAAGATACCGCCCAGTAATAAACCGCCTATGCGGTTGACCCAACCGATCAAGGGGACGTGATCTATGATACGGTTAACAGTTCTCGCTGCAAAACCAATGAGCAGACGTACGAGAAAAAATAATATTAGAAAGGCTACCGCGCCGAGAAAAAGTCGAGCTGTAGCATCACCTGCCTGCGCCGCCAAAGAATCTTGAGCGGGCTCGGTCTGCATGATAATTCCTCGTGCCCACTTTTCCGGCATGAAATCTGTCAGTGAACTAATTACCTGATCGCCCAGTGAGAGGACCCGCTCCCCAACACTCTCGGAGATCGAACTTGTCGTTTGGTGGAGAAAACCCAGGTCAAAGAGCCAGTCTGTAAAGGGATTGACGAAAAGATAAGCCAGTACAATCGCGATCAGCGAAGTAGCAAATTTTACCAGAGTGAGTAGAAGACCTCTGCGGTAGGAAATAATTAGAAAGGTGAAAAAGACTAGGACGACAACGAGATCATAAATATAGGTCATCGTCATCAGAGCTCCCGGCAAAAAATTCAAAATAGCTGCCGTCTAAGAGTACGGTTTCGCCATCTTCAACACCGGTTTCCAGTAAAGCAGCTTCGATTCCGCTTTGCACTATTAAGCGCTGGAAGCGGCGCGTTGATTCTGTATCTGAAAAATTGGTGGACAGCATCAGTTCGCGAATAAAAGCCCCCTCGACGGCTACATAGCCCCGCTTCGTGCTGATTGTGAAAGGGTAGGCTTCCTTAGGTCTGTAAACCGGAATAGCTGCTTCTTCTTCCAATTCGGGAGCGGGTAGTTGCGGAACCTCACTAAGCAGAGCATTGACAAGTTCATTTACGCCTTGATGAGTAGCAGCTGAGACTGTGAATACGCGAAAACCCTCTTTTTCAATCTCAGATTTAAGCATCTCGACGATTTCTTCGTCTGCAACATCGGTCTTATTCAGTACCACCCACTGCTCTTTTTCCGCCATACTACTCTTATAGGACTTTATTTCATTATTGATAGTGTGGAAAGCTTCAAAGGGATCGACACCATAAAGGCCGGACGCATCTATGACGTGTAAGAGAAGGCGAGAACGTTCCGCATGTCGCAAGAAATCTAATCCCATGCCTGCGCCCTCAGAAGCGTTTTCAATAATACCCGGAACGTCAGCAACAACTATGCTGCTCTCATCACGTTGGACAACGCCCAGAACAGGTTGGATAGTGGTAAAGGGATAATCCGCAATTTTGGGTTTGGCTGCAGAAATCACTGAGAGTAAGGTCGACTTACCGGCGTTGGGATAGCCCAGCAAAGCAACGTCGGCCAGAAGACGTAGTTCCAGGCGCAGCGTTCTTTCAACACCGGTGGTTCCGGCTGAAGCAAATTTGGGAGCCTGACGGACGGAGTTTTTGAAACTCGCATTACCGCGGCCGCCTCGTCCGCCCTTGGCAACTATGATCTCATCGCCGTCTTCCTTCAGATCTGCTAACAGCACTCCGTCTTCGTCATCGAAAACTAAGGTGCCGACCGGGACTTTCACAATCATATCGTCGGCGCTGGCACCTGTACGCAGGTTGCCCATGCCACTCTGACCGTCTTTAGCAAAAAAATGTCTTTTGTAGCGGAAATCCTGAAGCGTATTCTTGCTTTTATCTGCACGCAAAAAGACGTCCCCGCCGCGGCCGCCATGGCCACCGTCAGGGCCGCCATCGGGGATGTATTTCTCTCGTCGAAACGAAACACACCCATTGCCGCCGTTACCGGAACGTACTTCTATCGTTGCTTGATCATAAAACATAACGATCAACCAAGTATAAGATTTTTATACTCAAATGCTGTTCTATTGCTCTATTGGATAGACACTTGCTTTGGTTTTGTTGCGTCCTAAACGCTCAAAACGCACTGTTCCATCGATTAAAGCAAATAAAGTATCATCTTTTCCTTTGCCGACATTAAGTCCGGGATGGATCTTCGTGCCGCGCTGGCGGTAAATGATATTGCCGGCCAAACAGCTCTGACCATCACCCAGCTTCGCTCCCAAACGTTTTGATTTGGAATCGCGCCCGTTACGTGTGCTTCCCATTCCCTTTTTGTGGGCTAGAAGTTGTATATCTACTCGAATCATTCTTGCTTCCTCCGTAATATCTTTAAAATCTCTCAGTGCTCATCTATACATTTAATGTAGTGAGAGCCGTAACTAGCCTCAAGTTGCATGCAACCAATCCGTACGCTTCCCATCAGACTCGCAATCTGTATCAGCTGCTTTTCGTCCTTACCGTCATAGCTTACTTGACAGCAAATGAGGCCATCTTCTGCCTGATAATCCGGATCGATCTGAGCTATGTCCTGCAAGCTACCGATCACAGTTTGTGCGATAGCGGATGCAGCAGCACAGATTATATTCTCACCCTTGATCGCTGTCCCCGCATGTCCTTCCAGACTGAAAGAAACTACACGATCATCTTGATCCAGTTTGAAGCGTGCTTCCAGCAAAACTAGCTCACAATCTCGCTGATACGAACTTTGGTGTAAGGCTGGCGGTGACCTTGCTTCCTACGATAGCCCTTCTTAGATTTATACTTGAAAACCGTAATTTTCTTGGAGCGGCCCTGTTTCACTACTTCCGCCTTAACTGAAGCACCTTCCACCAGGGGATTGCCTGTTTTCAAGCTTTCTCCGTCATGGACTGCCAGAACCTCGTCAAAGACGATCTCGCCTTCAGCTTCAACATCCAATTTTTCAACGAAGATTTCGTCACCAACTGCTACGCGGTATTGTTTACCGCCTGTCTTAATAATTGCGTAATTCATTGCGTTCCTCCTAAAAGTCTCGCCCGGCCTAGGTTGCTGGCAAGCAGCATTAATACCCCGCCAGTGCGGTCGCCGAATTATGATATAACACGCTGCTCAAACTGTCAAATTTATTTGGGGCTTAGTGACAGAAGGTTACAGTAGTTTTTTCATTCTTCTGCAAGCAGGATAAGTGTACTATAATTAGATGAAAAAACACAGCGCTTTTCTTTGAATCAGCGGTTAGACAATATGGGAGCGAGGCATGACAACACTATCTGAAGCAATGAGCGAAAAATCTATTTTTTCTCACATCACAGGTGAGGCTGAACCTGATTACACAAAATATGCATCCTTCGTATCTGAAGGCAATAGGATTTTCTTCGTCGGTATTGGCGGAATCAGTATGTGCGGTCTGGCAGAGTTGTCCGCCTGCTACGGTGCCACTTGTTTTGGCTCCGACCCCCATCCTAATCAGCGCACCGACTATTTGCAGAATGAATTAGGGATCAAGGTCTGGACTGAACATCGTGCAGCCAACATTGATGAGGTAAAGCCTGACCTGGTGGTTTTTTCCCGTGCCGTTTTTGACGACAATCCCGAGAGGCTACGAGCTGCAGAATTAGGTATCCCCTGCATTGAGAGGTCCATCTTCCTTGGCTCTCTCTTACGTCTTTACAAAAAGGTAATTAATATCAGCGGTACTAACGGCAAATCTACTGCTGTGGCCATGAGCGCCCTTATGATGATCGCAGCCGGACTCGATCCAACTGTACATCTGGGCGCTGAACTGATCAACTTTAAAACAACCGTCCGCGCAGGACGTGGTCAAGAATTAATGCTGTCTGAAGCCTGCGAGTTTCGTCGTGGTTTTTATAATTACAGAGGAGATATCAACATCATCCTCAATATGGTGCACGACCATATCGACAGCTACAAGACCCCGGACGATATGGTGGACACCTTTGCGCGTTTCGCCGCCCTGCAGCCGGCGGGTTCTACTCTGATTTTGCCCACCTATGAACCTGCCTTGGATAGTTTTTTCCAAAAACTGGAAGAGCTAGTCCCCGGTCACAGTAAGGCCTTGCATCTCCTCTATTTTGGCCGCGAAGATCAGCTCACGCCGTTCGGCGGCAAGCCCGACTACGCCTACTGTAATCTCAAGTACGATGAGTATGGTAATCCTTCCTTTAAAGTACGTTGCCTGAATGAAGACTGGGGCGAGCTCGCTCTGAGGATTCCGGGTGAATTTAATGTCCAAAACGCTCTGGCCGCCATCGCTGTGTCGCACTTGGCAGGGGCAGATCGCGACAGCGTAGCTTCAGCATTGCTGCAGTTTCAGGGTGCGGAAGGGCGCTTTACTCGTACAGGCTTCTACAACGGCGCACAAGTTATCATCGATTACGCCCACCATCCCTCGGCCATTGAAGTCACCATTGATGCTGCTAAACATATCCCGGCCAAGAAGCTCTGGATTTGCTTCCAACCCTTGACACACAGCAGGGTGCGCGGCTTTTTCAACGAATTCGTAGAAGCGCTGCGGCACGAAGATCTGATTATGATGTCGGAAATCTATGACGACCGTGAGCGCGACAGTTCGATCAGTTCAAAAGATATCGTCGATCGAATCAACGAGCTGGGCGGTAACGCTGAGTATTATCCCACTAACGAAGCTCTAGAAGCCCATCTCAGGTCTATTCTCGAACCCGGTGACCTGCTTTTAATCATGGGAGTAGACCTGCGCGACGTTGGCGACAACCTGACAGGTCGTCATGACCATATGGAAGAAGTTAAAAAGTTTTAAGTTTTTTCTGCTTTTTTACTTCTATTTTTGATAAACTTAAGGAAAATTAGCGCGGTAATGTAATATTTCGAATACCGCTAGCAAATGGAGACGAAATGACGGACTACAAATACCCGCTACATCCCTATCATAAGATTACGGATTTGAAGGACATGCTGGAGCAATCACATCAGAAGCATCCGGACAATGTCGCATTCCTAAGCAAACCGGTCAAAGGCGAGCCTTACTTTCCGGTCAATTACAAGAAGTACTATGCTGACGTGGAAGCCGTGGGAACTATGCTGCTAGAACTCGGTTTCGGGCCCGACAGCCGCTTAGCCATTGTCGCAGAAACGCGATACGAATGGTACGTATCCTATCTGGCAGGCATGAACGGCGAAACAATCATGGTGCCGATTGACAAAGAACTTCAGAAAGACGAACTGCTGAGCCTCTTTAATCGTTCTTATTGCGATGGGATCATCTACTCCCCGCAATTCGCTGATCGTGTGGAAAGCGTTGCAGATCAGGTACCCACCTTGAAGCATCTCATACTTATGAATGATTCTTCTTTTGCCACAGGCAAAACGGAGCAGGACGATGAGACAATTCACGACCATCTAACGGAGATTGTCCTGGAAGACGGCACAGCTGTACCGGTAACTGCCTGGAACGATGTCCTGCGCGAAGGTCGTCGCTTGGTCTCCGGTGGAGATCAGCGTTTCCGAGAAGTCCAAATTGATCCCGAGGCAGTCAGAGTTCTCCTCTTCACATCCGGCACAACAGACAAATCCAAATGCGTTATGCACAGTCATAAAACGATTTGCGCTAACATTATGGAAATGGGGCAGCTACTCTTCGTCGGGCTCAATAACGACGATATCGTGCTGTCGGTCTTACCGCTTAACCATACCTATGAGTGTACCTGCGGCTTTTTGTATCAGATCTATAAAGGCGACACGATCGCCCAAGTCGAAGGTCTGCGTTATATTACCGATAATATGAAAGAATCCAAGGTCACCACCATCCTCGCCGTCCCGCTTCTGCTGGAATCCGTCCACCGTCAAGTGTGGAAAAACATCCGCAGACAGGGTAAAGAGAAGCTGGTCCGTCGCATGATGTCGCTGAGTCGCGGCCTGAAGAAAATCGGCATCGACATTCGCAGAAAGATCTTCAGTTCCATCCATGACGCTTTTGGCGGAAATATGAAAACTTTCATCTCCGGTGGAGCCGCTATAGATCCACAAATCTTGCAAGATTTTTATGATTGGGGTTTTGTCGCCGTACAGGGCTATGGCCTGACCGAGTTCGCACCGATCCTAGCACTCAACCGTGAAAAATACTTCCGCCATGATTCTGCAGGTCTCCCCTTGCCCGGGAACGAGATCAAAGTCATCAACCCGGACGAAGACGGCATCGGTGAAATCCTCGGACGCGGTGCCAATATGATGTTGGGCTATTATGAAGCCCCGGATCTGACCGCAGAAGCCATCATTGACGGCTGGTATCATACCGGCGACATGGGTTATCTTACTGATGAAGGTTTCCTCATCATAACCGGCCGCAAGAAAAACACCATCATTACTAAGAACGGCAAGAACATCTATCCCGAGGAATTGGAAGCCGTACTGAATCGGAATCCTGAGATCGCTGAAAGCGTAGTATCCGCTGAACCTCGTATCAGTGGCGATCACTTGATTGTTGTAGAAATCTTCCCAGACAAAGAAGCTGTCGAAGAGCGCCTAGGCAAGGGTGCTGACGAAGAACAGATTCTTAACTTGATGCAGGAGCTGGTGAAAAAGCTGAACAGCCAGATTCCTACCTATCAGGGAATCCGTGACGTCAGAATCAGGGATACAGAGTTCCCGAAGAACACATCACGTAAGATCCTTCGCGATTACAGCAAGAAAGAAGCTATCTAAGTACTTTGCACATCCCTAAACAAGAGCCTGATCCTGTGGCCACAGGATCAGGCTTTTTTATTTGCAGCGACAAGAGGCTGTTCTCATTGTGCAAAAAAATAAATCCTGAGATCTCTCTCAGGATTTACGAAATTCTTTAATTTACTTAGTTCTTAATTGGAGGCAAAGAGCCAGGCGGAATAGCTGAGTGTAGATGTGCCTGTTTCATTGTCTACGCCTCTACCGCCTTCAATTTTTGCTTCGGTATTGGCCATTTCTTCAGGACTAAAGATATGTTCCTGCTCTACTTCTTTATCTCCTGGAGGTGGCTTGTAGTCTACCGCGTAACGCTTGTATATATCTTCGAACTCTTCGGAATCAATCTTTTCTTTCTCTAAGAGAGCTTCGCACAATTCGTCCAAGAGGACTCGGTTCTTCTCTAATAAAGCGATGGTCTTGTTATACGATTCTTCCAAAATGCGGGCAACTTCTTCATCGATAACGGTTTGCAAGCTCTCGCTGTGGCTGCGGGTGTGACCGTAGTCGCGGCCGAGGAAAACCTCATCGTCGTCGCCGATGATGACGTTTCCGAGACGCTCACTCATGCCGTATTTCGTGACCATGTTGCGGGCAATAGCGTTGCATTGCTTCAAGTCCTGACCTGCGCCTGTGCTCATCTCGTTATAAACAAGCATCTCGGCAGCGCGGCCACCCAGGCCTGTCATGATCTCTCCTGTCAGCTGACGCCGTGTCTTGAAATAAAGATCCTCGTTCGGACGCCAAGCGGTATAACCACCTGCCGCACCTGCGGGAATGATCGAGACGCGCTCGACGCGATCCGTTTCAGAGACTGCACGCAAAACAATGGCGTGTCCCGCTTCGTGATAGGCGGTACTTCTGCGTTCGCGTTCGTTGACCACGCGGCTCTTCTTTTCCGGTCCAACCATAACCTTGAAGACTGCTTCGCTGATGTCGTCGTAGGTTATGACGCTCTGCTTTTTCCGGGCTGCCAACAAGGCACCTTCGTTAAGCAGGTTGGCCAGATCAGCACCGGTGAAGCCGGATGTAATCCTGGCGATCTCGCTCAGGTCGACATCGTCGGCTAGAGGTTTTTCGCGCGCATGGACCTGCAAAATCGCTTCACGTCCCTTTATGTCAGGGCGCATAATCATGATTTGTCGGTCAAAACGTCCAGGACGCAGCAAAGCCTGGTCTAGAATGTCCGGACGGTTGGTTGCTGCTAGAACAATAACACCTTCGTTAGGACCGAAACCGTCCATTTCGACCAGTAACTGGTTCAAGGTTTGTTCGCGCTCGTCGTGACCGCCGCCGAGACCTGCTCCGCGCTGGCGACCGACAGCGTCGATCTCATCGATGAAAACGATGCTAGGTGCTTGTTTTTTGGCGTTATTAAAGAGATCACGCACCCTTGAGGCGCCGACACCAACAAACATCTCTACGAAATCTGAGCCGCTGATGGAAAAGAAAGGTACTTTTGCTTCACCGGCGACAGCTCTCGCCAGAAGGGTCTTGCCGGTTCCGGGTGAACCGACCAAAAGGATACCTGTGGGGATTTTCGCACCCAGTTCGGTATATTTTTTGGGGCTACGCAGGAAATCAACAACCTCCTGCAACTCGGCCTTTTCTTCTTCTGCGCCTGCTACATCTTCAAAGGTTACCTTGTTCTTGCCGGGATCGTTAAGTTTGGCTCGGCTTCTGCCAAAAGACATGGCCGACTTACCATCTCCGGACTGACGCGAATAGGATACGTATATAAACGCACCGATGGACACCATCAGGAGTACAAGAAAGACCAGATTAATAATGCCGCCTATATCTGTTGGCTGATTATAGTCAAAAGTCTCAATTTTCCCATCCTGAGCAGCAGCTAAGAATTTCTCCAAATACAAATCTAAAGCCGTCGCGGGGATGGCTTTCTCTATTTGGGCAGGCTTGCCGTCTGCAACAGCTGCTTCTGTCATGGTTAACTTTAGTGTAGTGCCGTCGAGCAAGATACTTTCGACGTCACCGTTTTCAATATATTGTTCAACCTCAAAGAGGGTGACCGCTGGTTCACGCGTTTTATTTGACATGTAGACTGTCAGAAGTAGGATTCCGACCATCAGAATCAAATAAAACGACGTCCCCCTTGATCTTCTTTTCATGTTTATCCTTACTAATTCCTTTTACTAATAATCTATTCTATATATCCGTTATATCTTCACAAATAATTGCCGACAAATCTTATTCTTGAGATTCATCGCTATCTCTTAATACTACTACATCAGATAAATTGCGGTAACGTCCATTCAAATCCAGCCCGTAGCCGACGATAAACTCATCGGGAATTTCCTTCCCGATATAGTCAATATGAATCGGGACAACGCGTCTTGAAGGTTTATCAAAAGCCGTACAAATACGTATGCTGGCGGGGTTACGGGTTGTCAGCATACTCTTCAAGTGACTCAGAGTAAGTCCTGTATCGACAATATCTTCAACAATTATGACATTTTTACCGGAAATGTCATAATCCAGGTCTTTATGGATTTTTACCACGCCTGTGCTCTTCTCGCCTTTGTAACTGGAGACTGCCATAAAATCTAACATACAGGGTAAGTCGACATGGCGTACCAGATCCGCCATGAACATGAAGGATCCTTTCAAGACACAGACAAAATAGACCTCGTGTCCGGCGTAATCAGCAGTTATCTGTTTTCCGATGCGCTCGCAAAACTCTTCAATTTCTTCTTTTGATACAAGTAAATGGTCGACAACTTTGTCCATTATGAACCTCCTGATGTTATGGCAATTTATAAAAAGTCTGATCTAGAATAGCCGTGGTTTACGTGAGGTATTCTATCACAGCTCCTCATTGTTTAATAGTAATATGCGACTTTCTGAAACCTGCGCCACAAGACTCTGCGGCAAATGGTGACGGCGTTGTTTCTTATCTCCGTGCACTGCTTCAGCGATGGAAGCGGAGAGAATCGTCAAGTGAGCATGGCTCAATTCGGCTTGATCGGTGTCAAGTTTTTCCCTGTAATAATTTTCCAGATATATTCTAAGCACACGCTTCTGTAGCGGCGGATCCAGCTCCGCCATAATGACGGTCGAAAGACTGCCGTCGGGAAGCAGTGCGTTTTTTATAAGTTTTTCAGCTGAAGTATTAAGGAAGTCTTCATCCTCTCGGGCTGAATTAATGTAGCGCAGCAAAACCGGCATCACGTCATAGTCCAACAATTCGGACCAGAGTGGGAGCAGCTGATGTCGGATACGGTTGCGCAAAAATTCAGGCGATAAATTTGTTTCATCTTCCCGCCAGTCGATTTTCTCCGCCACAGCGACTTCTTTAAGTTCGTTCACACGAGTTTCTAAGAGGGGGCGAATAACGTCACCGTCAGAGATGCGCATTGCACCCACTCCCCTGCTACCGGAGCCGCGACCCAAATTCAACAAAAAGGTTTCAACTGCATCATCGACATGATGTGCCAGTGCGATACGGCAGACCCCATTCGTGTGTGGGCGCTTTTCATCTATCAGGTCGCGGAAAAACTCTTGCCGCGCTTCGCGGCCGGCTGCTTCCAGACTCAGCTTCCTTCTTGTGGCCAGCGCCGGCACGTCAACATGCCGGACAGAGAGTTCGACCTGAGCCTCGGCGCAGAGTTTCCTGACAAAAGCTTCGTCCTCATCTGCAGTTTGTTCGCGAATACCATGGTGTAAGTGGCAGGCTGAAAGTTCGAAATCCAGCTCTTTGCGGTAATAGAGTAGAAAGTAAAAAAGCATTACTGAGTCCAGACCGCCGGAAAGGGCGCAGATAATATGATCAGAAGAAGAAATCAAACTGTTTCGTTCAACTGTTTCACGCAGCGACTGAAGAAAATTGTAGGCAGTTCTTGAATACGAATGCATACTTCTTATTAGAAGGGTACCTCCGGTAGTGCGTCTTCACTTTCATAGAAAGTCATCAGAGCAGGGTTGAATTCCAGGATAGTCTTGCGCGTCTGACCCTGGCGGTTTTTCTCGACTATGAATTCAACATCAATCACTTCTTCTGTGAAATCTTCTTCTTCGTCGACAGGCTTATGCAAAAACATAACTACGTCGGCATCCTGCTCAATCGATCCTGATTCACGTAGATCTGCCAGACGGGGCTGGCGTCCGCTCTTGTCAATTTCACGGTTCAGCTGGGACAAAGCTATAACCGGCACATCCAGTTCACGTGCCATTACCTTCAACGTCCGGGAGATTTCAGCTATTTGCTGTTGTCTATTCTCGGCCAAAGAGCGGCGACTGGCGCTGCCCATGAGCTGCAGGTAGTCAACAATTACCAGATCCAGCGAATGTTGCAACTGCAGTTGACGGCAACGAGCGTGAATCTCGACCGCTGAGATTGCAGATCTATCATCGATAAAAATCTTACGATTATAGAGGTCGCCCAAGGCCTTCCCGATCTGCTGCCAGCTCGCTTCATCTTTCATACGCAAACTTTCAAGCTTTTGCAGCGGCATCAGAGAACGCGAAATCAAGATACGTGTGGCCACTTCAGATTTACCCATTTCTAAACTGAAGATTGCTACAGTGGCATCCTCGAAACTCGCCACATTATGCCCAATATTTAGCGCCAAAGAAGATTTACCGATACCGGGTCTCGAAGCCAGAATATACAGTCCGCCCTTACGCAAACCTCCGATAATGGAGTCGATGCTGGGGAAGTGCGTCTTCAACTGTCGCGGGGCCTTGCCGCTGGCTCGCTCTTCCAGCTCACGTATGCGCTCTCTCAAAACTACACCAATACGCTCGAAGCCACTATTGTCGCTGTTTTCGCGAATCTGGTAAATCTTCTGAGCTGCCAGCTGGATCAGAGTGGAAGCATCCTCGTTCGAGGAATAGCAGAGGCTGATGATTTCATCCAGAGCGAAGATCAGCTGACGCTTCTCGGAATGATTGAGTACAACTTCAATGTACTGCGGATAATTAGCCAGTATCGGTGTCTTGTCCGGCAAGGAAGCTATATACTCATAGCCGCCGGCTTGCCCGATCTGATTATTAGATTCCAGATAATCCGTTACTGTTAAAATGTCGCATACTTCATTGCGGTCCGTCAGAGCCAGAATTGCATCATAGATCAAACGATGCTTAGGATCGTAAAAATCTTCAACTGATAATTCGCTCACAGCTGCTGCCAGCTGCTCACTGCCATAGAGTGCACTACCCAGTACCGACTGCTCGGCCTGGATAGAGTGCGGTAATGTCAGACCCTGAAGGCGCGTGGAAAGCTTGGCCGGCCTCTTTTCCAACTTACTTCCTCCTCTTACGTTAGATCACTTAATACTTCAGATTACTCACTCTTCTGTTTTTACAACAACAAAAAGCTTGGTCGATATGCTGGGATGCAGACGGATGGTAATTTCGTAGGTGCCCACAGTTTTAACAGTTTCGGACAGAGTTACATCACGTTTATCCACCTGATATCCCTCTTTTTGCAGAAGATCTGCGATATTTTGTGCGGTGATAGTGCCGTAAAGGCGCCCGCCCGAACCGGTTTTGACAGCCATCTCAATGTGTTTTCCGGACAGTTCGTCGGAAATCTTTTGAGCTTCTTCCAGCTGTTGCGCTTCACGTTCATCTCTAGCTTTAGCTTTAGCTTTCACTTCGTTCAGATTGGCGGCTGTTGCAGGAATGGCTAAATCCTTCTTGAAGAGAAAATTCTCCGCATAACCTCTTTTTACCTCAACCACTTCTCCGGCATGGCCTAGCTTCTTAACTCCTTCGGTCAATATAACTTTCATAGATTATCTCCGGGAAATATATTCCCTTGCCTCCTATCTAATTATCAAAACTTTCTGAATCTTCATTCTAGCACGACCGGCAAGTCTTTGACTGCTTCAATAAATTAATAAAAAAACTTGGCTGCGATTTCACGAATAATCGCAGCCAAGTTATATTACTGTCGTTAATGACAGCAAAGTTCATTATGATGTCCTCTAAAAAAAGGACTATTCTTCGGTGTATGGCAGTAAGGCAACGTGACGCGAGCGACGAATGGCATTGGTCAGTGCACGCTGATGTTTGGCGCAGACACCTGTCATTCTGCGAGGCATAATTTTCTTACTTTCTGCAATATATCTTTCCAGAGTGTTGACGTCTTTATAATCAATAGCGTCGACATGCTCTGCACAGAAAGCGCAATACTTCTTACGCCCGCGGCCGCCACCATAACTGCGGCGTCTTCTGTTACTCATGTTTACTCCTTAATTCAACTTATTAATCAAGTCATATCAAACGGCAAGGCTGTCTCGTCTTCATCCGGATCAGGCAGGAATCCATCTCCACCACTACTTTTTGCAGGTCCACTCGAGTAATTGTTCGAATAGCTGTCGTAGTCGTTCTGGCCTTGTCTGTCGTCAGAGCGTTTTGATTCACAGAAATAAATCTGGTCGACTATTACTTCCGTAATATAGCGACGCTGTCCGTCCTGATCTTCCCAGGAACGGGGCTGAATTGTACCTTCTACCAGCATGCGATCTCCCTTATGGAAATAGCGATGGGCAAAGTCCGCGGTCTGACGCCAGGCAACACAAGGAATAAAATCGGTCTGTCTTGTGCCATCTGCAGATTTATAACGTCTGTCGCAGGCAAGAGTGAAACTTGCCATTGATATGTTGCTCTGCGTTGTTCTGATCTCGGGATCTTTTGTTAGCCGTCCCATTAAAATAGCCTTGTTCATTCAGCAGTCCTTTCTGCGGATGTCTGCTCAGCGTCTTCATCTGCGTTAGCAGTCTCGACTGCCTCGACTTCTTCAGAAGCTTCTTCAACGCTTTCTTCGACACTTTCAGCAGACTCTTCTTCGCTGACTTCTGCCTGAGCGCTTTCGATGATCAGCTGTTCAACCAGCTCTTCCGGATCATCGACTGAAAGCTCATCGATTTCTTTCTCACTCAACTGTTTAACTGAGGGCATGAAATCGTTCTCCGATACTGTAATCAAATAGCGCAATACAAAATCGGTAATTCTCAGCAGACGTTCTATGTTTTGTGGTTGGTCGGGTTCAGCATGGAAATGGATGATAACGTAATAACCTTCACGTAGATCCTGAATCTCATACGCCAGTTTGCGACGGCCCCAGACGAAGACTTCTTCGATTTCCCCAGCGGCTTCAACAACAGCCTGTACGCGTGTCATTTGTTCGCCGAGTGCTTCGTCTGTCAATGTTCCGTTAAGAACATACAGCAATTCATACTTCTTTTTCATTAGTTCACCTCCTCTCGGTCTATTGGCTCTGCAGCGGGCAGAGCGAGGATGCATTAAAAATCCATTCACTAATTTAGCATGATCTAAGTGCATCGTCAAGCCGACTGAGATCTCCACACTAGATTAAGTATATCAAGTATCTCAGGTTCCAGTTTTGATTTGATCGAAATTTTGCTTAAGCTTGGGAGTCTGTGTTGTGCTCTTGCCACAGATCGGCAATCAGCTCCTGCAAGAGATCGCGCGTCTCACGATAAACAGCTTCTGCTTGTGCGTAGGGATCGATGACGTCAATAGCTGCATCTGCGGCTAAGCCCCGTGCCCACTCGGAGAGAGTTTTAATCTTGTCTTGCTCGTGGGGTGCAATAGAGTGCAGCATATCACGCTGGTTTCTCGTCATGGTAGCAACGATATTCGCCTCATCCAGCAGTTCTTCCGTTAGTTGAACGGAGCGATGTGCCGCTATATCTATGCCTACTTCACGTAAAACACTAATCGAATGTGAAGAAGCCGGAAGTCCATCCATTGTGTAAAGTCCCGCCGATAGGGCTCGCCATTTGCTCGTTGAGCCATGCTGCTGTTCTTCTGCATAAGCATTAAACAAGGCCGCGGCCATCGGACTGCGGCAAGTGTTGCCCGTACAGACAAAGAGAATTGTCTTGGCTTCTACTTCACCAGAGTCGTCAGGGGCACAGGCTTTACTGAGACGATTCATATATGCTTCGGCCCCAGGCAAAGCCTCTGCCAAGATGACATCCACTCCTTCAGCGTCCAGTGCCCGCAAAGCGGCAAATAATTCTTGAGCGGCTGACTCGTGTGGTTTTTTTGCGAAAAAAAGATAAGTACTGATCCTGCTCTCGTCTATCTCGTAGAGCTGTTGCAGTTTTTCCCAACTTTTATCATTAATAAAAACTCCTATTTGCTTGTCTGCAAACTGGTCAAGAATTTGAATAAGCTGAGCTAATAAGTCGTTCTCGTTCCCGCCACAAAATTGAATAACTCTGGCGTTGGGAGCGTAATGCCGATACTTCAAACCGGGCGAGGCCGGATGTTCCAGATCAGCCGTCTTCAAACTCTCCGCAAAAGACTGAACCTCAATACCGCTACGCTCTTTAATTTCAGCTGCTGTGATTACACCGGGACGCAAAATACGTGGTTCCGGGCTCTGCAAGTCCAGCACGGTTGACTCGAGCCCTAAGGCTGTTGCGCCACCATCGATGATGTAAGGGATTTTATCTTGGAAATCGTCTAGGACGTGGGAAGCACGTGTTGCGCTGGGCCTGCCGGAAAGATTGGCGGAGGGAGCTACTACCGGAGTATCAACCAGGCGCAGAAGTGTCTGACTGATTTCCTGATCGGGGAAGCGCACTGCCACAGTGTCAAGTCCGGCGGAGACGATGTCGGGGATGAGATCCGACTTTTCTAAGACAAAAGTTAAGGGGCCGGGGCAAAAGGCATCATATAATTGATAAAATTCTTGGGGGATGTTCTTGGCTACCTGCTCGATTTTTGTTTTGTCGGGCAGGTGCACTATGAGTGGATTATCCTGCGGTCTCCCCTTCAGGAGAAAGATCTGCTCTACTGCCTTTTCGTTCAAGGCGTTGGCACCGAGACCATAGACCGTTTCCGTCGGGAAAGCCACAATCTCGCCAGCTCGCAAAGCTTGAGCGGGCTCCTGTAGAAGCTGCTCCAAATCGTTCGTGTCTGCTGTGATTACTTCAGTCTTCATCTGCGCTTGTAATTATGCTTCACGCATAGCTTCTTCGTGTTCGGCGGCCACCAAAGCCTCGATGATTTCATCAATGTCACCCATGAGAATAGCGTCCAACTGATACAGTGTCAGACCAATCCTGTGATCAGTGACTCGACCCTGAGGATAATTATAGGTACGGATGCGCTCGCTGCGGTCGCCGGTTCCCACTTGGCTTCGGCGTTCACTGGCGATGGCATCGGCTTGCTCACCCTGCTTAATGTCCAGGAGTTTAGTGCGCAAGTGCTTCATGGCTTTATCACGGTTTTTGTGCTGAGAACGCTCATCCTGACAGGTAACTACAGTCCCCGTTGGTATATGCGTAATGCGAATGGCGGAGCTTGTTACGTTAACATGCTGACCGCCCGCACCGGAGGCGCGATAAGTATCGATCTGTAAATCAGACGGATCGATTTCGATGTCCACTTCTTCTGCTTCAGGCAAAACCGCTACCGTGACTGTAGAGGTATGAATGCGCCCGCCCGACTCAGTCACAGGCACGCGCTGGACACGATGGACGCCACTTTCATATTTCAAGCGGCTGAAGGCACCTTTACCTTCTATCATGAATACTACTTCCTTTAAACCGCCAATACCGGTTTCATGGGAATCAATAATTTCTGTGGTCCACGATCTGTTCTCTGCGTAGGCCGTGTACATGCGGAAAAGTTCAGCGGCAAATAAGCCTGCCTCGTCGCCGCCGGCTCCGGCACGGATTTCGACAATAACGTTCTTATCGTCGTTAGGATCCTTGGGCTGAATTGCCAGTAGAATATCTCGGTCTAATTTCTCCTTCTCTGCTTCCAAGTCAGAAATCTCAGTGCGGATAAGCTCACGAAAATCAGCCTCGTCAGTTTCGTGCAAGAGTTCAGTGTTTTCTTTTAACTCCGCCTCGACTTCACGCAAACGACGCATATTGTTGACCAGGGGCATTAAAGCTGCGTGCTCCTGTGTATACTTTTTATAAAGCTGTTGATCGCGCATTACTTGGGGATCCGCAATTAGCTTGTTCAGCTCCTCATAGCGCAGCTCACTCGCTGTCATATTGTTTTCATCAATGTTTAATTCCATATACTCTCTCTTTATTAACGTCTTAGTCTAAAAATTATCGGTGCTCTCACCTGATTTATTTTACTGTAAGAAATATGGCTTGTCTTGTCCCTAAATATTCTACTCTATACCGACTAAGTTCATTTTCGTGCCTGGCACGATTCTTGACTTCTTCGTCAGCCAAAGGGATTTAATTCTCTCAGCTCAAAGATGAGTACCCGTGCGTTACCACCGTAATCATTTAGTTCGCGTACAAAAGAAAACAGGGAGTCTGCAAATATTTCCTTGATTGCAGCTCTCTGATCATAAGCGTGCTCGACTGCCAAGATAGCTCCTGGTCTTGAGTGTTCGGCTGCCTCAACGGCTAATCTCCGGTAAAAATCCAAACCGTCAGAACCGCCATATAACGCCTGATAGGGTTCAAAGTGAGCTACTTCAGGCATCAGTTGCGCCATATCTTCCCGCTTAATGTAAGGAGGATTGCACGTAATTACATCATACTGTTCTCCGTTGTTCGGCCAGAAATCACATTCCCAATGCGAAACCTCTTTCTCTACAGCATGCCTCTTAGCGTTACGCCGAGCTATCTCCAAGGCTTTCTGCGAATTGTCACAAAGGTCCAAACGGTTAATAATGTGGTCCGCTTTCAACTCAAGCAAGAGACTGAGACCAATACAGCCACTTCCGGTGCAGCTATCCAAGACGGAAATGCCGTTACCGGAACTTGAATAGCGCTCCCTTATTTCTTGCAAAACCGCTTCCACTAAAATTTCAGTGTCAGGACGAGGAGTCAAAACGTCTTCCGTGACATAAAAGGGTCGCCCATAAAAGTAGACTTCGCCCAGTATCTGCGACAAGGGTTTGCGTCGGCACCTCTCCTGCACTGCCTCTTTTATCTCGTATTGCAGCTGAACATCCACTTCGTGTTCCGGATGGCGCAACTGTTCTAGTCGGTCAAAACCGCTAAACGATTCCAAGATTATTGCTGCCTCTAGCGATGCATCCTCAATTCCGCAGGAAGACAATTCCTGCTCAATCTCATTGAGAATATGCTTAATAGAAGATTTATTAGTCATTGGCTTACCGATTAATTTAGAAAAATTCTATGACGATAGATTCAGACGGGCTACCAATCATCTTCCCCGTCATCTTCCGGAATGACAGCTGCCATAGCGGCAATCGAAACTTCCAACATAGAGTCATCGGGCTCTGCTGTTGTTAGATTTTGCAAGGCTAAGCCCGGCTTGGAGAGAATCCGCGACAGTTTACTGTCACTACGGCCAGCGAAACGAGTAATTTCATAGGTGATCCCTGCTACTAGAGGTACCAGCACGAGGCGCAAGAGCACATTGACCCAGACAGAGTAACGACCTATCAGCGCAAAAACCAGAATGCTGATGAACATAAACAGAAAGAGGAATGAGGTTCCGCATCGCGGATGTTGCCTTGGCTGTTGGCGACAATTATCCACTGTCAGCGGTAGACCCGCTTCATAGCAGGCGATGGTTTTATGCTCTGCTCCATGATACTGCCAGACGCGCTTGATCTCTTTCATCTTGGAAGTAGACCAAACATATAAGAGGAAGATAAACATTCGCAGGACGCCTTCGATCAGAGACAGTAAGAAGACGCCTCCGAAAGTTCCATTGTGGCCTAAGCCTGTCAGAGAACGAATTAGATCCGTAATCAGGCTCGGGATCAGAACGAAAACCGCTACCGACAGTAACAGAGATACGAAGACAGTCAATGTCATAGCTAAACCTTGATGGCGCTCCAGAAAACTATCCAGCTTACTTGCTTCCTCAACTTCTTCTTCAGTCGAGCTGAGTTCTGCTGAGCGCATTAATGCGTTGACACCGGTGCGCAACTGAGTGACTAAGCGCACAGATCCACGCAAAAACGGGACATTGAAATTACTGCTGCGTTGCGCTCTAGGTTTCACCTGCAAATCAATCTCTCCCGATGGCAAACGAACAGCGGTCGCCTGCTTATCAGGTCCCAACATCATCAATCCTTCAATTAGAGCTTGACCGCCAATACTGGTTTTCTTAGCAGCTCTTTGCACTGCGACATCAGGAACAGTCACAGTCACATTAGGATCCGCTTCCGCTTCCGCTTCTGCCTCAAGCTCAGTTGTAACGGCCGACTCCACTGACTCGGCTTCAGCAGTTGCAGCTTCAAGCTCCGCAACATCTGACTTGAGCTCTGTAAGTTCAGCATCCTCAAAAGACGCTTCCGGAACAGGATCGTTTTTTAGATTGAAATTATTGGTTTCAGTCAATTTAGGCACCTAGAAAAAGGAGGAGCTGCGAGCTCCTCCCAGAATTCTTATTCCCCGCGCTGCATGCGCTTTTTAAATTTGTCTACGCGTCCACCGGTATCCACGAGCTTCTGACGGCCTGTGTAGAAAGGATGGCATTTGGAACAAATGTCAATTCTCATTTCATCAATAACAGACTTAGTTTCAAAAGTCTCACCGCAAGCACAGCGTACTGTACAATCTTTGTATTCAGGATGAATATTATCTTTCATGCTTCTCACCTCTCATGGCAATCGCGCGAAAACAATTAGCCTCGTATGCGATTCCAGAATTAGCTATTTTTAGCCGAATTAGATTGTATACCCCCCTTATAAGACTGTCAAGCATTCGGCTGCTCTGTAACCTGAATATTTTCACAGCAATCGACATAGCAATCTCCAGGTGCAGAGACTAAAACCTACTCTTAAATTACGACGTATAATGTTAGCATTATCACAAATGAAGTGATATTTTTTGACAAACATTAAAAACGTAGGAGGGAAAAATGAACAACGCAATTTTTAAAGTACCGGAAGCACGCAATGAAGCCATCTTGGCCTATGCACCCGGCAGCAAAGCTCGAGAAAACCTGAAGCTCGAACTTGAGCGTCAGAGCAAAATGACAGTTGAGATACCGGTCGTCATTAACGGAGAAGAAATCTTTACCGGAGACAGCGAATCAGTTGTAATGCCGCATGAACATAAACACGTCTTGGCAACTACGCACTTGGCGAGCGAAGATGAAATGAAACAGGCAATTGCTACTGCCTTAGAAGCTAAAAAGGAATGGGCGCGCATGCCTTTCGAGCATAGGGCTGCTATCTTCCTCAAGGCTGCCGATCTGCTGGCTGGACCTTGGCGGGATCGCATCAATGCAGCAACGATGCTGGGCCAAAGTAAGACAGTGATCCAATCAGAGATCGACGCCGCTTGTGAGCTTTGCGATTTCTTGCGTTTCGGTGTCGCCTGCGCCGAAGAGATTTATCAACAGCAGCCTATGAGCACTCCCGGTGTCTGGAATCGGCAAGAGTATCGCCCTCTGGACGGTTTCGTCATGGCAATTTCCCCTTTCAACTTCACCTCCATCGGCGGCAACCTCGCTATCGCACCCGCATTGATGGGCAACACAGTGATCTGGAAACCTGCTCGCACTGCCGCCCTCTCTAACTACTATGTCTTTCAGCTCTTACTGGAGGCAGGCCTACCGGCGGGAGTTATCTCCTTCTTACCCTCACGCGGCAAAGATGTCGACCAACATATCCTAAGAGATCCCCACTTGGGAGGTTTTCATTTCACCGGCTCGACCGCTGTCTTCCAAAATGTGTTCAAAGTCGTCGGCGAAAACATTAGTTCCTACAAGCAATACCCGCGCCTCGTCGGGGAAACCGGAGGTAAGGATTTTGTCTTTGCTCATCCAACAGCAGATATTGACACACTTGTAGCGGGCTTAGTGCGTGGCTCCTTCGAATACCAGGGGCAAAAATGCTCTGCCGCTTCCCGTGCCTATATTCCTCAATCTATCTGGCCAGAAGTCAAAGATAAACTCCTAGGAAAAATCAAAGACTTAAAAATGGGCGATGTTCGTGATTTCACAAATTTCCTATCAGCTGTCATCGACCGCAAAGCATTTACAAAGATCTCACAGGCGATCGAAAACGCGAAAGCCTCTGCCGATGCGGAAGTTCTGATTGGCGACTACGATGATAGTGTCGGTTATTTCATCTCTCCCACTGTAATCCTAGCCAAAAAAGCTGATTACTCAAGCATGAAAGAGGAGCTCTTCGGCCCGGTCCTGACTGTCTATGTCTACGAAGACGAGAAGCTCGAAGAAACCTTGACTCTGTGTGACGAAACTTCACCTTACGCTTTGACCGGAGCGATCTTCGCACAAGACAGAGCTGCCATCGTCGCCATGGAAGCGGCATTAAGTAGCGCAGCCGGCAATTTCTATATTAACGACAAACCCACCGGCGCTGTAGTGGGGCAACAGCCTTTCGGCGGTTCGCGCGCCTCCGGCACTAACGACAAAGCCGGCAGTGTCCTGAACCTCCTGCGCTGGGTTAGCCCGCGTACCATCAAGGAAAATCTCTTGCCTTCTGAAGATATCAGCTATCCCTTTATGAAGGAAAGTTAAAGGCACTGGCAAAACTAAGCAACAAAGAAGAGCCGCTGATTGGTAATTCCCTCAGCGGCTCTTCTCTTAACTTCTATTTACTTTGCAGATCAGACGACCGAACTTTCGGTCGGCAACAAGCCTCCGTCTTTGAAACGGCTGACATTAAGACAAGTCACGTCAATATCCGCTTCCTCGCCCATAATCTGTTTAGCTATGACATGACCTGTGACAGGTGCCAGCATGAAGCCGTGACCTGAAAATCCTGCGGCAATATAAAAACCCGACAATTCAGGATCTTCATCGTAGATGGGCTGTGCATCTGCTGTCATGTTATAAAGCCCTGCCCACTGGCGAACAACTTTCAAGCGACCAAGTCGCGGCATCAAAGTGGTACAGGTCTTACTCATTTTTTCCAAAAACTGCCACGAAGATGTCAAGCGCAAATCTCTGGGCTCGCTGTCGTCACTCCGCCCCATAATAAATGAGCCGTGCGGAACCTGCTGAATATAAATGTTAAGGGAAAAGCCCATAAACATTGGATCCTGCATAGGTTCGACCGGTTCTGTTACCATGATTTGGTGTCGCCTTGAGAATACCGGCAGATTTGAGCCTGCCATTTCTGAGATCAGTTTGGAATAGCCACCGGCTGCATTTACTACGACCGGAGCAGAGATATCACCCTTGTCAGTCCGCACACCTGTAACCTTAGCACCGTCCCGTAGGATTTCGCAAACTTCAGTATATTCGTAAATACTCACGCCCAGACTACGTGCTGCTTCCGCAAACGCCTCGGTCGTACGGAAGGGATTCAAGTGGCCGTCTCTCTGGCAGAAAGTTGCTGCCTTGATTTTCGTTATATCGAGGTGAGGCATAATTTCACCAGCCTCTTCCGGGCTGAGGAAATCAGATTCAATGCCCAGACTGTGCTGCAGATTTACGTTTCTTCTGAACTGTTCTACTTCCGCATCAGTTCCGGCAGCAATCAAGTACCCGCCCTGCTCGAACTCGATATCAATGTCATTATGAAAAATATCTTGTGCATTTTCAAAAAACTCACAGGAATATTTTGATAAAAGACAGTTCAGCTCTGTCCCCCACTGCATACGGATCCCTGCACCACACCGGCCGGTAGCGCCACTGCCAAGGAAATTCTTCTCAATCACGGCAACGTTTTTGACACCCTCACGAGCCAGATGAAAAGCAATCGAGAGGCCTGAAATGCCACCACCTACGATTACAACATCAAATGTTTTCTGCATTTTCTTCGCTCCCTTTCGCTAATATATCCATTGAAACCGGAGTAGCCGGCGGCCGGAAACTGCCACCTTCAAATTCTTCCAAGGAAACTCCGGCATCTTTAGCCAGTTCATTTAGAATCACTTGGCGGCAACTGCGCCCTTGGCAAGGTCCCATTCCTGCGCGACTTCTATGTTTGATCTCATCTACAGTTTTGTAACCGCGTGCTATGAGATCGCGGATCTCGTCTAAGTCAATTCCTTCACAGCGGCACACGATCGGAGCCTCTTCCTCCAGTTCCTCAGCCTCATAAGTGGAAAGCAGAGCCGTTTCTTCGCTAATTATGGAAAAAGAGCGCACATCCTGAAGATAGTCTTTGGGTATTTCCAGAGTAACCAGTGGCGTCTTGCCTTTTCCACCTTTCATGACGCGAGTAACTGCGGCCGGGAACAGCTCACTGCCGTCGCGGCCTCTCGCCATTACTTGATCGCCCCTTTCAGGAAGAGGCAGATACTCATACGGCAACATAATCGTGCCTTTGTCCCCCTCCATAGATTCATCAATAATAAAAATGGCCAGACCGGGGCAAACTCTGGCACAGACAGCACAACCTGTACATTTAGAGAAATCTACAAACGGTAAGTCGTTTATATTTTCAAAAGGATAAATAGCGTTGAAGCGACAGGAAACTACGCAAGGGTTACAGGGTATTTCTTCGAAACATTCGATGACTGCGTAAGGGCCCCGCTTTTTATCACTTTCATTTGGCAGACGACCTTGGAGATTGTCTGCAGTAGCCAAACCTTCAATTCTTAATTGTGTCAAATCAGTCTTCATGAATACGCTCCGGCCAGGGCCATCCCTGTTCTTATTTTCTCACTTCCGGGGCCAGCCCTCAGCTGGCGCAGTTGACTAAGGCATTCCTTCTTGAGAGCTTCACTTCCCTCGTTGGAGAAACCCAAATGCTGAGCTGCAGCAATACCTGCCAGCTCACCTTCGACCATAGCAGAACTGGCCTCTTCAATACCGGCGACGTCACCTGCAATATATAATCCTTTTCGCGAAGTCATCATGTCGGCGTTTCTTAGCGGAACGTAGCCACCCAAAACTCCGATATATTTCATATCGACAGCCGCCTGCCAGAGTAGGTCCGTCAGTGGCGACAGACCGACTGCCACACAGACAACGTCAACATCCAACTGCCGTTCGCTACCTGCTATCTTCTGCCACTCATCATCAAGCGCATGGATGATGACGTGTTCAACTTTTTCGTCGCCAAAAGCACACTCTACTGTATGACGAGTCAAGATCGGCACGCCTGCACGGCGAATTTTACTGGCATGCACCAGGTAACCGCCTATGTGTTCCGCAGCATCCAAGACCGCTGCTACTTCCACACCGGCCTGCAGCAACTGATAGGAGACAATCAGACCGATATTCCCTGCACCAATCATCAGAACTCTTTTACCTGGACGCACTCCATACTCATTCATCAGAGTCTGAACAGCACCTGCCCCGTAGACACCTGGTAGATCGTTACCCATAAAAGGAAGCGTCTTTTCCGATGCACCGGTAGCAATAATACAGGCCTCCGGGCAATACTTCACAAACTTGCCCTGTACCTCAGCAGTGATGACACCATCTTCATAGAATCCTAAGACGGTCGCATCTGTTTGAATTTCTACACACCCGGGAAGCCCCTCGAGTCGAGAGGTCAAAATATCACTTATCTCAATACCTCTAGTGGATGCAAACTGCTGCTCTGAACCAAAGAATTTATGCGTCTGCTTGACGAGCTGTCCGCCAGTCTTCTGTGCGCGCTCCAAAATCAGCACATCAACACCAAGCTCCGCAGCTCGGTAGGCGGCGCATAGTCCGGCCGGGCCTGCCCCGATAATTAAGAGTGGCACTGAAATCATGGTAGCACCCCCCTATTATTTTGTGAGCACACAACCATGCCTGCTTCCAAAGGTTCAACACAGACCCGTACATTAGGCACACCGTTCACAATCATCAGACACGAGGAACAGTTACCGATTGCGCAATAAAAGCCACGCGGCCGCTCGTTCTTGAAATGGTGACCTAAAACACGGACTCCGGCCGCATGTAGTGCCGAGGCAATCGTATCTCCGGATTTCCCTATGAGCTCCTGACCGTCGAAGGTAAAAGGTATGTCTTCACCTTTTGCAAACTCCAGTATAGGATGCTCCAATATTCTATTACTATCCACAGAATCCCTCCAGAAAGCAGTGATATCAGAATTAATCAAGTAGATTGTATCATAGCAAAGGAGTGAATAAGTAAAAGGCCAAG
Source organism: uncultured Mageeibacillus sp. (assembly GCA_964346175.1). Classification (GTDB taxonomy): domain Bacteria; phylum Bacillota; class Clostridia; order Saccharofermentanales; family DTU023; genus DTU032. The sequence goes on from CAYFTG010000002.1 coordinate 52,204, forward strand.
CAAGTCATCTTAACAATAATTTGCCCATTCCTTGTCTTCTTGCATAGATTAGCAGCAGCACATTCAGACAATCTCATAATATTGACAATGATTTTTTGCTTTTTAATATTTTATACAATATACTAATAACGTAAATTATGAGCCTGAATATTGAAGTAGAGACAGCTCGGAAAGCTGTTTATTAAGCCCGTAACACACATTATCATCAATAATTACCCTGTCTTGCCCTAGCAAGAGGGGAGTTTTTATTTTTAACTTTTTTGGATAAGTAGTCCTTCTAGGGAGACGTGTTACTTATAATTTATGGATTAAACAATACGTTTGATCGAGGGGATTGACCAGCATAACGTATTGTTTTTTGATAGAACGATAAATATTCATTATGTGGAGGCTATGAAGTTGAACTACGAGATTTTTTCCAGAGTTGTCTTACCAATCAGTGCACTAGTTACACTACTTGCAGCGTATCTTATTCATCGCGTCGTCAAAGGCAAAGATGGCGGCACCGGAAGAATGGAGGAAATTGCTTCCTTCATTCGTGAAGGAGCAATGGTTTTTCTTTCCCGCGAATATAGATTTATAACATTATTTATCGCAGCAATGTTCATTCTGTTGCTGGCCTTGTTAGGCTGGCCCACCGCTATCGCTTTCGTTATCGGTGGTATATTTTCAGTTTTAGCAGGATTTTTCGGCATGCGCACAGCTACTTTAGCTAACGTTCGCACCGCCGAAGCCGCTCGCAGCAAAGGTATGCTTGCTGCTTTAAGAATCGCCTTCAGTGGTGCTTCCATCATGGGTCTGTGCGTTGTCGGACTGGGTTTACTAGGTATCAGCGGCATTGTTCAGTTTGCTAGTGACAGCATAGTAGTTGAAGCACTCACAGGCTTCAGTCTAGGCGCTTCTTCTATGGCCTTATTCGGACGCGTCGGCGGTGGCATTTACACAAAAGCGGCTGACGTCGGAGCTGACTTGGTGGGTAAATTGGAAGCCGGAATCCCGGAAGATGACCCACGCAACCCGGCAGTTATCGCAGATAATGTCGGCGACAACGTTGGTGACGTTGCCGGTATGGGCAGTGACCTCTTTGAATCCTACGTCGGATCTATCGTGTCAGCAATCACCCTAGCTGTTACCTTGCCGGTCAGCTTAGTCGGCAACAGAATCGCAGCTGTGTCCTATCCGCTCCTGTTGAGCGGTGCTGGAGCCCTCTTTTCTCTTTTAGGAATCATATTCGTCAACAAACTTAAGTTGAAGAACCCTGCGAAAATCCTTAATGCAGGTACTTATATCAGCAGTTTATTAACTATTTTAGCTGCATTAGGACTTAGTTACTGGCTCTTCGATACGCACCAGCACTTTATCGCTATTACCTCTGGCTTGATTGCTGGAGTTCTGATAGGCACAACAACAGAGTATTTCACATCAGCTGATTACAGACCTGTAAAAAGCCTAGCTAAAGCATGTCGAACCGGATCCGCCACTACTATCATTGACGGATTTGCTATCGGCATGGGTTCATCTTTCTTTCCGATTTTGTTAATCGCTGCTGCCACCTTTGCTTCCTTTAGAGCAGTTGGACTTTACGGGGTTGCCCTGGCCGCAGTCGGCATGCTTTCTACTGTCGGCATGACGATTTCTGTCGATGCCTACGGCCCGATCGCCGACAACGCAGGCGGTATTGCACAGATGGCCGATCTGCCGCATGAAGTTAGAGATATTACAGACAAGTTGGATAGTGTCGGTAACACAACCGCAGCCATAGGAAAGGGCTTTGCCATCGGTTCAGCCGCTTTAACAGCTCTGGCTCTATTTGTCTCCTACGCTCAGGTGTCGCGTGTAGCAGTTATTGACCTATTGGATCCTTATGCCATCATCGGTCTCTTTATTGGCGGTGCCTTCCCCTTCCTCTTCTCCGCCTTGACGATGAACTCTGTCGGCAGAGCAGCTTTCCAGATGATTGAGGAAGTAAGACGCCAGTTTAAAAACGAACCCGGTATCATAGCCGGAACGGTATTGCCCGATTACAATCGCTGTATCGAAATCAGCACGAACTCCGCACTCCGCGAAATGATTCTGCCGGGACTGTTGGCCGTCCTAGGTCCGATTCTAGTTGGACTTCTCTTAGGACCGGCAGCCTTAGGTGGCATGTTGGCCGGAGCTCTGGTAACAGGTGTTGTTCTTGCCATTACCTTATCTAACTCGGGCGGAGCATGGGACAATGCTAAGAAACATATCGAGGAAGGTCACTGTGGTGGTCCCGGAAGCGACGCACATAGAGCTGCTGTCGTCGGTGACACCGTAGGCGATCCTTTCAAAGATACGTCCGGACCTTCAATCAACATTTTGATTAAGTTGATGACAATTGTAGCAATGGTGTTTGCGCCATTCTTTTAATAGAGTTATCCTAAAATAAAGAGGTGTGTTTTGGGATTATTTACTGAAAAACTTAAAGAAATGGGTGCATCGGTTATACCGATCACCCTTTTCGTTGTCCTTTTACACTTTACATTAACCCCTGTTCCGATTGACGATTTTTGGCGCTTTATCATAGGCGCCATTCTTATTATTGTCGGTTTAGGGATTTTCTTAGCAGGCGTGGATCTGGGTGCGACACCCATCGGAGAGCAAAGTGGAAGTGCTCTAGTCAAAACGAATAATATGCCGCTGCTACTATTCGGCGGTCTTATGTTGGGCTTCATTATCTCCTTTGCCGAACCCGACTTGCATGTTCTTTCTATTCAAGTAGAGCAATTTACAGCGAACGCCATTGGCAGGTGGCAGATGGTTTTAGTTGTTTCTCTGGGAGTCGGAGCAATGGTTATGGTTGGCTTCTGGCGCTTAGTAAAGCGCATACGCCTGCGAACGGTGCTCTGGATTGCGTATGGCGTGATCTTTTCCCTGGCCTTGTTTAACTCACCGGAATTTCACGCTTTCGCTTTCGATGCCTCAGGTTCTACAACCGGAGCCATAAGTACACCATTCTTACTTGCATCGGTTGCGGGCATCGCAGGTTTATATGAAGGCGAAGCCGAGGACGCCAGAGACAGATACGGCATGGTCGGTCTTGCTTCAGCAGGTGCAATTTTGGCGATGTTATTGCAAGGAGTCATCAACTCGCCCACGTCATATCAAGAAATTGGGGTGACGGAGAATGTTACTCCGGCGTTCTTCATGCAACCTTTTACTGAGACTGTTGGCAGCGTCCTTTTTGATTCTCTGTTCAGTATTGCTCCTTTGGCAATTGTTTTCATTATTTTTCAGTTTGCAGTCTTAAAGCTAAAACGCCGAAGCGCTTCCAGAATAATGCTCGGGCTTCTGTACTGCTACATCGGACTCAGCCTTTTCATGATCGGCGTCAGTGGCGGCTTTATGAGAGTGGGCCGCTTCATCGCTTCTCAATTAGTTCTGGAACATCATCCTCTGGTCACTATTATGGCCGGGTTTTTCCTAGGCATGCTTACTGTAATAGCAGAACCTGCTGTCCACGTGCTTGCTGATTCAGTGGAAGACAGCACCGGCGGCACAGTTCCGAGAAAACTAACCTTACTATCATTTGCCATTGGTGTCGCTTTCTCTATCGCGCTAGCCATGATACGGGTTTACATTGACGGGCTGATGCTCTGGCATATTCTCCTGCCAGCTTACATTATCATCATGATCATGAGCTATTTTACACCGGATCTCTTCATCGGCATCGCCTTCGACGCCGGAGGTGTTGCGTCCGGCCCCATGGCGGCTACCTTTATTCTCGCTTTTGCTCAAGGTGCTGCAGGATCTCACGCAAGTGCGAACGTCTTAATCGATGGTTTTGGCGTCGTTGCTTTGGTTGCCATGACTCCCCTCATAACAATTCAAGCCATGGGCTTGATCTATAAACATAGACACAAAAAGACGCAGACTGCTTCCAGAGAAGAACCCGATTAGTCCACCCATTTACTAATGTTTCGGAGGAACCTATGACTAAGCACTCCACTTTAGACTTAAACAATAGAGCTATGCTGCTCCTAATCGTTCCCCACGGTAGAGCTGAAGACATTGCCCACTTTGCGCTGGCTGAAGGGGCTTCCGGCGTCACTGCCTTCCCCGGACACGGAACAGTACCAAAACGATTTTTGCGCACATTGGGACTCGACGAAATTCGTCGCGAGCTAGTGCTTATAATCCTCCCGGAAATGGAAGCCGCCTCCGAGCTTTTGGAAAAAATTGAGCTAGCAGGACATTTGGAGAAAAATATTTTCAGCATCGCTTTAATTCAGCCTCTCTTGGATCTGAACGAGAGCGTTCAGCCGGACCCTGAAGAAATAACAAGCTCTTCAAAAGCTGATTACCGATCCTTGATTGTAATAGTAGATAGAGGAGAAGGTAAAGGCGTCGTCGATATCGCACGACAGAACGGAGCTGTCGAAGCCACGATCTTAGATGCTATGGGAAGCGCCGATCACAGTGCGCATGTTTTTGATTTTGAGATTAATCCGCGCAAGGACTTGGTCTTACTGGTCACAACTAAAGAAAAGGCCGCAGTCATCCAGAAAGTCCTCCTAAACACTCTGCGCAGCAGCAGCCCGGGCAGAGGAATAAGCTTCTTACTAAACGTGACGGAAACACTGGGCATCACGGGTCTAGGCAGTGACAAAAATTTCTTGGCGGGCAGCTGGGCCGCACCCACTCCCAGTCCCCATACTGCTCTTTTCATCTTGGTAAACCGCCCCAAGACCAAAAAGCTCATCCGAGCTTGTGAGGCCGCAGGCAGTTCCGGAGCCACTATCATTCACGGTCGTGGAATCAAAAAAGCTAAACTCGGGGGTATCTTCTTCAAGGAAAGTTTTGATGTTGAACGTAATTTAGTCTTGATGTTAATAAAGGAAGAACAAGAACAGACCATCCTGCGAGCCTTGCGCGACTTGAATGAGATGGATACCGAATGCGCACTCTCAGTGACAGCAACAGACGCCATTAATTTTCAGAAATTTTCAGAAACTTAAGTTCATTTTCGTGCCAGGCACGATTCTTAACTTAGTCCTCTTCGTCGAAGTAGCCTTCTTCTTCCATCTGCAAATTAACTTCTAACCGTACCAGAGATCGACGCAAGAGCATCTGCAGTCTGCCGAGTTGAGCATCATCCATCTTCTCGCTCAGAGCTTCTTCAGCTTCTCGGAGATCTCTTTCAGCACGTTCGCGATCAATCTCTTCAGGCATCTGAGCAATCGTGGTGAAAATATTGACTGAATCCTGATCGATCTCAGCCATGCCACCGAAGACAGCGAGCTTCTTCTCCGAGCCGTTGTTGATTACCCGGAGGATACCGTCTCCTAAGGTCACAGACAACGGTTCGTGGCCCGGCATGACGCCCATATTGCCGTCACTGGCTACCATGACGAGCATATCCGCATCCTCGACAAATTTAACTCCCCTAGGAGTAGTAATCGTCATGGTCAGCTTTTTGCCTTTTTTCTTTGTCTTCTCAGCCATATTAAACCTTAAGATTTTTTGTATCGTTCGAGCACATCTTCAATCGAGCCTGCGTTAAGGAAAAAACCCTCCGGCACGTCATCATACTTGCCTTCGAGAATCTCCCTAAAGCCATGTACAGTCTCATCGATAGACACGTGTTTCCCGGGAATAGAGGTAAATTTCTCGGCGACTATGAAAGGTTGCGACAGGAAACGCTGAATTTTCCTAGCCCTGCCGACGACCTGCTTATCTTCTTCGGACAATTCATCGATACCCAAAATAGATACGATATCTTGCAAATCTTTGTAGCGTTGTAAAATATTCTGTACTGCTTGAGCCACTCGATAGTGCTCTCGGCCGACGATACTTTCTTCCAAAATCCGCGAGGAAGACTCCAAGGGATCGACTGCCGGATAGATTCCTTGCTCAACTATTGAACGTGACAAAATTGTGACCGCATCGAGGTGGGCGAATACTGTCGCCGTCGCAGGGTCCGTGAGGTCGTCTGCCGGAACATAGACCGCTTGCACCGAGGTGATCGAGCCTGTCTTGGTGGATGTGATCCGCTCCTCCAGCATTCCAATCTCAGTCGCCAACGTCGGTTGGTAGCCAACAGCACTGGGGGTACGTCCGAGGAGAGCGGAAACCTCAGAGCCGGCTTGAACAAAACGATAAATATTATCTATAAAAAGCAGAATATCTTGATGTTCGGTGTCGCGGAAATATTCCGCCATCGTCAGTGCCGTTAAGGCGACGCGCATCCTGACTCCCGGCGGTTCGTTCATCTGTCCGAACACAAGGGCAGTCTTGTCGATAACACCAGATTCCATCATCTCATAATAAAGATCGTTACCTTCACGCGTTCTCTCACCTACACCGGCGAAAACAGAGAAACCTCCGTGTTCCTGAGCGATGCTGTCTATCAGCTCCATGATCAGAACCGTCTTACCAACACCCGCACCACCGAACAAGCCAATCTTTCCGCCCCTAGGGAAAGGGCAAAGCAGGTCAATGGCTTTTATTCCTGTTTCCAGCATTTCGGGTTCAGCCTGTTGATCAACAAAGGCCGGCGGATCCCGATGAATAGGCCAGTACTCTTCCGCTTCAATCTCGGGCTTATTATCGATAGGTTTACCCAGAATATTGACCATGCGTCCCAGAACCTCACGGCCAATTGGAACTGTAATCGGCGCACCTGTGTCAATAACTTCTGCACCTCGCTTGAGTCCGTCCGTCGGGTGCATGGACACGCAGCGCACAGTATTATCTCCGGTATGCTGCATAACTTCCAGCACAATAGTGTCGTCTCCTAGTTTTACTTCCAGTGCATTGTATAAAAGAGGTAGGTCACCTTCAAAGCGGACGTCAATAACCGACCCGATTATCTGAATAATTGCTCCAATATTTTTCTCTGCCATTTATTTTTCCTTTGTCATAATTGTTCTGCTGCCTACTATTTCATTCAGCTCTTGAGTAATCTCGGCCTGACGTTGACGGTTGTAACTGTGAGTCAAGTCTTCCATGATCTCATCAGCGTTCTTGCCCGCAGCATCCATACTGACCATGCGTGCGGCTTGTTCGCTGGTATGAGCTTCCGAGAAGGCTCTAAAGATATACATATGCAGGTACAGCGGTATCAACTCTTCAATATATGTCTTAAGATCCGGTTCGTAGATCTTCTCATCAAGATAATTATCGTAATAAAAATCATCATTGTCTTCCGCACCGTTGCTGATTGGAAGTACCTTTTTTATTACCGGTTCATAAGAGAGCACATTCTTAAAAACCGTATACCCCACACAAATTTCATCAACTTCGCCAGCCAAATACAAGTCTGTAGCCCATTCGGCCAAACTCTGAGAAGCATAATAAATCTGGGCATCAGCAACGTCGACAACGGCTCTTATGATATTTTTCCCGTTTCGCTTAAAAAACTCGTTACCAATAGAGCCGACAATCAAGAGCTTCTCGTTCTCGACATCCTTTAAATGCTCCAAGACAAATTTATTAATATTTGAGTTGTAGCCACCCGACAATCCCCTGTCACTGGTGAAAATCATGTAAAGTGAATTGCGAACTTCTCGTTTTTTGAAAACCTCAATCGATCTGGACTCTTCTCTACTGGCCAAATCATCGATAATTCTCTGCAGGCCCTCCTGCATCGGAACCAATCCTTCCAGCTGAGCTCTCGCCTTCTGCAGCTTGGTTGATGACACCATGTACATGGCGCGGATCAACTGCTCGACGGAAGAAACATTCGCAATTCTTTCTTTTATGTTCCTAAGTGAACTCACACTAACTCCTAATTCTGATCAAATTCGGCTTTGACTTCTTCAATCAATTGCTCAATGCGTTCGCTCATCTCCTCAGAAATTTCACCACTTTCTCTGATCTCTGCCTTCAAATCGGGGGCGTGAGCATCAACATGAGTGAGAAACTCCCTTTGGAAATTTCTAATCTGTCCCAATCTGACATCAGTAAGATGTCTGCGATTAAGAGCAAAGAGGATCAAAATTTGATCTTCTATCGATATGGGCGAGTACTGTGGCTGCTTCAGCACTTCCGTTATGCGGTCTCCGTGATCTAAGCGGTCGATTGTATCTTGAGTTAAGTCAGAACCGAATTGTGAGAAAGCCGCGACTTCCTTGTACTGAGCGTATTCAATTCTCAGAGGGCCGGCAATCTTTTTCATGGCCGCAATCTGAGCCGAGCCACCGACACGAGAGACCGATAGTCCAGGGTTGATCGCCGGACGGATACCACTGTTGAACAGATCGGTTTCCAGATAGATCTGTCCGTCGGTTATGGAGATGACGTTCGTCGGGATATAGGCAGAAATATCTCCTTCTTGGGTCTCCACGATGGGCAAAGCGGTTATAGTTCCGCCGCCGTAATCGTCGCTCAGGCTGGCGGCACGCTCCAATAAGCGGGAGTGCAGGTAGAAGACGTCTCCCGGATAGGCTTCGCGTCCCGGTGGACGTCCGAGAAGGAGACTAATGGCGCGATAAGAGACAGCATGCTTGGACAAATCGTCGTAAACAATCAATACATCCTTGCCCTGATACATCCACTCTTCAGCGATGGCACAACCTGCATAAGGAGCGATATATTGCATTGGTGCGGATTCATTAGCAGTTGAGAGAACTACGGTGGTGTAATCCATAGCCCCGGAATCTTGTAGCACCTTAACAATGCGGGCAACTGTAGAAGCTTTTTGACCGATACCGACATAAACACAGTAAACATCCTTATCTTTTTGATTGAGGAATGTGTCGATGGCGATTGCAGTTTTACCCGTCTGACGATCACCGATAATAAGCTCTCTTTGCCCTTTGCCAATCGGCACTAGGGCGTCAATAGCCTTGATTCCGGTTTCAAGCGGACGGTTAACTTCTTGGCGCATAATAACGCTTGGAGCCGGACTCTCAATGTCACGGTATGTGTCAGTTTCAATCTCTCCGAGGCTATCTATCGGTTCTCCCAAGGCGTTTACAACTCGCCCCAACATGCAATCGCCCACCGGGACCGCCGTCATTCGGCCTGTCATGCGCACCGGGTCACCTTCTACTATCCCGGCATCCGACCCCATAATAACAACGCCGATGGTGTCTTCTTCCAGGTTCAAAGCCATGCCGATAGTGCCGTTGGCAAATTCAAGCAACTCGCCACTTTTGGCGTTTTGTAGGCCATATACCTGGGCGATGCCGTCACCGACCTGTATGACGGTACCGGCTTCAGCATAATCCAATTTGGTCGAAAACGACTCAATCTGTCGTTTAATAACATTAATTGTCTCGTCAGGTTTTGGCATTAAAGATTCCCTCTCTTTAAACGTTTCTTCATTTCATTCAACTGAGTTCTGACAGTGCCGTCAAAGATATGTCCCTCCACGAGAACATAAAATCCGGCAATAACTTCCGGGTCGATCTCACTGACTAAGCTGACCTCCAAATCAAGGTGTTGCGATAGCAAAACCTCGAGTGAAGAGATCTGTTCTACATCTAAGCCCCGGGCGGAGACAACCCTTGCTTTGATCCTGTCAAAATGTCTGTTAACTAATTCAATATAATCGGACAAAGCTGAAACGATAATATTTTCGCGTCTCTTCTGTAGCATAAGAAAGAGAAAATCCAAGAGCTGTGGAGCTATTTCCGGAAAGGCTTCCTGAAAAAATACTTCTTTCTGTCTCTTTTTAATTCCCGGATGATTCAGATAAGCCTGCACGTCGTCCTTGTCCAGCCTGTCCCTGACAAAGATGACCTGCTCCAGATCCCGCTCCAAAGAATCGTTTTCTTCAGAAACCCGGAAAAGAGCTCTTGCATAGCGCTCACTTACCTGCGCCATTGTGATTCCTCCAACTGAGATCGTACCTGCTCGAAGAGTTCGTTCTGCTCCGTTTCGTCGATAGTGCCGATAAGATATTTCTCGGCCATCAACGTAGCCATCTCGATGATATAGGAACGTATTTCCATTTCATTACGTTCTTTGTCCAATTCAATCGTGGCCAGAGCATTCTGCTTTATCCGCTGTGCTTCTGCGTTAGCCTCATGCAGAATCAGTTCCTCTCTCTCGCCGGCTCTGGCTCGGGCTTCAGCAAAGATCTGTTCTGCTTCCTGCTGGATATTGTCGATTTTAGCCTCATATTCGGCTATCAGCTCATTAGCACGAGCCATCTCGGTATCTGCAGCGGCAATTTTTTCTTGAATTTTCTCCCTGCGCTTGGCCATAAAGTTCTTGACGGGCTTATATAAAAGCCGACCCAAGATCACAGCCAAAATAATTCCATTTAAAAGTTGAATGGCAATCTGAATCAGAGTTTGTTGGTCCAGAGCAAACAATCTGCCCTCAGGGACCGTCTGAGCCATAATAGTAAAAATACTGTACAAGCTACTACCTCCTTTCACTAACTGCCATCAATGTTTCTAATCTCCACCATTGCTTAGCTGACAAAATTGACGAATATATCAACCAAGGGGTTGGCAAAGAGCATGACAATTGAAATCAGAAGACCGTAGATACCGGATGTTTCAGCCATGGCCAAACCGACAAACATTGTTGTACGGATATCTCCTGTAGCTTCCGGTTGTCTGGCGATAGATTCAATCGCTTGCGAAACAATTTTCGCCTGTCCAAAAGTTGTAAGGAGACCGTTCAGAAGTGCGATCGCAGTTGCGATATGGGCCACACTGATAATTACTGATAATCCTTCTATTGCGTTCATACATACCTCCATGTATTGTTATTGCTTAATTTATTTATTTTATAAAAATCATAGTAAAAAACCTAATCGTCCGCCGCCATTTTCACATACATCAAACTCAATATTACGAAAATATATGTTTGGATGAAACCAAAAATTACATCAAATAAAGCGTGCAATACGGCAGGAATGCCAAACTGCACGAAGATCGGTGTCAAAGCGTAATAAAGAGTCAAGATTATAGTTCCCGATAGGACGTTTCCAAAAAGACGGAAACTGAGAGCGACGGGTTTCGCCAACTCTCCGATCAGGTTCATCGGGAAAAAGATAAATATGGGTTCAAATAGCGATTTAATATACGCAGCTTTGCGGTTTCTCACGCCTGCATAAATCATGATGCAAAAGCTGGCAAGAGCCAAGGCAAAAGTTGTAGCCCAATCGGCCGTCGGAGCTCGCAAACCAAAGATACTGAAAAGACTGGAAGACAAGATGAGGACAAAAACCATGAAAAACCAAGGAGCATAATTGGCATGCTTTTTGCCGATTGAACTTACAACGAAGTTATCAAAGATTTCTACAGCCGCTTCAGTAACATTCTGGAAACCTGTGGGTATAGTCTGAAATTTTCGTAATTTAATGCGCACAAGAACAGCAACAGCTATCAGGATTGCCATGATGATCCAAGTATTGACAATTGTCTCTGTAATCCAGATCTCAATACCTGCGATTTCTATGACACCATAATTACGAATATTAATCACGTTTAACTATCCTCTGTTCCTTGCACTTCAGGGTTCTTAACTGTTTTGTTCGCTATATAAATTGCGGGATGAAAGGCAATTATGCCTATAGCGGCTCCCCATAAATTAATCTGCGGCACCAGGGCAGCGATAAGTAGTATAGCTACTGCCAGCCCCAGCCTGATAAAGGCTTGAGCATTGACATATCTGCCAACATCTTTTGCTTCCATCTTCAGCGCTCTTGTCACTGTGCGTTTAACTAGTAATACCCTAGCCACACTCCCCGCTGTGCCGATTAGAACACCTAGCGCAAAGGGCAGAAAGTCTAGCGAACGATAAAAAATCAAAGCTCCTACAATAGCCAAGATTGCGATAATCAAAATAATTATTATCATTTTTTTACTAATATCGGTTGATTCCATTATCCTATCCTAGCTAAAGCAAGCAAAATTGTCGATTTTAAATTTCCTATTTACTAAATCTTTTAGAAATTCTATAGATATAGTAAAGAGCTACTAATACTCCCAGAAGAGAAAACAAGAGCAACAGCCAAGGATCAGTTCCCAGCCGCCTGTCCAGAAATCTTCCAATCAGCACGCCCAAAAGCACTGAAACAGCAATGGTGAAGCCGATTTGGGTGAAGTAAGCGAGTGACGACCAGCCATTACTCTGTGAGCTCTCCGTTACCACTTTCTCTTCAATAGGAGGAGGTGCGAAAATCTCCAATTCCTCCAATATAAATTCTTCAGGTTTGTCGTCAGATGAAGCACCTTTGATAGGCTCATGACTCATAACATTCTCCTCTCTTAACCGAGAATTGTTCAGGTCTCCAGTCCTGCAAAAATTCTTCTTGACTCAGCAATTTACCGCGAAATCAGAATGGTTTTTCTCCTATATCTTACAGGATACCTTCCGATCAGCTGTGCCGTTCGCGATTGAGTTACCATTCTAACGTTATTTTTCTTGAAACTCTAGCAAAATTTTAGACTTTTTAAGTAAAAAGCTGAAACTGCTGAGCCTGCTTATGGCCCGACATAAAATTGACGAACAGCATAAGCAAGTGCCAATGCGATTTTCTGCTGACCTTCAGCAGAGCTGATTTCATTTCTATCTGTTTCGTTGCTGAGATAGCCCGGTACAACAGATACTGAGGTCAGATTATTCAAACGCAATACGGCCATATCCATCTGCTCAATGCGCGGTTCCGCATCAGCGGCCAACACAGGCGTCTGATGCTGCAGGTGTCCGTATAGCAGCCAAGCCAGCTCCTGCCGACTCTGACTGTCGATCATCGTATAATTTGGTGCTAACGTATTCGGATCGAGGTCTTCCACGTAGCTGTTGTTTGTTTCCGCTACGAACTCCCGATCCATTATGCGGATCTCTGCTCCGGACATACTAACATCATTATCATGATTAAGTGAAATATTGATAAAAACAACATCATCATACTGAGCTTGGATATCGTAGATCAGCCGTAGGCGCGCTGCTGTACCGATCCCACCAAATAATCCGCGTCCACCTGAATCAGCGTTGTTTTGGTTGATACGCATGACATCCGCCATTTGGAGGCGCAGATCCTCGATCAGCTGCACCTCATAATTAGCTTCTTCAGCTTCTTGGGAATAGCGTTCTAACACTGTGTCTGCAGTCAGTGCAGCCACGTAAAAGAAAGAATTCTCGGTGTCGCTGCTGCGCGTCATAATCACTTCTGCTCCCATTCCGACTAGATAACGTTCTGCCAGTTTGGCAATCTGGAGCACGATATCTTTCTCCGCCAGCACCCCGCTATCCGTTATAAAGGTAGCGCCCGTTGAGCTGCCTCCGAACGCCGGATCAAGTATGACCGTTATCCCGTTAAGGGGTTTGGTTTCGTTTTGGAGTGTAGCGTAATAGTCGAAATCCACGCTATGCAAGTCCGGAACGGCTGATTCTTGAGGCCACAAGCGCAGTTGCTGCTCTTCACTCTCCGGGAGCAAGGCCGGGTCGTTCGCTTGGATTGGTAAAGGCAGAATGGGCGGTTCACTTGCCGCTTCAGCTGTAATCTCCGGTTCTTTGGTCGCTTCCTCTGATTGACTAGGCTTTGTTTCCTGATCTTGAGAACTTTCTTCCTGCACCTTCTCGTCCGGATCAGTGAGATTAGGTGCTCCTAGATTACGCGACGCTTCTCGCTCCCGGGCGAAGCGATCCGCTCCGGCGATAGGAGGGTTCAAGACACCGAAAAAGGACAATATCAGCAGGAATACTGATACAAAAATAAAGACGAAGACAATACGAGCGCTTTGCTGGCGACGCACAGATCAGTCCCCCTTGCTATCCTTATCCAGCGAACAGATCAGAGCAAGCAGCTCGTCTGCGAACCTATTAATTTCTTCAATATCATCGCTTTCCAACATGACTCGAACTAACGGCTCTGTTCCGGAGGGTCTGACTAGGACGCGACCTGCCTTCCCTAATGCATCTTCAACTTCTTTAATTTTCTTGCTAAGTTTGCTGTTGGCCATGATTTTCTTCTTGGCTGCCTCACTGCTTACAGTAGCGTTTTTCAAAACCTGAGGACAGATCTTCACAGCCAGTCTGGCTTCTTCCAGTTTTTGTCCGTTTTTCTGGAGAGCCTTCAGTAATTGCAAAGCCGAAAGGATGCCGTCACCGGTACTGGAGTGATCCGATAATATGATGTGGCCGCTTTGCTCGCCGCCAAGGTTGAAATCACCCTCAACCATTCGCTCCATGACATAGCGGTCTCCCACTTGAGTGCGCTCGAGCACTATGCCGCTAGCTTCGGTCATCTGATCTAGACCGAAATTACTCATGACTGTGGCCACGACGGTGTTTTTCTTGAGCTTGCCGGCTTTTTTCAAAGCTAAAGCGAGGATGCCCATGATGACGTCGCCGTCACAAATATGCCCATGCGCATCGACGGCAATAACGCGATCCGCGTCTCCGTCAAAGGCGAAACCAATATCTAGTTCCTTGTCCTTGACCATTTCAATCAGTTTATCAAGGTGCATCGAACCGCAATCTCGATTGATATTGTAACCGTCTGGCTCCGCACCAATTACATAAACATCCGCATTCAAATCTCGGAAAAGCCGCGGTGCGATCTCATAACTGGCGCCATTAGCGCAATCCAGTCCCACACGTAAGCCACTGAGATCTAGACCGGAAATCTCTTCCAGATGTTCGCGATAAAAATCAATGGCGTCTGTTGCCTCGATTTTGCGTCCGACATCTTCGCCACAGGGGCGCGAATGACCTTTCTCGCGATATTTTTTTACATATTTTTCTATGAGATCTTCCGTCGCATCATCCAGTTTAAAACCGTCGCCACCGAAGAGTTTAATACCGTTGAATTCAAAGCTGTTATGAGAAGCAGAGATGACGACGCCGGCATCTGCGCCGTAATGTCGTACTAGCCAGGCAACGGCAGGAGTAGGCACGACGCCACACTCAATGGCATCAGCCCCGGCAGAACAAAGCCCTGCTACCAAAGCTGAAGCCAGCATGCCACAGGATACTCGGGTATCCTCTCCAACAACTACGCGTGGTCTGCCCGCACTTCTGTCCGTAAGGACATGGGCAGCTGCATAGCCCAATTTGAAAACCAAATCCGGAGTTAAGTCCTTGTTCGCGACACCGCGAACACCGTCTGTGCCAAATAATCTAGCCATTATTTCCTCTTAATTTTATTTTAGGGTTGAAGCTCATATACATTGACGCGCACTGAACCGGGCAATACGGTTTCAGTTTGCGTATATAACAGAGTATCAGTTTCAATCTCGACAGGTAATTCTATCACACCTATCTGATTTACATTGCTGACGTCTATATAAGCGGTAAGATCCGTAACAGAAATATCATTCAAAACTTCTGTACGGCCTCGTAAAACAAGTTGAATATCGTTTACCGGATAACCTTGGATACCGAAACCTTGTTCTGTGGCAGTTTCGACACCATGGAAGGTCAGAGGGACGCTGAACTGAGTGCTTGTCACCGGGTCAATCGTAACCTGGACATAGAGCCAAATGAAGAAGGCTAAGATAAAAGAAAATATAGCGAGACCAAAACGCTGTTGTTTGGGCAAATCACTGCGGCCGAAAAGCTTACGGCGCGGGCGGCTTTTCTGCACTTCTGAACTGTCTTTGCTAAAAAGATCATGGAGCCATTCTCTGAAACTGCGTTTTTCTCCGCTGCCTTCAGGCAAAAGCAGGCGATACAGTTGACTACGTAGAGCATCCGCATTGGACAGTTCGAACAAGCGACCGTCAACGGCCAGACTAATGGTGCCCCTTTCCTCCGAAACCACTACAGCAATCGCATCTCCCAATTCACTAGCTCCCACAGCTGCACGGTGTCTGGTTCCAAATTCGTGACGCAGATGATAGGCATCCGACAACGGGACGTGAATGCGAGCCGCCGCTATGCGTCCTTCTCGAATCAAAACGGCTCCGTCATGCAAGGGCGATCCTGTATAAAAAATTTGCTTGAGTAAAGTAGTAGAGACGTTAGAATCTACCCTGACCGCGTTTTCTTGCCCTTGCAGCTCACCCATACGTGTCGTGCGTTCGATTATTATCAGGGCGCCGGTTCTGGTTTTGCTCATTGATTCACAGGCAGAGACTATGGACTCAATCATTTGTCGCGTAGCAGGGTCAACCGCGTTCTCTCTATCCTTAGGCGAAAAAACCTTGACCAAGCGGTTGCGCCCCAATTTCTCTAATGTCTTACGCAGCTCCGGCTGGAAGATAATCAAAAGGGCGATCGCCAAGATAGAGATAGTATTGTTAAAAATAAAGCTGATAGTGTTCAATCCGAGAATGCTGGTCACGATCGCAAAGGCGATAATAAGGAGGATACCCCGTAAAAGTTGCCAGGCTCTAGAATCACGAAATAGTTTGAGGATAAAGTAAAAAACGAGGCTGGTAATCAAAATATCAACAGCCGAAATAAACATATCGAGCGGCCCACCAAGAAAGAGCAGACCATCAGCCATGCTCTGCCAAAGACCGCTAAAGAAATCACCTATTCTGGAAAAAAAACTCGGCAATTAATCCCCCTGTGCTCAGGTATGCTCTCGCATCCTAAAGAGCTGTGACACCCGCCAAGTTCAATTAGATTCAGGTGGCAGGCACCTTTTATATAATGTTAATCATTATAGCAAAGCTGGCCGCAGTAAGAAAGATCAGAGAACATATCGCATGCGACAATATATTCTCTGATCCGATATTGTTGAGCTTGTATTCTGTGCTCTCTCGTTTATTTATGCAGAATCGGGCTGAGCCGCTTGTAAAGAATGCCGACAATCAATGATACCACAGCACCCTTTAAGATGTTAAAGGGTACAAAAGCGAAAACGATCAAACTTCGCAGATCCGTGACAAAGGTGTTCCCGGTGGCACGAGCCATACCGACTAAACCCTCCTGAGTAAAGCCCATCACACTAATATAGAACGGGATCGTAAAATAATAGTTGATGAGGGCACCGGATATGGTCAGCGCTACAGTAGCGGCAAGTAAAGAAATAATGGCGCCGGCACGCGTCTTCTTATATTTGTAAATCAAGCCGGCTGTGGCGACAAAGATGCTACCCATCAAAAAGTTTGCTAATTCGCCAACCATCATTGTTTGACTGACAGGCAGATGAGCAATGTTTTTGATTAATTGAATCAGAATACCGGCCAAGGGTCCCATTGAAAATGCGCCCAATAAAGCCGGAATATCGCCAAAGTCTAACTTCAGAAATACAGGGAAAATCGGAACTGAAAATTCCAGATACATCAGAACAATGGCAACTGCTGACAGTATGCCGATTTTTGTGATCCATACGATCCGTCTGTGTGAAGCGGAGTGTTTCTTGCGCGCAAGTTCCCTTTTACCTGCAGCGTTCTCCGCCAGTGCTACTTTCTCATTACTTAAATTTTGCATTTTACTACCTCTCTTCTTGAGGCATAAAAAACGCCCCAAAAATGGGGCTTCCTTGCTAAAAGCAAATTTCCTCACGTCCCGACTATACGGTCGGCTGGGGGTTCACACCCCATCATCCACGAAGGTCGCGGGCTCATCTCTCGTAAAGAGCATCACCGCCGGTAGGGACTCTCACCCTGCCCCGGAAAAATATATTTACAAAAATTACTATACACCAGACTATAGCTTCTAACAAGCAGCGCCGGTGTGTTGCCTACTAAATAGTGTGTCTGGCTACTGATATGTGCGCCAGAATGTCTTCAGGTAAGAGCGAGCGAGCATTCTCGCGCTCGTCGAGGGCGATATCTGCAGCCAAACCATGTAGATAGACTGAGAGCAAGACTGCCTTATAGCTATCTCTGAGAACAGCCATATTGCCGACAATCATACCGCTCAAGACATCGCCGGAACCGGCCTTGGCCATACCTGCATTTCCTGATTCATTGATAAAGACTGCGCCGTCAGGGAAGGCGACAACTGTAGCTGCCCCCTTAAGAACAACGATAGCAGGCATCTTGCGAGCAAGGCTCCGCGCTGCACTAACTCGGTCTTCTTGTAGAAGAGGGCTCAGCTCCGGAGCGAGACGCTCGAATTCACCGGGATGCGGTGTCAGCACGATCGGCTCCAGACCATTCTCCTGTCTTCTGCGCAGCAAATCGGCCAGATCTGACATCTTCGCCAAAGTATTGAGGCCGTCGGCATCGATCAGAAGTCTTTGTTCATTGGGTATCAAACTCTTGAGAGCTTTGGGGATCCACTGGGCATCTCCTGCTCCCATACCAATAGCGATTGCGTCCATAGGTCCGGGTAGGTCGCGTTTCCTCGACTCACCTTCAGGTACCGCCGAATAAAGTGCTGACGGAATGGCTTCGGCCAGCAGCGGGATAATGGCTTCAGGTGCCCGCACCATCGTGTAACCTGCTCCTGAACGGGCGCAGGCTTCGATAGATAAAAGCATAGCTCCGGGCATGTTTTCCGAGCCTCCGATCAAGAGGGCTCTGCCATTGTCTCCCTTATGAGCATCTTCCGCCGGTTCTAGATCCAAAGAGGAAGCGAGTCCGGCATCCAAGATGTAGGCAGGATCTCCCTTAAGCTGCAGATCAACAAAATCGTCGTTCATGCCGAGGTTTTCCAGCCAGATTTCTCCCGAATAAAGACAGCCGGGATGCGTAATCAAACCCAGCTTCACCCGTCCGAAAGTGACAGTCAGATCAGCTTCTATTGTCAGGGAAATGACTTGCCCGGTATCTGCGACCATGCCGCTAGGAAGATCACAAGCGATAACTATGGAACCGGCCTCCTGCAATTCTGCCATTAGGGCAAAAACATGAACCACTTCAGGATCCAGTTTTCTCTGGGCATCAAAGCCGCTACCGAAGACGGCATCTACAATCACAGGAACAGAATCTGTTGGGACTGTAGTGAGGTCTCTGATGATCTCTCCGCCCAGTTCAGTCCAAGCCGCTACATTGACTGCCGCGTCTGCTTGCTGTGCTTCACCGGAGCTGCTGTCTACGACTGCGACTTTCAGACCTTCAGCCAACAAATGGCGAGCGGCCACATAGCCGTCACCGCCATTTTGACCTTTGCCGGCAAAAACCAAACAATCGTATACAGCAGCCTGCATTTCCGTTTCAACACTAAGGACGGCATCTGCTACCGCCTTGCCTGCGTTTTCCATCAAAACAATTGAGGGAAGGCCTGTTACTTTCGAATAAGCTCTGTCCAGCAACTGCTGTTCAGCTCTTGTCACTAAACGATATGCGCCCTGCACTTGCCCACCTCCGAAATGTTCAATATATGCTGCTGTATACGATTGTTACTTGCTTATGTTTTGCTTAAATATGTTTCTCGAGTAACTCGGCCAGTTCTCCCTGGGAACGGGCTCCGACTACGCGCTCAACCACTGCGCCATTTTTAAAGATGACTAGAGTAGGGATACTCATAATCCCGTATTGTTGTGCTAAATCTTGCTCCTCGTCGACGTTGACTTTGCCGACTCCGGCACGTCCTTCAAAATCATCAGCCAAGGCTTCTACGATCGGTCCTACCATGCGACAGGGTCCACACCAGCTAGCCCAGAAATCAACCAATACAGGCTGCTCATTCTCCAGAACTGTTTCTTTGAAATTAGATTTTGTCAATGTTAGTGTCATAATGATTCTCCTTCATCACTTTTGAAATAACTGCGATTACTCTTAAGTAAATGACTTCGCTTTTTTCCAATACATGATAATAATTTATTCGTACTTTTCACAATTTAGTGTCAAAAGTTACCTTCAAAATTTTGGGACAAAAATATACCTAAAAATTTGCGCTGCGCCTTGTCTATTTTGCTGTCACAAAAAATTGTAAATTTTGCTTAGATAAATTCTTGCAAAAGCGAGCCCGGAGGCACTACTGACGGTGACACGGCAGGAAGCTGTTCGCAGATCCAGACCAGACGCGACGCATCTTGGACTGCCTCACGTAGGTTGGAGTGTCCGTCAGTACTTCTGGTATATGATGACGAGCCTAAGGTGCCGTCAAAGAAACGTTCCAGTGATTCGTTAATTTTTTGGCGTGCTAACGGGGCGATCACGGTAAACTCGTAGGGCAATAGTGAATTGATGTAGTAATCGGCAGCGGCCAAATAGCGGGGGATAAAGTCTTTCTCAGCCCTTTCGACCATGGGCCAATAATCGATGGTATCCATGGCAGAGGAACCGCGTTGATTAACGTCACGGCTGATCCGACGCAAGAGACGAATATCGCTATTGGAAATCATTCTGGCATCTGATAAAACACGTCCATGCGGCATAATGAAATAGCTTAAGCGAGCCTCCTCCGGCACATGCGAAGTAACAGTGTCGCTGAGGCCGTGCAGACCCTCAATGATCACCACATCTCCTTGATTCAGCTTGATTCGCTTGTGTTCCTCATACTGTCTGCGTCTAGCTGCGAAGTGAAATGTCGGTATAGGAGCTTCGCCGACTTGAAAGAGACGTTCGAGAGTTTCGCCTAACAATTCCAGGTCGAGCGTATCGATACTTTCGTAATCAGGACGACCTTCCTCATCGTAGCGCAGATCCTGCTCTCGGTAGAAATCATCTAGTTCAATCGCCACAGTGTGTCTGCCGTTTTGAATCAATTTCTGCGACAAGAGTCTAGAGGAAGTGGTTTTCCCGGAGGAAGTCGGTCCGGAGACAAAGATTGCGCGGATATTCTTGTCAGCTAATACTTTTTCTGCAAAAGTATCTACCTGATCAGAAAACAATTGCTCAGATTCGCGGACGAACTTGGGGTATTTACTGCTACCCAACTGATCTTCGAGGTCGTCAACTGTTAATATTATAAGTTCAGAAATTGTAGCCACAGATTCGTCCTTTCTAATCTTAGCTGTAAAAAATATTATCTAGATAATGATTGGATAAGGCTATTCGCCGCTGCCGTCGTCGTTTTCTGAGCCTCCGCCTGTGCTACCGTCATCGCCACCACCTGCGCCGGTATCCGGAGCAGGGGGATCGGTTGCAGGAGGATCGGTTGGGGGATCGGTTGCCGTCGTTTCTGACGGATCGGTAGCAGGACCGGTCGCAGCGGTCTCACCCTCCCCGTCTTCGTTATCGCTAGTACCCGTTGTCGGAGTCGTCTTAGTGGTGACTACATCCAAACCACCCTCAATATTGACATTGCCATAGCTATAAGTTCTGCGAGTAACCGGGCCGCCGACTTTTACCGGAGCCGTTTTCGATGTTGTGCCGGAGGTATCGTTTGCATCACTCTCAGTGGGATCAGTCTCCCCTGTTTCGAGTTCATTCGAAGTCGGTGTTGTTGTACCTGTAGCAGTTTCGTCAATGGTAGTTTCGCCAACAGTAGTTTCGCCGGGCATGCTGGCTTGCAGTAGACCACTCTCTTCCGGGTCAGAAATGATGCCGGCAGTACTCAGTTTATTGGCGACGAGCAGGGCGAAAACAACAATTACAACGCCGCAGGTCGCAAGTATCAACAAGTAGACGAGGTTAACTTTTCTGCGCATTTCCACGACTTGTGGTGATTCCTGAGGACTTAATTTCGCTTTTTTAGAGGAAACGGACGGCTTCGTGCTGCCTTTTTGCGCCATAAGATTCCTCGACTTACTCTTCGGCTTAGTTTTAGCCTTCGAGTCTTTTCCCTTTCTTCGGGGATCGCGCGACTGACTCATCTCTCTACACTCCTCACTAAGGTAAAGCTGATTGCTGAATTATGAATAATCATACCACACGGCTAGCAGTCAAATCATTAAAAAGCCTCAGTTTTGCGCAGACAAGCGACTTGACGCTTACGAAGTTCGTTTCCAGGTTTTGGGCGAAAAGAACAACAGGAGCGGCATGAACTCCAGACGTCCCGCAATCATCAAAAGGGTAAGCACAATTTTTGTGAAATCAGAAAAATTGGAAAAGTTGCTGGCAGGTCCTGCCCTGCCTAAGCCAGGTCCAATATTGTTTAAGGCTGTGACCGCTTCCGAGAAGGACGTCATTAAGTCGTTGCTGTCGATAGAAACCAGTACAGTTCCTACACCTAAGAACATCAGATAAATGACAAGGTAACGCAGGACGGATTGCTTGGTGCTATCGGGCAGGATTTCGCCATCCATGCGTACAGCGGATATTTGACGTGGTTCTCGTGTTTTAATCACTTCTTCGCGAATAGACTTAAGGTAAACTACGACACGCGAAACCTTGAGTCCGCCGGCGGTGGAGCCGGCTGAACCACCGATCATCATGACTAAGAGCAATAACATCTGGCTCACCAGCGGCCACAAAGTAAAGTCCACAGTAGAGTAGCCTGTGGTGCTCATGAGGGAGCTAACCGCGAAAAAAGAATGTTCGAAGGAAAAACCTGCTGAACTATAAATACGGAAGTTATCAAAGAAGACTAGGGAAGATACGAACAAATATATGGCCAGATACCAGCGCAATTCTTCACTCTTGAAGGCCTCCTTGAATCCCCTGCTTATGCTGACGAAATAGACCTGAAAATTGACACCAAAGAGGAACATGGCTATGGTCAGCACCCAGTTAATGTACGAGCTGTTGTAAAAGCCGATACTTGCATTTTTGTTGGAAAAACCGCCGGTACCGGCGGTACCCAAACCATGAATAATCGCATCAAACAGTGACATGTCGCCCAAATAGAGCAGGAGGATAGTGACTAACGTCATCGCAAAATAAATGCCATAGAGAACGAGCGCCGTTGTGCGCAGGCGTGCAGTGAGTTTACCGAAGCGGGGTCCCGGCATTTCGGCCTTCAGAATATTAACTGAATCTGCTGAGCCGGAGGAGATAATGAAGGCAAATACCAGCACGCCCATGCCACCAACGAAGTGAGTGAAGCTACGCCAGAAGAGACAGTAATGCGACATTGCTTCGATATCGCTCAAGATCGTTGATCCTGTGGTAGTAAAGCCCGAGGCTGACTCGAAGAAGGCATCCACGAAATTAGTGATCTCGCCCGCCAGCATGAAGGCAATAGCGCTAGCAATCGATATTATCAACCAAGTAAGCAAAGTAATGATCATGCCCTCGCTGGCGCGTAGACGCAAGTGCTTAGGCTTTTTCAAGGTCATTAAACTGGCTAGTAGAAAAAAGACAAGTGCTACTACAGCAAAGCTGCCGAGAGCGGACTTGGTTTCACCATAAAAGAGGGAAACGATAGGCGGGAGCAGAAAGAGGGCTGCACAAATCTGAAGAATACGCCCCAAGGCGAAACGAACAGAACTGTAATTCAATCTCGTCCTCCCAGAATGTCATCCAGATCTGTCAAGCGCTTGCCACTGGTAACCACTATGACGCGATCTCCTGCCAGAACCATGTCCTGACCGGCAGGGAAAATAATTTCATGACCGCGCATGATGCTAACCAAGCGCAACGAAGGCCTCAGATCCAGATCGATCATTGTTTTTCCTAACACTTTACTCTTTGGTCCGGCGATGAACTCCAGCGCCTCTACCCTGCCGTCGGCAAGACGATAGAGCGCTTCAACCGCAGAGCCTTGTGTATTTGCCATCGCCCTGATATCACGAACTACCTCGTTCGATACGATGTGATGTGGGGTAAGGATGTTTTGCAAATCTTCATCGTCCAGAATTTCAAGAAGGCGTGTTCGATTGATTTTTGTTATCGTTTTGCCGACGCCACTGCGTGAAGCGAAAATCGACGCAAGAACATTCTCCTCGTCGATGCCGGTCATGGATAAAAAGGCATCAAAATTCTCTATGCTGCACTCTTCCAAAACCTGATGGTCTGTCCCGTCGGCTTGGATCACATCCACCCAAGGATAGTTTTTGTACACAAGCTCGGCAATTTTTCTATCCCGTTCGATGATCTTGACGAAGAATTTCTGCTTACTCATCAAACCCAATAGCCAATAGGAAATGGCGCCTCCGCCGACGATCATTACGTTCTTGATGCTGGGTGCTTTGATGTTGGTCTTCAAGTAAAAATCCTGCAGAGTATTTACTTCGCCGGTGACATGTATGGTGTCACCGGCTTTGATCACGCTGCTGCCATCTGGAATAAAGACTTCATCATCTCGTTGAATCACACAGACCATAAGATTACTGCCGCAGACGCGCCTGAAGTCCAGCAGGCTCAGGTCACTGAGCAGGCTTTCTCTCGGCACTCTCAGCGCAACAATATGTACTTTTCCGCCAAAAAAACTTTCTACACTGATCGCAGAGGGATAGCGCAGCATACGCATAATCTCATGAGCTGATTCGAGATCGGGATTGATCAGGCCGCTTATGCCAAGAGCTTCTCTGACTAAGGGCACCTCTGGGGAGTAGTCGTGATCGACAACCCGGGCGAAGGTCTTTTTCGCGCCCAGTCTTTGCGCCAAGATAGCTGAAATAAGATTGACCTCATCCGAGCCTGTCATGGACAAGAAGGCATCACACCTGTCGACTCCCGCGTCCAGCTGCGTCACATAATTAGCCGCGTTGCCCACGATGGCGGAAACGTCGAATTCTTCCATCACAGCTTCCTGCACTTCCGGCTTTGTTTCGATAAAGGTCAGGTCATGACCTTCAGCCACCAACTCGCCAGCAATACTGCGTCCATATTTTCCCGTTCCGGCAATAACGATTTGCATTATCCGTCTCCCTACGTATCTGCAATCAACGAGAGCTAATAAAACATAAGCTACATTTGAACATCTGTTAAAGATCTTTGATTTCTCTTCTGTTATTCTAAACTTTATAAGGAAATAGTGAAAGGTGTTGTCATGCAAGTATATTCCAGACTGATTGATCCGAACGACGCAGAGCAGAAAAAATCTCAGCAGCGATTATTGGCTGAGGCAGGTATTCGCCTTGACCCTCTGATCGACTGGTCCATAGCTCTGTATGAAGAGGATGAAATGCTGGCCACGGCCTCCTGTTTCCGCTACACGCTCCGCTCAATAACCGTGGCGCCCGAACGTCGCGGGCTCGGCCTCATGGCCCAATTGATCACTGCCGTCGAAAAGGAAGCTGCCAAGCGCGGACTGAAACGGTTACTGCTCATCTCCCAACCTACAGACAGAAAACTCTTCTCCGCCGTAGGTTTTACCAACCTGGTCTCCAATAGTCGTGGCGTCAGTCTGATGGAAAATAGCGCCAGTCATTTTCAGGATTTCTTGGAAAAGCTAGAAGCCGACTTGGATCAGCTACCCGGAGTAGAGGTGGGCAAGCCGCGACGTGCCGCCATCGTCATGAACGCGAACCCTTTCACCAAGGGTCACCGCTATCTTATTGAAACAGCTTTAAAGGAGTCGGATCAGCTTCTGGTCCTAGTGCTGTCTGACGATCCTGAAGAAGGCTTCACTTTCGAGGAGCGCTTCGCGATGGTCAGGCGCGGCTGCGCCGACCTCGCCCGAGTCTTAGTAGCACCAAGCGGGCCTTATGCCGTTTCCACCGCCAGCTTCCCTTCGTATTTTTATCCACCGAGTGAAGTTGATAAGCATTCTCTGCAATTAAATGATGAGGCGGGGCTGGACGCTGCGCTCTTCGCGCGGATAGCAGAATATCTGGGGATAGACAAACGCTTTGTGGGCAGCGAGCCCACTTCCGGAATCACAAATTTCTACAATCAGGTGCTGAGCCGGGAATTGTCAGCTTTTTCTATAGAATTACGCATAATTGAACGACTCACGCGAAATGGCGCAGCTATCAGCGCTTCCCACTTGCGTGAGTTTTTGAAAAACAATGATGTCGCTAAGGCGAGAGAAATAGTGCCTGCTACGACATGGGACTATCTTTTGGCTCATCAATATTTCGATACAGAGTTGGAGAATGGAAAATGATCTGGTATTTTTCCGCGAGCTCTAGTATTGACATATTGACATCATTTTGAGTTTTCAACACTCCACTGTAATCGGCCGGTCCATAGAAATAGAGCGAGAGGCGGGCGCCATCGCCAGCTAGCTCCGAAAAGTTCACCTCGTATGTATCTGCTTCGATTGCTTCATGTTCGGTTAGGATGCGAAGAACGCCTTGGCGGAAATTTTCCATTTGTTCAAAAGAGAGAGTCCACGAGAGTGTCATATTCAAATCTACGCGACGTTTCTCGCGCAAGGTACCGTTGGAGATGACGTTTGCTGCCAGTTTGCTGTTGGGAATCGTTACGATGGATTGATCAATAGGCCGAATTCTAGTTGAGCGAAGACCGATTGATATGACGGAACCGGTGACATCCGGCGTTTCAATCCAGTCACCTACTTCGAAAGGCTGATCAAAAAGGATCATCAGACTGGCGAAGGCGTTAGCTAGCGTGTCTTGAGCCGCTAGAGCAATGGCGAGGCCACCGATGCCGATACCTGCGATGATGCCGGAGAGGTTGTCGACCCAAAAAGAAAGGACGACAAAAATCGCTACAACTATGACTACAACTCTCACCGTCGACGCCAACAAACTGACGGCGCTGGGGGAAATGCGACTCTTCTGCTCATCGTTCTCTTTGACTAAGGCGATGCCGAAGGCGGAAACGACGCAGATTAGGAGCCAGAAGGCGAGCATAGCCGTGACTGTGTCGGCCAGTTTTAAGAGGAAGGAGAAGTAGGGATCAGGAATGGCCTCCACCTGATGTAGGGCAGTGTTGAAGAAAATCGCTACTAGCAGTAGACCTAAAGGCCGAATCAGTGGTTGGCGCATGGCCAAATAGGTTGGTCGATCCTTTTGGCGAAAACGGGCGAGTACCAAGTGCCAAATCCCTTTGCTGATTTGGCGGTGAAAAAGAAGTACTATTAGCCCGATCAGTAATAGAATGACAACTTCCAGCAGCCAGTCCACTTGTCCGTTAAAGATTGATAGAGTAAAGATCATAAAAGCTCAACACCTCCTGCTACGTAAACATTAACTCATATTTTTACATCTTTCAAAAGGCCTCGACTGCGGTTGCTTTTTTCAGCTGTGTAGAGCAGAGCTGATCTGCCGGCGCAGTTTTTCCCTTTCCATGATGTGATCGACATCCGAGCTGCCTTCCACTTGAGGAATGTCGATGGAGGCTAATAAGCGCGCTGGAAGCTCTCCCTGCAGGACGTAGATGCGATTGGCGAGCGAAAGGGCTTCTTCGATGCTGTGCGTGATCAGGAGGATTGAAAGGCCCAACTCTTCTTTATGGTCCAAGAGCCATTCGTAGAGGCCTTCGCGCGTCAATGCGTCTAGGCCGGAGAAGGGCTCATCTAAAAGCATAAGCTCTTGCGAGTAAAGCCAAGTGCGCAGGAGGGCGCAGCGCTGACGCTGCCCTCCCGAGAGGGTTGCCGGCCAGCGGTTTTCAAGTCCTGCTAAGCCGAAGATCGGTAAGAATTCTCTGGCCTTGTCTCTGGCTTCTTCTTTGGAGGCGGAGCGCAGGATTAAGGGCAAGGCGATATTGTCCAGAACTGTCTTCCAGTCCAGCAGCAGGTCCTTTTGCATCATGTAGCCGACTCTGGCGCGCCGCTCGACCTCGCCGCTATCGGCAGAGTCCAGGCCGGCTAACACGTTAAAAAGAGTTGACTTGCCGCTACCGCTTTTGCCCAGAATCGCCACGATTTCACCGCGGAACAGTTCGAGCGAAACATCCTCAATTACAGGCATGCCGTCATAGGCTTTATTTAGGTTTTTGCAGGAAAGGATCAGATCGCTCATAGTTTTTCCTTTTATTCTTTCGGCAAAAAATCACTGGTAAAGGCTGAGTCAACGTCGACTTCCTCTTCCAAAAGTCCATTCTCGCTCATCCAGAGGGCGAAGTTCTCCCAGCGTTCGGCTGTCATGGAGCCCCAAGTTTCGTTGCTCTTTTTGCTTTCGTTATTGAGCCATTCCTGACTGGCTACGAGCAGTTCGCGATCCAACTCCGGGGCAGCTTTCATCAGGGCTTCCACTGCCGCATCGGCGTCTGAAATTGCGTCGGCATAGCCTTTAGCGGTGGCGCGCAAGAATTTCTGCACCAGTTCGGGATCTTCCTCCAGAAGCTCATCTCTAGTGATTAGGACCGGTGAATAAAAATCCAGTCGCTCGTCGATCTCGCGCATCAAAATGAAATTGATCGGATAATCCATCAGCTCGCAGTTCACGCCGTCCCAGGCATAATAGATCCAAGCAAAATCAGCTTCTGTTTCCATGCTGGCAATAAAATTTGAAGCCGACTGGTTGATAATGTTGACTTTGTCGTAATCGGCGCCTTCCTTTTCCATCAAGCTGCGGATAAAAGCCAGCTCCAATTCCGTTCCCCAACCGCTGTAAGTATGTTCTTCAAAATCGCTGGCTGCTTCAATGCCACGGTCGACCGGAGAGGCGAAGCCGGAAGTATTGTGTTGCAAGAGGGCTGCGATCGCTACAACAGGAATCTGTGCTCCAGAAGCTCTAGCCTGCAAAACTTGTTCCTGAGAAGCGATGCCAAATGCAGCGCTGCCGTTAGCAACCATCTCGATAAAATTCATATCTGACTCGCGGAAAGTGATGTTGAGACCTGCCTCCGCATAGTAGCCGCGTTCCTGAGCTAAATACAAACCGCTGTGATTGGTGTTCGGTGTCCAGTCCAAGGCGAAGGACAATTCCAAAAGTTCGTCCTCCTCATCAGGCGTCGGAGCACAAGCTGCTCCCAGCAGTAAAACGGCAATCATCATTAAAACTAAAACTTTACTAAATGCTTTCATTAAATAAACTCCTTTTATGTAACTCATTCGTGCCAGGCACAGAAATCAACTTAGCTGTCGAGTCAACTTTCGTGCCTGGCACGAAAGTTGACTTAATCTTTCTGTTTCAGCGACTTCTGCCACGGCATGGCGATTTTCTCGAGCAGGAGGACGACCCCATAAAACACCAAGCTCAATACTATAATCAGTATTACGGCCGCAAACATGCGGTCGAAGCGAAATGACCTTTTGCTGCGTAGCATGAGTATCCCCAGACCCTCTCCGCCTCCCGACCATTCAGCCAGCACGGCCGCCATCACACTGTACGTGGCAGAGATCCGCAGACCTGAGAAGAATTGAGGGAGACTCGCAGGCAAAAGCACATGCCGCATCGTTTCCCAATTGCTTGCCCCCATAGTCTGCATTAGCCTCAGCAGGTCGCGATCCACTGAACGCAAGCCCCTAAAGAGACTGATCGTAATGGGGAAAAAGCAGGTCAAAACTACCACGAAAAGGCGCGGCAAATCGCTATAACCGAAGATCAGCACTATCACCGGGGTTATCACCATCGTCGGAATAGTCTGAGAAGCTACCACCAGTGGATAGAAAATCCGATACATCGCCTTGAAACGGTAAATTAGCAGAGCAAAGAGCACCCCCACAAGAATGCTGAGCAAAAAACCAACAGCAGCTATCTTCAAGCTTTGCAGGAGATGGGGTGTGAAAAGTGGCCGATCGCGGACAAGTGATGCGAAGACATCTGAAGGAGCCGGCAAAACGAAGCTTTTCAACATACCGCTATTGGCCAGCAGTTGTAGAATCACGAGCAAAACAGCAAGAAAAAGTAGCGGCGCCAAGATCGATTTAAGCGCGTTCGCTACACGATACAAAATAGATTTTAATTTTGTCGGAAAAGACACTTTTTCGTACTCCCTCCGCCGGTATTATCCGGATCAGGTTCTAGGGTCGACTCTCAGTCCTCTCAGCCGCTTCGCGACTCCCCTGACATTTACATGATATTACAGAAACCCACGTGCTACAAAACAGTCAGCACTTTGGTATCTTTTGTATTCTAGCCGGCTAAACTCCGAGCTCCATAACCCAAGCTCCATGAGCTTAGGAATTCTTTATGATCACGCTCTCCACCAGCTGTGCTACATCTTCCAGACTATCACAACATCTTTCGAAGCGATAAAAAATCTCCGTCCAAGCAATAATCTCCACCGGATCCGCGCTTTCAGCATAAAGCCTCCGCACCGATCTAGCGTATAATCTGTCACCTTCTTCTTCAATGCTATTGATCTCTACGATGTATTCTCTCACCCGAAGGGAAGTCTTGAAGTTTCTGAACTCTTTGACCATATTGGCCAAGGTAACACTACCGCGCGAAATCAGCTTGGCAAATTCAATCGCCTCACTGCGTGGCTTCTTAATGAGGAACATATCAAAGCGCATCAAAATATCTTCAACCTTATCCGTCACCTCATCAATCAAATAGCCGATATCACTGACATTTTCTCGCGATAAGGGGTGCGAACTACCGTGTGCCAGTTTATGATTTAGGTCATGCAGCATCAGATCAGCGGTATGCTCAATCTCATGCAACTCAACCAATGCTTCACCCAATGCAGAATGATTGTAATCAGTCAGCTTTTCTTCGAGGTAATTTGCCGCACGAATGGAATACTCGCACAAATTAAGCAAAAGCCCGAAAGAATCAACTTTATTCCTACGTTTAAAAATCGACACCTGTAGCCATCCTTTCTGCTCAAAAGCTATCCAGCCTAGAGCTGCCGCTTCTAGAATGGGATATCCGTTAAAATATCCGTTTCCACCTCAGTTTAGCAAATATCACAGAAAGTTGTTTTTACAATCTATTGCAGTAAATCTGCTATAGAGATCTGTTATTCCCATTCGAGTTACCATTCTTCCCTGTGCCTCGCATGGCTTCAAAGAGTGAACGGTCACTAAAGGAAACATTAATCGAAGAAATAAACTGATCATTGTCGCGTGTCTTCATGAGGAGATTAATCAAGGTTTCAGTCACAGCAGTTGTTTCCAACTGTCCGAAAGCCTTACGTAAAGACCAAACTGCATCCAATTCACGCGGTGAGAGTAAGAGTTCTTCGCGCCTGGTGCTGGATTTCACGATATCAATAGCAGGGAAAATCCTCTTATCCGCCAACTTGCGATCGAGGACTACCTCCATATTACCGGTACCCTTAAACTCTTCAAAAATAACCTCGTCCATACGCGAGCCTGTATCGATCAGCGCAGTAGCGATGATGGTCAGACTGCCGCCATGCTCGATCTTTCTAGCTGCTCCAAAAAAGCGCTTGGGACCATAGAGTGCTCCCGGATCCAGACCACCTGAAAGGGTGCGGCCGGTAGGATTAATAGTCAGGTTATAGGCACGGCCCATGCGGGTAATGCTGTCCAAAAGAATGACCACGTCGTGGCCTAACTCTACTAGGCGCATGGCTCGTTCCAAAACCAACTCAGTGATCTTGACATGATTCTCGGGCGTGCGGTCAAAGGTCGAGTACGCAACCTCCCCTTCGATCGAACGCTGCATATCTGTAACCTCTTCGGGGCGCTCGTCAATCAGCAGCACCATCAACTTAACTTCAGGATTGCGCACTGAAATCGCATTGGCAATCTTCTGCAGCAGCATCGTCTTACCGGCCTTGGGTGGCGAGACGATCATGCCGCGCTGCCCTTTGCCGATAGGAGAAATTAAATCAATGATCCGCGTCGACAACTCGTTGCGATCCGTTTCAAGCTGTAAACGCTCGTTAGGATAGATAGGCGTCAGGCGATCAAAGTTTGGTCGGTTTTTCATTTGTTCGGGTGGCAGATCGTTAACAGAATCTATAAAAGATAGAGCCCGATAGCGTTCGTTATCTCTTTGCGGACGTGCCGGTCCTTTAACTAAATCGCCGGTGCGCAGATGAAACCTGCGAATGAACTGGGGCGATATATAAATATCAAAATTACTTTGCAAATAATTCTCTACACGTAAGAAACCATATCCTTCCGGCATAATTTCCAGAACACCGGCCACGGTTTCTTTCGAATCTTCAACTGATACATTAGTATCGTTTTGCTCTTCTTCCGCAGGAGCTTCTTTTTCTTTCTCCTGTTCCTGAGCAGGCACTATATCACGGCTGTTCTGCTTCGGCTTCTCTGCTTCTTCTTTGACGCTTGTTTTCTGGCGTCTTGTGCTAGTTTTGCTGCCTGTTTTGCGACTGCGCCTAGCTTTTCTTTCCACATCTCTCTCCTCGGCTTTAGCTTCCTCAGCCTCAGCCTCAGCCTCAACAGTAGAATCGACCTCAAGCTCTTCAACCTCTGCCTCTGATTCAGCCTCAAC
>CAYFTG010000002.1:84134-89812 GCA_964346175.1 uncultured Mageeibacillus sp.
TCGACCTCAAGCTCTTCAACCTCTGCCTCTGATTCAGCCTCAACGCCCCAACCAACATCAGGCTCTTCAACTTCAGCCTCCGTCTCAAGCTCTTCAGCCTCCGGCTCAGGTTCCGTCTCCGTCTCCGTTTCAGTTTCAACTTTTTTCGCCGCTGCTTTTTTGCTTGCGGCTTTAGTTTTCGTGCTGCTACGAGGCTTTTCGTCAGCGTCTTTTTTAACTTCCTCGGGAGCCTTATTTAGTTCTGCTACCTCAGCTTCATCAGCAACAGCAGTTAAAAAATCAACTAGCTGCTGCTTTGTCATTCTGCTGGTATCACGTGGTGTCAGCAGATTAGACAAGTGCGCTATGGTAACAAGGTCTTGTTTCGTTTTACCCTTGAAATCAATTTGGGACATAAATGCTCCTAATATTCACTTTTTTTATAATTGAGAAAACAAGTTTCTAACTGTCTGCCAACTCACTGAAACGATCCATGATATTAAGAGCTAGGCCTGTGCCTACAGCGACACAGGATACCGGATCCTCTGCCACTAAAACCTCTATGCCGACACGCGTCGCCAACATGCGATCCAAGCCGTAAAGCAGGGATCCGCCGCCGGTCATCACTATGCCGCGCTGAGATACGTCCGCCATCAATTCGGGTGGCGTGCTCTCTAATACTGAATGTACAGCTTCAAAAATTGAGCTAACAGGTTCCTCCAACGCCTCCAACATGTCTGTGGAGCTTATCGTTAAAATTGACGGCATACCTGTAACCAGATTGCGTCCCCTAACTTCCATTGATAGTTCCTCTTCACGGGGATACGCACAGCCGATATTGATTTTCAATTCTTCAGCTGTCTGCTCGCCAATTAACACATTATGTTTGCGGCGAATATACTTGATGATCGCTTCATCAAATTTATCGCCGGCAATTTTTATCGATTCGTCAACTACTGGTCGGCACATGGAAATAACTGCAATATCTGTGGTGCCCCCGCCGATATCAATGACCATACTACCACTGGCCTGAGTAACATCTATGCCCGCGCCTATAGCTGCTGCTACGGGTTCTCTAATGAGATAGACATCCTTAGCTCCTGCGTGGCGACAGGCATCTTCAACTGCTTTTTGTTCGACCGGCGTAATTACGCTGGGAACACAGACTACAATTGTCGGTTTGAAATAGCGAGCCAGAAATCCTGTGTTGACGCGTCCGATAAATTCTTTAAGCATCAGTTCCGTTATGCGGAAATCTGAAATAACTCCGTCACGTAGCGGTCGAATAGCCTGAACAATGTCAGGGGTCCGCCCTAGCATCAGGCTGGCCTCTTCACCGATTGCCAGCACTCGTCCTGTTTTTGTATTAATTGCTACTACTGCGGGTTCCCGCAAAACTATGCCTCGGCCTTCGACATACACTAAAACTGTTGCCGTACCGAGATCAATACCTATATTAAGTCCAAGACCCATTTTTGCTCCTGATGACGCACTACACTAATCATTATGCTACTGTTCTTAAATTTCAATTTTTGAAAAAATCAAAATATCCGCGGAATTGTTAAAAAAACGAAACTTCAGATACTGCTCTAAATTGTGATTCCAGCAGCGTCATGATACAATAAATCGCAGCTTAGAGCAAGGAATACTATAACATTCTAGAGCTTATCCAAACGTTAAACAAGTTATGATTGAGGAAAAAAGTGCTTCGTGTCATAGGCCACATCTTTACATTCATATATTTCCTGGCAATCTTCCTTAGCTCACTCCTGCCTTCAAGCTTTTTATACATTGCGGACATTGCGGGGATAGTGGCTTTCGCCATCTTCGCTCTGCTTCTAGCCCGCGGTCTAACCTATACACAGAATGTCTTCAAATATTTCTTGCGTTTGGCTATAACCGCTTTTGGCGTGGAACTCTTGCTGATCTTAGCCGAATGCTTTCTCGAAATCAATTTCGCCGGCTTGAATATTGTCTTCACCTATGCCGCAGCGCTAGGCTTTATCGTCGGCCTGAATCTCGCTCTCAATAGTTCCTACATGCTAGTGATGCGTCTCCAGACAAACGAAGGCGCAAACTCAAGAGATTCGCGCCCCTTCAACAAATCCATTCAGCCGGGAAGCTATAATCTGCCTCCCTGGCTAGGACTAGCACTGGGAGCCGCCACCATGCTCTTATCGCTCTACGCCAGCTGGAGGATGGATTTTAACTTATCCATTTATGGCATTTTACTGGTCGCCTGTTTTTTCTTGGCCTTGATTGACCCTCTCGAGGATGTGGCAGAAGAAAAAGATTTTAGTAAGCGCCCCATCCTTGTCAAGCTGATCCGCAGATCAATTTTTTATCATGAAAAACATTTTGCACGCGCTTTCCTTCTCCTGCTTGGCTTTAATACCGTCTTTTACTGGATTGAGTTTTCCCTATATCGCAGCACCGCCAATCCAAACTACTTTTTCTCCTTCTTGGTCTTCATCCCGGCGGTTTTACTCCCGCGACGGACACCCGACCACAGCACGAAGACACGCATCCTCCACTATGCCACCTTCCCGCTAATGCTCTTAGTTCTGGCAGCCTTACGCTATTTGCTTGTGCTATCCTGAACAGTGTCGTAAAATCTTAAGCTGAATGTGGCTTGATTTTTTTACTAATGAAACGAGGAAATATTATGTCTTATTCCAAGAAAATCGATCGTAAATGGCAAAAAATTTGGGACGAAATGGATTTAGCAAGCTTCGATGAAAAGCGCATCGCAGACAAGCTCTATGTCCTAGAAATGTTCTCTTACCCGTCTGCGGCCAAATTACACGTCGGTCATTGGTATAATTACTCCTTATCTGATTCCTACGCTCGCATGAAGAAAATGCAGGGCTTCGAAATATTCCAACCTATGGGTTTTGATTCCTTTGGCCTGCCGGCGGAAAACTACGCCATTGCCACCGGGATCCATCCTCAGGACAGCACCCGCCAAAACATTGATAGCATGCGGGAACAGCTCAAGGAGATTGGAGCTCTCTTCAATTGGGACGCCGAGCTCTCCACCTGCGAATCCGACTATTACCGCTGGAATCAGTGGCTCTTCCTTCAGCTCTACAAAAACAATCTCGCCTATCGCAAAAAGGCTCCCGTCAACTGGTGTCCCAGCTGCCTCACGGTGCTGGCCAATGAACAAGTTGAAAGCGACGGCACCTGCGAGCGCTGCCACACCGAGGTGGTCAAGCGCAATCTGACGCAGTGGTTTTTCCGCATCACCGATTATGTCGATGAATTACTGCAAGGCTTAGACGGTCTGGATTGGCCGGACAAGACCAAGAAAATCCAGACAAACTGGATTGGCCGTTCCGAAGGAGCAACGATTAAATTCGGCGTCGAAAAAGACGGTGAAAAAGTCTACGTCGACGGAGAAGAGCTGAGTCTTAGCGTCTTCACTACGCGCGCCGACACGCTCTACGGTGTCAGCTATCTGGTCATCGCCCCCGAGCACGAGCTGCTAGACTCCCTCATCACTGCGGAACAAAGCGAGGCGGTGGAAAGCTATCGCACAAAAAGCTCACACCTGAGCGAAATTGAACGCCAGTCGGTGAACAGAGAAAAGAGCGGTGTTTTCACCGGATCTTATGCGGTCCACCCCTTAAGCGGCGAAAAGGTCGAACTCTGGACTGCAGATTACGTCATCGCCCAATACGGTACCGGAATTGTGATGGCAGTACCGGCCCACGATGAGCGCGATTTTGAATTTGCCAGCCTTTTCAATCTGCCAATTCCTACGGTTATCCGGCCAAAGACTGAAGATGATCAGTGGCAAGTCGGCGCTGCCGCCTTTGTCGATGACGGTATCCTTATCAACAGCGGACGCCATAGCGGCCTCGACTCCGCCACAGCCAGGAAAGCCATCGTAGCAGACCTCAGCCAGAGCGAGTGCGGCGAAGAGACGATTCAATACCGCCTGCGTGACTGGCTGGTTTCCCGTCAACGTTACTGGGGCACCCCCATACCGATTATTTACTGCGAGAAATGCGGCACCGTGCCCGTACCGGAAGATCAGCTTCCGGTCGAACTCCCCTACGATGTGGAATTCAACCCCGACGGTCAATCTCCACTGGCGAAAACAGAAAGCTTCATCAACACCACCTGCCCCAGCTGCGGCGGTCCCGCGCGGCGCGATGCCGACACCCTTGATACTTTCGTCTGCTCTTCCTGGTATATGTTCCGCTTCGTCGACAACAAGAACGAAGAGGCACCTTTCGACAGCGAGAAAGTTAACCGCATGTGCCCCGTGGATATCTACATCGGCGGTTCCGAGCACGCTGCCATGCACCTGCTTTATGCCCGCTTTGTCACCAAGGTATTGCGCGATCTGGGCTACCTCAATTTCGGAGAACCTTTTACTCGCCTAGTGCATCAGGGTGTAATTTTGGGTCCCGACGGCAATAAAATGTCCAAATCCCTCGGCAACACAATTTCGCCCGACCCCTATATCGAAGCTTATGGCTCAGATGTCTTCCGCCTCTACCTCGCTTTTGGTTTCGCCTATACAGAAGGCGGCCCTTGGAGCGACGAGGGCATCCGCGCCATCGCCCGCTTCGTCCAGCGCATTGAAACCTTCGCAGACGAAGAGCTGGCAGCCGCAGAAAAAAGCGGCCTTCTCCACCGCCCACTGCGTCTACCCGCAGAGCTCAATGCAGATGATAAAGAATTAAACCGCGCCCGCCACAACAGCATCAAGGAAGTGAGCAAGGACGCCGAACGTTTCCAATTCAACACCTCTGTCGCCCGCTTGATGGAATTGCTGAATGCCTTGCAGAAATATGTAAAAAGCTCACAGCCCAAACCTGAGCTGACTCTGCATGTTTTAACAGATTTCGTGAAACTCATCGCCCCCTTTGCGCCACATTTCGCAGAGGAACTCTGGCAGCAACTAGGTCACGACGAGTCCGTTTTCCTCTCCACATGGCCGGAGCACGATGAAGCCGCCCTGGAGCTGGATACAGTCGAAATCGCAATTCAGATAAATGGCCGCATCAAAGAGCGCATCCAAGTTCCCAGCGGAGCCAGTGAAGAAGAAATCAAAGAGCTAGTCCGCTCGCTGGATGCTTTTGAAGAGTGGATTGATGGAAAAACTATACGCAAGTGGATCGTAGTGCCGCAACGTCTAGTCAATCTTGTCATAGGCTGATCTATGTTTGACACTGCCAAATCCCACGTGATACAATCGTGAGGCTGCAAAAAGGCTTTTATACGGAGGGTTGTCCGAGCTGGCCGAAGGAGCACGACTGGAAATCGTGTATACCAGAGATGGTATCGAGAGTTCGAATCTCTTGCCCTCCGCCATAAAGCTTTCACAGCAAAAGCGGAGAACCCCTGAAACGCGATGTTATCAGGGGTTTACCTTTTCACAAGAATACTCTGCCTTTAAATATAAGGGCTGCAATGACACACAAATCGACACACAAAATCATCTAAGAAGGAGCCCACATATGCTTGACGAATACTTAGATGGAGAAATACATTTTGTCATTTTTACAATGCAAGCATCTGATGACTTTAAAGAGAAAAATGTTGCTATAGTGCAAATGGAAAAATGAGCGAAGAGCTCTTTGAAGCACTAGTAGCTCTAAAAGAAGAAATCGCCTCCCCTGCTTTTGACCAGGGCTTTTTTTTATTCTTCAACTTCATTTTAATGATATAATATAAATATTGAG
>CAYFTG010000002.1:89912-131288 GCA_964346175.1 uncultured Mageeibacillus sp.
AATACAAGATGAGGTGTCTATATGAAAACTAAAAAAGGTCTATTCATAGCAGTTGCCGTCATCGTGGCTGTTATAGCGATAATAGTTGTGATCATTTTACTAGTTAATGACCGGCAGCAAGAGGAGATGCGGCTAGAAAGAGGTCTGATGAGCGAAGCCAGCCTCGGGGTTAC
This sequence comes from uncultured Mageeibacillus sp., assembly GCA_964346175.1. Classification (GTDB taxonomy): domain Bacteria; phylum Bacillota; class Clostridia; order Saccharofermentanales; family DTU023; genus DTU032. Next base: position 90,086 of record CAYFTG010000002.1, read on the forward strand.
ACTTGACACTTCAGATGATAGTATGCTGAGCTTGGAATATCCTGATCTATTCTTTGCTGACCTTGATTTAACAGGGGCAAAGTGGGTCTTTGCCCAGTCCCTTATGTCGGAAGATTTCAGATTCGGTGCCTATGCCGCTTATGATCTAGTTACGAGCGATAAGCAGAAGGTAGGTTATACCCTTATTGAAGTTGAATCAGGTGACATTATCGAGTTAGGCGGAGGACTTTGTCCTGTGCATCGTATCAAGGAAAAAGTACTGCAACTGCCGGAGCTCGAGTTTTTCTATATGGTGTACCGGCCGGCTCGCTATGAGGTTTGCCTCAAGCTAAATGACAAACCCAACTGGTGCTACTATGACGAGTTAATCAATGAAGTAGTTGAGTTTGATCCACCCATTCGTTCGCTGGAGGAAGGTCGCCAGCTAGTGGCTAATCAGGAGTAGGCTGTCAGACCTGTAATTTACCTCGGCCTTGACTAAGCAGTGCTGCGCTTGCTACTATCAGCCAATTAACCTCCGACAATACCGCGTCAATTCGCTTATGCATAGACTTAATAGACTCCTCAACCGCTGATAGTCTCGACTCATGATCTATGCACCTTGCTTGATTTGCCTCCATCGCTCCTACACCTTTGCTACAGATTGCAAGGAGATTTAGCCCTTTTTAGTCGGCACACAGCCCCAGCCGACTTGTTCTTCCGTGATCTCCACCTTCTCACCGAAATTAAGCGCGCCCAATTATTTACTGCTTGCACTTGGCTTCTCGCGGATATTGAGGCGCTTCGGCCTTAATATCTTGCCCTCCGCCATAAAGCTTTCCCAGCAAAAGAAGGGTCGTCAGCCGACGACCCTTTTCTTTAGTACGCCCGACATGGGCAATTACTAGGAGGTGAAAGTCCTCTACACGCCTGGCAGTAGGAAGTGTTAGCTGAAGGCAAGGGTGTCCATTGTGAAGTGGAATCTGAAGGAAGCTGGAGGCAAAAGCTTGCGCTGACGAACAGAAATCAGATATAAGGCCGATGAGGTGGATGAAGTGCCTAAACACACGAAAGTCCAATACTGTACGGAACCGAAGTCGGTAAATCTGGCGGCGATAAAGCGGAAAGTAATTGTTCTTATTCGGGGAGGTCTCACCAGCGGGGAACCGTAGTAACAACGAATGGCGAGAAGTCAGCAGACGCCATAGTAGCAGCTCGAGCTGTGAAGGGCAGAACTAAGTAAGGTGTAGGTCAATGAAGTCTACCAACGGTGAACACATAAGGCATAGACAACTCAGTTTCTGGGACTACCTGCCGAAAGATATCGCGGAACGGGAAGAATACGCAGGAGTATGGTCTTCACCAAGGATGGAAGAAACGGATAGCACCAACGTAGCAAAGGAGCAGGAAGACTTGTTGGAGCAAATTCTCGACCGAACAAATATGCTGGCAGCGATCAAACAAGTTCGCAAGAACAAAGGATCAGCAGGCATTTGACGGTATGACAGTCTATGAATTAGATGGTTGGTACACGGAACATGGCGAGGAACTCAGACAACGACTTCAGGATGGTAAATACCGTCCACAAGCAGTCAAGCAGGTAGAAATACCCAAGGGAAACGGGAAAACAAGAAAGCTGGGCATACCCACAGTAGTTGATCGGGTGATTCAACAGGCCATAAGCCAAGTGTTAACTCCGATCTATGAAGAGCAATTCTCGGACAAGAGTTACGGCTTTCGTCCGAAGCGAAATACACACCAAGCACTGAGACAATGTCAGGAGTACATAACAGAGGGATACCGCTGGGTTGTTGACCTAGATCTAGAAAAGTTCTTCGACACAGTGAACCAAAGTAAACTTGTACAACTACTGTCCAATACCTTAAGTGGTGGACGGGTAATCTCACTGATACACAAGTACTTGCGTGCGGGCATAATGGTAAACGGTATGTTTGAAACCAGTGAAGAAGGTGTTCCACAAGGAGGGCCACTAAGCCCACTTTTGGGGAACATTATGTTGAACGAAAGTGACCACGAGCTGGAACGCAGAGGGCATCGTTTCGTACGCTATGCGGACGATATGCTGATCTTCTGCAAGAGCCGAAAAGCTGCGGAACGGGTGCTCAGAAGTATTACGAAGTTTCTTGAGGGAAAACTATTTCTCAAGGTGAATCGAGAGAAGACAAAGGTAGCATACGTAAGCAGCAATGACGTGAAATTTTTGGGCTATGGCTTCTATATCGGCAAAGAAGGCAAAGGAGACTTACGAGTTCACCCTGCCAGCTGGAAGAAGCTTAAGTTCAAACTTCGCCTGTTGACGGCAAGAAGCAACGGCATGGGCGGCGAGAAGAGGAGAGACAAGATAAACCAACTCATACGTGGTTGGGTCAACTACTTTCAACTCGCCAAGATGGTAACGAAGCTGAAAGAAATTGACGCTTGGTTACGCCGTCGCCTACGCATGGTCATATGGAAGCGCTGGAAGCGTGTCAGGACCCGATACGAAAACCTGAAGCGAACAGCATTAGACAATGAAAGTTGTTGGATATTGGCAAATACTAGGAAAGCGGGATACTTGATGCTAACAGACTACTTTGCACAAAGTACGTAAAACTTGGAACCGCCCGGTGCGGAACCGCATGCCGGGTGGTGTGAGAGGACGGCTAGCCAACTAATGACTAGCCTCCTACTCGATTACCGAAATTTACTTGCGGCTTAGTTTTTTCAAAAACCGTTAAGAAATATCTATGATGCTTAGGTCCTTAGCGCTGAACACATCTGCCGGGCCGACGATGCAAATAGCATTGTCTTCCACAGCCTGCGCCAGAACCTGCGACAAGTTCAGCAGGTCTTCCGTCCCGGTGGACATAAGTTCACGCCGTGTTTCTAAGGTCTGCTCCGCTGAATAGCCAGTAAGATACCAGACGTCGGCGGTATCTACCTGTCTCTTGTGGGAGAGGTGCGGATCCAGATCCGCCACTGTACCTATGATGAAGCGCTCAACATCACCATCGCTTTGAGCGAAGTCCTGCAAAAACTTCGCAGACTCTTGATAGGTCGTAAGTGATGTCCACGGTTGCGGGTCACGGTAGGAGTAGAAGAAACAGTTGGCTGTCTTATCAATGCTGAAGCCACAGCCGTAGGCCCCACCCTGCACGCGGATCTTATTCCAGAGATACTCCATCGTGAGAATCTTATTCACTGCTAACCATTCTCCGGAGTAGCTGCCGCCGACCGGGCGTGTGTCGCAAGACATGCAGGCGTAGGAAACCGCCGAAGGAATTACTGCTCCTTCACGCAAGGGGTAAGAAACGGCGTATTCTGCATATTCACGAATCGCCGCTGTGCCCTCGGGGAATGCCCCCTCCAAGAGTACTGCCAAGTCCTCTGCCGGATAGCCACTGATACTAGCTATCAGCCGCTCGCTGCCGAAATTCTGTTGTTGGAAATCTTCCGCCCAGCTGAGAAATTGTCCCCATTCGGCGTTAAAGTCTGAGATGAAATTCTTAAGCCAGAGGATGAAAGAAAAGCCGGAAGCCGCTTCAGCTGCCGCTGACGCTGCGGAATGATGCCCTTTGACTCGCATAATTCCGAAAGCATGCGCACTCGAATTCGTGGTCTGGCGCAGGACTTCGCGGATTTGCAGCAAATAGGCATTCGCGCGATAAGCATCATCAAAGACTGTCTCCCTGACGATTTCACGGATGAGATCGATCGAGTAAGGCAGTTCGTTTTCCAGCACACTGCAGGTCACGACGTAATAAAGCTTGCAGCGCGCGGGATTATCGTAATCCGGTACCGGCAAGAGTGAAAAGGAGAGACCACCAATGTGCGTCTTGACCTCGCGTTGGATTTCCTCCGCATCACGTTTGCTCGTACCTAGTCTACCCATCAGTTCGCTGAGGAAATTTATACGCGGCAAATCTTTATATTCAGCATCGGAAATATCAAAATAGAGCTTTAAATACACTATGCCTTCTGTCGGTGAAGGATGACTCAAGACTCTCAGTTTGTCCGTCTCGATTAGCTTCGTCTCCAGAAATTCGGGCTCCTCCTTCAAATCTTCTAAAGTCAGGCTGGGTAATGTTGCCAACGCTTCGGGACTGTCGATAGATTGCTGCCATTCCTCAAGTTTAACCTCTGCATCGATCAGAGCTGCTTTCTCCCCTGTCGACCAAAGCTTACTCTCTTGTGCCAATTTTTCGGCTTCCCGTGCGTCCCGTTCAGCTCCATAGGTCTGCGAAGGCAAAGAATGCAATTCCACTAGAGCTTCGTTGTCTAGGAGCAGCTCCCGCAATAAATTTTCAAAATAACTAGAAGCGATCTTTTCTTTCAACGCTTCGAAATGTTGCGACGGCGTAAAATAGAGGGCGGGATCTCCGCCATAGAGCCAAGAGTCCATGGCTGCAATACTGAGGTAAACCCCACGTGGTTCACTGGGATCCAGCTCCCGGAAATACAGCTTGTTCAGCGAAGCTAAGAGATCGGCTTTGTTGATGCCGTTGTCCACTAGATCTGCTACAGTGCTGAAAATTGTCTCTTTTATTTCAGCAAATTTCTCTTCCGCTGTATTGTGTGCTTCGAGGCCGATCCAAGGCTGAGCGATCCCATCGGCAAGGTACATTTCAAAGTTTTGCGCTAGTCCTTTGTCGAGGATAGCCTTTTTCAAAGGTGCTTCATTCGATCCGGCGAGTGTATCGCAGAGAATCTCAATCGCATATTGCTTCTCCACATCTTCCCAAGTGCAGACAATGCCTGCGAGAGAGAAGCGCGATTTGTCGGCCGGATCCTCGTCGCTAGCAATTTCATAAAAATGCTGAGCTTGACCGGCGCGCGGAGTCTGATAGCCCACGTCAAAGTTCTGTTCCTCTTTATCGTAGTGACTGAGATAATCGCGATCCAGTTTCTCCAGTACCCGCTCGAGCGGCAACTCCCCATCGAGGAAAAAACGCGCGTTCGCAGGATGATAATAGTCTGAGTGAGCCTTTTTGAAATCTTCATAAGTCAGATCGACGATGTGCTCCGGATCCCCACCTGAGTTGTAGTAATAGCAAGAGTCCGGGAAGAGGAGCCTATCTAATTCAATTTGCGCTTTGCGATCCAAGGTCGAGTTAGAGCCTTTCATTTCGTTGAAGACGACACCAGAGTACGAAGGCTCTTCCTTATCGTCGAAAGAATAATGCCAACCTTCCTGATAAAAGATGTTGGGATCTTCGAGAACTCTGGGTTGAAAGACTGCGTCGAGATAGACATCCATGAGGTTGAAAAAATCCGCTTCATTCCTGCTGGCCAGCGGATACATCGTCTTGTCGTTAAAAGTCATTGCATTAAGGAACGTATTGACAGAGCTTTTCAAAAGTTCGGCAAACGGCTCCTTTACTGCATATTTCTTAGATCCTCCCAGAACTGCGTGTTCCAAAATATGAAAAACTCCGGTATCGTCTTCCGGGATAGTTTTAAATGCGACAGAAAACGTTTTGTTCTGTTCCGGCCGATCTAACCAGACCAAGCCTGCCCCGCTTTTTTCGTGCTCCAGCTCGTAATATACAGCCCTAAGCTCGCTGATTTCTTCTACTCGCTTGACTCTAAAGCCATGCAAATATCCATCTATCTTCATAGTCGTATACTCTCCTTGTCTAGCAACTCATTTGCTTAAGACAAGTATACACGAGCTTTCAGCGCTACTTTAAAAACTAAAAAAAAAGCGGCCCTTGCGGACCGCCTAAATTAAACAGATCCGAGGCACCACTCCCGGATCTGCTCTCTCAAATGGAGGAGAAAAGTATGAAAAAAGGATAACTAACCCTAATCATTAATTGCATTATACAGAGCATGAATGTACAAGCTGCTACACATTTATGAATAAATAAAGAACAAATAGCTTAATTACTTATTCAAGCTCTTTATATGCTGCTCCTCCAATAGCACTTTCGTTTTCCGGTTCTGCTATTTCCATACCCCCGCCAGTGCTAGCTATGCGCATGGTCACTGCTGAGTGTGTCTCTTTAAAGGAAGCAGAATCAAGCCCCATCACATCGGCTCTGATCGTACAATATTCATTGAATATTTCAACAGCCTTATCCTTGCTGGGTTTTTCATCCAGAACAAGAATGACGTAATCGCTGCCCAGGTTTTGCACGTTGATACTGCTTTCACTGACATTCTCTTCGGCCAGCTCCACTACAAGTTTCTCCGTGATCTGCTGATGGCGCTGATTACGGGTTGAGATTGTGGGCAGCAGTACAGCAGCCAAGATTCCTAGTGCAAGAACAAAGGCCACAATCATGATCACCTTCATACGTGAAGGGATCGTGAGCTTAGGCAAGTCCTTAACCTTGGGTTCGAAAGGTTTTTCCTGAGTACGCGTCCGCGGGGTCGGTGCGGGTGCGGGAGCTACTGCTCTAGCTCTGCCGACCTGCTGTACAAGGGGACCTTCATACTCCGGCTGTTCTTCGTTAGGAAATTCGAATTCGTCAGGGCTTTCTAAAGCACGCATTCCCTCACTGGTGTCGAAAACACAGTTGCAGAACATGCAATGCGATTTATCATTTTTATCGTCTACTTGAATCAATGAGCCGCAGTTAACGCAGCATGCATCTTTAATAGCCATCTATATTCCTCTCATTTGTATCTAAGTTTTTGTTAAGCCATGGTGTATTATATCAGAAACACATTCTATTCAGAAGCGCTGTTATCAACTGTGACAGCTTGCCAACATAATTCAAAACAATAAAGATTAGGAAGCCTGCGATGACTAATGATGAGATCACTTCAAATATATATATGCAACGAGCAATTGAACTTGCGCGCGAGGCCGCCGCTGAGGGAGAAGTGCCGGTAGGCTGTGTTATAGTACTTGAAGGTATCATTCTGGCCGAAGGCAGAAATAATCGAGAAAGTTCGCAAATGGCGACCGGCCATGCTGAAGTGCAGGCGATAGAGTCGGCCAACCGCAAGGTTAATGCCTGGCGTCTGTGCGACGCTGATCTCTACGTCACTTTGGAACCCTGCTTAATGTGCTCAGGTGCTATCCAGCAAGCACGCATTAAACGTCTGTTTTTCGGAGCTTATGATCCCAAATCGGGTATGGCAGGATCTGTTGCTAATGTCTTTGCTTTGCCCTCTAATCATGAGGTCGAAGTAAAAGGCGGAATCATGCAAGAAGACTGCGCTCAGTTGCTACGCGATTTTTTTATCATTCGGAGAAATAATTGTGAAAAAGAATAATAATGAAAATATTAAGGATAAGCCGAAGCAAATAACTATGTATGAGAGGAATTTGCCGGCCAAGATAATTTATCATTTGGCCATGTTCCTGACCAGAATATTTGTGCGCCTGCGCTATAAAGGACAAGAACTTTTACCCATGGATCCTAAATACATTGTGGCAGCTAATCATCAGTCGCTGTTTGACGGTCTCTGGTTAATGGGCGGAGTACCACGCGAGCATTTTACCGTTTTTTCTTGTATGGCCGGTGCAGATCTAGGAGAGGATTATGGTCTGATCGGCAAGATCATGTTGAGAGTCGGTCGCTCAATCTTAGTGGATCGTAACGGCAACCCCATCCGAGGATTGATCGCAGCCAAGAAGATGCTCGAAGATGGCAATATCGTGATGATCCATCCTGAAGGTACGCGTAGCTATGACGGCAAAATCGGGGAGATGATGAACGGTGCTGCTTATTTGGCACATAAGACCGGAGCACCCATTATACCCACATACATTAATGGTGCTTACGAAATTTTTTCCCGCTACATGTCGGTGCCCCACCCGATACATCTGAGACGCATGAAACGCAAACCGTTGACAATTGAATTTGGAGAACCGATTTACGCCCAAGATTACAATTCAATATATGAACTTATGGCTGCTGTAAACAGCTGGCTGCATGCCAAAGAGGAACTTGCTCTAGCAGAAAAAGATCCCGAGCTGGCTAATATTAAAGCTAATAGGATGAGCTAATCCAGAACATAATCCGTTAATGGTCCCAGCTTGCTTTTCTGGATCTTTCCTTCCATTCGAATGTGATTGTTGCCATAATCGATCTTATCTACCACCCCATAATCACGCACGTAGGCTTCCAGCTCGGAAGAACTGTAAGGTATTTCTGCAACGAAGGAGAACATCCTACTCTCCGCGAATAGAGCCATCGCTTCTTTAAGTTCAGGCAAGCCCTCACCAGTCAATGCAGATATTTCGTAAATTCTTTCCTGCTTGTCATTACGTAAAGACATGATTAGGTTATGGTAGGCACTCTCTGATCTTTGATCAATCTTATTAGGCAGGTAAAAGGTTTCAATAGCGCCGGCTCCCAGCTCCATGAGCTGCTCATCCGCCACGTGACGATGCATAGCTGCCTCCTCGTCCGAGACATCAATTACATGCAAAACAAGATCCGCTTCGACCACTTCTTCTAAGGTAGCTTTGAAAGCCTGCTTTAGATGTTTCGGCATTTCACGAATAAAACCCACCGTATCAATCAGGACGTAACTAATTCCGTCACGCAATTCCAAGCGACGAGCTGTCGGATCAAGCGTCATGAAGAGCCGATTCGCCGTCGGTATGTCTGAGCCGCTTAGCTTGTTCATTAAGGTAGATTTTCCGGCATTGGTATAGCCGACGACAGCAGCAACTAATGCATCTTTACGCTGACGAGAGCTACGCTGATGCTGGCGTCTTAGCTCCAACTGCTCTAGTTCTTTCTGCAACTGACTCATACGGCGCTGAATGACACGACGGTCTTGCTCTAGCTTAGTTTCACCGGGGCCACGGGTGCCAATCCCTCCACCTAGACGCGAGAGCTCAACGCCCTTACCTACTAGACGAGTCAAACTATAGCGCAGACGAGCCAACTCGACTTGAATCTTTCCTTCATCTGTCCGGGCATGTTCGGAGAAAATGGCCAGAATAACTCCGGTGCGGTCATGTACCGCCGCTTCAGTCTGCTGGGCAATATTTCGAAACTGAGCCGACGACAGCTCTGCGTTGAAAATCAAATGCTCCACGTCTGCATTTGCGGCCATCTCGCTGATCTCAAGCAATTTTCCGGATCCGATATAAGTGCTGCCTTCTATTTTCTTCATGCGTTGTGTCGCCCTACCGACTACTTCAAAGCCGCAGGTTTCAGCCAAATCTTCCAACTCGTCTAGTGAACGCTCAACTGTATCTTCCTCACCGGGCAGCGCCGCAGCTATCAAATAAGCTCGATTTGAACTATCTTCTCCGTAGAAATTCTTTAACGACATAAAACCTACTTTCTCCACTCTGTGGAATTTCGCTCGTTTCGAAACAATACCTTAGATATACATGTTACGATAATAAACCATCAATAGGATTGGAACGGTAGCAAAAATGGACTTCGATATCTTTGATTCAATTGATAATGATGAAACATCAGAATTCCCCAACAACATTGAGATGACTGCGCTCTGGCTAAGCCATATCATACGCATCCGGCGCAAATCATTGTCCCTGACACAAGGAACGATAGCAAGCGCCTTAGGTTTGGGTATGTCCGCAATCTCTTCGATAGAATCCGGCAACTCTTTAGCCAACATCAAACGAACACTCCAAGTAATGAACTACTTACGACTTCCCTTGGCGCCAATTCTAATGTCGATAAATTCTCAAATCATGATACACAGTATAGAGGGTTTCGCCCCTACTCTTCTTAACGACGGAAAATCGCTCGCATGGAAGCATCTGGAAGTGTTTCAAGCCACTGATCCACCTCGCCTTGTCGTTCTGGATAAACAGTCAGGAAAGACTCATCAAGTGACCTTATCATCGCCTCACGATACGGTAGATCCGGCATCCGCAGAAACAAAGTGATCATACCGCCATAGACATCATTAAAGATCTTTTTATCCTTTTCCTGATCATTCATGCGCACCAAACCAAGGAATTTCCTTCCAAAGCTGGGATCAGCCTTACTAACTTTAATATATACCAGCGCCGAATCTTGCAAATGTTTGTCAATGGCATCCAACCAGAGATCACCGGCGTCCTGCTGAATCTCGACTAATTCCTTATTATTAAAAAATTCTTTAATTTCTTTGCTTGCACGCTTTATATCACTTTTCGTCTGCTTGCCGGTACCGAATAAATGGGAGTATATCCAAGGTAGAAGAAAACGGTCACCCGTTTCATTCTCCTTGCCTTTTAGAGCAAAAAAACGAAAGTCATGCAAACGCTTTTCTATTTCTTGTTTAAAATCGTCTCTGTTATCCACAAAGCTCTCCCCTCATAACTGAAAACTAAACTGTTTCCGTATCTGTCTTATATTTACTATTAAATATATAGATATTTTTATCTGTAACCACTGCATCCAAGGCTTCATCATAATCTTCACGGGGAACGTTATCAACAACCTGTTCCTCAAAACAGATGCCTACTCGTGGCACATCGCTATTAAGCCTGGGTAATAAACGATCATAGTAGCCGCCACCATAGCCGATGCGATATCCATCCTTGCTGAAAAGCAGTCCCGGAACCAAAATGAAATCAACAACCTCTGGATCTTTGATGCGTGATTCATTTCTGCGCGGCTCTAAAATCCCATACGAGGACTCCTCAAGCTCGTCGTAACCATGAAACATAGACAGAAGCAGCTCCTGGCTCTCCTTCTCAACAATAGGGACATAGACACGTTTACCCATAACTCGCATCACATCAATTAGGTGATGGGTATCTACTTCGTCACGAAAACTGATGAAGCAGCTGACATTTTCTGCCAACATAAAGGGCTCCCACTTAAACAAACGCTGCTCAATCGCTCTAGATTTTTCCAGACGTGTCTCCGCATCTATGCCTGCACGTATCTCTCTGCCTCGTGCGCGGTATTCTTTTTTCATAACTGATAATTCCTGCCCTTGTCTATCCATTCAAACACAACTCCTCCAAAATTTAAGCATTAGCATCAACGTTTTCAATTTCCTCAATCGGCTCTAATTCTTCCCGCTTAGGTAACCAATCTACCATTTTCATGTAGATCAGGTAAACAATTATGGTCAAAACATATGAAAGAGGATAGGCCAAAAGCATGAAATCAAAGGTGCGATTCAATGGCAGTATGACATAAACCCAGAATACACGAAAGCCGGACATGCAAGTTAAGGTCACCAGCATCGGCACCATGGAGCGACCTACTCCGCGCAGTGCGCCACCTATTACCTCGTTAATTCCGAACAACCAATAGATGCTCAAGATGTAAAGCATCACGCGACGGATATAGTAAGTTACAGCCGGATCCGGATTAAAGAGTGCAGCCAAAGGTCCTGCAAAGATAAGGAAAAATGCCCCCAGGCCGCCCGACATAATTACAACCAAAATAGTCGCTTGGCGCAGCCCTCTTTTAGCCCTCTCTAGTTTCCCTGCTCCGATGTTTTGACCCTCAAATGTCATTGCTGCTAAGGCTACCGCGTTAATTGTCACCCAGACGAAGCCATCAATGCGCCCGGCTGCAGCATAGCCTGCTACGGCTAAAGTACCAAATCCGTTGACGGCGGTTTGGATAATTACATTGGAGCCGGATATGAGAACGCTCTGCACGCCTGCAGGCACTCCGATCTTCAAGGCTCGCTTGCCCACAGGACCGTGAAAGGCGATATCGCGCAGATACAGTCGATAGCTTTCGTCAGTTTTGCTCAGACTTATCATAACCAGTACAGCAGCTACTATCTGCGAAATAACTGTTGCCCAAGCTGCTCCCGCGACACCCCAGTCGAAGACTGCGATGAAAAGCAAATCCAGTAAAATATTTGTTATTGAGCTAACTGCAAGGAAATAAAATGGTCGCTTTGAGTCACCTACTGAACGCAGTATTCCCGCACCCATATTGTAAAAAAGCGAAGGAATCGAACCCGCGAAAAATATGCGAAGATAGGTACTGGCATCGACTAAGATGTCTTCAGGCGTATTCATCAAACGTAAGAGTGGTGTCGACAAGAAAAAGCCGGCAACACTCAAAACCACGCCTGATACCAGAGCAATTGACATGGATGAGTGCACCATACGATAGAGCCCGTCTTCGTCTTCTGCTCCATACATCTGAGCCACCACAACAGCGCAACCGGTAGACAAACCGATGAAAAAACCGATCAGCATATTGGCCAGCGATCCGGTAGCTCCAACAGCGGCCTGTGCTTGAGTGCCGATAAATCTGCCTACAATCAGCAAATCCCCAGTATTGTAGAGCTGTTGCAAAAAGTTGCTCAACATCAGTGGCAAGGCAAATATTAATAATTGTTTCCAAATGGTTCCTTCTGTTAAAGCAACATTACGCAATCTCATCCGCTCTGTAACTCCTTAGCCTAATCTGCCTTTAAAGTCCTCATAGGAGAAACTCTTAAGTGTCTTATACGTTTTCTTATCCGGATAGACACCAATGGAGGGCAAAGGCATACCGTTAAAGGTGTTATTCTTCACCATCGTGTAAATGGCCATATCCAAAAAAACAATTCTATCACCGGGCAAAGGAGGTACATCAAAAGAATATTCTCCAATGATATCCCCTGCTAGGCAGCTGGGGCCTCCTAAGCGAATCACGTATGGTAGTTGATCTGCCTCAGCCCCCTCGTACCAGCGTGACTCGCCGCTGCGGCTTGCGTCTTGGACCAGAAAACACTTAGGGGTATAGGGCATTTCCAAAACGTCCGGCATATGACAGGCGGCGGATGCGTCGAGAATTGCGGTGGTGCTGACATTTTTCACCAAATCCAAGACCTCGGAGACGAGAAAGCCCGTGTCAAGGGCTACCGCCTCACCCGGCTCGAGATAAACTTCGGCCCCGGTTTTCTCCTGCACACGCTTAATACTGCGCAAGAGGCTGTCGACATCGTAATCTGCTCGCGTTATATGGTGTCCCCCGCCTAAATTAAACCATTTCAAATCTTGAGGAAACGCGCCGAATTTCTCCTCGATCGCGTCCAACGTATTTTCGAGAGCGTCGGCATTTTGCTCGCACAGCGAATGGAAATGTATGCCTTCTATGCCTTCAAAGAGTCCGGCCTCCATACCTGCTTTGAACTGTTCTGCTGTTATGCCCAGACGCGAGTTGGGAGCGGCCGGATCGTAGATCGCATGTTCCAGCTCGGAATACTCGGGGTTGATCCGCAAGCCCGGAGAGATCTGCCGACCTCCGGACAAATTGTGGTCTAGCAGACGTCCACGGTATTTCTTCCATTGGCTGAAACTGTTGAAAACAATTTTATCCACTAGTCCTAACAATTTTTCAAAATCCGACTCCTTAAAAGCAGGTGAATAAACGTGCACCTCACTTTTTTCACCCATCTCTTCACGGCCCAACGTGGCCTCGTAGAGTCCGGACGCCGCTGTGCCGCTGAGATATTTCCCTATCAGCGGGTAAAGAGGATAAGTAGCAAAAGCCTTTTGCGCCAAAATTATTTTGCAGCCACTAACATCCATAATGGCTCGCAGCAGGCGCAAGTTATCTTCTAATGCACGCAGATCAATCAAATAGTATGGAGTAGGAACATCAAAAAACGGCAGGTCTTCGGCTGCCGGACGATTTTTCTCCTTAAAAAGCTGGGTCGGATCCAGATGCTCTTCATTCGCTTTCATCAAGTTGTTTTCCCTCAGATTCGACAATTCGTTTTTCAAAATTTGGGCCAGGAATGTCCCGGCCCTTACTTACTATTTCTAAGTATATTATGGTACCAAGACCGGGTCGTGATCCTCAATATACGGTAGTCCGAACTTATTCATCCCCGCCATGAAAGGATCCGGATCGAGTTCTTCAACGTTAAAGACTCCGGCTTTGCGCCACTGGCCCTGCAGGACCAAAGATGCACCAATCATCGCCGGAACCCCGGTTGTATATGATACTGCTTGTGCTCCTGTCTCTTTGAAGGCTTCTTGGTGATCGGAAATATTGTACAAGCGATAAACCTTCTCCTGACCATCTTTGACACCTTGGAAAATACAACCGATATTAGTTTTACCGTGTGTGCGCGGTCCCAAAGTTGCGGGATCCGGCAAAACTGCTTTCAAAAACTGTAGCGGAACAATTTGTTGGCCCTCAAAGTCGATCGGTTCAATTGAGGTCATACCAACGTTCTCCAGACATCTAAGATGAGTCAAATAGCTCTCACCGAAAGTCATAAAGAAACGCATCTTCTTGATGCCAGTAATGTTTTCCGCCAAAGATTCCAACTCCTCATGGTAGAGCAGATACATGTCGCGCTCACCGACTTCTTCAAAGTTGTAACTACGCTTTATCGCCAGAGGTTCCGTCTCGATGAATTCGCCCTTTTCCCAGTAGCGTCCGTTGGCTGTGACTTCCCGGATATTAATCTCAGGATTGAAATTAGTCGCGAAAGGATAGCCATGATCGCCGCCATTGCAATCGAGAATATCAATTTGGTGGATTTCGTCAAACTCATGCTTGAGGGCATAGGCCGAATAGACGCCGGTTACGCCCGGGTCAAAGCCAGAGCCCAAAATTGCTGTCAGGCCCGCATCGCGGAAACGATCACGATAGGCCCACTGCCACTTATACTCGAACTTCGCTGTGTCGAGCGGTTCGTAGTTGGCAGTATCAAGGTAGTTGACTCCGGCCTCCAGACAGGCATCCATAATTGTCAAATCCTGATAAGGCAGAGCCAGGTTAATCACTAATTCGGGCTTGTATTGATTTATAAGTTCCACCAGCTCCGGAACGTTATCAGCATCTACCTGCGCTGTTTCAATTTCAGTGCCGCGTCCGTCCAATTCCGCCTTAAGCTGGTCACATTTCGATTTTGTACGGCTGGCAATCATCAAATGGGTAAAAACTTCACTGTTCTCTACACATTTATAGGCACAGACTCGAGCTACGCCCCCTGCACCGATAATCATCGCTCTACTCATTAAAAAAACCTCCTTAGGTGTCCTGTAATAGATATCCTTATTCTATCAATAAGTTTCATTTGAAATGCTAAGTTCACATGAGACTCATAAAACTAAAATTAGCTCGCGCAAGAGCTTCACTGCTACAGCTGTAGAAGCTCCCGAAAGGTCCAGCGGAGGAGTTAGTTCCACTAGGTCACATCCTACTATATTTAGTCCCTCCAGCTGGTAAATAGCCTTGAGCATTTCCTGATAAGAAACCCCACCCGGCTCCGCAGTACCTGTGCCCGGTATAACCGAGGGATCAAGTACATCTAGGTCAAGCGAAACATAGACAGGAGCCGATCCGATGAGTTCCATTGCCGCGTTCAGTCCAGAGAGATCAAAGGGGTGAAAATCTAAATTCTCTTCAGCAAAGGCAAACTCTTCAGCAAGCCCGGAACGGATGCCGAGAGAATGTATACGCTTTTGGCCGAGCAAGTCATAGCAGCGGCGTATTACTGAGGCATGAGAATACTCAACTCCAAGGTAATCGGAGCGCAAATCTGTGTGTGCGTCAAAATGAAGCAAGTGCAGTTCTGGATAAGCCTCAAAAGCTGCTCTTACCGCCCCCAGGGAAAGTGTGTGTTCGCCGCCAATCATGATTGGTGTTTTTTCAGTCTGCAAAATTGCGGCGCAAATCTGCTGTACCATCCGCAGCGTTTCCCCGGTCTCACCGAAAGGCAACTCCAAGTCGCCTGCATCATGCACCCGCCTGTCCTCCAGATCACGCTTCAATTGAGGGCTCCACGTTTCCAAGCCCCACGAATCGCGTCTCATTTCTGCAGGTGCAAAACGTGAACCCGGGCGAAAGGAGCTAGTTGAATCAAAAGGGGCACCAAAAACGACATATTCGGCCTCGGATAGGTTCGCGGTGTATCCACAAAAACGCAACAGCTCCGGACGCTCATGTGCTGGCAGATGATCAAATACTGTCATGTTTTACTCCTTAAAATATATAATCACAAGTCCTGGAACTTGCTTGGATAAGTCAGCTTACTTCCTTATAATGTACTGAGTTCTGCTTTTCATTATAACCCACTAGGAGCAAGTTTATGACTGACACGACTATACGTTTAGTATCTACAGACTTTTTGCCGGATGGCCGAAAAATATGCTATTTCGCTATCACTCATTCAAGTGGAACAAAGCTTGAAATTTGCGATTATGGTGCGCGCATTACAGGTATTTGGATGCCTGATCGTGAAGGGCAATTAGACAACTGCGTACAGAGCTTTGATAATTCAGAGGATTTGCTTCGCGTAGGTTCATATTACGGAGCTACCATCGGCCGTTACGCCAACAGACTCGCAGATGCTGCTTTCGAATTAAATGGACAGCTCTACACTCTACCTGCTAACGAAAACTCAAACATCCTGCACGGTGGCGATGGCTTCCACAATCGCGTGTGGGAGCTTGAAGCGGAAGAAGACGGACTCGTGTGCTCCTTGACTAGCGCCGATCAGGACCAGGGTTTTCCGGGCGAAGTGCGCGTCACAGTGCGTTTTAGATTGCTAGAGGGCAACGCTGTCGAGATCACTTACCGGGCCGAGGCGAAGCAAGATACCATCATTAATTTAACAAACCACAGTTATTTCAGCTTGGGCGGAACTAAACAGGTCGATATCCTCGAGCAGGAGCTGCAGGTAAATGCCGATTTCTATACTCCGACGGATCGGGCCTTGCTGCCCACAGGAGAAATCCGACCTGTGCAGGGTACGGCCTTCGACTTTACTCGTCCCAGAGCAATCGGTTCGCGGATAAAGGATGATGATCCTGATCTAAAGATCGGTCAGGGCTACGACCACAATTTTGTTCTGCGCAAATCGGGGCGGAATGAAATGACTGAAGCAGCCACGGTTTATGATCCGCTTTCGGGTCGCGAACTTGTTTGCCTCACAACAGAGCCGGGGATTCAGATTTACACTTCGAACTTTGCAATGTCCGAGACTGTGCGTTGGCCTTTTTCCTACACAAAACACAGCGCAATCTGTCTTGAGACGCAAGGCTTTCCTAACAGCATGAAGAAGACTTGGTTTCCCTCGCCTATTCTTCATGCCGGGAGCACTTACGAATCGAGCACAGTATATCGGTTTTCTGTGCGAGATTAGAGCTCGGCCAGTGTCAAATCAGCGTACCTTCACACAAGAGCTTAGTGACATAGTTCGGCAGCGCAAAAGCCCCTTGATGCAAGTCAGAATTATAGTAGCGTGTCTTGAGATCTAAAGCCTCCCAACGATCCGGATCATGATCCTTAAGCGGATCCCAAGTGTTGGACATAAAGCCGAAGAGCCAGTGTCCTGACGGATAAGTAGGGATGTGCGCTTGATAGACTTTGACGTTGTCAAAAATCCTAGTCGTCTTCGCATAAATCGAATGAGCTTCAGTTGCGTCGTTGTGGTAATACGGGCTTTCGTGCTGATTAATCATAATCCCGTCCTCGCGCAGGCCTTTGCTGCAATTAGCGTAAAACTCTCTCGTGAAAAGGCTCTCACCCGGACCAAAGGGATCTGTCGAATCGATAATCATTAAATCGTAATCACGCTTGAGATTGCGCACGTAACGCAAACCGTCTTCAAATACCAATTTGAGTCTCGGATCAGAAAAAGAGTTGGCTACCGTAGGCAAATATTCTTTGGCCACATCGACAACTAAGGGATCAATCTCCACCATTTCGATCTGCTCGACGCTCGAATAACGGCACAGCTCTCGCAATGCACCACCATCGCCTCCACCTATAATCAGAACCTTTTTCACATTAGGATGGACGGCCATCGCGACATGCACGATCATTTCATGGTAGATAAACTCGTCTTTTTCCGTGAGCATTATCGCACCATCCATGACCAACATGCGACCGAATTCATATGTATCGTAGAGGTCAATTTGTTGAAAATCAGATTTTTGTGAGAAAAGCTGCTTCTTCACCCGTAATGCAAAATGTACATCATCTGTATTGTGTTCTTCAAACCATAACTCCATCTGATTTCCTCCTAGAATTATTTCACTACGCAAAGATATTCTACTGCCGGATCCTCGGTTCCGGTCATCTGACTGCCTCGTTCCTTTGCCTCTCTAATATAGGTTAAAACCTCATCCGTCACCAATTCTCCCGGCGCCAGAATAGGGATTCCGGGAGGATAACACATGACGGATTCAGTGGATATTTTGCCTTTGCATTTTTCCAAAGGCAAGCGCTCAAATTTCGCATAAAAAGCTTCTGTCGGCGCCATCGCCAATTGTGGCTCTATATATTCATTGACGAGCATTGTCTCCGGAAGTGAGGCAAAGCGGGTCTTAATATCGCTTAAAGCTGCAATCAGGCGCTCGATAGCTACCGATCGATCACCTACAGAAAGGATTGCCAAAAAGTTACCCATGTCGCCGAATTCTACTTGAATATCATAATCATCGCGCAAAATATCATAGACTTCAAAACCGCTCAAACCCATAGTGCGAGTGTGGACAGGCAGCTTGCAGAGATCGAAAGCATAGAAAGCGTCACCATTGCAGCGCTCGCCGCCGAAGGCATAATATCCGCCCAATTGATTGATTTCGCAACGTGCGTAATCTGCGTAGTCAATGACTCGCTTGTAGGTCTCCTCGCCGCGCAAAGCCAAGTTGCGCCGCGTGATATCCAAAGAAGACAAAAGCAGGTACGATGCGCTCGTCGTCTGTGTTAAATTTATTATTTGATGCACGTAGCCGCCTTCTTCGAGCATATTCGGACCTAAGAGTAAGAGAGAACTCTGCGTCAGAGAGCCTCCGGTCTTATGTAAAGAAACCGCAGCCATATCAGCTCCGGCTTCCATGGCTGAAGTCGGCAGTTCATCTGAGAAATAGAAATGTGTTCCATGCGCTTCATCTACCAAAACCCTCATACCTGCAGCACGAGCCAGGCTCACAATTTCTTTGATATCTGGGCATACTCCGTAATAGGTAGGGTTATTCAGAAAGACCGCTGTAGCGTCAGGGTTTTCTTCAATTGCCCGCCGCACATCATTAACGCTCATACCCAAAGGAATCCCTAATTCCATATCGAGAGAAGGATTGACGTAAACAGGGATGGCTCGCGTCAGAACTAACGCATTGACAGCGCTACGATGAACATTACGCGGCATAATTATTTTGTCACCGGGGAGGCAAGTAGACATAATCATGGCCTGTACTGCCGAGGTGGTGCCATTGACCATAAAAAAACATCTAGCTGCACCAAAAGCGTCCGCCGCGAGTTGCTCTGCTTCCAGAATTACACCGGTCGGATGAATCAAATTATCCAGCATCTTCATGGAATTGACATCAACGGAAAGGCAGTCTTTGCCCAGAAAGCGTGTCAGTTCTTCGTTGCCTCGCCCTTGCTTATGTCCGGGCACGTCGAAAGAAACCATGCGCTTTTTGCGATATTCACTTAAAGCAGTCAGAAGGGGCGCCTTGGTCTGATCTAGCTGATAAGAACGGATAGCTTCTTGCTCACTCATAGATATTTGTGCCACTGAAAATCTCGATCATTTCACGCTGCAAAGCATCTCTAATCTCCAGCCGCTCACGTGAGGTCAGTTCTTTTATGTCGACATTAAAGAGGTAATTCTGCAGTTCCAGCTCTTTCAATATCATGCGTGTGTGATAAAGGTTGGACTGGTGAACATTGATGTCGACCGCATCATATGTGTCCAAAGTAGCGCCATCAATATAATTTTGAATCGATGTGATCGGATGGTCCATGAAGTGTTTCTTACCCTCAGTATCACGCGTAAAGCCACGCACGCGATAATCAATCGTGATTATATCCGAATCAAAACTGGCAATCAGATAATCCAGTGCGGACAAAGGTGAAACCGTGCCGCAGGTCTGCACGTCAATGTCAACGCGGAAAGTTGAAATTGAAGCATTGGGGTGTGATTCCGGAAAAGTGTGGACTGTAACGTGGCTCTTGTCTAAATGAGCATGGATCGTCTCCCCGCTTCTCGGATCTATACCCATATTATTAGTACTATCTATCTCCAAGTTCCCCAGCGCCTGATCAGCAATCAATATATTTACCGATGCACCCTGCGGTTCGTAATCTTGTTTTGAAATATTCAAAATATGAGCACCGATCTGTTCTGTTACCTGACAGAGAATGCCGGTTAGGCGTTCGGAGTTATACTGCTCATCAATGTATTCAATATAGTCACGCTGCTCGCGTTCGCTACTTGTATAGCAAACATCATAAATGTTAAAGCTCAGTGTTTTGGTAAGGTTGTTAAAACCGTAAAGTTTAATTTTATCCAAGTGGGGCCTCCTAATGGAAAGATTGAAATATCAGGCTGCACGTACGCGAAATCATTCTAACATAGTTCAAACAGCGCAATAGATATTCTAATTTATTGCGGAACAATCTCGACCCAATATCCGTCAGGATCTAGAATAAAATAAATACCCATCTCTTCATTAACGAACTCGACCACGCCCATCTCCTGATGGTGCTTCAAGCTGGCATCATAATCATCAGTGACATAGCAGATGTGGAATTCTTCATCTCCCAGATCATAAGGTTCTTCGCGGTCTCTCAGCCAAGTCAACTCCAACTGCCCAGTCCCGGAACCGTCTTCCAAATACACAATGATGAAAGAGCCGTCCTCCGCTTCTATACGTCTGGCCTCCTTCAGTCCGATCGCTTCTTCGTAGAATTTTAATGACTTTTCCAGATCAAAGACGTTAAAATTCGTGTGTACATACTTGTAGTTCATCAGATACCTCCCTGAATATTTAGGTCTATTTGTTAAAAATTCATTATAAGACAAGGTACAGCAATTGCTGTACCTTTAGGACGAGAGAAATAAAAGGTCCAAGTCGTTTTTAAACAAGGTAACAAATTAAACATAAGTTGATATTTATCGCTAATACTGTTGAAATTAGAAGTGTAAAAGTATAATCTTAAACCAACGTCGTAATAATCTACTTAGAGATCAAAAGTAAGCATTTTCTAAGACAGATATTTCTAGAAATTCGGAAAGAGGTGTTTAATATGACGAACTATGATCCCAACCAAGGACCACAAAGAACCGAAGAAGCAGTCGTTTACCCCGCAGAAGAGATTGAACAAAGTAAAGTCGTGTCCGCTCTGGCTTATTTGGGTATACTCTTCTTCCTGCCTCTGGTAGTCACCCCGGTAACTAGGTATGGTAAATTCCATGCTAACCAAGGGCTCTTGCTCTTACTGACATCGGTTGCAGGCGGCATAGTAATCTCGATACTGTCGGCTATTTTCGTTGCAATAAGCTGGCGTTTGATCTTCTTGAGTTCCCTTCTCTATTCACTCTTTTATCTGGGAATTGCTGTTTTGGCAGTTTTGGGTATAGTGAACGCACTGAACGGGAAAGAAAAACCGCTACCGCTCATTGGCAATTTGTTTACCATCATCAAATAATTGAATTGCTTTTTACAGAAAATAGCGCAAGAAAGACCAGGAGAGACTGGTCTTTTTTGTGCCTTAATTGTGCAAGTGAGCTCGTTTAATATAATGTGTAAACTAGTATAAATACGAAATTTGAAGAAAAGGAAGAAAATGTACAAAGCAGTAATCTTTGATCTGGACGGCACGCTTCTTAACACCTTGCCCAGTCTAGCTCACTCATGTAACACAGTACTCGAAAACTTAGGGCACCCGACCCATGAGCAGGATAACTACCGACTGATGGTTGGCAGAGGTATTTCCAATTTGGTGCTGCAAATGTTGCCGGAAGATGTTCGGGAAAGTCAGCACGCCGCTGCCTTGGAACAATACTACGAAACCTATGAGCGCAATCTCTACTATCAGCTGGAACCCTACCCCGGTATTCTTGAGCTGCTAAACGATTTGAAAAACAGAGGAATCAAGCTGGCGGTTTTGTCCAATAAAGGACAAGATTATACAGAAGAGATCGTCGCGAATATCCTTCCGGACACATTTGATCACGTGCTGGGTGCCAGTGAAAAGCATCCGCTAAAACCTGATCCCGCCTCCGCCAATGCGATTGCTGATCTTTTGCAGTTAGAAAAGAACGAGATCCTCTTTGTCGGCGATAGCAATGTAGACATGATGACTGCGAAGAACTCAGGAATGACTGCCTGCGGTGTCGCTTGGGGTTTTCGTACTCGAGAAGAATTACTTAAATCGGGTGCGGATTTTATTGCTAAAAAAGCAGAAGATATATTGGAAATTGTGTTTAACAATTAATTTAATGACGTTTAAAAAAGAAAGAAAGGAAGCTATATGAAAAACTTCACTTATTACACACCGAGCAAAATTGTCTTCGGCAAAGATACGGAGGAGCAAGTCGGCCAGCTAGTGAAAGACAGTGGCGCCACCAAAGTTCTCTTACATTACGGCGGTGAGAGCGCAAAACGTTCCGGTCTTCTCGATCGGGTCAAAGATTCTCTTTCCGCTGCCGGAATCGAGTTCCTAGAACTGGGCGGAGTAGTGCCCAACCCTCGTATGTCTTTAGCTTACCAAGGCATTGAGCTGTGCAAAAAAGAAGGGATCGATTTCATTCTCCCTGTTGGTGGCGGTTCGGTCATTGATTCCGCCAAATGTATCGCTTACGGTGCGGTTTATGATGGGGATGTTTGGGATTTTTATTCACGCAAAGCCACGGCAGTCGGCGCGCTACCGGTGGGATGCATTCTGACACTGGCGGCAACCGGCAGTGAAATGAGTGATTCTTCCGTTATGACTTTGGAAGAAGGTTGGCTGAAGCGCGGCTATAACAACGATTTGTCGCGTCCGCTCTTTTCCATTTTGAATCCGGAACTGACTTATACGCTTCCGGAGTATCAGACCGCTTGCGGCGTGGTAGATATTATGATGCATACCATGGAACGCTATTTTAATCATACGAGTGACAGCCAGCTCACTGATGCAATCTCCGAGGCGCTCCTGCGTACCGCGCTGGACTTCGGACCCGTAGTGATGGCAGATCCCCAAAACTACAATGCTCGCGCTCAGATCATGTGGGCGGGTTGCTTGTCGCATAACGGGCTCACCGGAGCCGGTGTTGACACCGATTGGTCGACGCACCAACTCGAACACGAACTCGGCGGTTTGTTCGACGTCGCTCACGGTGCCGGTTTGTCCGCGGTCTGGGGCAGCTGGGCTCGCTACGTCTACACGGAAGATCCACGCCGCTTCGCTCAATTCGCGGTTAACGTAATGGGTGTCACTAACGATTTCCGCAACGAGGAAGCCACAGCCTTGGCCGGCATTAGTAAGCTGGAAGAGTTTTTCCAAAGCATTAATATGCCGATCAGCATCAGCGATTTGGGCATAGAATTAAGCGATGCGGAGATTGATGAACTTGCTTATAAATGCTGTTTCATGGGCAAACGCACTATCGGTGGATTCAAAAAACTGGATCAAGACGACATGGCGGAAATCTTCCGCATGGCAAGATAAAGTCCGAGACAAATATGCCCTTGCCGCCGGGTCTTAACTTGTAGATTGAGCTCATCTGTACTAAAATAAGCTTTGCTCCAAAGCAAGTCCCAGTGGCCTAATGGATAAGGTAGCAGCCTCCGGAGCTGCGGATACGGGTTCAATTCCTGTCTGGGACGCCAATAATAGAGAAGCTCGCGATCGCGGGCTTCTTTTTGTTTTCAATTTCTGTGCCTGGCACGAAAATCAACTTACTCGTCAGAAGTCAAGAATCGTGCCTGGCACGAAAATCAACTTACTCAGTGTTACGGCAAGCCAATCCGTAGGTGCTACACTTAAATTAATTAGCAGCATCTGCATCAAGAGCATTGTTTTTAACATTAGATTAAAGGAGACTTGAGATGAGAATTTTAGTCATTGGAGCAGTGGCGGCAGGAACGTCAGCAGCCACCAAAGCGCGCCGCAATAACGAGAAAGCCGAGATTGTCATATATGAGCAAGGTGAGCATATATCTTATGTAGGCTGCGACACTCCTTATTATATTGGCGGAGTCATTGATGATATCAACACACTAGCGCCACGCGGCGTAGATTTTTTCAAAGAAAAACACAATGTCGACGTGAAAATTCGACACCAAGTCACTGCCATCAACTTATCTGAGCAGACTTTGACCGTTACGGACTTAGACACTGAACAGAGCTTCGTCGATCATTACGATACACTCATCATCGCTACCGGAGCAAAATCTACTCTTCCCCCGATTAAGGGTATTGAGCAGGATCATGTTTTCAGCCTAAGAACCCTCCAGGATGCCATCGATATCGAAAGCTTTATCAGCGAGAAAAAGCCTAAGACCGCAGCCATCATCGGTAGCGGCAGCATCGGGATGGAATTGAGCGAAAACTTCGTCCGGCGAGGGCTCGATACTCACATGATTGAAATGGCCCCTTACATTCACCCGGCTCTTGACCCCGAGATGGCACAGCAAATCGAGGAACATCTGCTGGAACACGGTATCCACCTCTACAGGAAAGCTCAGGCCAAAGAAATCACGACAAATCACGTCCTTAGCGCCGATGGGCAGGAAATTCCGGGCGATATTGTCATCGTTGCTACCGGAGTCAAAGCAGAAGTCTCGTTGGCCCGAGAAGCAGGTATCAAAATAGGAGAGAGCAGCGCTATAGCAGTCAACGAATTTTTGCAAACCAGCGCTCCCAACGTGTACGCCTGCGGCGACTGCATTGAGCACTTTAATCTGATTACACAAAAACCAAGCTTTTTCCCTCTAGGATCTACCGCCAATAAGACAGGGCGCATCGTCGGCGATGTTGTTACCGGAGGCAAGCTCCGCTTCCGAGGTGTAGTCGGAACCGGAATCTTCCAAGTTTTCGGCCTCAATGTGGCAAAAAGCGGCTTAAACGAATCTCAAGCCCGCGCGGCCGGCTACGATATTGAAATCGCTAACATCGTTATGTCGCCGGATCGAATTTCCGCCCTCAAAAATGAAACCCTGCACATCAAGGCCATCGCTGACCGCGACACAGAAAAACTCTTGGGCGTTCAAATAATTGGCAAAGAAGGTGTTTCCAAACGCATGGACGTACTTGTCACCGCTATGACTTTCGGAGCGAAAGTCGGCGACCTCTTCCACCTCGACTTAGCTTATTCGCCGCTGCACTCAGTGGTAAGGGATCCTGTTATGTATGTAGGCATGGTCTTAGACGGAGCGATCAGCAAAAGTAAAGCCAAAAACAAATAACAAGGCCAAAAAACTAAAGCCTCCGGAGCCCCCGGAGGCTTTAATACATTTTATTAAACTTAGCCTGATCTCAGCTTGCTAAGTTTTAATAGGTTTCGACGAAAAGCTCGAAATGCTCTTGCTTATGAGCGCAAGCGGGGCAGAGATCAGGAGCCGACATGCCCTTATGGATATAGCCGCAGTTATTGCACTTCCAGAGAACTTCTTCATCGCGAGTGAAGACACGGTCATTCTCAATATTTTCCAGCAGCTTGCGGAAACGAGTCTCATGGGCTTCTTCTACTTCAGCAATCTCACGCCAGACATAAGCAACCTCGGGGAATCCTTCTTCGTCAGCTAAATCTGCAAAATCAGGATACATTTGATGAGCCTCGGCATGCTCACCATTGATGGCGCTCTTCAAATTCTCGACCGTATTGGCATAGGTTACCGGATAATCCCAATTGACATTTACTGCCTCATCGGGTTCAAAATCCTGACGCAAGAACTTATAGAAGCGTTTACCATGTTCCACCTCATTACGGGCGGTTTCTTCAAAAATGTTCTGAATCTGGACGTAGCCTTCCGCTTTTGCCTGCTTTGCCGCCACATTGTAACGGAAAGTAGCCTGAGCTTCACCGGCAAAAGAAATCATCAGGTTTTTTGCTGTTTGTGTTCCTTTTAATGACATAAAATCCTCCTTAATTTTTATATACTACTTATGTGTATAATTTGATTACCTTTAAACTCTATCATAAATATAACAAAAGCCTTTGTGCTAGGCAAACAAGCAGACTATATACTTGAAGCTGTTAAAGAAAGGACAGACAATGAAAAATTTACTGGATTTATTAAAAGGTCGTTACTCTGAGAGGCGCTTTGATCCGAACAAAACAGTCGAAGATGAAAAGCTGGAGCTCCTACTTGAAGCAGCCCGAATCGCGCCTACCGCTTCCAATCGGCAGGCCTTCAGGCTTTATCTTCTTAAAGGAGAAAAAGGCCAAGCCATTATTTCCAATTTCAATGCTCCGGTACATATTGTCATCACCGGAGTCGCTGAAGAAGCTTGGGTCAGGAAGCAGGACTCTTTCAACGCCTGCGAACTAGATATTGGCATAGTCGGGACACATATCATGTTAGAGGCAGAAGATCTCGGACTAAAAAGTTGCATGATTTGCGCCTTCGATGTCACTGAACTGCAAGTCGGTCTGAACTTGCCCGAAGAGGAATATCCCATCTTGGCCCTAGCTGTCGGTTATCCCAGCGAAGCCTCACGACCGGCAAAAAAACATACGGAGCGCAAAAGTCTAGAAGAGCTGGTGACTGTTATCGAATAAATAAATCCAGATAAATCGCAGCAGCACATAGACCTAAGCAACACACCCAATAGCGATCGTTTCACAGCCGCCTACAAGCTGCCTAGATCACTCAGCTAGGCAGCACTACTCTCTGCCCTTCTCGTCCGCCTGAGCAAAGAGATTACGTAAAATTGCAGCGGTTTTGTGATCATCAGCAGCTGCCTCCCACACCATAATATTGGGACGCTTCCCGGCGTTAAAAACCAGCTTATGCCGACCCGATTCAGCCGCCATAAGCGCAGCAATCAGTTCCATGTCGGCACCGTTTTCCTCGTCAATCAATAGCTCTATATCTCTGCCGCGACCCCGGATACGACTAAAACCGGCCCGTTCCCCGAAAGCCCTGATAAAGGAAATATCCAGCAGCGCCAGCGCCTTAGCCGGCGGTTCTCCATAGCGGTCGATCATTTCATCAAGCACATCACGATAATCAACAACAGTGTCAATCGCAGCAATTCTGCGATAAAGATTGAGGCGCTCCTCATCCAGCAAGATGTACATAGGCGGCAGGCCCGCATCAACAGGCAGCTCCACCACCGTCTCAGTTCGTTTCTTGGCCGGTTCTTCACTTGTCAGCTCCTCTATCTCCTGATCCAACATCTTCGTATAGAGGTCGTAGCCGATACTCTCCATGTGTCCACTCTGCTCACCGCCGAGAAGGCTGCCGGCTCCGCGCACCTCCAGATCCCGCAAAGCAATCTGGAAGCCCGAACCAAGCTCGGTGAAATCTCTTATCGCCAGCAAACGCTTCTGCGCCTGTTCGCTCAAAGCCCGATCCGGCCGGTACGTAATCAGCGCATACGCTTGACGTCCCGACCGCCCCACGCGCCCGCGAATCTGATAGAGCTGCGCCAGACCGAGGCGGTCCGCGTCTTCAACTATGAGCGTATTAACATTCGGCATGTCGATCCCCGACTCAATAATCGTGGTTGCGACGAGCACATCAAACTCACCATTAATGAAGTCAGTAATGATCCTCTCCAGCTGCCGCTCATCCATCTGCCCGTGTGCCGCTGCGAAACGAAGACCAGGCATTTTTTCCTGCAATTCCGCCACCTTGCGATCGATCGAACGCGTACGATTGTGAAGGTAAAAAACCTGGCCCCGTCGCGCATGCTCGCGCCTGATCGCGTCAATCACCAGCTTTTCATCGTATTCAATAACCGTAGTTTGAACGGCACGGCGATCTTCCGGCCCTTCTTCCAAGAGAGAAATATCGCGGATGCCGGACAAAGACATATGCAACGTACGGGGAATCGGTGTCGCGGTTAGAGAAAGTACATCCACGGTCGGGTGTTTAGCCTTGATAATTTCCTTGTGATCCACACCGAAACGCTGCTCTTCGTCGATAACTAGAAGGCCCAGTTTTTTAAAATTCACATCCTGAGAGAGAAGGCGATGTGTGCCCACAACAATATCTACCGTGCCCTTGTTCAAATCGGCCACGGTCTGGCGCCGTTCTTTCAGCGAAACAAAGCGGCTCATCTCACGCACAGTTACGGGGAAATCTCGCAGACGCTCTTTCAGGTTTTCGTAGTGCTGCTTGCACAGTATGGTCGTCGGTGCCAAGAGCGCTGCCTGAAAGCCGTCTCCTACTGCTTTGTACATGGCCCGGAAGGCGAGCTCCGTCTTGCCGAAGCCGACATCTCCGCAGATGAGACGATCCATGATGCGCTGAGATTCCATGTCCGCCTTGATCTCCTCCAGCGCCTGCAACTGGTCCTCGGTTTCCTCATAGGGGAAGAGCGCTTCAAACTCCTCCTGCCAGAGCGTATCCGTAGAGAAGGCATGCCCGCGGCGAGCCCGCCGCTCGGCATAGAGAGCAACCAGATCTGTCGCCAGCTTTTTGATTGAATCGTGAGCCCGCGCCTTTTGTCGCTGCCACTCCGTACCGCCTAGGCGTGACAACTTCGGCTTGGCCTCACCGACATGGACATAGGGAGAGAGCAGATCAAATTGATCAACCGCCACATGCAAATCGCCATCAGCATAGTTAATGTGCAGATAGTCGCGTGCGCCGTCTGAAGTCCGGATGGTTTCAGTACCTTCAAAGCGGCCGATGCCGTGATCTTCGTGCACGACAAGTGATCCGGGGACTAGGTCTTGATAAAAAACCTCACGCTTCGAGCGTCGTTTGCGCGTGGTGCGGGTCTTTTTTACGCCGAAAATATCCTCAGTGCCCAAGAGGAACAAACCAGCTTGCGGCAGAATAAAACCGCGGGGCAGTTTGAGCTCGGATATTTCTACAGCGCTGAGCTGGTATTCATTGACAAAGCTGCGCAGGTGCTCACTGCGCTCGGTACTACCGGCTAACATGAATACCTTGCCGCCAGCAGCAAGATGCTCTTGCAAATCGCTCGCCATCTGTTCGTTGCGGCCGCGGTAGCGATCAGCCACCCGGCAATCCACGTCGAGTCTTTCCGCCTGCGGGAACTTATTGTCATCAGTAGGCAGCCGACCCAGAGACAGCCAAGTTCCGGCGCTTTGCAGCTCCTCCAGCACCTCCACTGCCGGCCGTTGTAAGTATTCAGCAATACCGGGAGCTTCTGCGCCTTCGATCAGCGACTGCAGACGAGAATAAAAGCCGGCTTGGGACTGGTACATGACCGTCTTGACCTCGCTATATTCGTCCATTAAATAGAGAGGGGTAGAAGCGTCCAGATAATCTAGCAGGGTGGCAGTCGTCTCAGACATTAAGGGCATCCAGCGATCCTGAGCCGGGAAAAAGATGCCGTTCGTAATTCGTTCAGCATCGCTCCTGCCCATACGCTCAATCTTGGCGATTGTGTCGCGATCCAGGCTGCGGCGACGTGCATCCAGCACGTTGTCTTTTGTGTGCGTCAAAACCCTAGCCGCCAGTTCTTCGCGCTCTTCCGGCATGAGGAGCCACTCGCGCACGGGCGTAATCTGCGCCTCAGCCAAATAGTCGCTGGAACGTTGCGATTCGGGATCAAAGCGTTTGATCTCATCAATTTCAATGTCAAAAAAGGAAAGCCGCAGGCAAGGATTCTCGTCCACAAACTGATGGTTGATCTGCGAAGGGTAAATATCGATAATGTCGCCACGGCGGGCGAAATGACCGGGCCGTTCGACGCGACCGACGCGTTCGAAGCCAGCCAAAAGCAGCTTGCGCTCGAGCTCTTCGGGTTCGATCTGCTCTGACTGGCGGAACTCCAGGCTGAAACGAGATAAGCGATCCGGGCTGATCAGTTTTTGCAGGAGAGTTTCGGCACTAACAATTAAGAAATTAAATTTTTGCTTGCGGATCAAATCCAGTGTAGCCAAGCGGAAGATTTCCTCTTCCCTACTGGCTGCCCTGGCATCGTAGAGAGTCCATTCACGTGCCCTGAAGCTGAGGATCGAAGATTCCTGGGCTTTTTCTGCAGCCAGAATCTCCTTAAGCTCTTCTTCGACTACGCGGACGCGGGCTTCATCCGGAACTAGCAGCACCAAGGGTCTGCCGGATTCTTTCTGCACAGTAGCCGCGTACCAGAGCTTGGCAGGATCAGACAGCCCGAAAAGATTCACTGAGCGCCCGGCTCTGAGGTGCTCGCCGGCTTGAGACAGTGTTTTTTCTTTTTTAATCAGGTTCAGGATTTCAAGAGAGTCTTGCTGAACAGACTGCATTAATCAAGCTCTTTCTTTTGGTTATAGCGCTCTTGTGCCTTAGAGATCTTGCCTTGAATAATCAATTCACAGCAATCGGCAGCGGCGTCGAGAGACCGTTGTACAAGTTCTTGATCTGATTTAGGTATTTTTGACAAAACAATATCTACCATATCCCCAAGGGGTCGAGGTCCCATACCGATACGGATGCGGGGAAAGTTTTCGCTCTGCAAGTGGGAGATGATCGATTTCATCCCTTTATGGGAGCCAGCGCCTCCCTGTTCCTTGATGCGAAGCATGCCGACATCAAGGTCGATGTCATCATAGAGAACGATAATATTTTCTTCGGGAATTTTGTAATAATCAGCTGCAGCGCGTACGCTCTCGCCGGAGAGATTCATAAATGTCTCAGGTGCCAGCAGTAACACCTGCTGACTGCAGATAAGCCCTTCCGTGCTTAAGCCCTTGAAGCGGATCTTGTTTACGGACAGGCGGTGGCGTCGCGCCAAGGTATGCAGGGCTAGGCGACCAAGATTGTGCCAAGTATTTTCATATCTTTTTCCGGGATTGCCTAATCCGACAATCAACCAACGTTCATTAGCCATATCTATTACGCTTATTCTACCTAAATTAATCCAAGGGTGTAGGGTGTTCAGAAATCATTCTAATACAAAAGGCGCTGAACATCTGTAGCGTTCGGAGACACGGATGCGGATGTCCTTTTCGTTTTGAGCTCCGATTTCCTCCAAAGCATTCTTGACAGTGTCAAAAGCCAGAGCAGGTAAATTGTTTTCCTGACTGAGGTGTGACAGAGCCAGTGCTTCGGTGCCGTGATCCAATAAAAAACACGCTGCCTGCGCTGCCTCCATGTTTGACAAGTGACCTGAGCGGCCATCTATACGAACTTTCAGCGGATAAGGATAGTCACCGTTCCAGAGCATTTCCTTGTCGTAATTGGATTCGAGGAATACGAGCTTGCAACCTTTAAGGTTTTCGCGTGCGTATTCGTTAAATTCCCCGGCGTCAGTCATCACACCCACATCTCCATGCTTCGAAATAATGCGAAAACCTACCGGATCCACGGCATCGTGTGAAGTGGGAAAAGCCATAACTTCAGTATCGCGAATAGTAAAGGGATTGCCGGGTACAATCAAGTGCACCAAATCGTAGTCGATTTTACCCAACTGCGCTTCCGCTTTAGTAAAGGTCGACAGGGTCGTGTACAGCGGTATCTTGTGGCGACGCATAACGACACCGACACCGGAAATATGATCTATATGTTCGTGCGTCAGCAAAATCGCGTCAACCTGATTGGGATCTTGATCAAACTCATCAAGAGCCATTGCGAAACGCTTACCGTTAAGTCCCAGATCGATGACTAAACTAGCAGATTCCGTGCGAATAAAAGTTGAGTTGCCGCTGCTACCCGAACGCAGAGAAACGCCGAAACATGTCATATTCTGTTGTTCTCCACGACTTTGATCTCGGCTCCGATTTTGCGCATTTTTTCCACGAAAAACTCATAACCGCGCTCGATCTTTTCAACTTCCTCTATTACGGAAGTGCCTTCAGCTGCTAAAGCGGCCATGACCATTGCAGCTCCCGCTCGTAAATCCCGGGCTCTTAGCTTGGATCCAGTGAGTTTGGTGCCACCTTGGATAACAGCTAGTTTGCCCGAGGTGAGAATGTTGGCCCCCATCATGCGCAGATAGTCAATATATTGATAGCGGTTTTCCCAGACATTTTCCAACATACGACCGGTGCCTTCGGCCACACATTGCAAGACTACAGCTTGCGGCTGCAGGTCGGTCGGGAAACCGGGGTAAGGCATTGTTTTGAAACTGCTGGCCTTCAATTTCCGGCCTGCAGGAAGAGAAACACGGATGCTTTCTTCACCCTCTTCCACTTCTGCTCCCATTTCTTTGAGCTTGGCAGAGAGAGGTTCCATATGTTTGGGAATAACATCTAAGACCGTGATGTCGCCGCCTGTGAGCGGAGCCATCATCATATAAGTACCGGCTTCAATCTGGTCGGGAATAATCGCATATTCCTGATTAGCAGGCAAAAAGGGGCGACCTTGAATTCGGATCACGTCTGTACCGGCTCCGCGGATGTCAGCACCCATGGCGTTGAGGAAGTTGGCCAAGTCTACAATGTGCGGCTCACGAGCAGCATTATCAATCACAGTTTTCCCTTCCGCCTTGACTGCCGCCAGAATTATATTGACTGTGGCACCAACGCTGACCGTATCTAAGAAAACGCTGCCACCAATCAGCTTATCAGCCTCACAAGTGACATAGCCGTGGGAAACTTCTGTCTTTGCTCCGAGAGCCTGAAAACCTTTTAGATGTAAATCGATCGGTCTGCTGCCAAAATCGCAGCCACCGGGCATGCGCAGCTTTACTTTTCCGAAGCGCCCCAAAAGCGCTCCTAATAAATAATAGGAGCCGCGAATAGCTTCCATTAAAGGCTGCATCGCCTCGTGTGTATTGATCTTGCGCGGATCGATTCTGACGCAGGTCTTGCTCTCACGCACAACCTCGGCGCCCTGGTCTGCGCAGATGGTCAATAAAGTATCTATATCTCTGATTTCAGGAAGGTTCTTAATAAAACAGGGGCCGTCGACAACCATCGCTGCCGCAATAATAGCCAAAGCCGCATTTTTAGATCCACCTATAATTACATCTCCTGAAAGGCGATAGCCACCTTCTATATGATAAGTACGCAATTTATTCCCTCAAGTTAAATTATTTTCATCTTATTGTTTACTTCTTGTCCGATTTTTTCAAGCACATGCATTAAATGCTTGCGGTCGGCAGTAGGACCCGTTGCAACTTCCCAATCGCTGTCAGCGAGAGTTTTCGACAGAGTCTGCGCCGCCGCCTTGCCTAGTATATCATCCACTTGATCATTGTTCACTAAACGTAAGAAAATTTGTATTAAATAGCGATCTGCACGCGGTAGGAACAATGTGAAAGCACTACCTGTTCCCGCTTGGCTTTCGACTTCCAAGCGCCCGTGATGCAATTCCGTCAATTCGTGCGCGATTGCCAGGCCTAAACCTGTACCGCCGTACTGACGTGATCCTGTCTTGTCCACTCTGTAAAAACGATCAAACAGGTTGGGGAGTTCTTCGGCCGGGATACCGTTGCCGCTATCTTTAACTTTGACGTAAATATCTTCAGCAATGTTGCCGACTGAAACCTGAACCCTGCCGCCTGTGGGCGTATATTTAATCGCGTTAACAAGTAGGTTCGTAACAATACGTTCTATAGAGTTGGCATCACCAAAGACAAGCGCAGAAGCAGGCAGCACCAGACAGCCGAAGTCTAGATTCTTGTCCTCCGCAGAAGGGCGCAGCCTTTCCGTGATCTGACGGCAAAGGCTACCCATATCCAAGACCCTGGCGTTCATATAGTGCGCCTTACTGTCGATACTGGAAAGCAATAAAAGGTCGGCTATCAAGGATTCCATGCGCAGCGAATCCTCATATATGCGGACGAGATCCGAACGCACTGATTCTTGCGGTTTTTCTTCCAGGCCCCAGTCTAAGAGGGTTTCTGTATAAGATTTAATTGTGGTTAAGGGTGTTTTTAACTCGTGCGAAACGTTAGCTACGAAAGCACGGCGTTCTTCTTCCAGACGTGTTGATTCTGTTACATCTTGGATCATGATGACGTGGCCGGCAAACCTATTTGCGGAGCCATCAAGATGTCGCGGCTCACACTTAATCTGATATACACGATTATCCCGCTCATAGATGCCGCTCACTTCGCTAGAGCGAATAAGGAAGGCGGCACGCATCCCGTTCTCGCTACCGTAATGGTTAAGAAAGGCATCGATGGTATCAGGGACAAATTTCAACATTTCCTGCGCCAAATCATTCGTGGCGATCAGGCGATGATCGCTGCCGTAGGCGACAACGCCGATGGAAAGCGAAGCCAAAATTGCGTTCGCTTCTGCCCTCTCCTTAGCTATATGATTAATCGTTCGCAAGAAGCCCTGATCTTTCTTCTCTGAATACCTGCGCAGCAAGGAGCGAAAGACCACAGTCATTAAGAGCATGGTCGCCACCACTGCTATTAGAATGTAAAGAAAGAGTTCCATCTGTCAAGCTTGAACCACTTAATTAGTCAAGGCTGGTTTCTACTTCTTTTGCGAAATAATAACCAACACCTCTCTTGGTCAAGATATATTGAAAATTATCTTGATCGGGCTCGATCTTTTCACGGGCTCGACGAACTGTGACATCAACTGTGCGCGCATCACCGTAGTATTCGTAGTCCCAAACATGATTCAGCAATTCCTCGCGGGTAAAAACCTGACCGGCATGTTCCGCCAAAAACAAGACTAACTCGTACTCTCGCAAAGTAAGCTCCAGCGGCTTGCCGGCACCATAGACTTGATAAGCATCTTTGTCGATCATTATGTCGCCGATCGAGATGACTACCTCGTCCTTTATCTGCATTTCGCGTTCTTGAATATTTACGCGGCGCAGCTGAGCTTTCACTCGGGCAAGCACCTCACGCACGCTGAAAGGCTTCGTAATATAGTCATCCGCTCCCAACTCCAGACCCAGAACCTTATCCAGTTCCTCGCTTTTAGCGGTCAGCATCACTATCGGCACATTAGAGTTTCGGCGGATAGTTTTACAGACGTCAAAACCGTCCATACCCGGCATCATGCAGTCGAGCAACACTAGATCAGGACTTTTCGTCTTGCACATTTCAACGGCATCTTCTCCATCGAATGCAACTAGAACTTCATAGCCCTCTCGCTCCAAATTGGATTTTAGTATATCTACAATATTTTGTTCGTCATCAACGACGAGAATTGTCGAACTCATTAAATCCTCCTAATCAGAAGAGAACAGCGAGTGAGGGAAACTTGATTCGCCCATTGCTGCCCGATCAACTATCACTGTCATTCTAGGATGTAATTGCAGGAGAGACGCAGGCACATCAGCTGTAATCTCACCATGGATTAAAGCGTGAATCGCGTTGATTTTCGCCTCCCCTATGGCCAGCAAGAGAACGTGTTTGGCATTCAAGATGGAGCGCATTCCGGTAGTGATTGCTGTCCGGGGCACGTCTTCTTTCTTCTCAAAAAACCGGCTATTAGAATCGATCGTCTCTTCACTTAATTCGACTTTATGTGTCTCGGCCACAATTTTGCCCGGTTCATTAAAGCCGATATGACCGTTGACGCCAATTCCCAAGAGCTGGAGGTCAAGTCCACCGCTTTTTTCAATTTTCTTATCATAGTCAGTACAAGTTTTGTTTACAGAGAGAGTCTTGCCATTCGGGATATGAGTATTCTCCCTCTTAATATTAATTTTGGATAATAGGTACTTGTCCATGAAATAGGCGTAGCTCTGAGGATGATCCGCTCCCAAGCCGATATATTCGTCGAGGTTGAAGGTTGACACTTGAGAAAAATCCAAAGCTTCTTCTAAGTGCATCCGCACCAATTCATTGTAGGTCGAGATGGGGGTCGTACCTGTGGCTAAACCTAAGTTGCAGTTTGGCTTGAGCCGAATTAACGCTGAAATGTAACGAGCCGCTTCTATGCCTACGGCCTGATCGTTCTCTACACAAATAACTTTCATTTTTACCTCCATGGCTAACTTTGGCGAATGCTTGATTAGTCAAAGTCACGAAACTCATAAACATTTTACATGATTTACACCAAGTTGTAATTTCCGTTTATGACACGAGCCGTTAATAAG
The DNA here is from genome assembly GCA_964346175.1 of uncultured Mageeibacillus sp. Lineage (GTDB taxonomy): Bacteria > Bacillota > Clostridia > Saccharofermentanales > DTU023 > DTU032. The sequence continues at coordinate 125,775 of CAYFTG010000002.1, forward strand.
ATTTCAATATTCTCCGTGTAGTATAAAAACTTCCAACTCTAGCTTGATTTTAGGCCAAGAAACGTTCTGCCACGCCACCGAGCAGACCCACTAGGGCACCTAGAGCTACCACGGTGAATACATCCAGCTTCACATAGCGTAGTACTAATGCGACCAAAAAGCCTGCAAGGGCTATGATATCCAAGCCCATAATTGCGCTGCCCGCGAAGACCGACGTGATCACGACGCTCAATGCGGCCGCTCCAATCAGTCCGACAACACCCGGCCTCAATCCACCGAGAGCCCGATCAACTAAAGTTAACTTGCGACCACTAAAAAGAAATGCGCTGAAGATAAAGAGCAGGAGCACCTGCGGCAGCACCGTGGCAATAGAGGCAATGATCGCGCCGGGAATGCCTGCCAGTTTTAAGCCGACAAAGGTGGCCGAATTGATCGCGATCGGCCCCGGGGTCACTTGTGATAGAGCAAGGACGTCAGTCATCTCCGTCATTGTCAGCCAGTGGTTACGCTCCACTATGACGTCTTGAATAATCGGCAAGGCCGCATAGCCTCCACCGAAGGCCGTCGCTCCGACTTCCAGAAAAGCTAGGAACAGCTCCCACAAAATCATGATGCGTCACCTTTTTCTTTTTGCTCTTTCAACGAAAAAACCACAATGCCGATCAAGGCAAACATGAGGATCAAGACTGCGGTGTTTATACTCGTGAACCAAGCAAGGGCAAAGGCACCCACAAGTAGAATCAGTGAAAATACTTTGTGTTTTCTCAGGACCTGTTGGGCCATGGAGACAACCGCCAACAGCATCACAGCAGCTATGGCCCCGCTCATACCGCGCAGAGCCGCGCGCACCCAATAATTGGAGGCAAAGGCTTCATAAAAGAAGGAGATGATCGAGATCAAAATGATCGGCGGTAAGATAGCAGCGAGAACGCCCAGAAGCGCCCCGCCACGGCCTTTCAACTTGTAGCCTAAGAGCAGAGACACGCCGACGGCAATCGGGCCGGGAGCGCTTTGCCCTAAGGCAACAATGTCCAGCATCTCTTCTTCGCTGACACATTGCCTTTTGTTGCAGAATTCATCTTTGAGGACAGGCACAATCGTGTAACCACCACCAAAGGTGATGGCACTTATTTTGAAAACTATTAAGAAAAACGTCCAATAACTCACCTCCTCATCCTACATCATTTAGTTTCAATTGACAGGCCTATATTTATATTTTGACACTTGCGTCAGAGCCTCTTATAATTGGTGATGGGAGATTACCGTCATTGAAGTAGACTGGAAATACATGAATATAAATAAATGCAACCGTGCTCTGGGTATCGACATCGGTTCAACCACAGCCAAGATAGTTTTCACGGTAGATGACAAAATTGTATACGAACGCTATGAGCGACATTTCTCTGAAGCTTTAGCAACAACTTTAGAAATGCTCGAGTCCATTCAGACGCTTCTAGAAGAGGCGCCTTTTACTATGGCCATTTCCGGATCTGCAGGCTTAGGTGTGTCCGAAGCTTCCGGCTTGCCCTTTGTACAGGAGGTCTACGCCACAGGTCAGTTTATCCAACGCGATCTACCTGATGCCAGCGTGGTCATTGAGCTGGGCGGCGAAGATGCTAAAGTACTGTTCTTTGAAGGCGGCACCGACGCCCGTATGAACGGTACCTGCGCGGGCGGCACCGGCGCCTTTATTGATCAGATGGCTTCTTTACTCGACATGAGCATCGCAGAGATGGATGCGGCCTCACTCGAAGCGACACGTTTGTATCCGATCGCTTCACGCTGTGGGGTTTTTGCTAAGACGGATGTGCAGGCACTCTTCAACCAGGGCGCGACTAAAAGCGACGTAGCTAATTCTATTTATCAGGCGGTGGTCAGCCAGACCATCACGGGACTGGCTCAGGGGCGTTCCATCGGAGGCAAGGTCATCTTCCTCGGTGGCCCGTTGTATTACTGCAAGGGTTTACGCCGCCGCTTCCGTGAAACACTGGACCTGACCGAAGAAACCGGATATCTACCGGATTGCGCTCGCTTTTCGGTAGCGCGCGGTGCGGCCATTTACAGTGCAGCCAACGAGGCGATATCTTATCAGGAAATGGTGAAAAAGTTCGTCGAAGGCAGCCAACATAAAACTGAAGAAAGAGCGCATATTACAGCCTTATTTAATAGCGATGAGGAGTATGCGACCTTCCATGATCGTCACGCCCAACATACGGTCGCAAGTTTTCCGATTGAAGAATACACTGGCCGGGCTTGGCTCGGCATAGACAGCGGCAGCACAACCACGAAGCTGGTTTTGATTTCTGAAGCCAAGGAGCTACTTTACAGTTACTATGACGTCAACAAGGGTTCCCCGGTGCAGATCGTCTTGGAGCAGTTGAAAAAGATCAGAAGCCTTTGCGCCGATCGCATCGAAATCTGCGGTGTTGCAACTACAGGTTATGGCGAAGCTCTGATTCAAAATGCTTTTCGGGCAGACATGGGTCTGGTTGAAACTATTGCCCACTTTACGGCAGCCCAACATTTCGAGCCTGAAGTCGACTTTATTCTTGATATCGGCGGCCAGGATATTAAGTGTTTTTATATCAAAAACGGTGCCATCGATTCTATCATGCTGAACGAAGCCTGTTCCTCCGGCTGCGGTTCCTTCCTAGAAACCTTCGCTCATTCCATGGGTTTCGCAGTGGACGAGTTCGCCCAAGTCGGAATCAAAAGCAGATCACCGGTAGACCTCGGTTCTCGTTGTACGGTTTTCATGAACTCATCAATCAAGCAGGCACAAAAGGACGGCGCCAAGATTGAAGATATTTCCGCGGGACTTTCCATCAGCGTAGTCAAGAACGCCATCTACAAAGTCATCCGCGCTGCCTCTCCTGACGATTTGGGAGAGCATATTGTCGTCCAGGGCGGCACCTTGCTCAACGACGCTGTCTTGCGTGCTTTCGAGCTGGAAATGGGACGCGACGTTGTACGCCCGGCCATCGCCGGCCTGATGGGTGCTTTCGGCGCGGCTCTTTATGCTATGGACAATTGTGAAAGCAGCAGTCTCTTGGATCTGGAACAATTGGAAAATTTCTCGCATAAGTCGAGAAGCAGCAATTGTAAGTTTTGCTCGAACAATTGCAGTTTGACTATTAATACTTTCGCAGACGGCAGCCGTTTTATTTCAGGCAATCAGTGTCAGCGGCCTTTGGGCGTGAAGGACGAAAAGAAGCTGCCCAATCTCTACGAATGGAAACGCGATTATTACAAGAAGATGCAGGGCAAACCCGGGTCTCGGGGCAAGATCGGAATTCCGATGTCCTTGGTCATTTATGAGCAGGCACCCTTATGGTTAGAGCTGTTCACAAAGCTTGGCTACGAAGTGGTTTTTTCTAAACTATCTACGCGCGAGACTTACGAGCGGGGACAGTTTTCTATTCCTTCCGACACGATCTGCTATCCGGCGAAGATAATGCACGGGCATGTAGAAGAGTTGCTTGATGAAGGAATTGATCTCATTTTTTATCCCAGTCTGACCTATAACGTGAATGAAAAAGCCGGCGATAATCATTACAACTGCCCCATCGTCGCTTATTATGGCGAAACCATCAACGGGAATATGGATTCACTGGCTGAGGCTAAGTTTTTCTATCCTTATCTAAATATAAATAGCGAACGTGCTTTGACGCGCACCTTGTATCGCAATCTCCAAGAGATTGATCCGACTATCACAAGATCTGAGCTGCGCAAAGCGGTGCGTGCCGGGTTTTCGGCTTTTGAAGAATATAAAGAGGAAGTGCGACAGGCCGGACGCGCTGCGCTGGCTTATGCCGAGGAAAATGATCACAGAGTTCTGGTCTTGGCGGGACGCCCTTATCATGTGGATCCCGAAATTAGCCACGGCATTGATCGACTCGCCACTTCGTTGGGCTTTGTTGTCGTGAGCGAAGACTCCGTTTGTGATCTGGCGGAGAAAATCGACACGCGCGTGCTCAATCAGTGGACGTATCACGCACGGCTGTATAGGGCTGCGCTTTTTGCTGCTCAAAACGAGAATGTTGAGTTAGTGCAGCTCTTCTCCTTCGGTTGTGGCGTCGACGCGATTACCAGCGACGAAGTCCGCTCTATCTTGGAAAACCGGGGCAAGCTTTATACGCAGATAAAAATCGACGATATCAGCAATCTGGGTGCGGTTCGCATCCGCCTGCGCAGCTTAATTGGTGCATTGGAGGCTAAAGATGGCAGCAACAAATAAGTACTATATAGAGTTCACGGAGGAGATGAAGGATGATTACACCATTTTGGTGCCGAACATGCTTCCTTCACATTTCAAGCTGATCTGTAATTTTATGAATACATATGGTTATCATATGGAACTTCTGGAAACAGAAGGTCCGGAAATTACGGAGCTGGGTTTGCGTTATGTGCATAACGATGCTTGTTATCCGGCTATTCTGGTGATCGGGCAGTTTCTCGACGCTTTGATGTCGGGCAAATATGATCCGCACAAGACCGCTCTTATCTACTTCCAGACCGGTGGCGGTTGCCGCGCGTCTAACTATATTTCATTGTTGCGCAAGGCTCTTGCCAAGGCAGGCTTTGATTATGTGCCGGTGATTTCATTCAGTTTTTCTGACTTGGAAGACCATTCGGGTTTTAAGCTCAGTATCAAGCAGTTGCTTGGTTTGTTGGACGCGGTTCTTTACGGCGATCTCTTGTGGATTTTGGTCAATCAGACTAAGCCTTACGAGATCACAGCCGGCGAGGCTGATGCTCTGGAAGATGAATGGATCAGGCGCTTGGGCGACAGTATCGGGTCGGACAGCAGTCTGATCATGCGTCATAGTAAAGATATTTCTCGTGAAATTATCAGGGATTTCGCTAAGATTCCGAAGGAAGAACGCAATGCGGTCAAGGTGGGGATTGTCGGTGAAATCTATGTCAAATATGCGCCGTTGGGCAATAACAGGCTGGTCGATTTCCTCAATCAAGAAGGAGCCGAAGTCACTACGCCGGGTCTGCTTGACTTTTTAACTTATTGTGCTTACAACGGCATCGTCGATCAAAAGTTCTATGGTCGTGGAGGTCTCGTGTTTTGGGGCAGCAAGATTGCCTATAAATATCTCTGTAAGAAAAAGCGTGGCTTGATCGCTCTCTTGGAGGAAGAGGGTAGTTTTGATGCGCCTTGTCCTTTCGAGCATGTAGTTGCTTTGAACGAGGGTTATATTAGCCCCGGCGTCAAAATGGGTGAAGGCTGGATGCTAACCGCCGAGATGCTGGAGCTTGCTGATAGTGGAATTAAAAACATTGTCTGCGTTCAGCCGTTCGGTTGCCTGCCTAATCACGTCTGCGGCAAGGGTATGATGCGTCCCATTAAGGAAAGAAATCCTGACATTAACATCGTCGCAGTGGACTACGATCCCGGAGCCAGCAAAGTCAACCAGGAGAACCGCCTCAAGCTCATGTTGTCCACAGCCCGCGACAGACTCGAGTAATCTGGTTCATTTTCGTGCCAGGCACAGAATGTGACTT
>CAYFTG010000002.1:131388-136747 GCA_964346175.1 uncultured Mageeibacillus sp.
TGAAGTGCTGAGGATGGGCGGTTGATGCGGTTAAGGTAGTTGATCTCAGTAAAAGCAAAAAAGCCGCTTAGCGCGGCTTTTTTTGTGTGTTTCACGTCACAAGTTGATTTTCGTGCCTGGCACGAAAATCAACTTAGTCATTATCTTCGTCAATCTTATGTAAGATAGATTTCAGCACATCCTCACTTGGCTCAACTTCGCTGTCTTTGACTGCCTCTATCACTTGTTTCCTGCTCACATTACTTGAGCCTGTTACAACAGAACCTGTATTCGTTTGCATGGCAGGAGACGACTGTCTGCGATAAAGCAAAAACAGAAGACCGCCGATTACGATAGCCAAAGCAGGAATCAGGAGCCATGGAAGCCCGCTTTCATCAGGGACTCGGTCTACATCGAGCACAGGCTCATCACTAACTTCTATTACAACCATGTCGCCATAAGTTTGCTTTAACTTTTCTGTCTGTTCAGCAGCAACACTTTCATCTACCCCAACTATTATTCGCGGTTCTTTTCCGCTAGGCCCGAAACCGGAAACCTCACCGTTTACTTCTGTCCAACCAATTCCGACATGATAAAACTTCCCACCTGCAGCAAGATTGTCGTCTGCAATTTCATCGGCAACCGCTATCAACTCATTGTAAGAGTATTCTGCCCTTCCAAAAGATAAGCCGGCATCACTTAACAACATGCCTCGGATCTGTTTTTCCGCAACATCGACATCTCCAACGAGGAGAACGGTAAGATTGCTACCTGTACCATCTGTGCTAAAAACAAAACCGACATAATCCGGGTATCCGTTCATTTCCCAGTGTTGATACAAGTCAGTGATCTTTGCAAACTTTCCATCAGAAAGAGGGCTAAGCTCCTCACCTTCTATATCACCATCAGCTGCTTTCTCCGGCAGCACATTTTTGTCATCTATGATTTTTTCTTCATCATAAGCTTCAATTTGTGGGTAACTGCTGCCCGACTCCGGACTGACAAGGTCAGAGTCAATTGGCGTTTCAACAGCTAAAGCGGCGGTCGAGACGAAGAAAAAAGACGCCATAATTACTACTATACTTATCATTACTTTCATTATTTTCATATTGCACCTCCAGATAAAATTGAACGTAAATGCTTCATTGCCTTTCGGTTTTTCCAGAGAACAGTTCCCAACGGCATGTCCATTATTTCGGCAATTTCGCGGAACTTAAACCCACCATTGATATGTAAGGACACAATTTGATTTTCTTGCAAAGTCAGGGTCTTGATTGCATCTTCAATATCCATTTTCGTTGAAAAATCGTAAGCGGGGCTGTACACAACGTTCTCTATACTTTCCAAATCGGCGTACTGCGGTAATTTTCTCACGTTATCAATTGCCAGATTGCGCGCCATCTGGAACAAATATGCGCGAGGATTTCTGATCGGGGCTGTGGGCGGCGACTGATACAGTTTGAGAAAAACCTCTTGTAATATGTCCTCTGACAACGACCAATCACGAGTGATACGTAAGATGATCGTATACATCGGCACTTTTAAATGAGTGTAGATTTCTTCAAACGCTACAATATCGCCATTTTGTAAAGCCAAGAACTTTAATTGCAAGGTCTCATTATCCATGTAATTACCCCTTTCACTAACTATGACGAATCCGGAGTGCATTTTATTGGTAAGGTAAAAATTTTCTCTTGCTGATTTGTGCCTCGTAAGTTGATTTTCGTGCCTGGCACGAAAATCAACTAAATTGACTATATACTAGATTCAAGAGTGTAAGTAAACCTAAGCCACAGCAAGCGCATCACCACCCCATTCCACCGAGGACCTAGCGAGGAGGAGATTATGAAATCGTTTCGAAGGGAATTAACCTTTAACACAAGAACACGACGAGCCTTCATCAACATCACACCGCAAATTGAAGACTGTTTGTACGACTGCGGTATCAAGGAGGGTTTGCTGCTTTGCAACCCCATGCATATAACAGCGAGCGTTTTCATCAATGACGATGAAGCCGGCTTGCACAGAGATTTCGAAGTCTTTCTCGAAAAACTGGCCCCGGAGTTGCCGTACGAGCAATACGATCACAACGGCTACGAGGACAACGCGGACGCTCACCTCAAACGCACGATTATGGGACGCGAAGTTGTCGTGGCAGTCACAAACGGCAGGCTCGACCTGGGCACCTGGGAGCAGGTTTTTTACGGAGAATTTGACGGCAAAAGACCCAAGCGTGTCTTAGTCAAAATCATCGGAGAATAAAGCGGAGGACGGATTATGATTCACTACCGAGAATACTATTCGGCACTGGATGAGCTTGAGCTGGCAGACGGTTTTTTCGAAGGCTGGCCACAGCATCCGGATAAGACGACGCACAGAAAGATCCTCAAGAATAGTTTTAAATCTATCGTGGCCATAGACGACGAAACCTCGCAAATCATCGCTTTCATCAACATCGTCAGCGATGGCGTGCTTTCAGCCTATATCCCCCTGCTAGAGGTGATCCCGGCTTACCGCAAGCAAGGCATCGGCAGCGAACTCATGAGACTCGCAATCCAAAAGCTCGACGATTTCTATATGATTGATTTACTCTGCGACGAAGAAATCGTAGGTTTTTATGAAAAACACGGTCTGACCCAAGCTTCCGCCATGATGCGCCGTAATTACAAAAAACAGACAGGACAATAAAGATGATCGAAATCAAAAAAATCTCCGTTGAAGAAATTGACGATTTCTGGAAATTGCATTGGGAGCACATGATCAATGACGTTTTCGGCGTGGTCAGGGGCGTCGGTGATCGCGAATACTACCGTGGCCCCGTGTATCGTGGGGCGATCCGAGAAGAAATGTTGCTGGAAAAAGACGAACACCACATAGTTTATTTTTTCGAAAACGAGAAGAAGGTCGGCGCAAGTCATTTCACCATCTACCGCGACGCATTTGGGAAATGCTATATACTCGATTTTTGGATCTTCCCGGAATTCCGTAATCAAGGAACAGGCAGTCGTTGTTTCGAGAAATTCCTTGAACATACCAAAGCGGACGGCGCACAATATTACACAGTCAACGTCAAGACTGAAGCCTACAGGCAGTTTTGGCTTCGCCAAGGTTTTGAGAATGACGGAAAAGATGAGTTTGATGTACCGCTGATGGTGCGACGTGCTTGGCAGGACAACCCCTCCCCATAAAAAAGGTTGCCCCATCTCGGAGCAACCTTTTTCTAAATCTCAAAGATTATTATTTCTTAATCATCATAATCGATTTCGTAATCCAAAATTTTTCCGGTGTAGGCTTCGATATCGTACTCGTATTCGGTATCGCCTACCTCGAACTCCACTTCGTAATACCTGCGCCCGTCATCGTCGTCGAGCTCTGTTTCCAGATCTCGCACCTGATTCCGGCTGACGCCGGCGTGCTGGAAAGCGATCTGCTCAGCTCGGGCTTTTCCTATCAAAGAACTTGCCGTTGTCGTCGGTTTGGTAGAAGGTTTCGTCGAGCCGGAGTTGGACCCGTTCGTGTTTGAGCTGGGTCTAGTAACATCGTCGTCGAAGTCCGTCTCATATTTAAGGATCGTGCCGCTTCTGGCATCAATGTCAAACTCGTACTCATTGCCTCCGGCTTCGAACTCAATCTCGTAGATCAGACGGCCGCCGTAATAATCGTAGTCGATATCTAGTTCGCGAACAGAAGACTCCGACACACCGGCATGTTCAAAAGCAATACGCTTCGCCTCATCTATGCCGATATAGGCTTTGCGGCTGGCATGTCCGGAAATATCTACTTTGACTAAGTCCGGCTGGCGTGCCTCGATCAAAAGATTCAGATCATTGATCGACAAGTTTGCCACATCCTCATATCTGATAGTGGGATCCGCTTCCACCAGCTGTTCAATTAAGGCAGCCTTGCTAGGTGAAATGCCATATTTCTCTGCCAGTTCCTCAAAATGTCTGTCGCGCGAGGAAGTCTGGCTCAACACGGAACCGTCGACGGAAAAGCTGCGCAACAAACTGCCTACTTCAGAAGAGAGCCGATGCTGGAGTTCTTCGCCTTTTCCATCATCTTTACTGTCAACGGTGATCAAGATTGAATTGTTGAGTTCAGAGATGTAGCCTTTCTGAACCATGGAGCCGATCAGGGCGTTAACACCGACTTCGAGATCTATGCCTTTGAGATCCATATCTCCGATCACTTCCCAGGCTTCACCATTGCGTGGGTTTATCTTAATAATTCTTTCTCCACGGTTGACCGAGAGCTCGATACTGGGGTTGACGTCAAACGCAACCATGGTCTCGGTAGAGTAGGTCAAATTGAGCCACAGCCCGAACACGATCACCAAGGCAGCTGCAACTGAAGCCAACGCTTTAGGCCAGCGTTTCCAAGTCGGGAAAGCCTTGATCTTTCCTTGCTCGTCAACTTTCTGTTCCGAAGCTTCAGAATTTACTTCTGCTATTCCAGGACTAACTTCTGCTTGCTTTTCTTCAATTTGCTCGAGAACGTTAGCTAAAACATCAGGAACAGAATTTTCTACTGCGCGCTTAAGTCTATTCTCGATCATTTGATTGTTTTCTCTCATTGTGTTTTTTCCTCCAATAGTCCTCGGAGTTTTGCTAAGGATCTATGATATTTTGATAACTCAGTTCCGAGCGGAATGTCTAGAATCTCTGCGATCTCTCGATGCTTCAGCCTTTCAACGCTAAGTAAAACCACTATTTGACGTTCATCTTCGTCTAATTGTGATAGAAGCATCTTTAAGACTAGTTTGTCGAGAGAAGATTCCGAAAAATCACTGCCCGCATCAGGAATCCAGTCTGCCTCTAGCGGCAGCTCCTTAGCCGGATTGGACCGAACTATATCCAAGGCGAGATTGCGAGCTATGCGCAAAATCCAGGTCAGAGGCTTGCCTTGCGAGCTATAGCTGGATGAAGATTCAAAAATGCGAATATAGGTGTCTTGCATGACATCTTCTGCATCATGAGAATTTTTCACTATAGATAGGGCCAAGCCGTAGACAGCTCCCTTTGTTCGTTCATAAAGAGGGGTCATAGCTGCTGTGTCGCCAAGTGCTAGTTTACTTATATGTTTTTCAATTGTCTGCATATCTGATCTCCACCCCGACTGTGCAGACAAGCAGCGCAGGGCCCTGCGCTGCTGTTTTTGTTTGCAATCTCGGGATTCTATACAAAGTGGCTTCAACTCGATGTTTCCTGCTGAAGCGGCAAGTTCCTTAGCGAACATTGTAGTACTTCTCCGCCCAGGTCTCATCTCCGCCGCTTAGATCCCACTTGTAGAAACCGCCACCATAGGCTCGGATTTCGAAGCTGATCTTGTGTCCGCGGTAGAAGGCTTCACCCTGATAGAGTGGTTCTTCATCATCCCAATT
>CAYFTG010000002.1:136847-143283 GCA_964346175.1 uncultured Mageeibacillus sp.
TCGATATCATACTCATATTCTGTATTGTTGTGTTTGAACTCGACTTCGTAGATTAGATATCCATCATCCGTATCCAATTCGACTTCCAGTTCTCTAACTTCTTCTGCGTTCACTTCTGCGTGGCTAAAGGCTATGCTTGTGGCTCTTTCATAACCTATATATTTTTTCTCGCTGGCATGACCGGATGTTTTTACCTGTTCAATTTCTGCCTGTCGAGATTCGATCAAAAGGCTGATGTCGTTGATTGACAATTCGACCACATCTTCGTAAGTGAGAGTCGAGTCCTGAGCGATCAGTTTTTCTATCAGGCTAGCCTTACTGCGAGAGATGCCGTATTTTTCTGCTAAATCCTCGGCAAAATCGTCATCTGCTGTCTGGGCTAGGATGGCTCCGTCGAGCGAGAGACCTTTTAGTAAAGACGAAACTTCAGTGCTCAGTCGCTCTTGTAGTTGCTCGCCTCTCTCGGAATCTTTACTGTTTACTGTAATCAGGATGGCGTTATCCATCTCGGTGATGTAACCTTTCTGCACCATGGAACCGATCAGCGCATTGACGGCTACGTCAAGATTTACGCCCTTTAAGCGCATATCGCCGACGACTTCATGGGCTTCCATGTTTCTGCTATTCACCTTGATGATTTTCTCTGCACGGTTAACTGAAAGTTCGATGCTGGGGTTGACGTCAAATGCCACTACTGCTGCAGTTGAGTAGTTGCTGCTGCCAAACCAGACACCGAATATTAGCACGAAAGCCAGAGCTATGGGTGCTACTACCTTTAACCAGCGTCGGGAGTTTTTCGTTTCTTTGTGTGCGACTTCTTCATTTCTATAATTAGTATCCATTTTCAAAGCCTCTTTCTTTCAATATTCAGCAGGAGATTAGTAAAACAATAAGGATAGCTACTTCAAGCATTGATCTCTTGTTTCACTTCCTTCTCTCCTGTATGAGTACATTCAGGATGGGCGTGTAGTTCATTCCTAGAAGAAAGGATCTGCTTCTAATTAAGAACTTTCAAAACCCATCTACCCTAATAACGGGTGAGGAGGCTGTTTTATTGCATTGAATTTTAAAAAAGGGGAAAGATCACAAACAAAATATTGTTGTATCAGCTCCAACTTTCGTGCCTGGCACAGAACTGAACTTGTTTGACAGAAATTGACTGGCTTGATCAACTTTCGTGCCTGGCACGAAAATCAACCAGGCACGACAAATCACTTTACATAACTTGTGGCCAGACCTCACTCAGCACTCGAATAATGTTGCCACTAAGAACTTTTTCAATATCGTCATCGCTATAGCCACGGCGTATTAACATGCGGATCAGATTATGAGAGGTTTCTGTTGGATTCTCCATACCCTCTACGAAAGGAACTGTCTCATACTCCGAAGTTTGCGTATCACTCTTGGAAAAATGCTTCGCAAAAACCTCATGCAAACCCACATGATCCCCATATAAGGTATCCGGCCCAAAAGCAAGATGATCAATCCCACAGACAGATACAAGATGATCGAAATGATCAAACACCGACTCAATACTATGCCTCGGATGCTGAGCAGAAATCGTCGTATGAGGTGCGGCCTCAACTCCAATAACACCGCCTTTATCCGCACAAGCTTTAAGCACTTCATCAGGGAACATCCTTTTACTAGCGCTAAGTGTGTGCGAACCAACATGAGTCAGAAAGATCGGCTTCTCGCTGGCTGCGATTACATCTAAGGTACTCTGATATGCAGTATGAGAACAGTCGATCGCCATCCCGACCTGATTCATCCTCCGCACCGCCTCGCGGCCAAAAGCAGTCAGACCACCATCACGCTCTTCTTTAATCCCGCTTGCCAAACCGTTGCTCTCGCTATATGCAATCCCCATCATACGGACACCAAAACCAAAAAGGACGTCTATACGATCCAGCTCATTTTCAATTAAAGCCGCCCCCTCGACTGCAGGGATCAAACAGATACGGCCGCTAGCACGAGCCAGCTCGAAATCAGCAATACTCCTACAACGCATCAGCATGCTTTGATGCTCCAGATCACATAGCCGCATGCCTATGTCATAGAGAATATCCTCCCATTTCCAACCGTTCTTCGATCGGATCAGAGTAGTGCCGTCGAGCATATTATCGAAGACAACGTCATAGCAGCTTTGACTAAGTCTTTCATAGGCGCAAACATCGCGGCCTTCTCTCGTGTAATCTACAATTTGTGATAAATCTTTCGGTAAGCAGGTAGGATGCTCATGCAGAGAAATAACGATTTGATCACGCGCAATAGCTCGTGCTCTAGCGTCATCCTCGGCACTCAGCTCTAGCAAATAGTCTGTACGACCATCTAAAACTTCTCGCATCTCCCAAGCTTGATAATCTACATTTTTCTCCAGATAATCATAGGCTCGGTAGCCATCGTACTTCTTGTTTACACCCATAAATAGTAACCTCACATAAAGCAAGTCATATTCTGTGCCTGGCACAAAATATGACTTGTTTGACACATTAGTCTAAAACTCAGTCGGTCCTACCACCGCCGGCCTACCACCGTCGGCCTACTGCCGACCCGCAGTTCGCCCAGCCGGCCTCTCAGCCAGCCACTATGCCCAGTTCGCCTCGAGCACGCGGATAGTATTCAATCCCATTACTTTCGCGATATCCTCGTCCGAGTAATTCTGCGAAACCAAGTAACGAACGATATTATGCGAAGCCTCCGTTGGGTTTTCGAAACCTTTAACATAGTCGACCTCTTCATAATCATCACGATTGCCCTTAGTCTCCCCAGTAGAGAGATGCGCAGCAAAAGCCCGATGCAGCCCGACATGATCCCCATACAGGGTGTCCGGCCCGAAGCTGACATGATCAATTCCCACCAAATCCTTCACATACTCAAAGTGATCCATCACCGAATAAACCGAGTGATCAGGATGCGCCTTGGTCAGCGTCGTGTGCGGTGCCGCCTCAATACCGATAAGACCACCGGCAGCGGCCACAGCCTTCAGCACCTCATCATCAGCCAAACGCTTGCTGTCCCACAAAGCGCGAGCGCCAATGTGGCTCAGGAAAATCGGCTTCTCACTAACTTCCACAACATCCAAGGTAGTCTGCTTGCTAGCGTGCGAGCAATCAATCGCCATGCCCACCTGGTTCATGCGCTTGACAGCCTGACGCCCAAAAGCAGTCAGCCCGCCATCCCTGTCTTCCTTGAGACCGGTCCCTAAACCATTCGACTCACTATAAGTAATCCCAAGCAGGCGCACTCCGAAACCGTACAGAATATCAATGCGATCCAGCTCATTCTCGATCGGAGCGGCCCCCTCAATCACGGGAACCACAGCAATCTTGCCCTCATTAAAGGCACGATAGATATCCTCGACCTTACTGCAGCGAATCGCATAAGTCTGCTGTTCGAGATCGCACAGACGCACGCCCAGATCCTGCAAAACTTCCGACCACTTCCAGCCCACCTTTGAATGGATAGTGCAAGTGCCGTCCATTAAGTTATCAAAAACACAATCCAGATAACTCCGAGAAAGTGCCTCATAGGCGCAGGACTGCCTGCCCTCGCGATTAAACGCAAACACATCATCCATATTCTTCGGAAACAAAACCGGATGATCATGCAACGAGATCATTACGTTCTCGGCTGCCAATTTTTCGACGCGACTTTCCTCTTCCTCTGAAAGCGGGATCAGATAAGAAGGAAAGGTCTTATCAGCGTCACAGAGCTCGAATCTTTCAAAATCGTGCTCGTCTAAGTAACTGTACGCGACATAGCCGTCGTACTTTTTATTTTTTCCCATAAAATACTCCTATTATCTGCCCGAAGCCGGCGGCAATCATCGCCGCCGGCCCAGGCCTCGAGAGGTAAAAATGAGCAAATTAATTGTTCGGTGTAATTTTTACCACGTTATCTGCGTCAAATACTCCGTTATTGCCGGGAGACAAAGTGTAACCGCTGAAATTCGAGGTATTGACTGCGAATGTGTTGGTTGCAACGAAAAGGTTGACAGTAGGCATTCTTTCCACGAAGAGTTTCTGCCACTCATCAATGATCTTGACGCGCTCTTCATATTCCACTGTTTGACGAGATTGGAGTAGCAAATCTTCCATCTCTTGATCGTTGTAGTCCATGAAGTTCAAGGTTTCATTCATGCCATAGATAATGTGCAGAGCTGTATCAACGTCATCAATAACGCCCCAGACGCTATAGCTGATGTCATACTCGTGCCCTTGCGTCACCTTAGCTGAGAAGGTTGCTGCATCAGTAGGCACCAATGTAACTTCAACGCCCATCTTAGCAAGGTTGGAACGCACGATCTCTACCACTGAATCAGCAGCAGCCAGACCGGCACGATAGATCAACTCAAACGCGAGTTTTTCACCGTCAGCATTTTCACGCACGCCATCACCGTCACTATCGACGTAACCGGATTCTTCCAAGAGCTGGGCTCCGGCCTCGATGTCGAAGGAGGGCTGTTTAATGCCTGATGCTGCAAAGTCTTTCCAGACCGGTGAAACCGGTGTTTCCATAGGAACCGCTCCACCCTGGTATGCAACCTGGCAAATGGCGTCGCGATCATAGCCCATGGAGAGCGCCATGCGGACGTTTACATCACGCAAAAGCTCATTAGATTGTGAAAAAGAGCTAAAGCCATAGCCCAGCGACTGGGTCGACAAAAATTCCATATCCGGATTAGTGGACAACTGGGACTGCGAAGCAACGCTCACATAGTCGGCTGTGCAATCTATCTCACCATTCTGCAGGGCGAGAACCATTGTGTTTTCATCTGTGTAAACACGGAAAACAATTTCATCAATTGCTACATCAGTCAAAGTGTAGTGAGGATTTTTCTTCAGCAGAACATACTCTCCCTGACTTTCTTCGGCAATGTAGAAAGGTCCATAACCGACGCCACTATAATTGTGATTCATGGGATCGTCTACGTCAGCAAATTCTTGTTCCGGCAGTGGGCTGACCCAGAATCCGGCTTGGTTAAAGAAGTTGACATCTGGAGATTTTAAGTTGTAAACAACAGTCAGCTCGTCCGGAGTCTCAACGCTCTCAACATTCGTAAACATGCTGGCGTTGTACCCGAATTCTTTTTCCACCAAATATTCAGCAGTAAATTTCATGTCAGATGAATCAAAAGGCTCACCATCGGACCAAACTAAGCCGCTCGGCAGAGTAACTGTGAACTGGGTAGCATCGTCGTTCGATGACCAAGTTGTGCCGTATACTCCGACCTTTTTGCCATTGTCGTCGATTTTGACCAGACTCGGCATAGCGATCGAAGCTATCAACGATGAATTGCGATCGTTGTTGCTCCACGTGTTAAGACTTACCGGAGCCGATGACAGACCGACATTAAGACGGACTACATCATCTTCTGCTCCATTGCCTTCAGTTTCCTTAGCACCGGGTTCACTTGATTGTGATCCACTCGGCTTGGTTTGGGGAGTTTCTGTCTTGTCTCCACCACAAGCACTAAAGAAGAGGCTGGCTACCAATACTAGACACAAGAGTGCCAAATATTTTCTTGTTCTTTTCATTTCTTTTCCTCCTAATATCTAAGACGGCGATATAGATCTGCCATCAGAGATTCTCATTAAATGGCCGGATTATTCTTTTTCAAAACACGGCCCGCGAAAGTCCTGTCGACTTGACCGTCGCGCAAGCTCACTTCGCCGTTAACCAGAACCAAGTCACAGCCCGATGCTTCAAGCAAAGGATTTTTGTAGTGATTCTGATCAACCTCGGGGTAGCTGTAGTTTTCTATATCAATAACCGCGAGATCAGCAAAATAGGACTGAGCGATACGTCCGCGGCGATGGATACCAAAGTGTTCAGCGACCATACTCGTGTTGCGGCGCACGATCTCTTCGTAAGGGACACCCTTGGACAAATACCGTTGTGTGAAGATAGGGAAGGAACCGCGACGGCGCAGCTCGTACCAGTCAAAAGGATCTTCAACGTCGCCCATAATCTCGTCGCTACCGACGCAGACGTAGGGGTTGTTGACGATGGTGTCAACGTGATCGACAAACTTGGACGGCGTATTGGCCGCCGGAGCGTTCATCCAGAAAGTATAGGGAACATCGTCTGCGAGCAAGTCGAGCATGGTTTCATCAGGATCCTGTCCCCGCTCCGCTGCAATATCCGCAACAGAACGGTTTTCCAAATGCGGATCGCCTGAATTGATAATGTACTTGCTGCTCTTGTCGCCGGCGAAAATGTAAGCATCTTGCTTGATGATCTCACGCCCGGCAGGATCTTTAAGCGCACGCTTCACTCCTTCGATACCCTGAGCGAAGAGTTCATCCGATAAGGCCATCACAAACTGCAGGAGACGAGGTTTGCTGGTACAGTGTCCCAGTGAATCCGGAATCGTGTCGATACGAGCACGCACGCCTTCTTCCTCAATAGCCTTTTGAACTAGGTCAAAGGC
>CAYFTG010000002.1:143383-147696 GCA_964346175.1 uncultured Mageeibacillus sp.
CGCTGATGCGCCCCGTTCATCACGCTCCAACGCAGAGTGCCGTGGCCTAGGAGTGTAACAAAATTCACGTTACTACCGCGAGAAGCGACTGCCTCCGCATAGCCTGCGAAATCGTCCCAGCGTGGGAAAGTCTTCAGATATTTTTCTACCTGAGGGCCGCTCATGAGACCGTTGCCATAGTAATATTGCAAAATATTCTCTAGAGGACCGGGAACAATTGAATGCCCGCAGTTGCCATTGACGACCGTAGTCACTCCCTCTTTTAGCAAAAAGCCATAGCGACCGTCGACCATGCACACCCATTCTTCATGAAGATGCGGATCAATCAGTCCGGGAATGACGTACTTCCCCTCTGCGTCATAGCTGTCAATTGCTTCAGCGGAACTGAGATCACCTATTGCGACAATAATGTCGTCTCTGACACCGACGTCGGCCCGATAAGCCGGATTGCCGCTACCGTCAACCAGCAGTCCATTCCTGATAATAAAATCAAACATATTTCCTCCTAGATATTAGTCTTGCCCTTTAGGCGTAAAGATATCGTTGATCGCTGTTCCGACCATGTTGAATGAGATAACAAAAATACTGATGCAGATACTGGGTGAGATCCACCACCACCACGGATTTGGTGATGTAATGATGGCGTTGTTAGACCAGGCTCTTTTCAAGACCAGTCCCCAAGACCAAGTGGTTGGGTCGCCCAGACCCAAGAAACTCAAGCTCGACTCCGAAATAACTGCCGAAGCCAAGATCATCGTCGAATTGACCGTGATCGGGCCTGTGATGTTAATCAGCAGGTGCTTAAACATGATGCGTGCTCGTGAATATCCCAAGCCTTCCGCCGCCTCGATATACTGCATATTGCGTGCTTTCAAGGCGGCGTTTTTCGTTACTCGGGCTAAGGAAGGCCAGGAGAAAACACCAATGATCACAGCGACCGTGTTAATCGATGGGCCCACAATCGCTGCGGTGATTATTTGTAAAGGTAACTGCGGCAAGGTCAGAAAGATGTCGATGACTGCATCCAAGACATGGCTAGCTGCCGATCTGGAATAACCGCAGAATAAACCTACCGGAATGCCTATTGCCAACGCAACCAAGACCGCAAAGAAGGAGACATAGATTGAGGTTCTTGCTCCCCAAACAAGCTGTGAGAGAATATCCAGTCCTAAATTATCTGTCCCTAAAGGATGGGCCGAAGATGGCGACAGCAGAATATCGGAAGAATAGCCTTCAGGATACTCAAAGAACATCGGCCCAAACAATCCTGTCAGCAGAATCAGCAATACGCCGACCAGCCCAATCATGCCGGTTAGGTTACGACTAAATTTGTATACGAAACTACGATTTCGGTTCATGCATCTGCCCCCAACTTTATCCTTGGATCGAGCCAAGCCACGACGATATCAGTGATAAAATTCATTACCACGACAGAAATTGACAAGAGAAGGAAACCACCTTGCAAGACCGGGTAGTCCAAAGCCTGAATCGCGTCGTACATCATCCGACCGATGCCCGGCCAAGAGAAGACCGTTTCCGTCAGCACGGCTCCGCCCACCATCGTGCCAATGCGTAAGCCGATTACTGTCACAGTCGGGATCATGGCGTTACGCAAAGCATGACGCCAAATCGCATGTTTGCTTGATGCCCCCTTCGACAAAGCCGTCCTGACATAATCGTCGCGCAGGGCTTCACTCATGCTGTTGCGTGTATACAAGACAACGCTGGCCAAGTTGGAGATCGCAAGTGTCACTCCGGGAAGTATCGAATGTCGAGCTACATCTTTGAAAAAAGACCAGCCCGTTGAAGGCGGTGGTGTGTATGCCCCTCCCGTCGGCAACCAATGTAAATGGAAGGCAAAGAGATAGAGCAGTAAAAATGCCAAGAAAGGTATAAAGACGGAGATAAACATCGTAACCACTGTCGTGACGATGCGGTCGGTGGTCTGCCCTTTTTTCCGGGCTGCCAGGATGCCCAGCGGCACGCCAATCAAGAGGATCAGGAAAATGCAGATAGCAATCAGCAAGAGAGTCCAGGGCAGCTTTTGTGCCAGCAATTCGGTCACTGGACGCCGCGTAGAAAAACTGATGCCCAAGTCACCTGTGAAAACACCCTTGAGAAAGACAATGTATTGCACGGCAAGAGGTTGATCCAGTCCGTATGATTCCATCAATGAGGCTTTAACCTCGTCGGTCATGTGCGGATCAATCAAAATATCAACCGGGTTAGAAGGCATTAAACGGATAATGAAAAAGCTCAGAGTTATGGAGACGAAGATCGTGACCAAACTCCGAATCAGTCGCTGTGTAACGTATTTACTCATCCGACGAACCTCCTTCAGCTTTGGCAAAATGACAACGAATAGCATGTGTATCACTCATTTGCACGAAATCCGGTTCCTCTTCAAAACAAATTGCTTCGGCTTTAAAACACCGCGTGCAGAATCTACAGCCTGCGGGAGGCGAGATCGGACTGGGCAGATCACCTTTGAGGATGATTCTTTCCTGTTTGGCCTCTGTCGTCGGCTCCAAAATAGCTGAGCGCAGCGATTCGGTATAGGGATGATTCTTATCACTAAAAATCTCAGAATAGGTAGCTATTTCCATAATCTTGCCGAGATACATAACCAAAATGCGGTCGCTGATATAGCGCACCACCGCCAAGTCATGGGCAATAAAGACGTAAGTGAGTTTGAGTTCTTCCTTTAATTCATTAAAAAGATTAAGTATCTGCGCTTGCACCGATACATCGAGCGCCGACACGGATTCGTCACAAAAAAGGACTTGCGGCCGTATCGCTAAAGCACGTGCGATCCCGATGCGCTGACGCTGACCACCCGAGAACTCGTGTGGATAGCGTTCAGCCGCCTCAGATTGTAGTCCGACCAAATCCAGCAAGGCCAGCGTTCTCTCGCGGGCTTCCTTTTTTGAAGAAGCGATGCCGTGGACTTCAATGGCCTCACACAAAGCGGAACCAATTTTTAGTTTAGGGTTGAGCGAAGCATAGGGGTCCTGGAAGATCATCTGCATACTACTGCTGACCTCCTTCTGCTCCCTTCTGCTCACCTTGCTTATGTCTTTACCACGGTAAATGATCTTTCCACCGCTCGGCTTCGTCAAGTTGAGAACAGTGCGAGCCAGGGTAGACTTACCGGAGCCGGATTCACCGACGATCCCCAAGGTTTCACCTTTATATAAATCGAAAGACACGTCGTCCACAGCGTGGACGTACTTTTTCGGGCCAAAGAGCGAACTATTTTTTATATAGAAACGTTTCTCAAGATGGGAAACTTCCAGAATTTTCTCACTCAGCATGAAAGCTCCTCTCCGCTAGCGAATTTCCAGCAATAAACCAAATGATCGGCTGACACTTCACACAGTGGAGGTCGCTTTTCGTAGCAGCGCTCGCTAGCGAATTCGCAACGCTCCACAAAGCGGCAGCCCTCTTTGAACTGAAGGACGGTCGGAACCGTACCGGGGATAGTGTAAAGAGGTTCTTTTTCAGATTTTGTAGTCGGGATTGCCTTCATTAGACCGCAGGTGTACGGGTGCTGGGGCGCATCGAAAATCGCCTTAACGGTTCCGCGCTCAACAGCCTGACCCGCGTACATAACTACAACTTCGTCGCAGATGTCGGCAATAATGCCGAGATTATGCGTGATCATCAAGAGCGAACCGTCGCTTTCTTTGATCAGCTGTTTCATGATATCCAGGATTTGAGCCTGAATAGTGACATCAAGCGCAGTCGTGGGCTCATCCGCTATCAATAAAGCGGGATGATTGACGATGGCCATCGCAATCATGGCGCGCTGGCGCATACCACCGGAAAACTCATGAGGATAGTGATCATAACGATCTGCTGCGTTGGGGATGCTTACCCGCTCCAGGACTTCCAAGGCGCGTTTTTTAGCGTCTTTTTTCGACATCTTGGGATTGTGCAACAAGACGGCTTCACTAATCTGTTTGCCGATCTTCATCACCGGATTTAGCGCTGTCATCGGTTCCTGGAAAATCATGGAAATCTCGTTACCACGGATATGCTCCATTTTTTCGTCACCTTTTTGCAGTAAATCTTCACCTCGAAAGAGAATCTCCCCCGATTGGACCACTGCCGCAGGCGGTAAGAGGCGCATGATAGACAGGCTGGTCATGCTTTTGCCGCAACCGGACTCGCCGACAATACCCAGCGCTTTATTTTCCTCGAGTTTTATCGACAAATCGTCAAGCAAGTTGTACTCTTTGCCTTCATCATCTTTAAAACCCATACAATAATTTTTGAACTCTAGAATCGTTGTCATGAAATCTCCACATTCA
>CAYFTG010000002.1:147796-150765 GCA_964346175.1 uncultured Mageeibacillus sp.
ATCAATCAGCTTCCGTAACCTAAGACATCATCAACAGATACCTTTTCCAATATATTTAATACATATAAAAAGTTCAAAACTTTTTAAAAAAGATAACAGGAGGATCGTAAAATGCTTTGGAACATTATTGTTTGGATCGTAGTCGGTGCCTTAGCCGGCTGGATAGCTAGCATGATTATGGGAAGAAACGCTTCCATGGGCGCTATAGCCAACATTATTGTCGGCATCATCGGAGCCTTTGTCGGCGGCTGGGTCATCAGCCTCTTCGGGGTTGACGTTTCCACCGGAAGTTTGACCTTTAGCTCGATACTAACGGCAATACTGGGAGCGGTCATTTTGCTTGCCATTATTAACCTCTTCACAAGAGGACGGGTAAGATAGGAGTTGTTGATTGAATTGAAAACTATAGTCTTCCCTTATAGGGATACACATTAAGAGGCCGGTTTCAATTCATTTGGAGTCGGCCTTTTACTTTTTTGCATTTGAAACGGAATAAATCTTTTCTTAGTATTCGTAAGGCTGCGTGCTAAAATTGGAATCGTAGACCCCTTAAGAACCATGGGAGGATTACGTACATGGATATAAATGAGAAAATAGTCATTATTGGAGCGAGCGCTGCGGGCATTACCGCGGCTGATGAAATCCGCAAACTCAAGCCAAATGTCTCCTTAAGTATAATTTCTAAAGAAGATGTAAAAGGATACTACAGACCCCGGCTTTCAGAGATGATCAGCAATGAGAAAATCAGTGTGGAGCAAATCACCCTGAAAAACGACCAGTGGTTCGCTGACAGGAATATCAACCTCCTTTTGAATTCGACAGTCCTCGGCATTGACACCAAGGGCAAAAAGGTTCTCCTGGACGATGGGACTGAGATTGACTACACAAAACTGATCATTGCATCCGGCGCCGAAGTGTTCGTGCCCCCCTTCCTAGGTCGCGAGAAAAAGGGCGTCTTCACACTGCGCCATCTCAAAGATATGCAGGACATCAGAGCTTACGCCAAGGACAAAACAACCGCAGTAGTCATCGGTGGCGGGCTGCTGGGCTTGGAAGCAGCTAACGGTCTCAAAGGGCTGGGCTTGCAGGTTTTTGTCTTAGAGCACAACGACAGAATTCTACCACGTCAGCTTGATCAGGAAGCTTCTTCCCTACTTGAGGACAAGGTCAGACAATTCGATATTAACTTTTTGAAAAAAGCCGACACCAAAGAAATACTTGGCGACGACAAGGTCACTGGAATTCTCCTCGAAAACGGCGAAACCATCCCTGCCGACATTGTAATCATCTCAACCGGCGTCAACCCTAATACAGCCTTTGCCAAGGATAGCGGTATCGAGATCAAGCGTGCCATTGTTGTCAACGAAAAGATGGAAACCTCCGTACCCGACGTCTATGCCTGCGGTGATTGCGCTGAGTTTGAAGGCATTAATTATGCGCTCTGGATTGAGGCTTTAGAGCAAGGCAAAACTTGCGGCATCAATGCGGCCGGCGGCGAGTATGTTTTCGAGATGATCACCCCCTACACTTCCCTGAGTGCCTTTAATACGCAAGCTTTTTCGATCGGCGATGTTGGTTCAAACCCCGAACGTCAATATGAAACTTATAGAAAGCACACCGATGATAAGTTCCTAGAGTTATACTTCACCGACGGGAAACTCTGTGGAGCCATCCTCATAGGTGATATCTCGAAGCGCGGACTGATCACGAAAGAATTCAAAACCGGAACCTCTAAAGAAGAGATGATAGCAAAGATCGAGGCCTAGGCAAGAGGACAATCCGCTTGGATTGAAAGGTGGATTTATGCAGCAGATAATTAACACTTACAGGCAGTTCGTCCCGGCGATGCGTTTTATCGGCATCAAATACCATGACGAAGATCGAGTGGACGGAAATTTTGCTTCAAAGTGGCAGGAGTGGTTTGAAACGGAGCGCTTCAGCGAGCTTGAATCTCTCTTAACTTCCGGCTTTAGGCGTAGTTACGAGGACCACGATGCTAGTGTCGGTCTAATGAGACAGAAAACGGGCGAGCCTTTCGAATACTGGATCGGCATGTTTCTCCCCGAAGGTAGCGTAGTCCCGGACAGCTTTGACTTCATCGACTTCCCCGCTTCACACTTAGGCGTTTGCTGGGTGCACGGCACGGAAGACGATGTCTATTGTAAAGAAGGCAAATGTGCTCAGAAATTAGAAGCTGGTGGTTTCAGGATTATGAATGACGAAAAAGGTGCTAGATGGTTCTTTGAAAGATACGTCTGCCCCCGCTTCACTTCTCCCGATGAAAGTGGAAAGGTCGTTCTAGATATCTGCTATTTCGTCAGAGAAGAATAGACTTTTTTAGCCCAGATGGTACATCACTTTCCTCGACGAATTGTTATGCTTAAAACGTAGTTTTTATCTAGGAGGACACTAAAATGCATATTTGGTTACTACGTCATGGAATAGCTGAAGTACCCAGCGATGCGCCGGATGAGGAGAGAGTGCTGACCGATCGCGGTCGGGAAAAATTGGAAGCTCGCCTACCCGAATACAAACGCTTAATAGGTGAGGACCCGGTAATCTGGTCATCCCCGCTCATACGCGCCCGCCAGACAGCTGAGATGCTGGCAGATGCTTATGGTGGAGCAGAAATTACAATAGTAGATGCTCTGGCTGACGGAGATCTAGAGTCATTACACCGAACTCTCTCGCACTCGGACCCGTCCCGCAGTTACGTTTTAGTAGGTCATGAACCGTACCTAGGTGAATTTTATCATGTCGAAACCGGCATTTCTTTTCATCTCAGAATGGGCGCTTTGATAGGTTTTGAATTCTCTAATAATATTGAATAGATACAATCTTCTCGTAGAGCTCGTGGAGTTTTTTGGCCTGCTGAAAACGCTGGCCATGCTTTTGTTTTGCAAGCTTAGTTTTGCATCTCGCATAACTGGCGGCAAAACGTTCCTCGATTGTGACTCTTTTGCTGCCCA
>CAYFTG010000002.1:150865-153779 GCA_964346175.1 uncultured Mageeibacillus sp.
ATGACAGGCCTGCAGCAGCTACAACTGCGGAGTAAAACATGAGATTCTCCTTTCGCATTTCGTGCCTGGCACAAAAATCAACTTACTTCTACAATCTCCCAAACGAAGGTTGCGCTATCCGACAGCTTGATATCATCTGGAGAAAACTCAATCGCAGCCTTCATCATCCTAGGTGCCATTGAATCTGCCAAGCTAAACTCACTCCTTGACACAGGCCTGATATCTTCCCAGCTATAATTTATACTCTGCAAAGAACCCAAACGAACTCCGGAAGCCGAGCAGAGGATCCTGGCTTTTTTCAGAGCATTAGCGCTGATTTCTTCTAACAAACGGTCCTTGGCCTCTTCGACATTCTTCAGCGTAAATTCAATCGTCAAACTTGGCGTAGCCTCACTGGAACTGAGCGCAGTCAATGTTTGGGCCAGCAGAGCGGTGTCGAACCCAAAGCCCACACTGAGATTGTGGTAGATAAGGTAACCCTTAAAGACGTTCTGCCACGTATCGCCTACATCCTTAATATTCTCATACTCTGTCCTAACATTAAAGACAATTGTTTTTGCACTAGCCTTAGCAAAACCTGCAGACTGCAAACTGTTATCAAGCTGTTCCAGCTGAACGGCAGCAGCGGCCATAGCCTCATCGTACTCTGCGGCACGCGCCTCCAGAACTAAAGAAAGTTCCACATAATCGGGCTTAGCTGCATACGAGCCCTGGCCTCTTACTGTAATAGTTTTCATCTTCTATGCTCCTTTACTCGGACTGCTCAGAATTTAAGCACATTATGGCCCAATCAAGTAGCAAAGGACAATCTCCATTTCCGATTTTCTATGGTCATTATCGCCAAATAAATGCCGCAGTAGCATATGTCCTCTCTTTTTTAACGTATTTATTGTTAAATACAAAAAGAATGCAATAAAACTACCTCCTCAACCGTTATATAGATGTGAGCAATTTGACAGACTAAGTCTGACGACGGGAAAACCGGACACTGAAGTCCGCTAGGTAAACAGTATGGACATGCTCGAGACGCAGATAAAGCATATAGCCAACGGAGATCTGGAAGCTATGGAACCCTTGTACAACCGAACAAAAGCGGCTGTTTATGGTTTGGCTTTGTCTATCGTAAGGAACTCGCAGGATGCTGAAGATATAATGCAAGACACTTACATTCGCGTTTACGAAGCAGCTTCAACTTACCGATCTCAGGGAAAGCTGATGGCATGGCTTCTCAGGATTGCCAGAAATCTCTCACTCGATCGCGTACGCTCGAATCCGGCTAAAGAGCTCTCTTTGGAAGAAGACTGGATTCTAGATGAGAAAAGTGATTTCTCTGAATCAAGCTTAGATAAGCTTGTTCTCAAGAAAGTCCTCTCTGACTTGGCAGAAGATGAGCGCCAGATTGTTATGCTACACAGCGTTGAAAGACTTAAGCATCGAGAAATTGCCGACATCATGGGTATCCCCCTTGGCACGGCACTTTCGAAATATCACAGATCACTGTCAAAACTCAAAAAAATGTTGGAGGAGGAAAGAAAATGAAAAACTCAAATCAGATGATCGAGAACAGACTTAGACGAGCTGTCGAAGCTTCTGTTCCTAATTCACTGCCTAGACTCCTCAAACAAATTGAAGAGAAAGAGGCACAAAAAATGACTAACACAAATTATATAGAAGAAATGGTCACCCCAATGCCGGAAAAACGGTCAAGGTCCCGTAACCGCTGGATCAAAACCTTAGTACCGGTAGCAGCAGCTCTTGCAATAGTAATAGGCGGCTTATTCGGCTTCCTTAATTACTCAACACAATCGGTTATAGCTTTTGAAGTCAACCCCAGTATTGAAGTGGCTGTTAACCGCTCAGAGAAAGTTCTCAAGCTTGAGACCAGAAACGTGGAAGCAGAACAAGTCGTAGGAGATATGGATTTAAAAGGTGTCGACCTAGACATAGCAGTCAACGCTTTGATCGGCTCCATGGTACGCAACGGATACATTGATGAAATTAACAACTCCATCTTGATCACTGTTGACAGCAAAAATGCAGAGAAGGGCATCGAGCTACAAGAACGCCTCAGTGACGATGTACAGAGACTACTTAGTGGCTTCTCCGTTGATGGTGCAGTATTGAGCCAGACCTCGGACAAAGATGCTCATATCCAAGAATTGGCCGAGCAATACGGTATCTCGCCCGGTAAGGCGGCTTTGATTGACGAGTTGGTTACGCAAGATCCTACAATCGACTATGCCACCGTAGCTGCCCTTTCAATAAATGACATCAATCTGCTAATTGACGCTCGTAAACCTGAACTCGACAGAGTTAAGACAGATGGAACCGCCAGCAGCAAAGCATATATCGGTGCCGAACGCGCCAAGGAAATTGCCTTCAGGCATGCAGGTGTAAACGCTGACGACATTAGAGAATTGGAAGTTGAACTCGACTTTGATGACGGCAAGATGCTTTATGAGTTAGAGTTTAAAGTTCAAAACCGCGAGTTCGAGTATGATATCGACGCTAAATCAGGTGAGATTCTGAAATATGAAGTCGACGGCAAAACAGGTCAAGGTGGACAAAGACCTGCAACAGAATACATCGGACTCAGCAATGCAGAAGACATCGCCTTCAAACATGCAGGCGTCAGTCGCAACCAAGTCAGAGATCTCGATTCTGAGCTAGAGAGCGATGATGGCAAGGTTTATTACGAAATTGACTTCGAGGTAGGCGATACAGAATACGAGTATGACATTGAAGCCTACACCGGTCGCATTCTAGACTACGAAATAGATCACGACGACGATTAAAATTTGCCCGATTCGAAGTCGGGAACGGCAGTTATTAAAACCTAAATAAATTTAGCCGCTACCCTCTTCCGTATGAAGTGGATAGCGGCTTTCTTTTAGTCACGTTCTGTGCCTGGCAC
>CAYFTG010000003.1:0-118966 GCA_964346175.1 uncultured Mageeibacillus sp.
TATAGTGGACTCTGGCTGAGAGCTGCTATCCCTTATGCTGTTACTGCAAGCCTAGCTCTTGCTTTTCCTACAATAGTTCATAAAATCATGAAGCTTTCTTATCAAGGTGTTTACCATGATATAGATAAGATCAATTTAACCTTCAGATTGGTTTTTATAATGCTCGGAGCTCTCTTGCTGTTTGATCTACTGCTACACGCCGGCGTCATACGACGCTTACAAAAGAAGAGTGTGACTCGCCTCAAAGGAGAAAGATAATGAAATTGATTGAATGGAAAAACCTAGATAAATCATTTGGCCCAACTGAGGTCTTACGTGATATGTCCGGTGGTATTGAAGAAGGGTAGATTACTCTCCGCAGGCTAATCGTGGTGACTAGCCTGCAAGGAGGTAGTTTGATTAGATTAATTTATAAAACGTAAAATGTAGTACCTTTTCTTACCTAAGCGAACTATGCAGGAGCCTTCTTCATCCAGATCGCCAGAACTGATCATTTTGCCCAAGTCGCTTACTGCTTGATCATTAAGGTAGAGGCCGCCTTGTTGCAGTAGCCGTCTAGCTTCGCTACGTGAGGCGACTATCTTATTATCTGCCAGGATTTCGATTAAGGTCTTTTCCATCTCAGAAACTTGCAAATCATAAGTAGGGCTGTCGGATAAGTCACCTTTGCCGCTGAACAGAGCTTTAGCAGCAGCTGCTGCACCACGAGCCTTCTCCTCGCCATGAACTAATGTAGTGACTTCGAAGGCAAGCTTTTCTTTCGCTTGGTTCAGCTCAGCTCCGCTTAGCTTGCTGTACTCTGCAATTTCTTCCATAGGCATAAAGGTAAGTTGTTTCATGAATTTTACAACATCAGCGTCACTGACATTGCGGAGATATTGATAGAAGTCGTAAACAGAAAATTTGTTCTCATCTAGCCAGACTGCTCCCTTTGCAGTTTTGCCCATCTTTTCGCCAGCACTGTTGGTTAACAAAGCGAAGGTCATCCCATAAGCGTCTTGATGCTCCACTTTGCGGATCAGATCCGCGCCGGCGATAATGTTGCTCCATTGATCGCTGCCTCCGATTTGCAGTCTACAACCGTACTTGCGGTATAGGTGGAGGAAATCATAGGCTTGCAGAAGGATGTAGTTGAATTCAAAGAAAGATAGTCCTTTTTCTAAGCGATTCTTATAACTATCTAACGAGAGCATTCGATTGACAGAAAAGTGAACTCCGATTTCGCGCAAAAAATCGATATAGTTCAAATCTAGAAGCCAGTCAGCGTTATTGTCGATAATCGCTTTATCGTCAGAAAAATCAATCAGACGAGACATTTGTGCGGCAAAACAGTCAACATTATGGTCGATGGTCTCTTTGGTCATTAGACTGCGCATATCTGTACGCCCGGTAGGATCGCCGATATGTCCAGTCCCGCCACCCATCAGAGCGATCGGGCGCAAACCGGCACGCTGCAAATGAGTCATCACCATTAACTGAATAAAATGTCCGATATGAAGGCTGTCTGCTGTGGGGTCAAAACCGACATAGAATGTAGCACCTTTTTGAGTCAAATACTGTCGTACTTCATCCTCATGGGTGACTTGCTCAATGTAGCCTCGTTCCAGCAAAACATCGTAAACATTTTTATTAGACATGCCGTTCTCCTTTTTTCTATTTATTAAATGATAGCCAATGATTGCCAATTATAGTCACTGACCTTGAATTGTGCAAATATTTATATCTGCACGATTTGTCGCGTTTCCTCGGGTTTATGTGATTCGCGCAAGCGTGACTTCCAAAGATTGCCCGCTGCGAAACATTGCTCCATTTGAAGTAGTGCTCTGTCTCCATTAACTTGACGCCAATCTGCGCTGCGTGTTATTACAGGCAAAGTAGCACAGTCTTTCATATAACGAAGTAAGGTTCTGCCGCGCTTTGAAAAACCGAGTATGCGCAAAAAACTAACTTCTGAATTAAAAGAGTCTTCCCGGCGGATAGCAAGAATGGCGGAGAGGAAGGCACGACGCACGCGCGATAAGGGGAAAGTGCGTGTCGCAATGGAATCCAGAAAATCATAGAAGTTGGCAGAACTTAGGGTCACATCGAGCTTTCTTAACTGATTGATAAATCGATCAGCCAAGCCGCCCTGCATTCCTTGAATTTCTTTCAAACTTTCGCGGTCCCGCCAAATCTTCTGTGAGTAGATAAGGGGGGCGAAATCAGACAGGAAAACCGGAGCTTCGCCTTTTTGATAAGCAAGGATTAGTTCTGCTAATGAAGTCGCAGTCATGTAAGGGTGCAGCGTTCGCAGAAGTTCTCCCTTTGTGTGTTCGGGATTCACTGCACACGCTTCGGCTACGAGTTCTCGGATCCTATTAGCGGAAAATTTATCTTTGCGATATAAGGCTAGGGGATAGCTTTCTAAAGGGGAAGCACTTTTGATAATGGACTTTTCATATTCCACAGCTAGGATAGAGTTGCTGTGCGCCAGGAGCTCTCCTGCCGCTTTACTTTCCATGCAATCGCTAAGCGCTGCCTGGCGAGCGGCTGCAAAGCCCATGCCTAGGCGGATATTCTGATCAAGCAAGCTTTTAAACTCGGAATTCTCGTCTACTAAGAAGGCGGCCACTTCCTTAAGTACTTGAGGAGACTCGCTGTCTTCACTGCCATAAGCTAGATTTTGGACGACTCCACTTGCCTGAAGTAGTTGAATGCCGGCAGTTGCAAAACTTTCAGCTGAATCAAGTACGAAATTAACGGGAATCTCTATGACTAGATCGATCCCCTCTCGAAGTGCAGCACGCACTCGATGAGAAGTGTCGTAGAGGGCAGGTTCACCTCTCTGAGTAAAAGAAGCAGACATGACCGTCACAATTCCAACTCGATCGGAAAATTTATCTCGAATCTGCCGAATGAGTTCTCTGTGCCCTCGATGAAAGGGATTAAATTCACTTACAATGCCACAAGTTATCATATGTTTTGCTTTTTATGCCTACTCTTTTTCTTGATTACTATCAGCTTATCATTTTTAAGAAAAATTATTTCACAATAGATCTATATATCATTTTTTAGTATACTTACAAATAAGCATTATTCGATTATCGTAGAAAACATTTTTAAAAAATGACCGGGTTAAGATACCCAAGACTAGAAAGTACAGAGGAGTATTTTATGGGACTGATAAAAGCTGGAATTGGCGCTCTAGGCGGAACGCTGGCAGATCAGTGGAAAGAGTTTTTCTACTGTGATTCCTTGGATGCAAACACTCTGGTCGACAGAGGCGAGAAACGTATCGGAAGCCGTTCTTCAAACGTAAAAGGGAACGATAATATCATTTCCAACGGTAGCGGCATTGCTGTCGCCGATGGACAGTGCATGCTCATCGTAGAACAAGGTGAAATCGTAGAAGTTTCGGCTGAGCCCGGTGAGTACACCTACGACACTTCTACAGAGCCAAGTATTTTCGCCGGCAGTCTCGGTGAAAGTATCAAGAAAACATTCCAAACTATAGGTAGACGCTTTACGTACGGCGGAGATACCGGTAAGGATCAGCGCGTTTATTATGTCAACACCAAAGAGATCGTTGGCAATAAGTTTGGAACCCCCAATCCGATTTCATTTAGAGTTGTAGACGCGAACATTAATCTTGACATAGACGTGTCAGTTCGCGCGAACGGTGTCTATTCTTACAAAATAGTTGATCCACTTCTTTTTTATAGAAATGTGACGGGAAATGTCGAGACTACCTATCGTAGAGAGGAAATTGACAGCCAATTGAAGTCTGAGTTCCTGCATTATCTGGCTCCGGCCTTCGCCCGTATATCTACTATGGGCGTGCGGCCCAATCAGCTTGTTGGTATGAATAGAGAGATAGCAGAAGCTCTGCAAATAGAGCTGACTGAACAATGGACCGAGCTGCGTGGCTTAGAGATCGTTAGCATCGGCCTCAACTCGGTTACACTCCCGCCAGAAGATGAAGAATTGATCAAACAAGCTCAGCGCGCAGCTATCATGCGTGATCCGAGCATGGCCGCCGCTACACTGGTCGCTGCTCAATCCGACGCTATGAAAGGTGCTGCCACAAATGAAGGTGGTGCCATTACCGGCTTTATGGGACTGGGTATGGCACAATCGGCCGGAGGTGCAGATGCGGAGGCCCTGTTCCGTATGGGTGATCAGAAGAAGGCTGAAGAGGCTGCAAAGTCAGCCGGAATGACTAAAGCAGAAGATGGTAGCTGGATGTGCCAATGTGGTACTGACAATACCGGCAAATTCTGCAAGGAATGTGGTGAAGCTAAACCGCAAGAAGAGCCGGGCTGGCAATGCTCTTGTGGCGAAGTAAACCAAGGTAAATTCTGTAAAGAATGCGGCAAAAAGAAACCTCCGAGTGCCCCGTTGTATCGTTGTGACAACTGCGGTTATGAGCCTGATGATCCGGAAAACCCACCTAAATTTTGTCCCGAATGCGGCGATGTGTTCGATGAAAATGACCAGATTAGCGAGTAAATAATTCTAATTTGAATATTATTTAGACCGGGCGGAGGAAATAATGTCGACTTTAGAGCAATATAAGTGCCCTAGCTGTGGTGGCCCCGTAGTATTTAATACTGATTTACAACAGTTGCAGTGTCAGATGTGTAGCAATGTGTATTCACCGACTGCCTTTGAAGGTAACGAGGAACTTGCCAAAAGCGAGGCACCGGACAATGTATCCTGGTCTTATGACGAAGAGGAGTGGCGGGAAGAGGAAGCGGAGCAATTGCTGACCTATTCCTGCCCCTCTTGTGGCGGTGAAGTTGTAGGCGACGAAACCATGGCTGCAACTTCCTGTCCCTATTGCGACAATTCGGTAATTATCCCCTCACAGTTTTCCGGTGATCTGAGACCGGATTTAGTTTTGCCCTTTCAATTGGATAGAGAGGCTGCCAAAGGCGCCTTGAAACGGCACATGAAAGGTAAACGTTTCGTCCCGAAAGTCTTCATAGATGAACATCATATAGATGAAATTAAAGGTATTTATGTGCCGTTCTGGCTCTTTGATGCTGATGTAGATGCGAGTATTAGCTACGAAGCCATTCGTACGCGGATGTGGAGTGATTCGCAATACAACTTTACAGAAACTAACAAATATGCTGTTTATCGTGAAGGGAGTGTTCGTTTCGAGCAAATCCCGGTTGACGGCTCGAGCAGGATGGCGGACGACCTAATGGAATCTATTGAACCCTTCGATTGTAACTCGGCGGTTCCGTTTGACACTGCTTATTTATCAGGTTTTCTAGCAAATCGCTACGACGTTAATGCTGATGAAAGTATGGAACGGGCTAGGAATCGTATTAAGACCAGTACAGAAGAGTCTTTCATCAATTCCGTTCGTGGCTATGATTCAGTGCGCTCCGTCAGCAGCTCCATTAACATGAAAAACGGTGCAATCACTTATGCACTTTTCCCGGTATGGATTCTAAATACGAAATGGGAGAACCAACTTTATACTTTTGCCATGAATGGGCAAAGTGGAAAGATTGCCGGCAACCTGCCCTTGGACAAAAAGGCCTATTGGCGCATGTTTATAATTATGGCAGCCATAATTACCGGTCTGATCTTTCTTTTGTTTTTCTTGCTGTGGTAAGAGGAGAAAACTATGAAAGAAACTAAACTAATGAAAAATGTCACTCGCTTTCTGCTATTTTTGGCTGCTATTTTTGTTCTCTCCTTAAACTTTATACCTGTAGCGGCAGCTGCTAGCTACAGACTTGATGATCAAGCAGGACTCCTGACAGAAGAGGAGCAGTCCTTTTTTGCAGCTGAACTCGATCGTATCAGTGAGCGCTATGCTTGTGATATTGTTATCTTGACACTGGGAGAAGACGTTAGCGTCTTCAATCCGACTGACTATGCCGATACTTATTTTGAAGAACGGAATTTAGGGCTTGGTGCTGATCAAAGCGGAATGTTGTTTATGCTAAGTATGGCGGAGCGAGATTGGGCTATCGCGACACACGGTGAAGCTATTGATATTTTTAATGATTATGCTCAAGAAGAATTGATAAACGAGATTCTGCCTGCCCTCGGCGATAATAATATGTCAGCTGCTTTTGCAGACTTGCTGTCTTACAGTGAAATTATTTTGGAAAATGCTGAAAAAGGCGTTTACGCAGAGCCAAGTCGGCCTTTTTTCTTCTATCTCATACCACCGGCTCTAGGATTGCTCCTTACGTCTATAATCATGAGAAGCTTAAAATCTCCTTTAACTTCGGTAGGTTTACACGCTTCTGCCTCTTCTTATTTGCTTGACGACAGTCTGGCGATAGCCACTGCGAATGATTTTTTCCTGTCAAGTTCCATTGCGCGCACAATCATCCCCAGCAGCAGTGGTGGTGGCGGCAGAAGTACCACTCATAAGAGTTCTTCTGGTAGGACTTTCGGCGGCTCCAGCGGGAAATTCTAATACTGTCTGGTGCCTCAAGAAGCTATAAGGCAGAAACTTTCGATCTTTTAGTAGAAATAGATAAATATTAGCGTCTTTTATAGAGAAAGGCGCTATTCATTATGGTATAATTTCTAAGGTTATGCATCGAAAGCATAAGGAGGGGCACATGTCTTTTAAAGAAAATATTCTGCGGAAGTCAAAGGCTGCAGGAAAAACAATTGTATTGCCGGAAAGTGACGATCCTCGAGTTGCAGAAGCAGCAGCGATAATATTGGCGGAAAAGGTCGCCAAGATTATATTGATCGGTGATAAAGCCGAAATTACAAGTCTTTATCCCGATCTCGATTTGTCTGAGGCAGTGTTTGAGGATCCGAACACAAGCAATTTACGGGAAGAATTCAATCAGAAATATCTCGACTTACGTAAACATAAAGGCTGCACTGAAGCAGATGCTGTAGAAGCAATGGGTGAGCCTATACCATTTGGCGTTATGATGGTTAAAGCCGGGCTCGCTGATGGTTTAGTTGCAGGTGCAGTACATAGTACAGCAGACACTTTACGTCCTGCTTTGCGCATTTTGCGTACTAAACCCGGTACTAAACTGGTGTCATCGTTCATTCTGATAGACAGTTCTGAAAAGGAATATGGCGAAGACGGCTTAATCCTTTTCTCCGACTGCGCACTCATGATTGATCCGGATGCGGAAGAACTGTCGGAGATAGCGCTTTGCTCGGCTGAGTCATTCAAAAGTCTCACAGGTAAGGAAGCACGGGTCGCGATGTTATCCTTCTCTACTTGGGGTAGTGGTATAGGGGAGTCTGTAGAGAAAGTTGCAGCAGCTACTGCTCTTGTTAAGGAGAAGAATCCTGATTTAATCATTGAAGGTGAATTTCAAGCAGATACCGCTATTGTGCCCTCAGTAGCAGCTCGAAAGGCTCCTGACAGCGTGATCGCAGGAAGAGCTAATTGTCTGATTTTCCCTGATCTCAATTCGGCGAATATTTCCTACAAACTGGTTCAGCGCTTAGGCAATGCTGCAGCCTATGGACCCATACTCCAAGGCTTGGCTAAACCGATTAATGACCTTTCGCGAGGAGCGAGCGTCGAAGATATCGTTGGTGTCGTAGCACTAACCAGTGTCCAAAGCACACTGGAAGACGAATTAAATTAGAAGTAATTTATAAATAAATTTAAAATATTTAGGAGAATAATTAATGAACATCTTAGTAATCAATTCGGGCAGCTCGTCGTTGAAATATCAATTGTTGGATTTCGAGAATAAAATCGTAATGGCCAAGGGCTTGTGTGAACGTATCGGTATTGGTGGGTCCTTGTTTACTCACCAAAACAGCAACGGTTATAAAATTGTTAAAGAGAAGCACGAAATGCCGGACCATCGGGAAGCGGCTAGGCGCATGGTAGATGCCCTTTTAGATCAGAATCATCCAATAATTAGCTCTCTTGAGGAGATAGACGGTATTGGTCATCGCGTGGTACACGGAGGACCCATTTTCTCTGAACCGGCGATTGTTAATGAGGAAGTTAAGGAATCTATTCGCAAAACCTACGACTGGGGCCCTTTGCATAACCCTGCCAACATGATGGGAATTGAAGCTTGTGAAAAGCTAATGCCGGGTGTACCTCAAGTCTGCGTTTTTGATACTGCTTTTCATCAGACCTTGCCACCGGAAGCTTATATGTACGGTTTGCCTTATCGCTATTATGAGAAATACCAGATTCGCCGTTACGGCTTTCACGGCACCAGCCATATGTTTGTATCTCGCCGCTGCGCAGATATTACTAAATTCAAAGCCTCTACCTTGAAACTGGTAACTTGCCATCTCGGCAACGGTTCCTCATTTGCTGCTGTTAAGGGTGGCAAGAGTGTCGATACATCAATGGGACTTACGCCTTTAGCCGGAATTATTATGGGTACACGTTGTGGTGATATCGATCCTGCTATTGTTCCTTATATTGCCGAACTTGAAGGAATCACTTGTGCTGAGGTTGATAAGATCATGAACTCAGAGAGCGGCGTACAGGGAATTTCCGGTGTCAGTTCCGACTTCCGCGACCTTGAAGATGCTGCAGCAGCCGGTAACGAGCGTGCTAAGCTGGCATTGTCTATGTTCTATTATCAGACTAGTAAGATTATCGGTTCTTATGCAGCAGTGCTGAATGGATTGGAAGCTCTTGTCTTTACAGCCGGAATAGGAGAGAATGATCCGAAGTTGCGTCAAACCGTATGTGATCAATTGGCCTATCTTGGGATCAAATTGGATCCGGAAGCTAATAAGGTCAGGGGAGAAGAACGCAAGATCTCAACCGAAGATTCCGCAGTAGAGGTATATGTCATCCCTACAAACGAAGAACTGTCTATTGCTAGACAGACCGTTGAGATATTGGATTTAGATAAGTGCAACTTGGAAGATAGACCTTGTTAGTACTTCAGTAATTAGAATAGGACTGTGAGATAAGATGAGCAAAAAAGATAAACTAGTTAAAGCTATTACTTCACGTGATGAAGATTTTTCGCAATGGTATACAGATATTGTGACTCAGGCTGAATTGGCTTCTTATTCAGCAGTGCGCGGTTGTATGATTCTACGACCTTATGCCACTTCTTTATGGGAGCTAGTTCGCGAAGATCTTGACCGTCGTTTTAAAGAAACGGGTCACGAGAATGTGATCATGCCTATGTTTATCCCCGAGAGTCTCCTGCAGAAGGAGAAAGACCATGTCGACGGTTTTGCTCCTGAGGTTGCTTGGGTGACTCACGGTGGCGATGAAAAGCTTTCTGAACGCCTCTGCGTGCGTCCTACTTCAGAGGTTCTCTTCTGCCATCACTATTCCGAGATAATTGAAAGTTGGCGCGACCTGCCCAAACTCTACAATCAGTGGGTCTCCGTTGTTCGTTGGGAAAAGTCTACACGTCCATTCCTGCGTACGCGTGAGTTTTTCTGGCAGGAAGGTCATACAGCACACGCGACAGCAGAGGAAGCCATCCAAGAGACTAAAGATATGCTGCAGCTATATGCTGACTTTTTTGAAGAGACTTTGGCCATTCCTGTAATTAAAGGTGTGAAAACCGATAGCGAAAAATTCGCTGGAGCAGAAACGACCTACACCGTCGAATCTATGATGTACGACGGTAAGGCTCTACAGTCAGGCACATCACATTATTTCGGAGACGGCTTCGCCAAGGTATTTGACATTCAGTACACAGACCGGGATAACCAACTGCAATACGTACATCAATCCTCTTGGGGTGTATCCAGCCGTTCCATTGGTGGCATCATAATGGTGCACGGAGATGACGACGGGCTGGTTCTGCCGCCTGCTGTGGCTCCGATTCAGATTGCAATAATTC
Source organism: uncultured Mageeibacillus sp. (assembly GCA_964346175.1). Classification (GTDB taxonomy): domain Bacteria; phylum Bacillota; class Clostridia; order Saccharofermentanales; family DTU023; genus DTU032. The sequence continues at coordinate 9,780 of CAYFTG010000003.1, forward strand.
CTGTAGCACAACATAAAGAAGGGGTACTGGATAAAGCACGGGAAATCACCGAGCGTTTGCAGAAGAATTACCGTGTAAAATTAGATGACAGTGACCGCATGCCCGGCTGGAAGTTCTCAGAATATGAGATGAAGGGCGTACCTCTACGTTTAGAAATCGGTCCGCGTGATATTGAAAACAATAGTTGCGTCTTGGTAACACGAGACAACCGCGAGAAAATCAATGTGCCTTTGGATGAACTGGAGGAGAGAATTCCAGAAATCCTGAATGAATATCGTCAACGCTTATATAATAAAGCTAAAGAGCATCGTGAAGCAAATTCGTACGTAGCTCATAGTAGTGAAGAGTTTTTTGATATTTTGGAAAACAAAACCGGTTTCGTTACTGGCTGCTGGTGTGGCAGCGCAGATTGTGAGGCAAAAGTCAAAGAACGCACCGGTGCTACTTCGCGTTGTATCACTCCGGAAGACCCGGAAGTTGACGATGTCTGCCTTATCTGCGGTGAAGATGCTACCTCTACAGTAATCTGGGGGAAAGCCTACTGATGATTGACAAGCCAGGCCAGATAAACAGAAACGCTCCGATCGGAGTGTTTGATTCCGGCTTGGGCGGCCTTACGGTACTGCGCGAATTGTTAAGCTTGCTGCCTCAGGAATCTTATGTTTATCTAGCTGACACCGCTAATGCTCCTTATGGGCGTAATTCTCCTGAAACCGTTCGGAAAAACACGCTAAACAACGTGGAGTTCTTCTTGCGTCATGGCGTTAAGATGATTATTTTCGCTTGCAATACATCTAGTGCCATTGCACTTGATGCTGCTAAAGAAAAGGCCGGCTCTTTGCCAGTAGTTGGCGTTATCGAGGCCGGCATCTCAGCAGCAATGAATGCGGCTAACAAAGAGCGTGCAGTAAAAATTGCCGTGTTGGCTACTGAGGCAACTGTGGCCAATGGAGTTTTTGCTCGCAAAATACCGGCTAAGTTTACTGAGAATGATTATCTCGAGCCGTTAGTACAGCAAAAGGCGTGCCAAGATTTTGTTCAAGTAGTAGAAGATGGTAAGTGGGATGATCCGCTGGCAGATGAAGCTGCTGAAGCCTGCTTGCATGAAGTAAGAACAGAAGAGCCGGAAATTGCGATCTTGGCTTGCACACATTTCCCATTGTTAAAAGACTCAATTCAGAAATCACTTCCGAATACGCATCTTGTCGACTGCAGTAAAGCCCTAGCTTACGAGATACAAGACCTACTCAAGTCTCTTGACTTATTAAATACTTCAAAGAAAGATTCGGCATTCGAAGTAGAATTTTATGTTACGAAGTATAAACCGGGTATTGAGCAGAATATAGGGCGTATCCTTGACATTGAACTTGATCGTGTGCACCATGTAGACACAAATTATACGGATGAAAATAGAAGCTAATTAGCTATAAAGGAGCTTCCATTACGGAATGAAAAATTTTAAATCCAGTGACGGGAGACAAGCCGCCCGCATTATGCTTACAAGCAGCCAGTGGTACGATGGTAAAGAGCAGCGTCCTGTGCGCTTGTCTACGCTAGGAACCCTGGAGCATAGATTAGAAGATAATTCGTGGATAGTCAGTTACGATGAAAGTGCTGCGACAGGCATGGCAGGAACTAGAACTAGCTTGTCTCTTCACCCTGATGGGCTGATCACCTTGGCTCGAACCGGAGCAATCGAGATGCAGCTTTCATTTAATAAGGGGGACCAGCGACTAGAGCAATATGAGACTCCCTATGGACTGATACGTTTTTCCCTTTTGACTCACGAAGCGAAAGGCTCACTCTCAAATCTCGGTGGAAATATTGAACTCGGTTATGCACTAGCGGTTGATAACAGACACACTATCAGTACTAAATTACTTCTTGAAGTTGAGGCGCAGAATTAGGCTATTAATTGCTCAAAGATTTGACAAGCAAGCCCTCATCCTTCATAATGCTACAGGCACAAAAACAGTAATTCAAAGATTTTACTTTTGAAAATATGAAACTATTAATGGGAGGTGACATAAATGGCAGTTCCTAAGAGAAAATCCTCAAAACAAAGAACCCGTTCACGTCGCGCCAACTGGAAAAGAACAGCAACACCTAACCTGACCGAATGTCCGCAGTGTCATGAACTCAGAGCATCACATATGGTGTGCAAGAATTGTGGTTACTACAAGGGCAGGGAAGTAGTAAGTTCTGAAGAATAAAAATTGATTTTTATTTAATGAATGAAGCAGCGTGCCACAGGCCCGTTGCTTTTCACGTTAAGAATAAAGTGAAGCAATGAGAAAACCCATATTAGCAATTGTCGGTCGCCCTAATACAGGAAAATCAACCCTGTTCAATTCGCTTGCCGGAAAGCGGCTGGCTATTGTTGGGCCGAATCCCGGAGTTACACGCGATCGGATCATGACCGACGCAGATTGGTCAGGTCATGACTTCGTGCTCATTGATACCGGCGGTATCGAGACAGGCACCAAAGACAGTCTGCAAGACTTAATGCACCAACAGGTCGACGTCGCAATTGAAATGGCGGATGTCATATGCTTCCTCACGGATATCAACCTCGGTCTCTCTGATATTGACTACGATATTGCGCAAAGACTCCGCAAAAGCGGTAAGCCAGTTGTCTGTGCCGTGAACAAGATCGACGTCCCCGGGGATCCGCCGCCTGAATTTTATTCTTTCTACGAGCTTGGCTTCACCGAGACAATCCCGATTTCTGCTACACATAAACTGGGGTTGTCTGAGCTTTTGGATGCTATAATCAAGTATTTCCCTCCACCTTTGGAAGAAGCAGGGGACTTCGAGCATATTCCCGTTGCAATTCTGGGGCGACCCAACGCCGGTAAGTCTTCTTTAGCCAATAAATTGCTGGGAGAAGAGCGCAGTATCGTTTCCGATATTCCCGGTACAACGCGTGATTCGTTAGATAGTGATATTGAGCATAATGGGCAGATGTATCGTTTGATCGATACTGCAGGATTACGCAGAAAAAGTCGGATCGACGACAGTATTGAATATGTCAGTACTCTGAGAACCAGAAAAGCTGTGGAACGTTGTGAGATCGCTCTCATCATGATTGATGCTGTTGAGGGCTTGACCAGCCAAGACACTAAGGTTGCAGGGCTGGCCCATCAAGCGGGTAAGGCTGCAATATTTGTCGTGAACAAGTGGGATCTCATGAATCAGTCTTTCCAATTTCGCCAGGACTATGAACAAGATATACGTTTACGCTTTAATTTTATGGCCTACGCGCCTGTAGTATTTATGTCTGCTAAGACCGGAGACGGTATAGAGCAGCTCTGGCAGACAATTGAACAGGTGCATGCAGCATACCACAGGCGCATGCCTACTTCTCTCTTAAATGATGTAATTGCTGATGCGGTTATCATGCATCCTGCGCCGCAACACAAAGGTCGACAACTGAAGATTTACTATGCCACAATGACAGGCGTGGCTCCTCCATCAATTCTCTTTTTTATTAATGATGTCAAGCTGCTTCACTTTTCCTATGAGCGATATCTGGAAAATCGCCTGCGGGAAAGCTTCGATTTCCAAGGTACACCTCTTATTTTCCGCTGGAAAGGGAAGGCAGCCCGTGACGCATCAAAGTCAGTAGTGACACCGGACTGATTGCCCCTTTTTTGACCACTCTAAGACAGAGTTGTATACTTGCATCATGCTTTCAGTAAAAAACAAAGGAAGTTAAGCACAGGATTTTTATGCCACGAAAAGTAAGAAAAATTTTAACCTTTCTCGCCATTGTTGTAATTCTTATTGCTGCAGTCTTGGTCGGATTTTTCCTAGGTTTCCGCTATGTGCGCGAGCAGGATCAAAGACTGGAGTCTCTGTCTGAGTCTTTTGATCGCGAAGGAATATCTCCGATTACGGCGGACACTGATGGTGCAGTAGAGATTTATATTGCTCAACAATCTGATACCGGAGACATTGCTGAGACATTAAAAGATTCCGGCTTGATTAAGAACACTTTTGCGTACGAATTAATTTCTAAATTTAACGGTTTTGATGGTCAATATCAATACGGTACACATTACCTTTTACCCGATATGAGCTACGACGAAATGATGCTGATCTTAACCAGACAGCCTAAGCAAATAGCTGTGACTTTTTATGAGGGTATGACCTATGAGCAAATGAGAGATACCATGATCGATGCAGGTATGCGTTTTAATCCGGATCTTCTTGATGAGATAGTCATGCGTCCTTCGCTTTTCACTGATTATTCTTTTATTTCCGGAATTGAGGAGCACCCGGGCAGAGAATGGCTTTTGCAGGGTTACCTCTGGCCTGACACGTACCTTTTCGATATTAACTCTACCGAGCAGGAAATAATCCGTATCTTCCTCAACAATACTGAATCTAAACTTAAAGAGGGGAATTATTACGAAAGAGCCGATCATCAGGGTATCTCATTGGACGATGCAATTATTCTAGCTTCCATTGTCCAAAGTGAAGGTACGATCTCAGAAATGAATAAAATTGCTCGCGTATTTATTAATCGCCTCTTGCTGGAAATGCCACTGCAAGCTGAACCTACTGTTAATTATTTGCGAGTTGGAGATGGTAAAGAGCCTAAATTGTGGATGAGTGAGCAAGAGTTACGCGAATATGCCACCAACCCATATAACACCTATTATTTCAACGGCTTACCTCCCGGTCCGATCAATTCACCTGGCGTGGTGGCTATAGAAGCTGTTTTGTGGCCGGCAACAGAGCGGACCTGGACAGGGGCTGAGTCCTATCTCTATTTTACGGCTACCGGGAAAGGCACCACGGATTTCTCCTTTACTTATGAGGAACATGCTGAAAAGACAGCCAGGTACATGGCTGAGTACGAAGACTGATCAAAGAAAATAGTCCGCGATCAGCGACAACGCAAATAGGACCAAAGATATCGCTATCAAAATCCAGCTAAGGGTTAAGCGGTCTTTGGTCTTTTCTATATGTTTGCTTATGTGCGGCTGCACTGACAGAGCAAGTTGATTTCTTCTTTCTGCCCGATCGAGTAAATTAAAATGGAATATCCCCGGAAGCCCCAAGACCAAGACAATAAGTAGCAGAGCAAAGATAAGTAAAGTTCCTTGAAGATCAGAGGTAGATTGCCAGGCGATGAAGTGGCTGCTGAGCATACTGAAGAATCCGGGCGCAAACATAAGTGTCGTCATAAAAGCTGCGCAGGAAATAGCTGCAGTAATTAAGCCACTACCTGTTACATAAATTCTAGTCAGTATGATCCATAGCAGTAAATAGGCAAAAAAAGATTGCGCTTCTACTGGTACCAGTGCACCTAAAAGGCATGTGAAAAATAAAGAAAGCATTCTTTTCTCGCTTGGCAGTAGTGGTGTCAGAAACAAGCCGAGCAAGAGAGGGACTAATGTAACTGTCGGCAAAAGTACGCTGAAGCTGAGTGCTGCAGCTGCCCGGCCTGTGGATTGGTGTAGAAAGGGTTCAAACGTGTTAAGACTGGCAGGGAGATAAGATTTGGCCAGATCCAGCACGTTAATGCGAGTCAAAAGTACTATGACGAGGTAGTAGGCAAAAGCTGCTGTTATTCCCAGCCATAGTGCAGAGAACATACTGAGCGGCCTATCTTTGTGCCGTGCCAATAAATTAGCGGAAGGCTTATAAATTAATAAAACAAGGGTTAGTACAAGCAGAGGGATGAGTCCAAAATGAATAATTTGCTTCAGTGCTAGAACCTGCCAGCTTGCCGGTTCGGCGAATAAGATGAAGGTAGGTGATAAATGCTCCAAAACCGACATGCCTAAGAGGAGAAACGCTAACAGCAGCGCTATCAACGTCGGCATAAACTGGACGCGCTGCGCTTCTGTTCTTGCTTTGATGAATTTCGCAGATTCTTGATCGAGAAGAATCATTTCTTCTTTTGTGTTTCTCGTGTTTGCCACTCTTGACCTCTTCTTACAGGTATAACTGGTAACTTTAGTAAAATATTATACGCTAATGCTCTATACAATAGCATTAAAAATATTATTCCTTTCTAAAATTGATAGTAGCGGACAATGAAGCAGGCAAGTGTGAGATAGGGAATAAACGGAAAAGAATTATCTGCCTCTTCGTCTTTGAATTGAATATTCTCTCGACAATACTTGAAAAGAGCTGAAGGAAGCGCCAAAACACTGGCAATGAACAAGACTTGAAAGGATTTTACTCCCGGAAGCAGCGGAGCGATGGCAAAGAGGAACAAGACATCAGCTGATCCTAAATGAGCCCTAACTATAGGGAGAAAGTAAGCGATACTTAAAAGGAGCGGAAGTGAATATCCGAGAAGTAGAGAAGACCACAGCCGGAGCGAGTGCTCACTATGTGAATAATTCTGTTCGCAAAATTGCCACATCAGGATCAAGGCAGTCAGAAGAACAAAGTCGCTGAGACGACAGGTCTTGTTCTTCAGATCATCGTAATTTAGCTTGATTAATATCGCTAATATGGAAAGATAGAATATGTACATTAATCTAGTTTGATCTGCTAGGAGGGTATATTTTTGATCTGTCACCGGCGAGAGAAGCCAAGAACGGTCAAATTATGCTAATTGTCAGAGCTTACATTTCTGTTATAATAGCTTCGGTTTAAGAAAGGTAGTTAACTATGAATAAAGAAAAATTCAAAGAACACATGTTATCGCATCTGCATTCAGAGTTTGCCAAAGGCTTTGAAAATGCTAGTGAATATGAGTTTTATCAATCACTATCGCGCACAGTCATGGAGATGATGACTCCAAACTGGGAGAGAACGCGAGAAAAATATCGTGAAGGTCGTCAAGTGCATTATTTCTCTGCAGAATTTCTTGTTGGCCGCAGCTTGGAGAACAACTTAATTAACTTGGGTATTCTTGAGCCTGTTATCGAATTAGTTGAAGAGATGGGCCACGATTTCTACAACTTACTGGAAGAAGAGCAGGATCCCGGACTTGGAAATGGCGGTCTGGGTAGACTTGCTGCCTGTTTTATGGATTCCTCAAGCACTATGAATCTGCCTGTTATCGGTCACGGACTTCTTTACCGCTATGGCCTCTTCCGTCAGGAAATTGAGAACGGTTTCCAAAAGGAATATCCGGATTCATGGATGGAGTGGGGTTATCCCTTCATTGTGCCGCGACGCGAAGACACGATGCTAGTGCATTACGATGATTTGGATGTATACGCTGTTCCCTATGACATGCCCGTGTCCGGCTATGGAACCGATAATGTAAGTACTTTACGCTTGTGGCGTGCTGAACCGGCGGAGCAGTTTGACTTCAATCTTTTTAATTCTCAGCGTTTCGATGATGCGGTGATTGAACGCAATAGGGTACAGGATATTACTCGTGTCCTATATCCCAATGACACCTCTTATGACGGTAAAGTACTGCGGGTAAGACAACAATACTTCTTTGTCTCCGCTTCTTTGCAGGTAATTGTGAGAAATTATCGTGAAAAGCACGGCAGCGACTTCTCTCAATTTGCAGAATATAACAGCATTCAGCTTAATGACACTCATCCGGTTTTGGCGATCCCGGAGTTGATGCGTCTATTAATCGATGAAAACAAACAAAGCTGGGAAGAAGCATGGAAGATCACCTGTGACACTTTTGCCTTTACCAATCACACGATCATGCAGGAAGCTCTCGAAACTTGGAACGTTGAAATCTTCCGTTATCTTTTCCCCAGAATCTTACAAATTGTTGAAAAGATAGATAAGCAATTCGAAGAAGAGATGGTTAAGGAAGGCTTAAACCAGCAGGAAGTTGATATAATCTCTCCTATTCATGACGGCAGAGTACATATGGCTTATCTAGCGGCTTACGCCTGTTTCTCCATCAACGGTGTTGCCCAAATTCACAGCAACATCATTAAGAATACAGTTTTCGAAACATTCTATGAACATTCTCCGGAAAAATTCAACAATAAGACCAATGGCGTCACACCGCGCCGTTGGCTCAAAGTCTGTAATCCAAAATTGTCCGATCTGTTAACAGAACTACTTGCTTCTACAGATTGGATCCGTGATATGACTCTCTTGAGGGATTTGGAAGGCCATGTTGATGATACGAAAGTAATGCGGCGTCTACTCGAAATAAAGGATGATAACAAAAAGCATCTGGCAGAACATATCAAAATTCAGGAAGGCATCGATCTCGATAGCAATTTCATTTTTGACATTCAGGTTAAGCGCTTACATGAATACAAGCGTCAGCTGCTAAATGTCTTAGAAATTGTGGATCGTTATTATACGATTAAAGAGAATCCGAAGGCGGCTTCCGGTCCGGCAGTAGCTTATATCTTTGGGGCTAAAGCTGCGCCCGGTTACTTTAACGCCAAAGCAATCATCAAGTTCATCAATGAAGTTGCCAAGCTGATTAATAGTGACTCAGATGTAAACGAGTACATGCGTGTGGTATTCCTACACAATTACAATGTGTCATTAGCCCAGAAAGTATTCCCTGCTGCAGACATCTCCGAGCAGATATCTACAGTCGGAATGGAAGCTTCCGGTACCGGCAATATGAAATTCATGATGAACGGTGCCCTCACTTTGGGAACTTATGATGGGGCTAACTTGGAAATCCTGTCCGAAGTAGGAGAGGAGAACAGCTTCATGTTCGGTCCTAAATTGAAAGATTTCCCCGACACTAAGGCTTATTACAATGTGCAATGGCAATACGAGAACATCCCCGGCCTAAAGCGTGCCGTCGATATCCTGGTGGATGGTACCATTACCGATGGTAATACTGGCATGTTCAAGGCTATCCATGACAGCCTACTTCGCGGCACCAGCTCTGAGATGGCAGATCCTTATTATGTGTTGGGGGACTTTGAAGCCTACAGAGATGCTCGCAAGCTGGCACACGATAACTATCGCGACTCCATCGAATGGGCACAGATGTGCTGGCGGAATATTTGTCGCAGTGGACATTTCAGTTCAGACCGTACAATCAGTGATTATGCAAGAGATATCTGGCGTATCACAGAAAATAAAATTTAAGTAAAAATAGAAAAGGGATTAATAATGGCAGAATTTAAATTTGAAATCAAAAAAGAGATTGCAGTTCTTTCTACAAGCAAATCCGGTTGGAACAGAGAATTAAACTTTGTCAGCTGGAATGAAGCTGCACCGAAATTGGATCTTCGTGATTGGTCTCCTGATCACAAAAAAATGGGCAAGGGCATTACTCTGACCCAAGAAGAAGCAATTATTCTCAGAGAACTGCTCAGTCAAATATCTTTAGACGAGCTTTATCAATAATTTTTTAAGCAAAATTTATTAGGGCAGCGGCTGATGGGGATCTTCCTTATTGGCCGCTGACGTCTGTAAGGTAAGCTTCAACAATGATTCGTTCGGGCGATTGACCTATAGGAGAATTGAGGGGATGACAGGTTACCAACAGTATTCTCTGCTCGCTTGTGTTTTCACGAAATACCACGCTCGCTAAATCAGCTACAGGAATTATTGTGTGCTTGTCTACCGTATAGGTATATCTTGTTCCTTGATAATCAATAAGTACTTGGGAGCCGACGCCGACTTGGTTTAATCGATTAAAATAACGACCGTCTGATGTCATGCGATGTCCAAAATATACCCCGGTTCCAATCTCGTGTGGTAAGGCAGAGCTGGGGAAGTGACCGATTGCTACACGCAGAGAATAGGTATCGGTGTTGTTAGCCACCGGCATTACCAGATTTATACTTGGGATTCTTAAGGCACCCATACCATAAACTGTAACCATAGGAGCTTCATTGTTTCCATTCTCTGCTCCGTTACCTGACGTGCCGTTTTCGACGCCATCCGGTCCTATCGTGAAAAATGTTTCTTCTTGGCCTTCTTCACCACTAACGATTAACTGATCGGCGCGGAAAGTAATGGTTGGCGTGAGAGAATCTTCCTCCACTAGATCCAAAAGCTCTTTAGCGGCAGCATCCTGTTTCTTGTGTTGGATTTTCGGTTCTACCAAAAAATAGATGCCGAAGGCGAGCAAAGTAATTCCAAGGAGAAGTAAAAGCAGGGAGATAAGGTCGAAACCCTTCTTTTTATCTTTATTAGTATCTATATCATTATTAGAAAGATCACTTCTATCATCATAATCGTTCATGGTGAAAACCTCATAAGCTTCTATTTACAGACTCTTTCTTGCTTTCTAACATCATAACAGTTTCGCTTTTATTTTTTACAAAATATGTTACAATAAGCCACAGCAGATCTAGGATTAAGAAAGAGGCTTTGCATGAAAGCAAGAAAAATACTAGATCGAGTTTTGTTGCTTGTAGCTGCACTTCTTGTGTTAAGTTTAGCGGCAATCCTGGTCGTCAGATCCATGGCTGATAAGGAGAATGAATCTTCTGTCATTTTCGTGGCCCTTGACGAAACAGCGACAGGCGAAAGAAAGTCTGAACTCGAAGTTGCCAACGAGCCTGAAGAGGCCTTGCTTGAAGTAGACCATTTAGGTCGCGATCAAGCTGATCTTATTGATTTATATCCACCACCCACAGTAGAACCGTTGCCTGAATCCGTTGAGATAGAGGATGCTACAGTTGAGCCTCTTAATGACAGTCAAGCCCAAACGGAAGCCCAAGTTACAAATAGCCTGCAACTTAGTGACTATGAAATTTTCCTCAATCCGCCTTCTGGCTCACATGAAGTTGATTTAACATTATTTGTATCTTCTGTAGGAGGAGTTAATTTACGTAGTGAAGCTTCTACTACTTCGGAGATTAAGCAGGTAATTGCCTACGGCAATTCTGTGCACGTTATCGGGATTGTAGCTGAATGGGCGGAAGTTAAACTAAGTGGAGGAGAGCGAGGGTTTTTAGCTAGAGAATATCTACAGGAAATTAAACCTCCCGTTTTGGAAAGTACTAAGAGCACAAGTACTGTCGCTACGACAGAAGTAAGCAAGCCAGTTCAAACGACGAGAGCGACTGCCTCTGCAGCTTCCACAACTACGGCTCCGGTTACTACAACAGCTCCGGCGACAACAACAGCCCCAATTACAACAACACCTGCACCAACTCACGGTCCCGGTACTTCTCCTGATTTCTTGTTCTCAATCTCAAATCCCAATCCTAATTATCAAGGAAGAGTGGTAGAGGTTGAAGATCGTGAGGTTCTGGAAGGTCTCGTTATGGGTGAGTTTGGCGGCGATTATAAAGGTGCTGTCTTGGTCGCTCAAGCTATTCGCGACAGCATGATTCACGACGGGATCTATAATACGGCTCGCATTGCCCAACGATGGGGTTACAGTGCGAAGGTTCGCCCTAATATATCTAACGCTACTAAGAGAGCAGTTGCGTATGTCTTTGACGAAGGTGGCAGTGCTGTCCAGCATCCGATCTATTACTTTTATGCTTCTAGTCGAACCTATTCGCCTTGGCATGAATCACAGAAATTCATAATCGAGTACGGCGGTTGCCGCTTCTTCTCTAAACATAGTAGTTAGAAAATAGCATGGAATCCGATTCGGGATGAATGAAGCAGCTAATGCTAGTAATAATATTAAGAATGAATTGCTGTCGTTATTGCGACAGCAATCTTTTTCTCCGCGTCGCTCTCTTGGGCAAAACTTTCTAATTGATAGAGCTGTTTTTGATCGCATAATTGAGCAATTGAATCCAGGGAAGCGAGATGCATTGGTCGAAATCGGCATGGGCCCGGGATTGTTAAGTAGAGAATTGGCAGAAAGAGCGGGTTTCTATTTAGGTTGCGAAATAGATCAGCGCTTCGCTGCGATGCATGCAGAAATATTTTCTGATTTAGATCTTAACGCTCGATTATTATACGAAGATGCGCTGCAAATAGATTTTGAGCCCTATTGTGAGCAGTTTGCAGAGTATGAGCGGCTTTTGATTTTTAGTAATTTGCCCTATTACATCACAACCGATTTGATTCTAAAAATGGTTTGCAGTTTTCCCCGAGCAGAGCAAATGCTATTTATGCTTGAAAAGGCGGCACTTCAGAGAGTTTTGGCACAGCCTGCGTCAAAGCCGTATGGCCCTTTAGCGATTATTACTTCTCTCTGGGGTAAGTGGGAAGAGATCATGACTGTGCCCGCACAGAGCTTCGAGCCTGCCCCACACACGACCTCTAGTCTGTATGCACTGATCTCCAAGCCTGAGTCTATATATACAGATACCGCTGCTTCTTCTGATTTCCAGAAATTTACTAAGGATGTGCTCGGAAACAGGCGTAAAACACTGGCAAACGCTCTCATGTATACTAAAATACAAGGAGAGCAGAATTCACTTTGTTTAAGTGAATTCCTTAATGAAGAGAAATTAGCAGCAAATGTCCGGGCAGAATCGTTAACAGCCAAGCAATTTGTTAGACTGTATTCAAGACTTATTAGTGCAAATTAAGAAAACATAAGATCAAGTGTTTGTCACAGGAGGTGCATGTAAGTGAAGTCACCACGTAAGCGTATTAAAGTTCGTATCGGGAAAATGACATACTCTTTATCTGCCGACGACGATGTCGAGCAGATGCGCGACATTGCCGCAACTGCCGATGCCATGATCGAACAGGTCAGCAAACAGTCTCCCGGATTAAATGAAACCTCAGCTTCTGTACTCGCATTAGTCAATGCGGTCAGCATGATGCAGGACGCTTATGAAAGAACAAGACTTGCTTACGCTGAACGTGATACGGCGCTGGAAGCTAAGGATGAACTCAAGGCAGAATTGTCGCGCTTGCGTGAGCAATTCTGGTCAATGAAGAAGGATTTATTATATTATCGCAACCTCTGTGATGTCTATGAAACTAAGCTCGCTGAACTGGCTTCAACAATTGATACTGATTTTGCTGAAGACGGTCGAACAGGCAAAGGTAGAAGCCGCAGAAAACGAAGTAAGCCCCTAGAAGAACTACAGACAACAATCGATGATGTCACTAAGCTGACGGATGATACTGACAGACAAGAGCAAGAAGCAGAAAACGAGACCAAAGAGGAAAACTAACACCACAGGAGAGGGAAGAGGATGAAAGAAAAAATCACCGTTTATATTGAAGGCGCTGAGGAAGTGATACCTGATGCAGCTTCTTCCGGTTCCGCAGGTTTCGATTTAAGATCCCGCCTCACTTTGGTGATTGAACCCGGCGAAACTGTTCTCGTGCCAAGTGGCATTCGCCTCGCACTGCCCGACGGCGTCGAGGCTCAGGTGCGACCACGTAGCGGTCTTTCTTTGCGTACTTCTTTGCGCATTCCCAATTCACCGGGAACAATAGATTCTGATTTCCGCGATGAAGTTTGCATCATCGCCGAAAATACAAATCCGCTTTTCTTTGATGGTTCTATCCTCTTAAGAGAACCCGGACTTGCTAAGAAATTACACCAGGAATGCACTCCCGTGCAATTCAGTGATTATTTTCGGAGAAAAACGGGCGAGTATCTTCCTTTTGGCGTGTCGGATCATACTTTGTATCTGGATCAAAACTGTCATCCTCTTGGCAGCATTTATATTGAAGCCGGTGAGAGGATAGCTCAGATAGTATTTCTTGAGGTTTTGCATCCTGAGTTTAAGAGGGTGGAGAGCGTAGCTGAGATCGGAGAGGACCGCGGCGGCGGTTTCGGCTCCAGCGGCAGTTTCTAATTAATACCAGTCGTTGATGAAATCTCGTACAGCTTTGCTGTAATTGTTGCTGTCGCTTGTAAAAGCTGTGAGATGGCCGGAGCCTTTGGCCTTGAAACTGTGAGTCAACGTCGGATGGATGCGTTCACGCTCTACCCACAGAGGTAGGTAGGCACCTTCTGCTAAAAGGCTATCGTGCTCGTGTCCCAGCAATAAAACCGGAATTGTCAGTTGAGATAAGTACTGTAGATAGTCCTGTTTTTCTTTATTACCCGCAGAAAGTCTAATTGCCAGTGGTACAGTACGGGGGAAGAAATAGCGACCGAGACTGTCTTCCAGAGCCATCTCCGCGGCGATAAAGTCGTCGCTGGATCTGGCAGGGGTATCTAGAATCAAGCCGGATATGCGCAAGGGGTGGGGCAGCCCTAATTCGATGGCATCATCCACTTTGTTTTCATCAGCATAGACCTCGTCCAGATACAACATGGCTCTAAAAACAGCTGTTGTGCCGCTGCCAAGACCATAAAGTATGATGGGGTGCTGAGGGGCAAGGGATTCTACATAAGCCAGAGCAGCAAGAACATCATCCGCTTCTACGTAACCGAAGGAGGACATGCTACCGTCGGACTCGCCATTGCTGCGCAGATCAAAAGTCAGAACATTGCAGCCCACTTCAGTCAGCTGATCAATAAGTTCAACGCTATCGAGTCCAAAGGGCAAGCGATTCATACCTTGGCTATGTACAAGCAACACAGTGGCGCGCGTTTCCTCTATCTGTGATCTAAGCCACCAACCGCGCAGTGTTAATTGACCATCTAAAGTCTGGAAAGAAACATTAGAATAGTCAGGCAAGAGGTTGGCTGCGAAAGGGGAGAGTTCACTTCCTTCTTCCTCCATGATGCTACTAGCCTTTACAAAAGATGAAATCACAATTGCTGCAATAGAAAAAGCAAGAACGCAGGCCAGCGCGATCAGAATTATCCAAACTCTGCGCATTTTGCTCTTTTTATCTCGTTTATTATCTGAAATGTAGATCTCTGCCATAAGTAATTCCTTGCTGTGCATTAGTGTAGCAGATTGATGCTGCCAACGATACAGAATCTGCTAAACTAATGCTCATGGATAAAGAAAAAAATTACATTTTAGGAATAGAAACTTCTTGTGATGAAACGGCTGCTTCTGTAGTTGACTCCGGCCGCGTGCTTTTAAGTAGCAAGATAGCCTCGCAAATTGATGTGCACAAGCTTTATGGGGGTGTCGTGCCTGAAATAGCTTCGCGTGAACATCTCAAAACAATTGTGCCTGTAGTTGATCAGGCTCTAAAGGATGCGGACATCACTGCCGCTGAATTGAAGGCTATTGCAGTGACAGTAGGACCCGGACTTGTCGGTGCTTTACTAGTTGGAGTGTCCTTTGCCAAATCTTATGCAGCTGCTATCAACAAACCTTTAATCCCGGTTCACCATATTGAAGGACATATCGCATCTGTCTACCTATCGGACAGGGAAGTAGAACCACCCTTTCTGTGCCTAGTGGTCTCCGGAGGTCATTCGCATTTACTTGCCGTTGACGATTACACGAAGTTCAGAATCATTGCGAAAACGCGCGACGACGCTCCCGGCGAGGCTTTTGACAAATTGGCACGTGTCCTCGGTCTGGGATACCCGGGAGGGCCGCTGATCGACAAGGCAGCTCAGAGCGGAGACAGGCATGCGTTTTCGTTGCCACATCCTCGTGTTGAGAACTCTTTGGACTTTTCTTTCAGCGGATTAAAAACTGCTGCTATTCAGCAGCTGGATCGTTTCAAGCGAGAAGCTGATAAGAAAGGGCTGCCCTGGACGGATTTGTGTTCGCTGGAAGATTTCGCAGCAACCTTCCAAGAAGCTGTGGTGACAACCCTATTGGGTCGTCTAGAAGAAGCGTTGGATACAAACCCTTATACGACAATAGCCATTGCGGGAGGCGTCTCTGCCAATTCGAGATTAAGAGAAAAGGCTCAAGAACTGAGTTTTGAGAAGAGTCTGAAGCTGGTCGTGCCTGAGATGTCTTTATGCACAGATAACGCGGCTATGGTTGCTTCTGCAGGATTTTATGCTTGGCAGAGTGGGAGACGAGCTGGAGCTGAGCAGGATGCAAGCTCCGTCTTGGACTTAGAGCTCTTTACTCAAACTTAAGTTGCTGCTATAATCCAAAACCTGATTCGAGATGAGAAGAATGAAAAATAAGCAAAACAAATTAATTACTAATAATCGCAGAGCACGTTATGAATACGATATTTTAGAGACGCTAGAAACGGGAATTGCTCTGAAGGGGACAGAAGTTAAGTCTATCCGTCAAGGTAGTCTCAGTCTTAGTGAGTCCTACGTTGTAGTGAGGAATGGGGAGCTCTTTTTGGTCGGAGCACATATTGCTCCCTATGAGCAAGCTCACCAGTTTAATCATGATCCTCTGCGCGACAGGAAACTGCTCGCACACAAGTCACAGATTCGCAAATTGGAAGCCGCTGTTCAGCAAAAGGGCATGACCCTAGTGCCGACAAAAGCCTATTTTGTCCGGGGCAAAGTAAAGCTGGAAATAGCAATTGCTCGCGGCAAGAAGCTCTATGATAAACGCCAGACCATACGGGATCGCGAAGTGGCTCGCGACGTCGAAAAGCGTATGAAACAGGACTATTAATAGCTTCCCTGCACTTAATTGCACTAATTAGAAGAGGGGCCTTTTACTGATGACAGAAAGCAGCACACTAGACACAATTCCACAGAAAAAGAAGAGAAGAAAGATTCTGAAGATTGTTTTAGTGGGACTACTCATTCTGCTCCTCGTCACTTTGATCGCAATTCCACTATTAGTCATGCCGATGTTCTTGGGCCAACGCTATGAACAGGAACAGTATCAAGCAGCTGATTTTGCAGTCGAAGCTGAGCGAATAACTTTGACAAGTGATGACGAGCTGAAACTTGCAGCTTGGCGCACTGTGGCAGAAGAGCCCCAAGGCACGGTAATTATTGCAGCAGGTGAGCTGGAGGAAATTGACGCAGTAATTTCTCTTTCTGCTTTCTCTTCTTGGACTGACTTATTTGTACATTATATGGGCGAAGCCGGAGTGCCGCGACCGATTGGTTTCTTAGATGCACCCTTCATACAGGGATATCTTGGTTTTCACTTTGGTTTCTCCGCGCTTAAATATTCACCTTTCAAAGCCATCAGCAAAATCGAAGATAGACCTGTTCTGCTGATGCACTCTACTGAGGATAGCCAGGTACCTTATTCTCAGTATGAGAAATTACTATCAGAGGCGCAACAAAGCAATGTCAATGTTAGCTCTTTTGTCCGTCAGGGAGATTGGCACTTCGTATGTTATGATGACTATCTTTTAGAACCTGCTAAGGATGTAGAATTCAGTAGCACTTTGCTTGATTTTCTTGATGAAAATTTCTCGTAAAAGAGCAAGAGAGTGATGTAACGCTAGTGTCTGGAATTAGCTCGCATGACGTGCTATAATAGCAAACAAGAGTTCGTAATAGAATTTTGAAAATTGTATATGGGGACGCACCGGTTTCGACGGGGTTGTCGAAGTTGGGAAAGCGGGTAGAGGATTCTCGTTGGCCTCTTTAAAAAACGGGAAAAACTTTTAATTGCCAATAAACAACCGGCATTAGCAGCTGCATAAGCAACTGCCGTTCTCTGCAGAACTCTGTCGCCTGTAGAAGAACGTCATTAGACAGACCTTTCTTTGTAGGCGGTTAAACGAAGCTCCCATCTGGCGTCTGCTCGAGCGTCAAATGCGTATCTAGAGCTAGCAAGACCTGTTATGATCGTCTATGCTCAGCGGGCTTGCGAAATTAAAGCATAGGCTGCACCCGGAGAATTTCCAATGGAAGCGATTTCGGACAGGGGTTCGATTCCCCTCGTCTCCACCAAAACCCGAAGTGTTGAACTTTTTCTTTTAATGATTAAGTTCGCATTTCTACAAGATTGAGGATTGGACTAGATAGTCCAGTCTTCTTTTTTTGCTTAATTTGCTTTAAGAGCAATTTTATTTTCTAGATAAGAAACAGTTAAGCAGAATTAAACATAATCAAAAAGGACTCTCCTTCTTAGCAGCGAATAAGAATGAGAGCCCTGTGTTAAGCAATCAATATTTAAAGAATAAAGAACCAGATTATTAGGAGCACAGCTAAGCCGATCACAAAACCTAGCAAGAGGCTTTTGAAGAAAACGCCGGCTTTCTCTCTCCCACTAGCTCGCTGAGTAATCTCACCGTTTGTTACACTGGAATACCTGTCGTACTTATTCATTTCGTCTTCAGCTTCCTTTTCATCATCAATGCTTTCGCCGTTAAATACTCTTCTCCGCTCAGCCTCGACTGGAGAGGGTCCCTGTGGTAATTCTAATTGTAGGTCGACTGTCTTTACAGCCACAATGGTGCGGTTAGGTCCGAGGTCTCCGGCTCCGGAGTGAATATGGGCCTGCCGAACGGTGGCCGCAAAAGCATCCTGTTTCGCCAAGTCGTCACGTAGGTCTTTGCTGCGATAGTTCTTATTGAAACCGCTAGATGAGAGCACGTAAACGTCTCCGGGCTGCAAATCGCTCTTATTCATAGCGTCCGGCACCGGTAAACTATCAACGGTAATATTGCCTAGATATTCATCCGGAATTTCACAATCGGCTCTGTCGGTCAGACGGTAAATCTTCCCATTCCGATACAGATTTATGGTTGTACAGCCTACGTTAAGTGTGTAAGAAGTGTTAGCGTCAATTAAGACTAGTGCAAAGGAACAGCCAACCGGATGACTGAATTTTGAAGAGACCATTTCCTTAATCGACGAATGAGCTTGGGCCAAGAGATCACGAGTAAAACGCTTAAAATCCAATTCAGGATTTTTATACTCCTCTATCTGGTCCAACAATTGATTAGCTATACGCAGTACCATGCGCGAAGCAAGGTCACCCGCACCCGGGCCACCGAAGCCTTCTGCAACCATGTACATCTGATGATATTTACCTGAACTCAAACTCTGTTCTTCTTTGCCTCGAAGCATATCGGGATAGATACGTCCATCGCAAAGAAAAGCGTCTTCATTTATTTTCGACTCTTGACCGGACTCTGTCAGTCCTATCATGATGGTTCTTGCCATAATAATCCTCCAGAAAAGAGAAATGATTTAATTAATTATGCTGAAGCTTAACGTCTACCGTTTTTCACTCTCACATAGACCAGCTTAACGTTTGGATTGCCTGTGTCACGCATCTGAACTTCAAACTTATCAATTGATTTTACTAGATTTGTCAGCTTATCAAAACCATAATTTCGAGAGTCGAATGAAGGTTGCTTTTTGTTGATCATATTGCCGACTTCAGCTAAAAAGGCCCAGCCATTGTCATCTTCCACGTCTTTGATGGAAGATGAGATCAGATTGATCAGCTTGCGATCGATTTTGTTAATAGCAGCTTTGCCCTTCGGAACACGTTGGCGGTAACGGGAGGTATCCTGTGTCAATGCAGCCTTTCTAGGCTCGCTTTCTTTAGCCTCGGCTGCCGCATCGTCTTGATTCCTTTGTAGAACTTCGAGGAAGATAAAGCGATCACAAGCGGCGATAAAGGGATTAGGTGTCTTCATTTCGCCCATTCCATAGACGATCTTGCCGGCTTCGCGCAACCTTGTTGCTAAACGGGTAAAGTCACTATCACTGGAAACGAGGCAGAAGCCGTCAACAGTTCCTGCATACAAAATGTCCATAGCGTCAATAATCAAGGCTGAATCGGTCGAGTTCTTGCCACTGGTATAACTAAATTGCTGAATAGGGCTGATAGCGTGATCTAAGAGATGAGATTTCCATTGGGTGAGGGAGGGTCTGGTCCAGTCACCGTAGATTCTTTTGATGGTGGGTGTACCGTAACGGGCAATTTCCTCCATCATAGATTGCACGTTGTGAGGAGGTACATTATCCGCGTCTATTAAGACGGCTAACCTCACATCATTCGTTGCGTTGTTTGTTGTTGTCATATATATAAGATCCTTTCAGAAAAAACAAGAAACAGATGTTTTTACTTTTTCACATGTACAAGTTTAGCATATCGGCCCGACATCATGCAGAAATCCACACAGCAGTTACATTAGACATTGCGCTCCCGTCGCTTCTGTCTGCTCTGCACCCTCTATGGTATTATGTGGATCATAAGAAAAAGGCAGTTTTAGCAAATTACAACGGAGGAAATTCATGCAGGAAAAGCCGCATTTATTGATTATGGCAGCCGGGATGGCATCTCGCTACGGTGGGGTCAAGCAACTGGAAAGTGTTGGGCCATCCGGTGAAATTATCATGGACTATTCGATCCACGCTGCAGTCCAAGCAGGTTATGAAGACGTGATCATCGTAATTAAAAAGGATATGGAAGAAGATTTTGAAGAGATCATCGGCAAGCGACTGAGGCCATACATTAATTTGCGCTACGCTTATCAAGAACTGGAAGATCTTCCGGAAGGATATTCCGTTCCGGCCGAGCGCGTCAAACCTTGGGGCACAGGTCATGCTGTTCTTGCTGCGAGAGAACTGGTGGATGCTCCTTTAACTGTAATCAATGCGGACGACTATTATGGCAAAGATGCTTTTAAGCAGATGTATGATTTTTTGAGTAAAGAACCGTCTGAAGGCGAGCGAGCCAGGCATGCATTGTGCACCTGGATTTTGAGAAATACCTTGTCGCCGCACGGCACTGTTTCACGCGGTGTCTGTGAGCTGGATGAACAGGGCCGTCTGCTCAATATCCGTGAATTGAAAAAAATTGCAATGGCTGACAATGACGCTGTTTACACTCTGGATGACGGCAAGACTTGGCATCCTCTATCCGGTGATGTGCCTGTATCGATGAACTTTTTTGGCTTCTCACGTTCTTTCATGCAGCTTCTTGCCGACAGGTTCACAGATTTTCTTGACGAAACTATAGAGTCAGGTTCTCTTGTCTCCGAATATCTGCTACCGGAAATTTTGGGACAAGAGCTGAAAGAAGATAAGTGTGAGATTCATACTTCGATGAGCTCTGAGCGTTGGTTCGGTGTAACTTATCAGGAAGATAAACCTTTTGTAGAGGCATCTCTTCAAAATTTAGTGAATACAGGTGCATTCCCGACACCTCTGTGGAAATAAATATAATAATTTTTTAAAGGTAATATTGGATTATGAATTCAGACATAAAGATAATTGACTTATTAGCCCAACATATTGATTTGACTAAGGAAGAGATTTCGGAAGCGTTGGAAATCCCGCCTCGAGCAGAGTTGGGCGACTTCGCTTTTCCTTGTTTCCGTTTAGCCAAAACAATGCGTCAGGCACCTCAGAAGATCGCAGTTGAGCTGAAGGAGAAGCTAGAGACAGCCGACACGACTGATTTTATTGAGCGGATTGAAGTGGCAGGAGCCTATCTTAACTTTTTCATCAAGAGATCTTATAGAGCAGTACATGTGATCCGCCGTTCTTTGGCAGCGGGGGAGACTCCCGGCGCGACGGATAAGCTTGCAGGTCAAAAGATTATTGTCGAGTATTCTTCCCCCAATATTGCCAAACCTTTCCATGTCGGTCATGCTTTTACCACTTTCTTAGGTGAAGCCATCGCCAATTTATATGAATATCAGGGAGCTGAGGTCTTCCGTTTCAATCATTTGGGTGATTATGGCACTCAGTTCGGCAAGTTGATCGTGGCATGGAAACTATGGGGTGATGAAGAGGCGTTAGCTACGAATGCCATCACCGAACTTACTCGTGTTTATGTAAAGTTTCATCAGGAAGTTGAGACCAGACCTGAACTGGATGATGAGGCCAGGGAGGCTTTCAGACGTTTGGAGAATAGGGAAGAGGAAGAGCTCAATCTGTGGCAACAATTCCGCGATGTCAGCTTAGAAGAGTTTGACAAGATTTACAGCAGGCTGAAGATTGACTTTGACAACACCAACGGCGAAAGCTTTTATACGAATATAATTCCTGAAGTTATTGATCGTCTCCGGGAAAAGGATTTACTAATCGAAAGTGAAGGAGCTCAAGTTGTTGATCTGGAAGAATATGATTTGAAGCCGTGCCTTATCCTCAAATCAGACGGCTCTACCATCTATGCTTCACGCGACTTGGCCGCAATACTGTATAGGGCCAAAGAATACGACTACGACCTTAACATTTATGTGGTCGGCCTACCGCAGAAAAACCACTTTGAGCAAGTCTTCGCCGTAGCGAGGAAGGCGGATTTCCCAAAAGCAGAGAACAATGTTCACGTTGCTTTTGGAACCGTAAAAATGGCAGATGGAGGATTTTCTACCAGAAGCGGAAACGTTATCCTCTTGGAAGATTTGCTCGAAACAAGTGTGGTAAAAACCTCTGCAATTATTCGCAGCAACAATGAGGATATGCCGGAGGCAGAGCTGAGAGATAGCGCAGAAAAGATCGGGCTAGGAGCTGTGCGCTATGCCTTTTTGCGCGCCGGCCGAGAACGGGACATCATCTTTTCTTGGGAAGAAATGCTGGATTTCGAAGGGGACACAGCGCCTTATCTGCAATATACGGTTGCTCGCTGTAAAGCTCTCGTCCGCAAAGCAGGACTTGCTACCATGGCAGAAGTGGAATCTGTGAGCGATTCTGCGCTGAAACTTTTACTAGAGGATGAAGAGCAAGAGGTGTTGAAGAATATTGAGCTTTTCCCCTTGTCTATAGAACGCGCCGGCAAGGCCTATGAGCCTTCGATTATGATGCGGCAGATCCTTACGCTGGCTCGGGCTTTTAATAAGTTTTATCATAATCAGCCGATATTGCGCTGCGAGAATCGTGATCTCCTTCTGGCACGTCTGGCGCTAACAGAGGCGGTTGAGCGCACGTTGAGTGCCGGGCTTAAGCTGGCCGGAATTGAAACTGTTGAACGGATGTAAGTATGTCGGAGCAAGATAAGATTCAATCTAGCGATAGTAGTGAGGTCAGCTCACGCGAACAGATATCATTTTTTCTGAGTAGAACTAAGTCTAAATTGATGTTTACGCGCAACAAGTCAGCTCAATTTGCTACTTTGCAGGAGTTGGACCTTCAGCTGCGTAGTTACGACGGCACACGAAAACGAATGTTAAAAGAGGCTCTTTTGCGCTCGAATTCTGAAGCAAATAAACCTAGTCTTCAGGAAGTATTTTCAGTATCTTTGCACGTTCAAGTGGAACTATCTGAATTATTTTCTCGCTACAGCGATCCTAAACGGAAGTTAGAGCTGATTGATCTAGGCGGGGAGGCTTATCAAGCGGAAGCAGAGCGACTGGCGATATGCTATCAGCCGCATCTCCTCAAACTGTTGGAAGAAGAAGATGCTATTGTCCAAGAGCAGCTGCAGCTTTTTGATAAGTATGATCTCAGTACGCGCGGGTTTGCTACTCCGATGGGAGGGCTCCGCTACGATCTCCAGAATCCGTCACGCGATCTGCGCCATAGTGCATACGAAAGATACAGAGAAGGGCTGCAAAAGGAGCGGCAGCTTATGCTTGAGCGCTTTACCGATTTGCACAAAATCCGACGAGAACTAGCAGACAAAGCCGGTTTTAGGACTTTTGAAGAGTATCAGATCAGACGTTTGGGTGTAAGTGACATCCTACATGACGCTATACCCACATACCATAAGCAATTGCGACGTCATATGCTGCCACTTGCGGCAGCCATACGTATGCAGCATGAGGAACGTCTGGATATCTCTAATTTGCGACCGTGGGATTATTATTTTCTTTCGGCTTATGGTACTCCGGAATTGGATGAGGCTGCTTATCCTTTATCAGAGTGCTATATTTCTTGTTTGGAAGAAATAATTGAGAAGCAGGTGGAATATTTTGTAGAAATGGACGCTAGCGGTGATTTGTACTTAGAGCCTGCGCCAGGGGCTAATGAGAATGACCAGAGAGAAAGAAGACGAAAACGTGCTGAGTTTTCTGATTCTAGCGAAACCATGCATTTGTTCATGCCCGATACTCAAAAAACGGTTCTGGCCTTAAAAAATATTCCACAGGAACTGATTGTGGATCGGCTCTTCAATATGACAGGAAAAGTTCTGCTGGATCTATCTGAAACTTTGCGCAATCCGCTCTATCTGCCTCGTTTGCCCGCTCACTACGAGCGTGACCTGGCCAGTTCCTCTTTAGCTCTAATTTCCTATGCTAGCTGGGATAAGTTTTATGGTTCTAAAGCAGATTATGCGCGAGAATGGATCCTGAGCCATTACACTATGGAACTGCCCGTCCTCTCGGCATTAGATCAAATGGAACGTGAACTTGCCCGAAGTTCGGAAAGTGATCTGCAAGTTTTCGCTCGACGTTGGCAGCTGATTATGAAAGATTATGCTGTTGACGACAATTCCGCTCAGCTTTTTTCCTTCGCTCCGGTAAACGAGGCCTATCTATATTCGCCGGAACTGTGGTCGAAGCCACTCTCTTCAGTTTATCGAGGTGTGTCGCTGATTCAGACTTTGGCAGCTTTTCCTTTCCGTCGCTACAATCACACATTAGAAGAGAATCTCTTGCGCTTTCTTAATCTGGAGAATCGCAAAAACCCACTGGCTAGAGCTTTGACGGCCGGCTATCTTTCTCCTTTTACAAACGGCACCTTCCGCAAAGCCTCTTTTCTACTAGCAGACAAATTAGGATTGTGAGTATTATGTTGCAATTAGTTTTAGCAAGCGCTAATGAAAGTAAACTTATAGAATTTCGCCGTATTGCAAAGCCGTATCCGCTAGAGATTGTCTTGGCCAAGGAAATCGGCTTCGAGCAGGACATAGAGGAGCTGGGCGACAGTTTCGCAGCAAATGCCCTACATAAGGCCCGGGAAGTGTTCCACTTCAACAATGAGCAATATGTCATTGCAGATGATTCAGGACTTTGTGTGGACGCTCTAGATGGTGCTCCCGGTATCTATTCGGCGCGCTTAGGTTCTACTGCGGAACGACTGTCGGCTGCTGAAAGAAATGAGTATTTGCTGGAAATTATGAAAGACGTACCTTCAGGAAAAAGGACTGCTCATTTTCATTGCAGCATTGCACTGATTTCGCCTGAGGCAAAAGAAATGATCTTCGACGGCAAGGTGCATGGTACAATCCGTTTTTCCGTCGCAGGTCAGCATGGTTTCGGTTACGATCCAATATTTCAGCCTGACAATTTTTCTGTATCAATGGCGGACTTATCGGACAGTGACAAAGATAGGATCAGCCACCGTGGCATAGCTTTGAGGGCTTGTCTTGACTATCTCTTGAAGCAAGTAATTTAGATGGAGTGAACGAGGATGGCACAAGAGGATTATTATTTAATACGCTCCGATGTTTTGCCTGAGGTTTTTCATAAGGTAATTTCAGTTAAGCAATTGGTGGACAGGGAAGATAGTGTATCAATCAATGAAGCATGCAAACGGGTAAAGATCAGTCGTAGTGCCTATTACAAATATAGGGATGCTGTCCGCTTGGTGCAAGTTGAAAGCGGTTCCAGCGTTGGCATTATACTAGAATTGGAAAACTTGGATAACATTGCTTTTCGTTGCGTGAATGCTGTCAGGGAAGCGGGAGGAAAAGTACAGTCGTTTCAGATTAGCGAAACCGATTTAGGCGGAAAACATGCTTTGCTCACAGCTGAGGCTTGTCGTGATGATGCTTCAGTGGTCGAATTGGAACATAAGCTGAAACAGGTTCGCGGCGTAAAAAGTGTTAAAATACTTCGTTAAGCACAAATGCAACCAATTGTGACAGCTAAGACTTGCTTATGTTAGTCTTGTGCCAGATATACTTATGGAAAAGAAGGAATAATCGGTGGGATTTCGCTCTCTTTGGGAAGCACTAAAGATAGATAAAGTAAGTGATGTAAGGAAGAACAGAGCCGCACTTCTGCTACTCTTCTTTATTGCTGCCGCCCTTTATATTAGCGAGCCGATACAATCTCCGCTTCTTGAGTTTTACCGCGGCCTGGAAGGATTCCTTTTAGATGGTCAAGGTTTTCCTGTTCCTAGCACTGCCATGATGATAACTTTAGCCAAACAGTTAATTCTGCAGGGAATTGCCCTCTATTTCATCTTGTTTAGCGCTTTGAATTATTTGGAGTATACTCCTGAAACAAGTGAGCAGGCCAAAGTAGGAGTGGGTGGCGTTTTTGTGAAAATTGAGCTGCCTGAGAGCCTTCGTGCTCACAATACCGCAAAGATAGCTTTGAAATACTATCCGTACTTTCTGCTGCTCGGGGCAGCGCTGCTCAGTATTCAGATGATCTCGGTGTTTTTCTTAATGATTCCTTTCTACGTAATAGCCACTATGCTCTCTATGACTTTGCTGGAGCAAATTTATGAGGAACGAAACATCTTTCAGGCCATGGAAGCTAGCACAGCTTTGACAAAAGGTTTAAAGTTTTATATCTTTGTTCAGTTTTTCGTTCTCAGCAGCATACTATCGATCGCCGAGAACCTCCTGCTTAACGCTTTCGCCTCAAATATGTGGGCCGGTAGCTTGATCCGGGCCTTTCTATTTGCTTATTTGACCTTTGCGATCGGCCGACTGGCGGGGATTGTTTATAAAACAAGCAGGCTTTTGCACCTTTCCCTTGGCGCCTTTAAAGTTGGCAGATTCTGACCTGACGTTATGTACTTTTATTTGATTTTCAGGGAGGAATTTTAATGATTTATTCAGAACTTAACAGCACAATTGAAGAATATAAGGAAAAATTGACACTTTTGGAACAGTCACTTTGTCTAGATGCAGATCAAGCTGAAATTGAACGCTTGAGTGCTCTCACTATGGAAGTGGGTTTCTGGGAAGATCCTAAAGAAGCCTCGCAAATTCAGGAGCGCATTGCACATCTGGAACGCAAGCAGAAGCGGTTTATTGCTTTGCAAGGCGAGCTGGATGATATAGAAGTTCTCTGTGAACTTGGTAGCGAGGAGGAAGATCCTGACGTAGCTCTGGAGGTGGAGGAAGTCCTTAAGGCTTATGAAAAAGAATACGAAAGACTGCGATTAGAGACCTTGCTTTCCGGCGAACACGATTCCGCTAATGCTCTAGTTACCTTGCATGCCGGAGCTGGTGGTACGGAAGCGCAGGACTGGACGGAAATGCTGGAGCGAATGTATCTGCGCTGGGCGGAAGATCACGGCTATACTACCGAGCTTTTGGATTTGATCCAGGGAGATGAGGCGGGGATTAAAAGTGTTTCTTTCCGGGTCAAAGGGGTCAACGCATATGGCTACTTGTTGTCTGAGCATGGTGTACATCGCCTTGTTCGGATTTCACCGTTTGATTCATCAGGAAGAAGGCATACGTCTTTTGCTTCCTGTGAGGTCTTGCCTGAGCTCGATGACACGATCACGATCGATATAAAACCTGATGATTTGCGCATAGACACTTACCGTGCGTCAGGAGCCGGGGGACAGCACGTCAACAAGACCAGCTCGGCCGTCCGAATTACGCATTTGCCCACCGGGATCGTGGTTTCTTGCCAAAATGAACGCTCGCAATTGCAGAACCGCGAAACCGCCATGTCAATGCTGAAGTCGAAACTATATCGCTTGGCTCAACAACAGCAGCTGGAACGCATTGAGGACCTTAAAGGCGACGTCGCCGCTATAGCGTGGGGCAATCAGATACGTTCTTATATCTTTTGTCCTTATACGATGGTCAAAGACCATCGTACCGATGTTGAGACGGGAAACGTTGATGCAGTAATGGATGGCGATATCGATCGCTTCATCAATGCATATCTAGCACAGCGTGCTCAAAACGGAGATTAGGACTGTGCTTAGGCAGGCGATAGCAGATAGGAAGCGATGGAAATGAGAGCTTTAATCGGATTATTTGGCGGTTCATTTGATCCTTTTCACAATGGACATCTGGCGATGGTGGAGGCAGCAGCGAAAGCTTTTCCTTTTGAGCGCCTTATTGTGATGCCGGTCGGTCTGCCGTCGCACAAAAACCGTAGATTAAGTTTTGCCACTTTTCGCATGGAAAGTGCCAGGTTGGCTACTGCAGAATTGCCTCAGGTATATGTCAGTGATTACGAGATACTGGCACCTAGACGCAGCTATACGATAGAGACAATTCGTCATTTGAAAGAGAAATATCCTGAGAATGAGATCAAACTAATTTCCGGTTCAGATTTTCTCTTTAATGTGGAGACCTGGTACCAGTACGAAAGAATTATTGCAGAGGTCTCATTTGCAATCGCCTTACGTGGAGATGCCAAAGCGGATGAGTGCGAGCAACAGGCGAACTATTTGCGCAGCAAGTATCAGGCTCGAATTGACTTTTTCCCGATGAAGTCTACTAGCGTATCGGCCACTAAAGTTCGTGCAATTCGTTCATCCGGTAATTCAGCAGCGGAACTTGTTCCGGAGAAAGTTAATGATCTACTGCATACCTATCAACCTTACTCATACAAAGAAGTAATGGACGATTTGGATGAAACTAGCTGGCACAGATTAAATCACTACGAACGACGTCTCTTCGCTTATTTAGGGCTTGAGCGCAGATTACATACGGTG
The DNA here is from genome assembly GCA_964346175.1 of uncultured Mageeibacillus sp. GTDB lineage: Bacteria > Bacillota > Clostridia > Saccharofermentanales > DTU023 > DTU032. The sequence continues at coordinate 37,882 of CAYFTG010000003.1, forward strand.
TCTACGTGCCTCCTAGCGTTGGAGTTGGCAGCGGTACACAATGTACCTGCTCTGGAGGCCGGCACTGCCGCTTTGTTCCACGATCTGGCCAAAGAGTTGCCTCTCGCTGAACAGAAGTCTTATTCAGATCTATATTTGGGATTTGAAGAGGAAAACCCTGAACTACTGCACGGGCCGGCAGCTGCGTTTTTGGCTAGGGAGCATTTTGGCATTAGCTCTGCAGATGTCCTTAATGCAATCCAATACCATACTAGTGGCAGACCCGGCATGAGCACATTGGAAAAGATCATTTTCCTTGCAGACAAAATTGAATATGGGCGACCATTCAAAGATTTGGACAGTATCCGTTCGCCGGCTTTTGCAGAAGGTGCTGAGGCGACAGAGAAAGAAGCCTTGCTCAATGAAGCAGTCTGTCTCTGTTTTGATGAAGTGTTTTCTGCTCTGGAACGAAGCGGACAGGAGATTTGCCCTCTGAGCAAAGAAGCCTATAATATATTAAAATAGTATTAGATGTTTACATTCTAAGAAAACGAGGTGAATAATTGGAACCTGTACTTAATCAAGAAATGCTGAATCCGTTAGAAGAAACTACAAAGGATCCGGAAGCGCAGCAATTTATTCAAAACCTGCTTGATACTATCCAGACAGCGTTGGATGAGAAAAAGGCGGAAAATGTAGAGACAATCAAAGTAACCGGGCGCACTAGCTTAACTGATTATTTCGTTATTGCCACAGCACGCAGCTCCACACATTGTAAAATTTTGTCAGACGCAGTTGAAGAAGCTGTAAGTAAAAACCTGGGGCAGCAAGTACGCCAAGTGGAAGGCATGGAAAAGAGAAAATGGATTGTACTCGACTACGGTGACATCGTAGTACATATAATGAGACAGGAAGATCGCGAATTCTATAATCTGGAACGACTCTGGAAGGGTTCGACATCTGCCAAATAGAAGAGTATTGACATATAAACATAGAGGCGAGGCCGAATGGCCTCGCTTTTTTTCATTATCCTGAAACAAGATTGTTAGCAGGAGCTCCCCATGAATCGACGCAAGAATCTGGATCGGCAGAGGAAAAAGCGACAGAGTATTATTTTGCTCCTTATGTTGGCTGCGATTATATTTGCCATCTTAGGGCGTTTCATTTTTGCACGAGATAAGGAAATCAATCCTGAAGATCTGGAGTTAAATACCAAGGCCACAAAAGAACAGACTGCAACGAGCACAAGTAGTGCTAAGGTTTTTCCGGTTCACATTGCAGGCGCTGTAAGGAAGCCAGGAGTTTATTATTTCTCAGAAGGGGTAATTGTCGGTGAAGCTATAGAGAGGGCCGGAGGAGCAACGCTAGATGGTGCTGTGGACGTATTGAACATGGCTTCGCTTTTACATCCTCATGCAAAGCTATATGTACCGACTCTAGAGGAAGTAGAAGCGGCCGATCCGGGAACTTCTTTTGAGGGAATCGAGAATGATCCTGCAAGTGCTGAATCCGGAAAAATAAATCTTAACTTGGCTACGGAGGCAGAACTTCTAACAATCCCGGGCATAGGTCCTGCTACAGCGTCTGCAATTCTTAGCTATCGTGAAGAGAACGGCAAGTTCAGCCAAATTGAAGATTTGATGAATGTGACGGGGATTAAAGAAAAAAAATTTGCTAATCTAGAACCATATCTTTACGTTCCTTGATTAATTACTCGTATCCGAATGATTTGACAAGGTGGTCTATTATGCGTAAAATCACTAGAGCAACGGGGTGTGGCTCAGGTGGTAGAGCGCTTGGTTCGGGACCAAGAGGCCGGAAGTTCAAGTCTTCTCACTCCGACCAGTAGCCCGCAGTAAGTCTGTGGGCTTTTTTTATTAAAAGGAGCTTCGTATGAGTCGTTGTGACATCATTTTTCAGGACAATTGCCGCGATATACTTCAGAATGGCTGCACAGATGAGGGGCAGATGGTTAGACCACGCTGGGAGGATGGCACTCCGGCCCATACAATAAAGCGCTTTGGCCTAGTTAATCGTTACGATCTGGCGCAAGAGTTTCCTCTCATGACCCTGAGGCGGGTTTATTACAGAAGTGCTGTTGAAGAACTTCTCTGGATCTGGCAGAAGAAATCTAATGTGGTGGCGGATTTAAGTACCGGTATCTGGGATCAGTGGATGCTGGAAGATGGCACCATCGGGAAAGCATATGGTTATCAACTGGCACAGAAGCATAAGTATAAGGAAGGCTTTTTCGATCAGGTCGATCGCGTTCTTTACGATCTCAAACATAGGCCGTACTCGCGCCGGATGATTGTCAACATGTTCAATCACGCAGACTTGAGCGAAATGGCACTTTATCCTTGCGCCTACAGTATGACCTTCAATGTGACGGGCAACAGGCTAAATGCTATTTTGCATCAGCGATCAAACGATATGCTGGTGGCAAATCACTGGAATGTAAGCCAATACGCAATCCTCTTGGCAATGTTTGCTCAGGTCAGCGACCTGGAAGTGGGAGAATTTCTGCATGTGATAGCTGACGCTCATATCTATGATCGTCACATCCCCATTGTGAAAGAAGTAATAGCGAGACAGGCTTACCCGGCTCCCAAGCTACAACTTGATCCTGCTGTGAAAAACTTCTATGATTTTACTGTCGACAGTGTTTCTTTCGAGAACTATCAGCACGGACCTGTCGTAAAGGATATTCCCGTGGCAATTTAAGCGGGACTCGGGAGGTGGAGAGATGAATGCGATTGTCGCTTGTGATTCGACTTGGGGAATTGGCTACTGCGGCCAGTTACAAAAACCCATTTCAGCTGATCTGAAGCGTTTTAAAGAATTGACTTGGGGAAAAGTCATTATCTATGGGCGCTTGACAATGGAGACTCACCCCGGCGGCAAGCCCTTACCGGGTCGCCGCAATATTGTATTGACGACGGATCCCGACTTCTCTGTAGAAGGTGCGATCGTCGCTCATAGCGTAGAAGAAGTGTTGCAGCTCGTTAAAAACTTAAAACGAACAGAAAAGCTTACTGATGACGATTTCTTCGTCACCGGTGGCAGTTCAGTCTACAGCCAATTCATGCCTTATACCAACCGCGTCTATATCACTCAGCATTTCCAAAGCTACCCCTCTGATTGCGACTTTCCGGATTTGGATAGCAATCCAAATTTCAAACTAAGCTCGGTCGGGGAGTGGCTGGAGGAGAATGGCTCTTACTTTCGTTACCTAACTTATGAGCGCAATTCTATAGCTTAGGTAGGCAAGAGGATTTAAGGTATAATTTGGCTAGATATACACATTTAGGGGAAAGGGTCCGCCTATGTCTACGTCAAAACCCACAATTAAACCTTGCTATCTCAAAGATGCCGCTAAATTGCGCAAGTTAAACAATAATCTGCTCTGGAAAAGTTTAAGCGAGACCCGAGACTTTATTCGAAATCGCCAAGTAGAGGGCATTGATATTTATTTGTGGTCAGACGAGAGCAGAGAAGGCTACTTTTATCTGCAAAACCCAATGGCTCAAGAATCTTGGGCTATTGTCTATTATGAATCACAGTCTATTTCAGCAGAAGATACACTTAAGATCGCTGAAGCCGTCTTTAGCGAATTCCCGGCTTTATATCGCCTTGACTCTTATTCGCTAGAGGAAAACCCGGATGAGCTCAGCTTCCAAATCTGCAAGGGTCAATTTGATGACGATCAAACCTTCTTCGGACGTAGCTTTTCCTCTCCTCAGTTTGCTAGTAGACAAGTTGCTTTTATCGCTTGGCGTTTCGGTTATATCGCTCTGGTTTCCAATAAGAGCGGCGACAAAATTTCCAATATCGATTTTGTGCGCCGTGAGCGGGAAGTAGACGACTTGATTCGTTCTTTCGCCCTCTTCTATGAACTCTTCGATACTAGCGGAATGATTAAAGAGAAGAAGGAAGAGCCTGTCCTGCTCAAAGCCCCGGACGGTCTGCAAGAGCTACATCCGGTACTTACAAATGCTGCTGAGCAGATCATTGCCTACCTTAACGGCGAGCTGCATGATTTCACTTTCCCTTATGAGATTGATGAGGGGACGAACTTCCAAAAGCAAGTTTGGGAAGTCACCAGAAATATTCCTTATGCTCATCTTTTTTCCTATAAGGATATTGCCCAAGAAATTGTTAAGGATGAAAAAAAGGCGATCCAACTCTCGCGCGCTGTAGGGCAGGCACTCGGCGCCAATCCGCTCCCTATCTGCATACCTTGTCATCGGGTAGTAGGCAAAAACCGTGAACTGACAGGCTTTACAGGCGGCGTAGATATAAAGGATTTCCTGCTTAATCTTGAGTTCTTGAAATACAATTAAAAAACAGAGCCCGGGTAACCGGTGCTCTGTTTGGTGATCCACTGGGGATTCGAACCCCAGACCCCCTGATTAAAAGTCAGATGCTCTACCGACTGAGCTAGTGGATCATGGCTGGGATGGCAGGATTTGAACCTGCGAATGCGGGAGTCAAAGTCCCGTGCCTTACCCCTTGGCTACACCCCAATGCAAAAAAATGGGGTGGAATATGGGAATCGAACCCACGACCTCCAGGGCCACAACCTGGCACTCTAACCAACTGAGCTAATTCCACCGTGCTTTTTCGCAAGCGCAAAAAGAATTGTAGCAAGCTAATCATCAAGTGTCAAATCGGTTTTTCAGCCGTAGCTATGAACTGTCAAACTGTTTAAATCTACACTGTTTAGATGTTAAGCTTAGTATAAGACTTTAGCAGTATACCATTAATAATTAAATCTTGCTCCAAGCTGTTCAGAAGGAAACGAAATATGAAAAAGCATAATGACAAATCTGCACAGACAGAATCCGCTGATGCGAATAATGTGAAAAAAGAGAAATTGGCACAGACTGCATTGCAGGGAGAGAGAGTCAGCATTCGCAATCTCGAAGCTGGCGATTATCAAGCCTTAGCCGGGCTTTTTGCAGATGAGGATGTGCTTTACTTTTATCTTCCCGGTAAGCTACAGACCTATAAAGGTGATGAACTGGCAGAGCTCTTGGCTGATTGGAACGATTTAAATACATCTTTTGTCTTAACAGTATTACAGGATAATAAGCCTATCGGGCTGATCACTTGCGAGTCAGTAGATTTTGATATGGGACATTTGGAGATCGGTATTGCCTTAATCAGTGCAGCCGAAAGGAGCAGGGGATTAGCTACTGAAGCGATGGGCTTGTTTATTGACTTCCTCTTTCAGGACTTGGGCTTGCACCGCATCAATGCCAGGATTATTGGCGGTAATGCTGCCTCAATCAAGCTTTTTCAACGTTTGGGCTTTGAACAAGAGGGCTTGCAGCGTGAATATGTACGCCGTGGCTCTACTTACCTAGATATGAACTTATTCGGCTTGTTAAAAAGTGATTGGCAGCTTAAGAAGAGAAACTAAGCTAAACATGGTAGAATAAGCGCCGAAGCAATTTTATTGTCCACTATTTAATTAATAGCGGGATTGAAAGGATAGACACCAAATACACTTGGTGACAACTGGTACACGATATGATCCGATCTACTTTGACGGCTCATTTAGCCGAACGTGATCGCAAGGAGCTAACTTTACAACTTAATGACCGTGATATTGGCTTGTTGGCTACGCATAGACAACAGCATTATGTTGCTTCAGGTAATCGTCGTGTTCAGTTGATTGCAGGAATACTGACTGACAAAGATGATCCTGTTGCCATTCATGATACCCGTGTGCAATTGCGTCAATGGCAATTGGCTTTTCGCAATCTCCAGATACAGGGCTTGTCCCGCTTTATGCAGGAAGAAATGGATACGGAACTGGAAGCTGATTTTCTTTTTCTAATGACAGCGGAGATTGTTATTGTTTTTTGCCAGAAGAATTTAGGAGTGTACCTGCATCGTGGCGAACGAATTTATCGCCAGCAGCCGACACTGCCGCCGCGAATCAATATTTCTGATTCCATCCGCGCACTTGATTTTTATGCCTTCAGGCCACGGGAAAATGACAATTTTCTTATTATTGATCCTGAGTTCATCGATCTCTTCATGGTCGAAGAATTGGAAGAGCTTTTTGGCGATATGCGTCAGCTAAATGTTTCGATGGCGGAACTAAGCAGCCTAGCCTCCCAGTCGGCTTATGCACAAGATACAACCTGGTTTTCTGTACACGTACAACGTATTGATACCGGCCAACTAAGTGATTACAAGCAGACTAACTACGGTCAGTCTCAATATGATTACTCGGACTTCTTACATTCTTTCCGCCGCTCGAAGGTGGTACCTCTTAGGGACGGCAATCTGCGGATCTTACCTCCTGAGCTGGAAATGCAAAGACAGGCCAGATCGTTTGAAAAGAATCAGCCCAAGGCCCCGAAATTCGTTTCAAGTTTTGGTGAAGAGAAGAACGGTTTACCTAGGCGGAGAGCTAAAGAGCGTGAGCAGTATCCTTCAGCTGCACGTACTCAAGATGAAAACCCGCCCGATCCGGGTGTGGTTGACCGCATTAAAATGTGGAATGCTAATGGGATTAAAGAATTTTTCAAGAGATTCTTTTATCGCATTACTCATTTGTTCGAAAACTCACGTGGGCTCTCCCTGCTGACTTTTGTCGCTATTCTTTTGATAGCGCTCTTGCTCTTGGTTTGGGGAGTGACCAGTCTAGGCGGATCTGATCCCGAGGAAACAGAAAAGACTGAAAACACTAGTGAACCGAGTAGTACGTTAGATCCGAATGCCACGATTTTTGAGATTGAGGTTGAGGTGAGGGCGAACAGCTTGCAGGTAATGTCAACTCCCGGGGGTAGTGATCTTATAGCAACTTTGCAAAGGGGAGACAAAGTGTATCAAACCAATCATCCCGATGATGGTTGGGTAAGGGTGCGTCTACCGGACGGTCGGCAAGGTTATGTTCTGGAACCGTTGTTGTTTCCTGAGGAATAAAAAACCCCTAAAACTACTGTTTTGAGGGGTTACTTGGTGGCGAGCATAGCAGGACTCGAACCTGCGACCCACAGCTTAGAAGGCTGTTGCTCTATCCAACTGAGCTATATGCCCAAGAAAAAAATGGAGCGGGTGAAGGGAATCGAACCCTCACGATCAGCTTGGAAGGCTGATGTTCTGCCACTAAACTACACCCGCGTTTGATGCGAACAGTCGCTATTTTACCTGAGCTATTGCTTTTTGTAAAGCTCAGAAGTAAATTTCCATGCTTGAGTTTTAAATCTGAACATGACAAAATTATTGCGGAGGATGAAAAGTACATGACACAACACTATAACAATGAGAGTATTTCCTCTTTGAAGGGAGCGGACAGAGTTCGTCTGCGTCCTAGTGTAATTTTTGGATCTGATGACTTGCGTGGTGCTCAGCAAGCCTTCTTTGAGATATTGTCCAACTCCATCGACGAAGCTCGTGCCGGCTATGGCGATCTTATTTCCATCACCCGCTTTAAAGATTATTCCATCTTGGTTGAAGACCACGGTCGCGGTATACCTTTGGACTACAATCAGAAAGAGGAACGCTATAACTGGGAGCTGGTTTATTGTGAATTATATGCCGGCGGCAAGTATAAGACTAACCTAGGAGAAAACTATGAATACAGTCTGGGCTTGAATGGTCTGGGAGCTTGCGCTACACAATATGCTTCGCGCTTTTTCGACGTTGAAGTTACTCGTGACGGCTTTGTTTACGAGCTGCATTTCGAACGCGGAGAAAATGTCGGAGGTCTCAAGAAGACGGAGACTAAGTCGCGACGCACCGGAACAAAGCAGCACTTTTTACTTGACTATGATGTTTTGACAGATATTAAAATTCCTACAGAGTTTTTCTTGGAGACACTCAAACAGCAGGCGATAGTAAATAGCGGAATAGTTTTTGAGTTTAAGGACGAAATTAGTGGGGAAGAGGTCCAGTACTCGTACCCTGACGGCATCTTGGCTTATGTTAGAGAAATTAATCAGGAACAAGGCAGATTGAGTGAATCCTTTTCTTTCAAAGGCGAGGGCAAGGGTAGAGATCGCTCCGACAGGGATGAGTACCGCGTCAACGCGACCGTCGCTTTCGCTTTTAATAACGAAAGTAATCTCTTGTCCTACTACCATAACTCTTCGCCACTTGAGTATGGTGGCTCTCCTGATCGCGCTGTTCGTTCAGCCTTTGTTTCTGTCTTCGACGATTGGCTCAAACAGGAAAACAAGTATAAGAGCAATGAGAGCAAGATCAGTTTTGCAGATATTGAGGACAGCTTGATACTTGTTACCAGCTCTTTTTCTACTATTACCAGCTATGAGAACCAAACCAAGCGCTCGATTAACAATCGCTACATTCAGCGCTTTTTGACGGAATTAATCCGCAACAAATTAACTATCTGGTTTATTGAACACCGGGAAGCAGGCTTACGTGTGCTGGATCAAGTTTTAATCAATAAACGTAGCCGCGAAAAAGCTGAAAAAATGCGCATCAGTGTCAAAAAGAATCTAATGACATCCATGGATTTCACAAACAAACCGCGTTTGTTCGTTGACTGTCGCTCGCAGGACGTTAACGAACGTGAGCTATATATCGTAGAGGGCAACTCAGCTCTTGGATCTGTAAAAATGGCACGCAACGCTGATTTCCAGGCAGTAATTCCGGTAAGGGGCAAAATCCTTAATTGCCTTAAAGCAGATATTCGTTCCATCTTGAACAGCGACATCATCATGGATCTGATTAAAGTATTAGGTTGTGGTGTTGATCTCGGCAATAAACAGGTGAAAAACGTTGCTCAATTTGATATCTCACGGCTGCGCTGGAATAAAGTAATCATCTGTACCGATGCCGACGTAGACGGCTTTCAGATTCGTACTCTGATCTTAGCTATGTTTTTCAGGATAATGCCGCAGCTGCTGAAAGAGCATAAAATATTTATCGCCGAGTCCCCTTTATTTGAAATAACACACAATAAAGGCAGTTTGGAAACAACCCATTTCGCCTATACCGATCGTGAAAAGGATCGAATTGTAACGGAGCTTGACAGCGGGAAGGTGCACATCCAACGCTCCAAAGGCTTAGGCGAGAATGAGCCGGAAATGATGTGGCAGACAACAATGAATCCGGAAACCCGACGTTTAATTGAAGTTGTGCCTGAAAGCAAGGATGTTGCTGAAGAGACTTTCGAACTACTTTTGGGTAGAAGTGTAGTTGAGAGGCGTGCTTATATAGAAAATCACGGCCACGAATACGTAGATATGCTGGACATTTAGGAGCAGTTAATGACGCAAGACGAGAATCTAATCATAGAAAAGACAGAGACAGCAGCAGTTATACCTGTAACTGTCTCTAACACGCTTTATGACAACTATATGCCCTACGCCATGAGCGTAATTGTTTCTCGGGCTATACCTGAAATTGACGGCTTTAAGCCGGCACATAGAAAATTACTTTACACAATGTATAAGATGGGACTTATGTCCGGTCCACGCTCCAAGTCAGCAGACATCGTCGGCCAGACGATGCAGCTTAACCCTCACGGCGACCAAGCTATCTACGAGACCATGGTACGCCTGACGCGAGGAAATGGCACCTTGTTGCATCCCTGGATCGATTCTAAGGGCAACTTCGGCAGTGTTACGTCAAGAGACATGCAGTATGCTGCTTCGCGTTACACTGAGGCGCGTCTCGACCCTTCTTGCATTACTATTTTCGACGGTTTGGATCGTAACGCTGTTGATATGATCGACAACTATTCCGGAACTATGAAGGAACCTAGACTCTTACCGGCACAATTTCCCACCATACTGGTAAACAGCAATCAGGGTATAGCCGTAGGTATGGCGAGTAATATTTGTTCCTTTAATTTGCGCGAAGTCTGCAACGCTACGATCGCTTTCTTAAAAGATCCCAAAACAGATTTATTGGAGCACATGCCTGCTCCGGATTTCTCAACAGCTGCTGAAATTATTTATGATCAAGATGTCATGCGCGAGATTTACGAAAGCGGCCGCGGATCATTCAAAATTAGAGGCACTGCCGAAATAAATCGCAAAGACAGAACCATAGAGATCAGGGAGATTCCATATACCACAACGATTGAGACCATCATTGACGATATCTCTGAACAGATAAAGAAGAACCGTTTGCAGGACATTACTAACGTGCGCGATGAAACAGACCTGAATGGCTTGTGCATCAGCATTGAATATAAGAGCACAGCAGACCCGGACGTTCTATTACATAAGCTCTACGAAAGCACTTCACTTGAACATTATTTTTCTTGCAATTTCAACATTTTAATTGATAATAAACCCCGTGTCATGGGTGTCCGAGAAATCCTGGACGAGTGGGTCAAATGGCGCATGTCTTGCATTAAGCGCGAGACGAATTATTCTCTAGAAAAAAAGCGAGAGCGTTTACATCTCTTGCGGGGGCTAGAGGCGATACTCCTCGATATTGACCTGGCCATCCAGGTTATTCGCAATACCGAGAAAGAACGCGATGTCATTCCGCGCTTGATGAAGGCTTTTTCTATTGATCAGCTGCAGGCAGAGTTGGTAGCGGAGATCAAACTCCGCAATCTCAACCGCGAACACATAATCCGCCGACTTGATGATATTAAAAAGTTATTGGCCGAGATCGAAGATCTAGAAAAGTTGGAAAGCAGCGCCAAACGGCAGCGTAAACTCATAGCAGACCAGCTGAAAGCTATTGCCACAAAGTATGGCCGTGAACGTCTGACGCGCCTAGTTGATCCTGAAGACATAGAAGTCCCGGAAATCACGGAACTCATTCCGGACTACAATATTCGTATTTTCTTGACTGAAGAAGGCTACTTCAAAAAATTGGCTTTAACTTCATTGCGAGGAAATTTTGAGCTCAATCTCAAGGAGAATGACCGCATCATAATAGAGGAAGAGGCGACTAATCAGTCCGAGCTTATTTTCCTGACCAATAAAGCGAATGCCTACAAAATGATGGCTTGGGAAATTGAAGACTCACGACCCTCTTTGTTAGGTGAGTACACGCCCAACCTTTTGGACTTGGAGGATGGTGAGTACGTTGTGTGCGTGCATGCCGCCATTGAGCCTTTCGAAGGTGAGTTTATCGCTATCTTCGCTAACGGTAAGGGCGTACGCTTTGATGCCCATCATTTCGAAACAAAACAAAACCGCAGGAAGCTGATTAACGCTTTCAGCGATGCATCAGAGGTTAGGCTTATTCGCTACCGTCCACCAGAAGAAGATCCCAGCTTCGCACTGCAGACAGAAAAAGGCAAAATGCTGATTTTTGACAGCTCACAACTTACCTATAAAAAGACTAGGTCTGCGCAAGGTGCTGCTATTATCCGCGGTGCTAAAAAAGATCCGATTGTCAAAGTCGTTCCTTTCGAACAGATAAAGAACGAAATCGAGGAGGAAGAATACTATCGCGTCCAGAATCTCCCCGGATCCGGTCGCTATATCAAAGAGAAAACTCTGGAAGGTCGTCAGCTCAGCCTGCTTGAATAATTATGGATGGATTAAACTTCTCTTCCAGCTTTAATAGACGTCGAAAAAGAAAAGCCCTTCTGTTAGCTAGCGTCATAGTACTAATGCTTGCATTATTGCTTTTTTTTCTGCTCCGCAATAGGCAAGCAAACGCAGATTTGAAAGCTGCTTATGAAAAGGCTTCAGTCCAGGCTGATTTCGATGAAATTCTTGCTATTCACGCAGAGGCACAAATCATTATTGCAGATTCTTCAGACAAAAACTCCGAGTCTGAGTCCGCCTTGCTGGCAGAAACAGTACGACTGCGAGACAAAATAGAAGCAGAACTGGCAGAATTCACGCAGAGTCGGATTGAATCCGTAAAAGGTGGCCATTCTTTGTCTGAAGAAGATGTAGAGAAGCTCTCCCTCAGCATGACGATCGTCGGTGATAGTAGTCTGGAGCAAGTTGACCTTGTGCTTCAAGATTATCTATTGGATGTCATTAGCGAGGCTGAGTATAAGCATTTTCTGGAAACACTTTATCCTGTCCAAGGATTCCAGCGTTTTCTACAAGAGCAAGTAAGTGATTTTTATACGATAAGAGATTTCAAAGCAAAACTCGCACCGGCATGTCAACTCCTACTGGAGGCCGAATATATTGAGGCGGCGAACGGCTTTGCAGAGCTAAAGGGCACAGATTATGCACAGATCAGGGCAGTGGATCGGATCTTGGACGATCTCAGAGCTGAGTCATTAGATCACCTCTTCGCTTTACACATGCCGGAAATTGAACGTTTAATGGAGTCCGGCAGATCTTACGATGCTGACTTGATTATTGAATCTATCATTGATTACTTGCCTGATAGAGCGGCATTGACAGAGGCCAAGGCGGCTAATGATAAGCTACTGCCGGCCAGTGTTGTTAATTGGAGCAATCCGATAGATGCTATCTCTGTAAAGCCGTTGATTGCGGATCCAGACCGCGCTTTTGATAATGATCGCTACTCAGAAATGGCGAATAAAGAATTGCTGACAACAGCTGAGTTTCGTCTGCTCTTAGAAGTCCTGTATCAAAACGACTATGTTTTAGTTCATGCAAATGAAATTGTGGATGAAGACGGCAAACTACAGTCTATAATAGCTCCTGCCGGCAAAAAACCTCTATTGCTCTTTCTGGATGAGTTCTATTTCACACCGGAGAGAATTGAAAGCGGAGTTTGTGCCAGGCTTGATTTGAATGCTAAGCAGGAAGTAGTTGGTGTTGTCCAAGATCGCATGGGTGGGGAAGAGTTTAGCGACAATGCTACAGCTATCAACGTGTTGGAGAACTTTCTGCAAGAACATCCGGATTTTTCCTTTAACGGGGCCAAAGGTGTCATTGTCTTGTCCGGAATAGACGGCCTCTTAGGTTATCCCTTGCTTCCGGAGCAGTCGGCTCGTCAGCAACAACAAGCTCAAAACACCGGCCTTGAGTTCCAACAAAATACTCTCGCTAATTTGGATGCCAATCGGGAAACGCTGACTAAGATTTTTACTGCTCTTAGGGAGAGACAATGGCTCTTTGCTTCGCAATCATACGGCAGGCTGTCTATACCTGATTACAGTCTAGATGCTATCAGCGCTGACACTGAGCGGATGCATGATCTGACTGTCGAATTATGTGGACCCCTAGAGATCTTCTCCTTCACCGGGGGGAATCACGCGGAAGGGCAGCACATGCTGACAAAGCACTTAGCAGAATCCGGTTTCCGCTTGCAGTCAGGCTCCGCAGCACCTTACGCGTACACCATTCAAAAAAATGCTTATGTCTATCTGGACAAACAGCAGATAACGGCTGACAAACTCCGTTATCCGCTGTCTGATGCTGTATCAAAATTGGTGGCAGATAGACAAATAATCACTGAGACTAAGCGTCCCTAAGTTAAGATCAGTTGCGAGGAAAAAACTCGTTGTAAAGACCGTGCATGGCGCGGTTCATCTCATATTTCGACATCATAAAGATGCAACTGATTTCGTGATAGTCGGACAGAACAACTTCGATACTGATATTCTCTCTGGCAATGGCATTTGTAGCTCTGGAAATAACTCCGACAGTGTCGCGCATACCTTCACCGACAATCATGATAATGGCCAAATTGCGGGTTACGTCTATATCATTAATGCCTAATTCTATTTGCAGGCGATTTCTGAGCAACAATTCATCTTCCAATGAGAACTCTGATCCGCGCACGATAACGCTTAAGGAGTCTATACCGGACGGGACGTGTTCGACATTGATATCCAATTCATTAAAAACAGTTAGTATCTTCAAGAGAATACCGCGTTCTTGATTAAGCAAAACTCGGCGTATGTTAATAGTACAGAAGTCGTCCGAACCCGCAATGCCGGTTACGACATTATCCAAATGGGTACGTTCGGCTAGCACCATCGTACCTTCTGCCGAGGGATTGTCCGTGTTGGCTATGCGAACAGGAATTCTGTGGCTGAATAAGGGTTCCAGAGCTTCAGGATGAATGATCGAAAAACCGATATAGGCCAATTCACGCATCTCACGATAACTCAGCTCCTTGATCGGTTCAGGGTCATTGATCAAGAGGGGATTGGCGGCATAAACATGATCCATATCAGTCCAGTTCTCATAAAGATCGGCTGATGTGGCCGCAGCCACTATGGCACCGCTAATGTCGGAACCACCGCGAGAAAAAGTGATTGTATTGCCTTCTTCAGTCCTACCGTAAAAACCCGGAAATACGATCAGTTCGTCTCTTGAGGCCAGAGTACTAAGATTATCGTATGATTCGGGAAGGATATGAGTAAGACCGGAGTAGTAAGACAAGACAAGGCCAGCCTCACACGGATCGACCATGGAAACTTTGACACCCTGAGCACTTAAATATTCGCTGACTATGCGAGCGGAAATTGCCTCACCTAAGGCAACAATGCCGTCACGATAGATCTTATGATGCACAGTGGTTTCTTCGCTTCTGCGCGCAATTTCACCCAAAAGCTGATCGGCAATACTGGGATGAAGATCTAATTCAGAGACTAGGGAAAACAAGCGATCACTGATTGCCAACAATTCCATGTTTCCTTCCAAGCCTGCCCAACGCACATTGGCCAGATCTATAAGAAGATCCGTCATCTTTTTGTCGCCGGGAACATCGGGGCGAATACCGGGTGCGGAAACGACCATAATCCTTCGATCCGGGTCGGCCAAGAAGATAGAACATGATTTTTTTATCTGTGCTCCGCTTGCTAAGGAAGAGCCGCCAAATTTACAAACTATCAAACTGAACCTCCTCGAGTGCTTTAAATATTTTACTCCCACCGATCCAGATCAGAAGTCGCTCCAAAAGTCTTTTTAGTCGAATGTAGAATACTTCTTTCTTACTGATTGGCTTAGTTAAAATTACAGAAATATTAGCACGTCTTGCTGCTAAAACATCAGTGATCAGTTGATCACCAACCATTATTATCTCACCCTCACTTAAGTCGTTTCGTTGCATAAACTCTTTTATTGCTTGAGGGGATGGTTTTCTTGCTTCGCTGATACATTCTACATCTAAAGAGCTGCTGAAATTCATCAGTCGGTCAGCTTTGGCATTGGAACAAACAACCGGTGATAATCCGATGTCTTCGAGTCCGGTCTTGATTTCCATGGCGGATTCGTCTGCAGAGCGTGTTCCATGCGGTACTAAGGTGTTATCTATATCTAAAAGGACAAAAGCAAATCCCTGACGTTTTAAAGCTGCAAAATCAATATCTTTTACTGATTCTACTATTTTATCCGGAAAAAAGTAGCACCTTACTTTTTCTCTAATTTTCTTTATCATTATTTCCCCCTGAATCATTCTAAGCTGAGCAGGCGAATTGCTTGCTAGAGCGTTAGTAATGAACTAGAATAAGTCTACTTAGTTGATATATTATCAACTCTAAGCATAATAACAGCAATATAGGTTTGGAGGAATTATGATTAGTGCTGGCGATTTTAGGAATGGCGTAACTTTTGAAATGGACGGTCAGATTTATCAGGTAGTGGAGTTCCAGCACGTTAAGCCTGGCAAGGGTTCGGCTTTCGTTCGCACCAAATATAAGAATTTGAAAACAGGTAGTGTGGTTGAGCGTAGTTTCAATCCGTCTGAGAAATTCGAGCAGGTTCGTTTGGAACGTGCCAATATGTCCTATATCTACAAAGACGGTGAGCTCTATTATTTCATGAATACTGAGACCTATGAGCAGTTGCCAATCCATCAGGATCTCCTAGGTGACTCTCTCAAATTCTTAAAAGAAGGAATGGTCGTTCACATTGTCACTTACAAAGGCGAAATACTTTTAGTAGAATTACCCATTTCGGTCGAGCTCGAAGTTATTCAGAGCGAGCCGGCTGTGCGCGGTGATACAGCACAAAGCGCAATGAAAACGGTTGTCATCGAGACCGGTGCGGAGATAAAGGTTCCTATGTTTATAGAAACCGGAGATATTATCCGTATCGATACACGTAGCGGAGACTACCTAGAACGGGCCTAGGCATGTCTGAAGACAGAAGACATGTTTCGATTAAGGGCGAGCAAACCATGTCACGTGGTTTTATCGCCCAATATGCCGCGGAAGCAGCTTTAGCAACTGCCGGTGTAGCTTCACTCGATCGAAGTGTAGTTGCCAACATCAAAGAAGTCATTGGCTTGGAGCACGAAGGCATGGGCGTTCGTGTTTCTTTTCGCACAGAAGATGTTGACGACGTGATTATTACTGTGTATCCCATAATAGATTTCGGCCATGTCTTGCCCGAAGTTGCCTGGTCAATCCAGGAGAGGGTGAAACGCGATGTAGAATCCTACACAGGCCTGAATGTAGATGCTGTAAATGTGCATGTTGTTGATATTATTTGCAATGATTCTGAACTCTCAGCTCCTACCGCTGAGGAATTGACCGCAGAATGAGCTTATTCACAGGGGAGACTATATGAGCACTTTGGTTCGTTTTTTACTGATTTTTTTCTCGTTGCTACTTGCAGTCGTATTTCTCTTGACCTTTATTATGATAGTCAGCAATGTCGCATTGACAACAGTTCTGACTATGGTCTTGGATATTACGCAAAAGCAACCGTTACGAACAATCGTTATGGTATTATCCCTGGTCGGATTATTACTTTCCGTCGTCACAATGGTGGTGACGATCCTATCGGGCAGACTGCGTAAGGCCAGAATCCTTAGCAATCCGATCGGCTCGATTGACATCGGAGTTGATGCAATTGAAAGCATCGCACTGAACGCTGCGAAGGCTTCGCAGTCCGGAGTCAAATCCGCTAAAGCTCATGTGGCACCATTCAAAGGTAATGCGATCTCGGTCAGTTTAGTAGTGATGGCTTACTCTGATGTGGAAATACCCGCTATGATGGCCCGCGTCCAAGAACGAGTAAAAAAGGACATTGAAAGTTATACCGGAATTGAAGTTGGCGATGTAAACGTACGCGTAAACCGCGTGGAAGCGATAGCGGCTCGCGTAGAACGTTAAGAGGAGCTGCGTTTATGCCTTCACCCGATATATTTCAGCGAATAAAACAAACGTTAAAGCGCGGTGGCCCTGGCGTTATTGGAGCTATAGTTGGCTTTTTCTTTGCCTTGATCTGGGTGCGCTTTGGTTTTTTCCGCTTAGTTTTTATCTTGATTTTGACGGCTTTAGGTTACTATATCGGTGTACGATATTTCAGTGACCGCGAGACAGTCAGACGCTGGTTGGACAAAATATTTCCTCCAGGAAAATTTCGTTAATAGACACTAAAGGAGTATAGGTGAGTAGACATACAGCCAGAGAAAGAGCTCTGCAATTTCTCTTTGAATGCGAGATGCATTGTGAGAATGTTTCCGAGCAAAGGGAGCAGTTTTTGCTTTTGCAAGAGAATATCACGGATGAAAATCTCAGCTTTTTTGATGAATTGGTAAATGGGGTACTAGCATCTAAAGAGGAGCTTGATGCCATGTACGCACCATATTTGCGCAAGTGGACACCGGAACGTTTGCCGATTGTTGATCGTTGTATCTTTCGACTGGCACTTTTTGAGATAATCCACAAAATTGTTCCGGCATCCGTTGCCATCTCCGAGGCGATACAACTGGCAAACACCTTTGCTGAGGAAGATGCCTACCAATATATAAACGGTGTTCTTGGCGCGGTTGTACGCGCACATGATCTCGAATAAAGGAGTATTTCGTGACTAAGACATCTGCTGTGGCCGATGTGATGACAGTAGGCGAATTTAATCGTCGGATTAATAGATTGTTTGAACAGGACCCTGAAATGCAAAGAGTCCGTGTTCAGGGCGAGATCTCAGATTTCAAGCGGTATCCATCCGGGCATTCATATTTCACTTTAAAAGATGACGAGGCTGCAGTCTCTTGCGTACTTTTCCGTGGTTCTGCCGGGCGTGTCGCTTTCAATCCTCAGTCGGGGATGAAGGTTGTTGCTGTTGGCAAGCCTAATGTTTATGACAAGACAGGTCGTTTTCAGCTCATCGTCTCCGGTATGAAAGAAGCCGGCTTAGGAGATTTGTATCTGGCTTTCCAGCAGCTGAAGAAAAAGTTGGCGGACGAAGGCCTCTTCGCTCAAGAACGCAAATTACCTATTCCGTTTATTCCAAAAAGGATAGTAGCCATTACGTCCGAAGCAGGTGCCGTGATCAGAGATATCATTCACGTCTTGGAAAGAAGATATCCGGGTTTCAGGCTTTTATTGATCCCGGTGCCGGTGCAGGGGAAAGGGGCTGAGCTGGAGATCGCTGCCGCTATTAAACGTACCAACGCTGAAAGCTTAGGAGACCTTATTATCGTCGGCCGTGGTGGTGGGTCTTTAGAAGATTTGCAGCCGTTCAACGAGGAAGTGCTAGCCCAAGCCATTGCAGAATCGCGTATACCGGTTATTTCCGCCGTTGGGCATGAGACGGACTTCACCATTGCCGATTTTGTCTCGGACTTGAGAGCACCAACACCTTCTGCAGCTGCAGAGTTGGCAGTGCCGCATAAAGCACGTCTGATTGAACGCCAAGATCAGCTTTCTTCCGCTTTAGAATTATCCGTCCTGCGCAGAGTCGAACAGGAAAAATTAAGGTTAACGCAATTAAGAGAGCGACCTGTCTTAATGAGGGCTGAAGAATTTGTCGCACCGCAATTCAAGCAATTAGAATTCCTAAAGCAGCAATTGTTTTCCGAGATGAAGCGTCTGCCGCGCGAAGCGAGAAACACACTGTTGCCACTGCAACATCGCCTGAGCAGGCCGGTGGAACAGCGCTTGGCGCAAGAAAACAAGAAGATAGAACTGCTCACTACCAGACTGGAGAACCGCTTTAGAAGCAAAGCTGCAGTAAGCCGCTCACTGTTTGAACGACTCGTTGCAAGTTTGGATGCTCTATCGCCGCTGGCCATTCTCGCACGAGGCTATAGCCTCACTTTCTCGGAGGATAATAATCTCATCAAATCTGTTGAAAATATCCACAAGGATGATAAAATATCTGTTCGCCTAGAAGACGGCAGTCTGCTCTGCGATGTACGTGAGGTTTTGCAGTCGCACGATTAGTTGATAATTCTATACAGACACTGCATAGAATGCACAAGGAGTATATAATGCAAGAAGAAATATTTGATTTTGATGATTGGATGAAGGATATGGCTACTACAAGTGTAAACAATGATGAAACTTGCTCAGATGCAATCATAGATCAGAAAACTTATGAAGAAAAGATTGCTCGTCTGGAAGAGATTGTGTCCCTTTTAGAAAAAGGAGAAGTATCATTGGAAAAATCTATGGACTTGTTTCAGGAAGGTGTTATCTTGTCTAATTTATGCGCCAAACAGTTGGAGCATGTGGAAAGCACAATCGAAAAGCTGATGGAAACTGGAGAACGTATTGATTTTCCGGCAGCAAAAGAACCCGAAACACACTAAACTTGAGAAAAGCAATGAAAAATACTTTTAATCAGGATCATTTCGAAGCTGAAATGCGTCAGCATTTTGACAATATGCAACGTGACCTCAAGGATCCGGTAGTTGAAGCTGCAGCTTATTCGCTCTTTTCCGGTGGGAAACGTATGCGTCCGCGCATATTGCAGCTGTCGTACGAGCTCTTTGCTGCTGCCGGAGTAGAAAAATGCAGGCCGTTTCAGTTTGCTTTGGAAATGATTCATACGTATTCGCTGATTCACGATGATCTTCCGGCGATGGATAATGACACTATGCGCCGTGGCAAACCCAGCTGCCATGTGGCTTATGGCGAAGCAACAGCTATTTTGGCAGGTGATCTCCTGCTCAATCTTGCCTATGAAACTATGATAGATGCCTGCCTGGAAATTGGCGGAAGGCGGCCTCTGGAGGCGATGAACGTTATTAGTCGCGCCGCAGGAGGTAGTGGAATGATCCTGGGGCAATCTCAAGACATTGCATTTGAAAAAAGAGAATCAGTCTCAGTTGCCGAAATTGAAGAAATGCAAGAGCTCAAAACTGCCGCTTTATTCAAGGCTGCAATATTAGCCGGTGCTATACTGGGAGGCTCTGATGCTGCACAACAAGAACTGCTGCTCGAATTTGGCAGTAAGGTCGGCTTGGCCTTTCAGATTCGAGACGATTTGCTTGACAGCATTTCCAACGAAAAGGAACTTGGGAAATCTATCGGAAAAGACGAACGTGACAACAAGAAAACATATTTAACGGTTCAGGGCTTTGCTGCAGCCACGCAAAGACTGGCTGCACTTAATGAAGAAGCGAAAATTATTCTTTTTAAGCTTGAGGCTGACGGGCTAGATACGTCTGAGCTCAGACAATTGACTGAACAATTAGAAACAAGGAAGATGTAATGCTTTCTAACTATCCATTACTTGATTCCCTCGATTTGCCGCAGGATATTAATAGTCTCTCTTATGACGAGAAAGATCGGCTGGCAGAGGAATTACGTACACTAATTATTAATGTTACCTCGAAGAATGGCGGTCATTTGGCCTCCAATCTGGGGGTTATTGAGCTGATTATAGCTCTGCTTTCAATTTTAGATGCGAAAAACGACAAGGTCATTTTCGATGTTGGGCATCAATCTTATGCTTGGAAAATCCTTACCGATCGCTATAAGGATTTTGAAACACTCCGACAAATGGGCGGAATTTCGGGTTTCCCCAAACTTGATGAAAGCCCTTACGATGCCTTCGGTACCGGACACAGCAGCACTTCAATTTCAGCAGCTGTCGGTTATGCGCGCGCGCTAAAAGCGCAAGGCAAAGATGACAAAGTCATCGCTTTGATCGGTGATGGCGCTCTTTCGGGCGGCATGGCCTACGAAGCTTTGAATGATGCCGCACAGTCTAATGAGCAAATTCTCGTTATCTTAAATGATAATCAGATGTCAATTGATGAGTGTGTCGGTGGGATGGCGCGACATTTAGAAAAACTGCGAGTCAAACCCTCTTATCTCAATTTCAAATTTCGCTGGGAACAACGCCTACAGAAACTTAAATTCATCGGAAAACCGTTACTTAATGTTTTGGCAAAACTCAAGTACAAGACGCGCTCTTGGCACAGGGAAAAAGGCGTTCTCTTCGAGCAGATCGGTTTGCGTTATTATGGTCCGATCAATGGGCACGATATAGAAGGATTGGAGCGTCATCTAAACGCTGCATTGACAGTTAGAGGTCCGGCCATCCTCCATGTAATAAGCAAAAAAGGCATGGGCTATTCCATGGCGGAAACTGAACCGACTCGTTATCACGGCGTTTCTCCTTTCCCTAAACAGTACGGTCTTGCAGATGATGATCCTGAACAACAGAAAACATTCTCGGAAGTCTTTGGAGACACTATGTTGACTCTGGGTGAGCGGGACGAGAAGACAGTAGCTATTACCGCAGCGATGGCGCAAGGAACCGGCTTATGTGCTTTTAAAAACCGCTTCCCGGATCGTTTCTATGATGTCGGTATTGCAGAGCAACATGCTCTCACTTTAGCCGCCGGCCTTGCCGCAGGCGGAGCGAAACCGGTAGTCGCACTTTACAGCACCTTTTTACAAAGAGGAATGGATCAGCTTATTCATGATATTTGCCTCCAGAATTTACCGGTGATAATTGCCGTAGATCGTGCCGGGCTAGTCGGCTCCGACGGACCTACACATCAAGGTCTCTACGACTTGAGCATGTGCTTAAACTTACCCAATCTCAGCATCATGGCACCGGCCACCGCTGTTGATTTGGAACGCTGCCTCGTTCATGCCCACGAATATGATGGGCCTGTGATGATCCGCTATCCTCGCGATCTGGCTTCTACTGTTGACCTAATCTCTCTGGATGAAAATCTGTCCGAGCCTAAATCCCTCGAAGATTTGCTGCAGCCACGCCATGTACGTTCGGGTTCAGATTTAACGGTATTGGCCGTCGGACCCATGATCTTGCAAGTTCTCTTGGCGCTTGATAATTTTATTGGAGACGAATATTCAATTGATTTATATTCAGCTTTATTTATAAAACCATTTGATAGCGATCTTGTGTTAAAATCTACAAAGAAGACGGGCAAATTGCTCATTGTTGAGGACGGATGTCTTCACAACGGTTTTGGTCAATCCTTAATTGCAGATTTGTGTGAACAGCAGACAGGAATAAATATGAAGGCGATCGGTGTTAAGGACGTTCTCCGTGAACAGGCTACACGCGCTGAGCTGTTTCAGGCAGAAGGTTTGGATCCGGAAGGACTGGCACGCAGCATCCTTGAGATGATCACTCAATGATCTGTGGCAATGAAGATACGATAAGCTGAATTAAACCTAGAGGAGATTGGGGAGGAAGGAATTGCGTATTGCGCTTTATCCAAATTCATCACGCGACATTAATTTTGCCACTACACGTCGGCTGATTTCTCTTTTTGACGCACATGGTGCTACCTCAGTATTAGAGGAAGATGTAGCGCCGGAAATAGCTGCTATGCCGGGCCTAGAGAGGGCCTCCTATGACACCTGCGATATTATTGTCTGCTTGGGTGGCGATGGTACCTTTATCTCCGCTGTTCATCGTGATAGCGCCTATAGCCTGCCTATAACGGGAGTTAACCTGGGGCAGGTCGGTTTTTTGCCGGAAATAGAGGCGGAAAAGCTGGAAGAGGCAGTTAAGCGCCTAGTCAATAAAGAGTACAGCATCGAAAATCGCATAATGTTAGATGTCAGCTGTTACGACGCTGAAGGTAAACGTTTTGCTCACGATCATGCGATTAATGATGTCGTTCTTGCTCGCGGTGGTTGTCCGCGCATTGTAACCATTGATCTTGAAATTGAGAACGTTCCGGTAGAAAGCATACCGGGTGACGGCATAATTGTATCCACTCCGACGGGATCGACCGCCTATTCCATGTCAGCCGGTGGACCTATTGTTCACCCAACTATGAATCTTTTATTAATTACGCCCATTTGTCCACATACTCTGCACAACCGTACCTATATTGCTGACGCTGAAACTACTGTGTCACTGAAGCTTCAGCAGTATCCTAATTGTGCGACTTTGTCTGTGGATGGGCGTTCACATTACGACATCTATCATAATGACCGAGTCGAAATAGCTTGCTCCAAACACGCTTTTCGATTCATCCGCATCTGGGAAGACAAGTTCTTCCAGACGTTGCCGGAAAAAATACAAAAAAGGGGGTTAGTCTAAATGAAACCATCCAAAACTCAACGCCAATCAAGGATTCTGAAAATCGTTCGTGAGCAAAACATCGAAACACAGTCTGAGCTGGTGGAGGCTTTAACGGAAAGCGGCATGACTTTTACTCAGGCTACAGTTTCGCGTGACATCAAAGAATTAGGTATCGTCAAGGTTGCTACAGGAGACGGCAAATCCAAATATGTCGCTATGAAACATAGTGGTGAGGTTGCAGCCGGACGTTTGATGAACGTTTTCAGTGAGTCTGTAATTTCGGTAAATACAGCGGGCGCTTTTGTTATTCTCAAGACTTTGCCGGGAACAGCCCAAGCGGCAGCTTCCGCTCTTGACTCTATGCATATTAATGAAATCCTCGGTACCCTAGCCGGCGATGACACAATATTCATAGCAACAGACAGCACGGAAATTGCAGACTTATTGCGTTTAAGACTGGTTGGACTATCAACCGGTGACCCCCGACCGGATCAAGCTTATTAGTCAGATTCAATGCTGCTCTTACGTGTAGAAATTCATGATTTTGCCTTAGTTGAGGAGCTCGTGATTGAGCCGGCCGATGGCTTCACTGTGCTCACAGGTGAAACCGGTGCCGGTAAATCTATTTTGATCGATGCCTTTGATTTTCTGTCCGGCAATCGAAGCGACCGCAATATGGTGCGCACAGGTTGTGATGAGGCCAGGGTAGAGGCTTTGTTTCAGTCGGAAGCTAATGAAGAGCTTCTCATTTTCCGCAGTCTCAATTCATCCGGCCGAAGTTACGCCAAAATAAACGGTGAACTTGTGACGATCCGCACATTGCGCGATAAAATGAAGGACGTTTTGGCTATTCACGGTCAAAATGATCAACAAGCCATTTTCGACGACTCTTTACACCGTGAACTTGTCGACGCTTATTCAGGATCTGAGGCAGATTCTCTTCTGTCGCGATATCAGGAATTATTGCAGGACTTGTTATTGATTGAAGAAGATATCTCCCGTCTCGGGCAATCTCCTGAACAACGTGCCAGTCGTAAAGATTTCCTAGCTTATCAGATTGAAGAAATTGAAACAGCCGATCTGCAAGTTTCTGAAGAGGCTGAACTCCTCAAGAGCGCCAAAACAATGCAAGCTTTGCAATCTTTGGCTGAACAGCTGAATATCAGTTTGCAAGCTTTGTCTGCTGACAGTGAAGTCAGCGCACTCAACATGATTAGGCATGCGAAGAGAGCTTTGCTGGAAGCTGCTCGTTACAGTAGTAAGTGCAAACAGCTAGCTCAGGATTTAGATAATATCGAGACTGATCTCGACGAATTAGTCTATGAGCTCAACCGTACTAGCGATAAAGTTTCTTACAATCCCGAGCAGGTAACGGAGATTGATCAGCGCTTGTCTTTACTCCAAAGGTTGAAGGACAAGTATGGTAAATCAGTCGAAGAGATCTTGGAATACTTGGAAGAAGCACGTGAGGAATTCGCCTTTCTCAGAGATTCTGATCGCATTTACGAAGAAAAAATTGCTGAAAAAGAGCAGGTTTTAAAGACTATGCAAGAATGCAGCTCCGACTTAATGCAGGTACGGCAAGATGCTGCCCGCTCTCTGATCAAGAAAATAATTGCTGAACTTCGCTCGCTTAATATGAAGGATGTCTCCTTCGACGTTGAGATCCAAAAGATTTCCGGCCGCGGCAATCCACCTCGAGATCCGCATCGTGTCTCCTTTATGTTCTCTGCTAATCCCGGCGAGCCTGTGAAGCCTCTGGTCAATATCGCCTCCGGTGGAGAAGCATCACGTATTTTGCTTGCTATTAAAACCGTACTTGCAGACGTGGACAATGTCTCGGTGCTTATCTTTGATGAAATTGATCGCGGCGTTGCGGGCGAGACCAGCCAACGTATCGCGGAAAAGCTCCAGAGTATAGGACGCTTCCGCCAAGTTCTTTGTGTCACACATAGTGCTCCTATCGCTGCAGCAGCTAAGAAGCATCTACTTATCGTTAAGCTTGTTGATGAAAACCGCACGCGCACTAAGCTGGAAGAGCTGAACGACGACGCCCGGGTTGAAGAAATAGCGCGACTTTTAAGCGGCAAAACAAACGAAAGTGAATCCAGAACTTTAGCGCAATCATTGCTAGAATCGAATGGAAATCTCTAGCAGAGTCAACTACAATATTGCGAGACTATAAGTCATATTTCGTGCCAGGCACGAAATATGACTTGTGAGTAGAAGGATAGGAATATTTATGGCCAAAAACAGAATGGAAGTTTTGACAATCGACGGGCATAGCCTGAGTACAGAAGATGTGTATAAAGTTGCCAGCGGCAAACAGCAAGTGCGCTTCTCGGCCGAAGCCCGAGAGAAGATGAATGCATCTTTTGCACTGGTTCAGAAGATAGCCGCCAGCGGCAAAGCTACATATGGCATTTCTACCGGCTTCGGTGAAATGTCGAAAGTCTATATCTCTGAGGAGAACAACGCTGAATTGCAACGCAACTTGATTGTCAGCCACGCCTGTGCGGTTGGGGAAGCTTTTTCCGAAACTTTAACCCGGGCCATCATGCTTCTGCGTCTGAATACTCTCGCGTCAGGCTTTTCCGGAGTAAACCCTGGAGTCACAGACCTGCTGCTTGATTGCCTGAATGCGAATGTCTTGCCGCTTATCCCGCAACAGGGTTCACTAGGAGCTTCCGGAGATCTGGCAAATCTGGCCCACATGGCCTTACTCCTGATTGGCGAGGGAAGAGCAATCTGCAATGGTGAAGAGATGTCCGGCTCAGAAGCCTTACGCAAGAACAATCTCAGCCCCGTCACTTTAAGCGGGAAAGACGGATTAGCCCTGATTAACGGCACTACAATCATGGCAGCTGTCGGCACGCTGGCCTTGCTGCAAGCTGAAAGAGCTATGCAAGCAGCCACAGCAGCCGCTGCCTTGACTTTTGAAGCCTTGCACGGCTTTACAGCTGCCTATGATGCACGTATACATGCACTGAGGCAGCAGCAGGGACAGATTGACACTGCTAAATATATGCTGCGGCTTCTGGAAGGTAGTGAATACGCCAACACCAGAGTGGAAGATGTTCAAGATCCCTACACCTTGCGTTGTGTCCCTCAGGTGCATGGCGCCAGTTTAGATGCGATTAATTATGTAAAGAACGTTATCAAGCCCGAACTTAATGCGGTCACCGATAACCCTCTTGTATTCGTTGAGACAGGAGAGGTAATTTCGGGTGGAAATTTCCACGGCCAACCGCTGGCTCTAGCATTAGATTTTCTAGCAATTGCTACGGCAGAACTGGCGAACATCTCTGAAAGGCGCATCGAGCGTCTGGTAAATCCCCAGCTGTCGGGTGGTTTGCCTGCTTTCCTAAGTGAGAGTGAAGGTCTTCATTCCGGCTTAATGATCCCTCAGTATACTGCCGCCGCACTGGTCTCCGAAAACAAGGTTCTCACGCACCCTGCTTCAGTGGACTCGATCCCGTCGTCAGCAAATAAAGAAGACCATGTGAGTATGGGTGCCATATCGGCTCGCAAGGCTTTACAGGTTACGGAGAACGTCTTGCATGTAATCGCAATCGAACTGATAGCGGCTGCTCAAGCACTGGATGTGCAGGAAAAGCGGCAATTAGGTGAGGGTACAGAGCTGATTTATAATTTTGTGAGGGAGCAGATTGCCTTCCTTGACAGAGATCGTGTACTGTCTGATGATATAGTAAAATTAAAAGAACTTTTGTCTGAGGACATCTTATCCGATGTACTGCAGCAGATTCAGGAGGTATGAATGTCTAAATTTAAAAACTATACTGTAGAAGACTTTATTGCTGAAGCCGCAAGCGATTCGCCGGCACCCGGTGGCGGTAGTGTGGCAGCCTTAGTGGCCGCCTTGGGCGCTGCCCTAGGTGAGATGGTTTACAATCTCACAAAAGATAAGAAATCTTTCTCCGAACTGAGCGAAGAGAATAAGACAGCAGTCAAAGCTGATTACACGGCTCTAAGCGCATTGCACGCAGAACTCGTGGATCTGATTGACGAGGATACGGTCGCTTTTAACACCTTTATGGACGCATTACGTCTCCCTAAGGAAACAGAAGAAGAGATCGCAGTCCGCAAAGAAGCTATGGCTAATGCAGCAATAGTTTCCATGCAGGTCCCGCTGGATACCGCAGGTAAAAGTCTGCAAATTCTTAAGCATATGGGTTCACTAGCTCGCTATGGTAATAAGAATTGCATTTCTGATGCCGGAGTAGGAGCTTTTCTCGCACGCGCCTCTGTCGAATCTGCGGTCATGAATGTACGCATCAATATTCCTAGTGTTAAAGATGAGGAAGTAGCCAGACAGGCTGAAAAGTCTTGCGAAAAATACCTGGAAGAAGCTGAAGCACTCTGCGAAGAAATTGTCAAAGAAGTCTATCAAAAAATTTAGTTTATAATACTATCTTGCTTAACAGGGCTGGTCTGTGATCGGCCCTTTCTTATTGTAGCTACTCCGCATTTCAAACATAAAGATTGTGTAGTGGAGAACTAACACTCTAATAAACAAATGTTTGACATCTGCATTAATCCCTAATACAATTACATGCAATAACTAACGATGAGATTATTAGTAATTAATAATTGCTATATTTTAATATCATTGTATTGTAGTTTGACAATTAAATATGGAGGTGATTACCATTAACTGGCTAGAATTATTAGTCGGTCTTTCAATCGGTGCTCTCCTCGCTGTGCTTTTAACCAGAATGTATTTTATCAAAGGTCTGGATGAAAAGAGTAAGAAGCTGGATGAGTCCCGAAAAAAGACAGAAGAAGAAGCCTTAGAACTAATTGGTGAAGCTGTTAAGACAGGTGAAGATAAAAAACGTGAGTTATTATTGCTTGCGAAAGAAGAAGTTCACAAAGCCCGTCTCGAGTTAGAGAAAGATGTACGCGAAAAGCGTCAGGATATCTCTCGTGAACGAGCACGTCTGGAGCAGAAAGAAGAACAGCTGGATCGCAGAACTCAAAGTGTGGAAGATCGTGGTCGCAACAACGACTTACGTGAGCGTACTTTGAATGAGCGAGAAGCAGAGATTCAAGAACTTGAAGCCCGAAAAACTGCCGAGTTGGAACGCATCGCCGGTTTAACAGTCAGTGAAGCGCGTGATCTAGTCCTCGAAGATGCTGAAAGAGAATACCGCCATGATATGGCAGTTCTTTTCCGCAAAATTGAAGATGAGAGTAAGGCGAAAGCTGATGACCGAGCAAAAGAAATTGTGGTCTCTTCAATCCAACGCTACGCCTCAGACTATGTCTCAGACGCAAGCGTGTCGGTTGTAGTTTTGCCCAATGAAGAAATGAAGGGTAGAATTATCGGCCGAGAAGGGCGCAATATCCGCACCATTGAACAATTAACCGGTGTTGATCTGATCATCGATGATACCCCTGAAGCAGTGATTATTTCTTGCTTTGATCCTATAAGACGAGAAATTGCCAGGATTGCAATTGAAAAGCTCGTTCAGGATGGCAGAATACATCCCTCCCGCATTGAAGAAATGGTAGAAAAAGCTAAAAAAGAGGTCAAAAACTCGATTATTGAAGCGGGTGAACAGGCCGTCTTTGAAACTGGTGTGATCGGACTGCCACAAGAGATTATTAATACTCTGGGCAGACTGCGTTATCGTACCAGTTACGGACAAAACGTCCTACAGCATTCTATCGAAGTTTGTTTCTTGACGGGAATGATGGCAGCCGAATTGGATCTTGATGTTGACGCAGCTAAGCGTGCAGGTCTCCTGCATGATATCGGTAAAGCAGTGGATTTTGAAATGGAAGGTTCCCACGTCCAATTAGGTGTGGAGCTGGCGAAACGCCATAAGCTCGACAATATTACCATTAACGGTATCGAATCACACCATGGCGATACAGAACCTAACACGCTAATCTCTTCATTGGTCGGAGCCGCAGACGCAATCTCGGCAGCAAGACCCGGAGCCCGCAGGGACAACGTTGAAAACTATATTCGACGTATTGAAAGATTAGAAGAAATCGCTAATTCAATGGAAGGCGTAGAAAGTTCTTACGCAGTACAAGCCGGTCGTGAAATTCGTGTAATCGTCATGCCGGAAAAAATGTCTGAAGAGGAAATGCCTCTTCGCGCACACGAAATAAGCAAACAAATTGAACAAGAGCTTAATTATCCCGGTCAGATTAAAGTTAATCTTATTCGGGAAAGTCGTGTAGTTGATTATGCTAAATAAAGTAGAGAAGCTGTCTCTGTTGAGGAGGCAGCTTTTTTATTGGGGAAAATTACATTTATGACATCAAGTCGGAGCTAAAGAGAAATTACTTCTGGCAGTTTTTCACTCATAAATCTTTCACTTTATGGTAGTCTGGTTTCTAGCATGAAAAGGTCAAAGCAACAGCAATCTTTACATATTTGCAGCAGCATAAAAGCCGTACTTTCATTAGGGCTTTGTTTATTGCTGTTCGCATTTCCTCTGGCTTGCCAAAGCAGTCCTGAAACCCAAAACTCCGACCCTGTAATAAATCAGAGCGAAAACTTGATCCCCACTATCGTAGGCGGTTCAGAAACACCGTCTGAAAGTTTGCGCCTACGTTATCTAGACGAGGGGAATCTCAATCCGTTGAGGAAACACTCGTATGTGAATCGTTCAGTTTTTTCATTAGTATATGAATCTTTATTTGCCTTTAATGCTGCGGGTTCTTTACAAGCGCAGTTGGTCGAGTCTGCACAAGTATCTAACGACATGCTGACTTGGACTTTAAATCTTAAGGATGTAAACTTTCACTCGGGGGAGAAGTTGACTGCCGCAGATGTTGAAGCCTCCCTGCGTCTGTGGCTTGAAGTAAATCTTGAGTATTCTCTTGCAGAATGGGAGGACGAGGAACAAACTCCTCCGAACGGAGACGAGACAGATCCTGATGCAGAGCAAGACACTGAAACAGATGCTGAAACCGATGATACTGATGGGACTGAGCCCGATGATTTGGATCCGGATTCTGAGGAAACAATCGACGGCCCGGATAGCCCAGAGGATGATCTGGAAGTCGATGATGAGATTGAAGAGACTTCAGAGCCGACAACAGATGCTGCGGATGAAACCTACGATTACTATATCGATACGCCGGTACTAGGAGAGCCCGCTCAGGTAGAGAGTTTTTCTGCTACTTATAGGGTCAGTCTAGAGCGTGCAAGCTTGATCGAGGCGGTTGATAGTAGTGATCCAACAATTATCAAAATACGCTTGCACGAAGCTGCTCCTATTCTGGATCTACTCACATTTCCTATAATTCCCGCGGATTATACTGAAAGCAATTTTTACGAGATAATTCCCGGAAGTGGAAGTTACCGCATCGTAGAAAGAGACACTCAGGGAAACTTGCATCTCAGTGCTTGGCAGCAAGACGAGGCCAAGGCTAAGGATATTGTTGCTGTCAATTGTGCTGATGTAATGGAAGCATTAGCTTTGTTCGAAGACAATAAGCTCGACGTGCTCCTCATGGATCGAACGGAAGCTTCCCGTCTACAAGGGCGTTCACGGGTTAGGAGCCAGGATTATGAAGATTCGGGTTTTGTTTCTTTATATGTACCGAACAACAACCTCAGAGCTCAGCTTGAAACTGTTTTTTCCACTAACAGTCCTGAGTATATAAGTGCACCTTTTCAGTACTCACCATATTACATCCGTCCCGGCGATGTCCGACTGCTCGATCAAAGAGAGATCGTAAGCGAAAATGACAATGGTAGTAGCGCGTCGGAAAATGTAAATCCGCCTTCCTCCGCTGCCACCGCTCCTGATGACGACGCTGAAGTTGAAGTGGATTTGCCGGTTTATCGCATTCTGCTGCCACGGGTTTTTTATCCGTATGGGCTACAGAATCAATTGACGTCGCTAATTGCACAAATCGGTGGCGAAGCTGAATATAAGTTGGTGCGGGCAGAAGATTACGAAGAAGAGCTAAAAGAGCAAGATTATGATCTGGCTCTCTTGCTGGACGAGAGTGCATCTTTTGGAGATCCCTTCGATTATGCCCTTGGCTTATTACAGTACGAACTGATCGATAATCTAAGTGTCTCCAATACACAAAAAACTATACTGACTGATGGCAGAATGGAGCAGGCGCTCATGCTTGAAGAGGGGCAGAGTCTTGAAGCTCATTATCTGCAATCTGTTCACGATTTGTTTTCAGAACTTCCCGTAATCGGGCTTTGTACTACCTCGACCTTGCTGTGGTATCGTGACGGGGTCGAAGGAATTTTAGCCGGCACAGCTGAATTACCTTATCTTGGAATAGAAAGTTTAGAAGTATGGCAGCCATAATTGTGACAATTTTACTTACATTAGACCAGTTGACCAAAGGACTGGTTGAACGTTTTTTGGGACCGGGTGAATCTATCGTTGTTATTCCCAATTTTTTCCAAATCCGAATGTCAAGCAACATGGGAGCTGCTTGGGGTTTTCTTTCCGGTGTCTCATGGGGCATTCATATCTTGTCCTTGCTCTCTTTGCTCATGTCACTTCTTATCATTTACTGGATGAAGGGGACTGAGGACAAGAAGGCACGCCTGGTAATGACTTTGATCTTAGCGGGTAGTCTGGGCAATCTGATTGACCGCGTGCGCATTGGTGCAGTCACTGATTTCCTCATGTTTAATTTCGGTTCTTATTATTTCCCCAGTTTTAATGTGGCTGACATGTGCATCACCATTGGCGCCGGTCTTTTGATTCTGTTTGCCATAATTGATAAGCATTTTGTTAATAATTTGCTACGCATTGAAGATACGGTAAGCACTCCGGGAGCGGATGACGATGCAGCATGAGTTCCGTGTTGAGGAGAAGAACGCAGGGCTGCGAATCGATCGGTTTTTGGCCGAACTTTTCCCTGACAAATCTCGTTCCTTCTGGCAAAAATTGATCTCTCAGAATTCTGTTTTGATTAATGGCAGTCCGGTCAAAAGTTCTTATACTGTGGAAACTAATAACCTTGTCCGTGTCGAATATTCCGAGGTCGCTTTGGAGGCAGAAGCAGAAACAGAAAAAAAAGCGCCACCTTTGTATATCATCTTTGAGGATAAGGATATAGCTGTGATTGAAAAGGAAGCTGGAATTGTCACTCATTCTGCACCTGGGCACAGCTCCGGCACTTTGGCTGAAGCTGTACAAAACTACTTCGGAGATAATTTATCAGATCTTGGCGACAGCAAGAGGCGCGGTATTGTGCATCGCTTAGACAAGGATACTTCCGGTTTATTGCTGATTGCTAAGAACAATAACGCGCATAAGGAGCTCGCTAAAGCGTTTAAGAAGCACGAAGTTCTGCGTGAGTATCAGTCCATTGTCATGGGTACGCCCGAGACAAACACAGGATTGATCGACGCACCATTGGGCCGAGATCCGCAACAGCGTAAGCGCATGTCTGTCCAGTCTGAAGGCAAGTATGCGCGGACATATTTTGAAGTCTTGGGTAGTAATAACGGGCTCTCACATTTGCTCCTCCGGCTTGAGACAGGACGCACTCATCAGATTAGGGTGCATCTTGCAATGATTAACTGTCCTATCTTGAACGATGAGAAATATGGAGGCAATCGTGTTCGTGTTTTGGACGAAGACGATCTGCTGCTCCATGCCTCGAAATTGGCCTTTACTCATCCTGTAAGTGGCGAAGAGCTCAGTTTCAGTAGTTACTTGCCACGAAGGTTTGATTTTTTCTTGGAAGAAATTTACGGAAAATAAGTGCTAGAATATTAGTTAAAATATTTGATACATTCAAACAAACTTGCCTGCACATGATGTATTCTTAATATATGACAAAAAAGAAGCGACACAGTCTATTAATTGCTCTCCTGATGCTTGTCTTGGGCCTTGCGCTTAGTGCATTCGGCCGATCTTTGCTTGCAGGCAAAGATAGCAGCGGCGAACGCATTGCTCACTATCAGGAGACTCTTCTTGAATACGAGGCTTTAGAAGCTCAAAACCAGCGTTTAACTGAACAAAACGAGCAATTAGAGGCTAAGAAGGACGTGCTCATCGCAAGTTTGGAAGGGCACGAAGATTTAGATCAGCTTCTTAAAGAGAGAGAGGCCTACGCTGTGGCTGCCGGCTTGACTGCTGTCGAAGGACCCGGCATAAGAATTGTTCTACAGGATCGAATAGAATACGATCCCACGAGACATCCGATCGAAGCCATCGTTCATGACAAAACAGTACTTCACGTCATTGACATTTTGAAGGCCAACGGTGCTCAGGCTCTGGCTTTTAATGATATGCGTCTTACCGCTGTAGCTAAGATCGGCTGTATTGGACCAACTATTCTGTGTTATGACATGAGGCAAATGCCGCCTTATGTTATCGAGGCAATCGGTCCAATTGAAGACATGGCGAATGCTATCGCCGCCGACGCCTATCTCAAACATATTACAAGTCCTGAGATCGGCATTCGTATGAATGTGGCAGTGGAAGACAATTTGGAACTTCCCTCGTTCTCCCGCACCGGAGACTATCGCTCACAGATAAATTTGTTAGAACTTAGATAAACCTTAGGAGATTACTTACTTATGAATAAAAAGAAATATTTGCATAGAGGTGGTTTATTGCTAATCTGTGTACTTTTGGGACTGGCACTGGCTCTGCTGATGAAGGGCCAAAACTTAAGCAGTCTGAGTGAGAAGAGTATGCAGGATCTGCAGAATAATGTTATTGAGTATCAACGTCGTAATGAGGAATTGTCCAATCGTAATGCTCAGTTGCAGGCTTATATCCGAGAGCTTGAAGATGATCTTACCGGGGAGGGCAATGAGGTGCTTTCGCGCCTGATTGATGAAAGAGAAGGCTACGCGACCTTCGCCGGCTTGCGCCCAGCTATTAATTCCGGTGTTGTAATCAATCTCAAAACTGTTCCCGGTCAAAAGATGAAAGATAGTGTCTTAAGAGAGTTAGTTAACGAGTTATCAGCTTTGGGTGCACAGGCAATTTCGATTAATGGAGAACGTAAAGTTTCTACAACTGAAATTCGTGCCCGCCAAGACTCTATTCTTATTAACGGTGTCGCCTTTGATCGTGAGCATGATTTTGAAATCAAAGCTATCATGCGACCTGATGATCTCGAGCGATCAGTTTTTCCGTATCTGGAATCAGTTAGCGAATCTATAAGCGCACAACTCGGAGATGAGGCGCCCACAATACGTATTGAAATACTAGCCAATGTAGAAATTCCTGCCCTGAAAGAGGATCGCATTGCCTATCAGTTCGATTTAATAAAACCGGTCCAAAACGCGACCCAATAAATTAATTATAGATATACTGTAGTTATGGAAAAAAATAATCGTATTTTTGAAAAACATATTGAGTTTGATAGTCCGGAAGAAGCTTTATCTCTGCTCGGCGCTTGTAGCTGCCATGGCGACCTAGTAGAACGGGCTCTCTCTGTCGACTGTGAAACCACTGCTGAAGGTATGGTGATCAGGGGACCGGTTAGGAAAAAGGTGGAAGCTGCTGCTCAGATTTTCGACCGTCTGCACGAGCTCTGTCGCGACGGCACTCCGGTCACGGAGCAATTAGTCCGCTATTTGCTTGATGCCGCCTTGGAAGATACTTTTTCTGAAGCCGAACTGTTTACACCTGATCTGATTTGTGTTAATGCCAAAGGCAAGCCCGTCTTGAGTAAGACAGCCGGCCAGAAGAAATATATAGAAGCTATTCGCAAACATGATCTGACCTTTGCAATCGGTCCGGCAGGAACGGGTAAAACTTATCTGTCTGTGGCTATGGCGGTTAAGGCTTTTCGTGATCACGACGTATCGCGAATAATTCTCACTCGGCCTGCTGTTGAGGCAGGAGAAAATTTAGGTTTTTTGCCAGGGGATTTGCAGAACAAGGTAGATCCATACATGAGGCCTTTATACGACTCTTTGAATGATCTCATGGGCTTCGATGCTTACCATAGGCATTTAGAACGGGGAGAGATTGAAGTTTCACCACTCGCCTATATGAGAGGGCGCACTTTAGATGATGCTTTCATCATTTTGGATGAAGCACAGAATTCTACACGAGAACAGATGAAAATGTTCCTGACACGCATTGGCTACAATGCTAAAGCAGTAGTAACCGGCGACATCACGCAGATTGACTTGCCAAGAAGCACACGCTCCGGTCTGGCGGATGCAGCCGCTTTGCTGAAAAACGTAGAGGGCATTGCTAATGTCGAACTGAACGAACGTGATGTAGTCAGAAACCCCTTGGTACAGAGAATTATTCGCGCTTATGAAAAAGCAGATGAGAAGAGAATGAAAAATCGACGCGAGGGTTATAAACGATGAAAGTATCCTTAAGTAGCAAACGTTTTTTAACAAGCCTGCTAATGATTCTTACCTTGATTGCGAGCATGATCATTGTCTACTTCGGTTCAATTCCCCGCACGTACGACTTGAACGTTGGCGATACCAGTCTTTATGACATTGTCGCTCCTCGTGCCATTGTCGATGAAACCGAGACCGAGAGACGAGCCAGGGAAGCGATGACTCTGGTCCCAAGTGTCATGATGCGTTCTGAAGAAAAGAGTGCTGCTTCTCTGTCCGCAGTAAGCATGTTTAGAAGCTTGGTTGATGAAAGAAGGGCAGAGCTGTATCCGCTGGAAACGGCAAATGGCACAGATGTTGATAATGACAATAATGATGGACCTGTTAGAATACCGACTCGCAGGCCGTCTGAGTCTACCATCCAATTGGCGGCTTCCTCGTTAATTTCGGCACTCGATCAGAACTTGAGCATCGTAATTCAGTCGGGTGATGCCGAAGAACTCATGCGGATTGATCGCAGTAGGCTGGATTCTATTTTCAGCATTCTGCAAACAGAAGCAAGTGCTATGGTCTTAAAGTCTTTAGATTCAGTTTCCCTACAGCTTGAGTTGACCGAGAGCAGCGAGCGCATAGCAGAGCAGCTGAGTTTCAATTCCAGTGATAAAGATATGATTGTCCGCTTCCTCTCACTTCTGATCGATCCTAACATTGAATACAATGTTGAGGCGACTGAAAACGCTAAAATGGCAGCTTACGAGCAGGTCCTGAACAACCCTGTAATGGTCAACAGAGGCAGTAGGATCATAACTGCAGGTGAAGTTGTGACTGAGGACGTCATGGCAAAGCTAGAAGCTCTGGATCTGATCGACAGCAATGAGATTGATTGGATCACAATTGTCGGCACCGTGGGCTTAGTTTTAGTTGTTGCAGTACTGGCTTGGCTGTTTTTCTCCAGATATAATCGCGAGATCTTTGACGAGCCGCGACATATAATCGCAGTTATTATCACGGTACTGATAACGCTGATTTTATCGGCC
This sequence comes from uncultured Mageeibacillus sp., assembly GCA_964346175.1. Classification (GTDB taxonomy): domain Bacteria; phylum Bacillota; class Clostridia; order Saccharofermentanales; family DTU023; genus DTU032. Next base: position 74,280 of record CAYFTG010000003.1, read on the forward strand.
TATGTTTCTTCATACTATTCTTTGGCTCCGCCAATTTATTTCAGCGCCGTTGTGGTCACAGCCTATTTCGGTTTCAGATCGGCACTGGTTGTTTCCTTTTTGCTGGTCTTACTGGTCTCTCCGATGGTCGGATTTGCTCCGGCTTTTCCGCTTATTGCCATTAGCGGCTCTTTAGTCGCCGCTATCAACACGCGCGGTATTAGCCGACAGGACAATTATGCAAAGATTATACTGGCTACAGCTATTAACAATTTTTTCCTCACTGCCGTCATCGGCTTGTTGGAAAAAGAGACCTGGGCCTTAATCTCTAGCAACGTAGTACAGACTGTCTTAAGCGGCGTGCTTTCAGTTATTGTAGCCATAGGCATCATGCCCCTCTACGAAATGATCTTTAACACAGTCTCACCTCTAAGGCTGATAGAGCTGTCTCAGCCTGGACATCCTTTACTTAAACGCCTCTTCGTTGAAGCCCCGGGCACTTCTCAGCACAGCCTGATGGTCGCCAATTTGGCAGATGCTGCAGCCGAAGCAATCGGAGCGAACTCCATGATTGCCCGCACAGGCGCCTATTATCATGATATCGGCAAGCTGGAAGCCCCTATGTACTTCACAGAGAATCAGCAGGGCGAAAACCCACACGATCATTTGCCGCCTCAAGAAAGCGCGCAGATTATCACGCAGCACCCGATCGACAGTTTGAAGATAGGCAAACGCTACAGACTGCCCATGCCGATCCTGCGCATTGCCAACGAGCATCACGGCAGTACTAGGCTAAGATATTTCTATCATAAGGCGACAGAAGAAGCTGAGAAGAAGGGTCAGGAGCGTCCTAGCGATAAACCGTACCGCTACACTACGCCGATTCCCTCAACTCCGGAGTCAGCTGTGGTCATGCTGGCAGACTCTACTGAAGCAGCCATGCGCTCGTCGGGAATAGTAAATATAGCTGATTCGGAGAAATTAATTCGAAGTATTTTTAAAGAAAAAATTGAACAGGAACAGTTGAAAAATTCAGGACTCTCTTTCGCTGATATAGAGATAATAATTGACGCTTTCCTGCAAGTATATGCAGGCCATTTCCATGAAAGAGTTGAATATCCGGAAGCAGAACTTGCTGCACAGTAGAAAAGAGAAATATATATAGTGCAAATAACTATTCACAACAAACAAAGAAAATATGATTCTGAGCAACTACAGAATCAAGTTGAGGAAGCCCTTCGGAGCACGTTTACTTATCTGCCTGTCTTAGAAGAGCTAAAAGCGGAACTCGAGATAGATTTTTCGGTAGATGTCAGCTTTGTCAGCAAAAACGCTATCCGCGAACTCAATCGTGAACACCGCAGCATAGATAAATCTACAGATATTTTATCTTTTCCCGCTTTTGACTGGAATAACGGCAGACTGGAAGAAGATCTTGGTCCCTGGTTGCCACCGGAAGCGGATGAAATTCCGCTCCTTTCTTTAGGTGATCTGATGATTTGTCTGGAGGTTGTAGATAAGCAAGCCGGGGAATTTGATAATACCCTGGAAGAGGAGCTATTTTTCCTTGTGGTTCACGGAGCTTTACATCTACTAGGTTACGATCACGAATCTGTACTAGATGAGCAAAAGATGAAATATTTACAAGAGAAAATCATTAGCGGCGATCCTGCAGTGCACTTGCTGCCTAGTGGCTATGCCGTTTTAGCCGGCAGGCCCAATGTCGGGAAGTCAACTCTTTTGAATTATTTGTCCGGCATGACTCTGGCAATAACCACTCCGAAACCTCAGACTACCCGCGACTTAATTCGTAGTGTATACAACGACGAAACGTGTCAGATTGCTTTTCTCGATACGCCGGGTTTTCACACAGCGAAGACTTCTTTAGGGCGGGCGATGCTCAAATCTACACGTGCAGCCATTCGGCAGGCAGATGTACTTTTGCTGATGATCGAAGCTACATACAAACCTGTAGTAGCCGCACTCGAGAAAGAAATATTAAAAATGGCGGCCGAGGATGAGACTCCCGTTATTTTGTTGATAAATAAGAGTGACATTGTCGTTAAGGAAAATATCCTCCCTTTGATTGCTGTTTACAGCGAGGCCTATCCTTTCGAAGCTATCATTCCGATCTCTGCAGCCAAAGGCGATGGTGTTGGGGAGATGCTGGAAGAAATTAAGAAACATCTACCGATACAAGAGGCTCTGTTTAGGGAAGGGGAGGAAACCAACGTCACAGAACGTAAGCTGTCTGAGGAATTGATCAGGCGCGAAGTACTTCTGCAAACGCAGCAAGAAGTACCTTTCGGCGTAGCAGTGACTATTGATGAGTTCACAGAAGAGACTGAGCCGCCGGAAGCACGTCGAGTGTACATCGCAGCCAGTATCCTCTGCGACAAGCCTTCGCATAAAGGGATATTGCTCGGTCGTAAAGGGCAGATGATCAAATCCATAGGTACGAAGGCCCGCTCTGCTATTTCGGATATGCTGGAAGCGAAGGTTCATTTGGAGCTCTATGTTAAGGTGCGACAAAACTGGATGAATCGTCCACAAGATCTGGCCGCGCTGGGTCTGGATGCCAAAAAGGTGAAATTGCCGTGACAAGAATCTGCAGCAAAGGCTTCGTGATGGCTTCATTCCCTTATCGAGACCGCGATCGCATGCTGCACATTTTAACTCCTGATCACGGTTTGATTTCAGCCAGCGCTAGAGGAGCCTGTTCTGTAAAAAGCAAATTGCGTCCGCTAGCGAACCTTTTTTCGCTCTGCAACTATGAATTTTTCTACCACAAAGAACGTTTCTATGTTGACGATGGCGAGGTAATCGAAGCTTTCCTAGGTATCAGCGAGAGTCTGGAACACCTAGCAGCAGCTTCTCACGCAGCAGAAGTCTTTAGAGATCTAACTCGTAACAGCCCACCTGACAGTAGATATTTCAATCTTTGGGCATATACTATTTACGAGATATCGCAATCAGAACGTCCGGTTTTGATTAGTCGTTTATCCACCCTGCGTCTTTTAACAGAGGCGGGCTATGCTCCTCAACTGGACAGCTGCTGTATCTGTCAACGAACGGTTAGTGATGAGGCTGAATTTAGTTTCCGGACCTCCGGCATTATCTGTGGTCGCCGCAGCTGCGCAAGCGCTGCTGAAGATACTCTCAAGCTCAACGCAGGTACACTGGCGCTTTTAAATCATATTTTGACTGCCCCTTATAGTCGCCTCTATCGCTTCAGCGTTGTCGATGAGGTGGAAGAGAACGCCAGTCAGTTCCTTGATCTTTATCTTTATGAAAAAATGGAAAAAAAATATACAAAACTTGATCTTTTGGAGCATCCCTTCGATATAGACTTGTCAGAATTGAGAAGAGATTGCGACTAAATTAATTGAAACTTACTATAATAGGTTTAAAAAAGGCAATATAGTCTTTTGACTGATTTGATTGCTGTGAAGGAGGTATCTAATGTCTGTTTATAAAAGTTTGTTTGATATCATTGGTCCAGTAATGGTTGGGCCATCAAGCTCCCATACTGCAGGAGCTGTTCGAATAGGATTGGTAGCGCGCTCTATTTTTGGTGTAACGCCGGAAGAGGTACGCATTGTTCTTTTCGGCTCATTCGCTCATACCTACCAAGGTCATGGCACTGATTTAGCTCTAATTTCAGGTTTGCTCGGCCTACCTACTAGTAGTGAGAAGATCCGTCAGGCTTATGACCTAGCTGCTGCAGCGAATATGAAGGTGAGCATCGAAACTAACGAGGAGCCGACTGAACACGCCAACACCGTTGACCTTTACCTGAAGTCAGCAGGTCGTACGCTCTCGCTGCGCGGAGTCTCCTTAGGTGGAGGCACTATTGATATAACTAAGATCGATAGCTTCGATATTCATCTTTCGGGTGAAAATCCCGCAATACTGGTTTTCTACAAAGACCAACCCGGCATTATCACACAAGTTACGGGAGTATTGGCAGCCACTAATATCAACATCAGTCAGATGGAAGTTTCACGCAAGGCAAAAGGTGAACTAGCCTTAATGATGCTTTCTACAGATGGTGTGATTCCTGCCGAGGCGATGGAGAAAATTGCCAAGATTAACCAGATCTATCAAGTAATAGCGTTGAATGCTCTTAACGTTGAACCAGATTTAATAAGCGATTCTGATAATAAGGAGGAGTATAGCTATGATCCACAGATTACAAGAAATAATTGATTTATGTGAACGGGAGGGAATAGCTCTACACGAATATTTCCTCAAGACTGAAGCAGAAGAGTCCGGTGAGACTGAAGAAGAAGTACTACAACATATGGAGCAGAATCTATCCGTAATGGAGCGGGCCGCTCTTCAAGGAATTGAAGGAGTTAAATCTCGTTCAGGCATGACCGGCGGCGATGCCAAACTACTCGCAGAATATCTGCAAAGTGGCAACGCCTTGAGCGGATCTATTTATACACGTGCTATGGTCTATGCCACTGCCGTTAACGAAGTTAATGCCGCTATGGGCGTCATCTGCGCGACCCCCACAGCCGGATCCTCCGGCACTCTTCCGGGAGTTCTCTTTGCGATTCGCAACCATCTCAATATGTCCAGGCGTGATCAGATCAACTTCCTGATAACTGCAGCCGGTTGCGGTATTGTCATCGGAAACCAGGCTTCTATATCGGGAGCTGAAGGCGGTTGTCAAGCTGAAGTAGGTTCTGCTGCTGCCATATCAGCTGCTGCTACCGTTGAAATCTGCGGCGGCACCCCCAGCCAATCCGGACACGCCCTCGCTATTGCATTGAAGAATCTACTTGGTCTAGCCTGTGATCCGGTTGCCGGTCTTGTAGAGGTCCCTTGCATTAAGAGAAATACCGCAGGAGTGGTCATTGCTCTGTCTTCAGCAGAAATGTCTTTGGCCGGCGTTACTAGCCGTATACCGGTTGATGAAGTTATTGATACGATGGGCAAGATTGGACGCATGTTGCCGCCAGCTCTACGTGAAACGGCTTTAGGCGGTCTGGCAACCACTGAAACCGGTTTAAAGATGACTAAGCAGTTAGAAGAGACCGGCTATATCGACGTCGAGTCAATATCGGCCCAGAAAGCTTGAATTCTTTCCAAACAGGATTCTTTGTCGTCAGCGAAAAATACATCCCAGTCCTTGGGATAAAGCTGCTGATATTCAGGTTTGGAGTAGCGATCATCCACTAATAGAACAATACCGTAGTCCTCAGGTGTGCGGATCAAACGTCCTGCCGCCTGAGTGACTCGGTTAAAGCCGGGCCACGTGTACGCATATTGATATCCGAGTCCGCTCTTCGCCTCATGATATTGGCGCAAGATCTCTCGCTCCGGTGTTAAGGCAGGTAAGCCGGTACCGATTACGATAACTCCGGTAAGTGCTTCGCCTTTCAGGTCGACTCCCTCTGTAAAAAGTGAACCCAAAACTGTCAAGCCAAGCAAGGAGCGCTCTTTTGCTGCTGTGGTAAAACGTCGTAGATACTCGTTCTTTTGCTGATCATTCATTCGCTGAGGCTGTACAATAATGTCCAAGAGCGAAGATCTCTCAGCCTCTTTCAAATAGTTTTGCAACTGGCGCAGGTAGGCAAAGGAAGGGCAAAAAAGAAGAAAGTTGCCCGGACGCGCTGACACGATTTCCAGAATTAGCTCAGCGATTCCTGCTAAGCTAAGCGCCCTGTCACGGTAGCGGACAGAGTATTCGTCGTAGGCAATGACCAAGCGTCTCTTGCGATCGAAAGGACTGTTCAGCTTTAAGACTTCAGGCTTGTCTGTCTTGTGGCGGGCATTGAGGAGACTTACAAAGTAGGAATAAGGTTCCAGTGTCGCTGAGAAAAACACCACAGAGGATTTGCCGTAATAAGTATTCGTAAGATGTTCCGAAGCATCTAGCGAAAGAAGAGAAAGTGCCATCTTACCCTCGGGCATACGTCGTACCGCCGTAATATATGCTTGGTCATAGTATTCTTCAGCAATCCGTTGAAAAAACAAGAGCTCGAAGCGAATGGTGTTAGCAGCCTCTCGTTGAGGAAAGTCACGGAAGAACTCAAAGAACTGCATCAATTTGAAATTGAGTCGTGCCACGAAAGACTCGAGCCGAGGCGGAATCACACGCGTTGCGAAAAAGTTCTGCGTTAAAAAGAGACCTAGTTCTTGATGCTCCTTGGCGAAAGTTTCTCTATTAGCTTCGCTAAGATCCTTAGCAAGAACATTACTATACGAGTTGAGCAGTTCTTCCAGCTCCGTTAAAGAGGCGATAACGCTGACTAAAGAAGGATCGTCGGACGCTGCTGTCGCCTGCGGTAGTATAGTTTTTAAATCTTCAATCTGTTTGGAATCGATGATCGCAGAAAACATGGAACGACTACGTTCCGCCAAGTTATGAGCTTCATCAACCAGAAGAGTGTACTTATGCTTGGGATCATCAAGCCGTTCCTGCCAGCGAATTCGAGGGTCAAAAATGTAATTGTAATCGCAAACAACTAGATCACAGCTTTTCATCAAATCTAGCGACAGTTCATAAGGGCAGAGCTGATATTTCTGTCCGAGAGCGAAGATATCATCCGGAAGCAGATCCTCTTTATGTGAAAATTCCCCCAAGGCGTCGTGAAGTCGCGCATAATATGTAGTCGCGAAAGGGCATTTGTTTTTGTCGCAGAAAAACTGAGCTTGCGCACACATCGACCTCTTAGCACGTATTGTGATGGCCCGGATCAAAAAACCATGCTCACGCAGCAAGGAGAGTACTTCTTCAGCCACGGTCCGCTGTGAGCGTGACGGTGTCAGATAATAAATGCTGTCATTTAAACCATGAGCCTGCGCCTTCAAGGCGGGGTAGAGTACAGCTATCGTTTTGCCGCTGCCGGTAGGCGCGTTGACAAAAAGAACTTGCTTGTCTCTGATCGCAGCAGTTACTTCGCGCATCATATCATGCTGACCAAGGCGTAAATCGGGGAAGGGAAAACTTGCTTCACAGTTAAGGATATTGCGCCGTTTGCGATGTGAGATCAAGGCTGTCTGAGAAGTCAGGTAATATTTGCAGATTGAAGAAAAATATTCTTCTAGTTCATCTCGTGTGTAGGTCTTTTCATGAGCGACCAGCTCACCATTATCCAAGGACAGGTAATGTAAAGCGACTGTGATCGTTTCAGATACACTTTTTTGCTCAAGGAAGAAATCTGATTTACTCAACAAGTAAGCGTAAATCTTAGCCTGAGCCCAGTGAACAGTATCACCCTCTTTAGGCAAAAAACGTGCTGGGCCACGGAAGCTCTTCACCTCAATTAATGTTAGCCTGCCGTCTTCAAGAGCGATCGAGTCGCAACGACCTTGAATCTTAAGTTCATAGGGAAGGTCAGGATGGGAGTAAGTACCGGCTAGACTATATTCAAGGTAGATCTCAGCCCCGGGGAAAAATTCAGGTGCTCGTCGAGCATACTCTTTATGCAGGGCAATGCCTTCCACACCCGTAACTCCACCATAAAACGGCGAAGCCAGACCGCCTTCTCTGCGACTTAAATCAGCTAAGTCTCGAACGGCAATATTTATACTGAATTTTTCTGAAGAATCAGTCATGGGCGGAGAAATCCTAACTAATAAAAAGCCCGCAATGAGTACATTGCGGGCTTGTGGTGCGGAAAACAGGACTTGAACCTGCATGATCTACTGATCACTAGTACCTGAAACTAGCGCGTCTGCCAATTCCGCCACTTCCGCGTGAACGTTGTCTATGATAGCCGAATGGTGCTAATATTGCAAGCATAAAAACAATTATTATTTGAAAGTAGGACACAGATGCAAAATCGAACACTTGCAGAGTTCCGTGACTATGTAAAAGATAAAAAAGTAGCTGTACTGGGAGCCGGCATCAGCAATCGGCCGCTCATTCGCTGGCTCTATCCGTTGACTGGACAGATACATGTTTTCGATCGCTTAACACGCGAGGACAGCGTCATGCGCAAGACTCTAAATGATTTCGAAGCTGAGGGGCTGGAACTGAGCTGCTCGCTCGGTCCTTCCTATTTGGATCAATTGGAGGGCTTTGATCTCATCTTTCGCACGCCATTCATGCGCCCCGATCTGCCAGAGTTAGTAGCTGAACGGGAACGGGGAGCTGAAATCACTTCGGAAATTGAGCTATTTCTGCAATTATGTCCCGCGCCTGTGACGGCTGTCACAGGCAGCGATGGCAAGACGACTACCACTACCTTAATCAGCCTCATCCTGAAGCAGGCGGGGCATAAGGTCTATACCGGAGGGAACATCGGCACGCCATTGCTTGATCGAATTGAGGAGATCCAGAGTGGGGATCAGGTCGTAGTCGAGCTGTCCAGTTTCCAGTTGATAGACATGAAGGCCAAGATTCACACGGCAGTAGTAAGTAACGTGTCTCCCAACCATCTGGATTATCATGTCGATTTTGCTGAATATTGCTCAGCTAAGAAGAATATTTTTCGTTTGCAGAATGAAAACGACGTTCTGGTCCTAAATGCTGCAGATGAAGTGTCGCGAGTATGGGCGGAAGAAACACAGTCGCAAGTACGTTTTTTTAATTGTGAAAAGCACGAAGCTGCTCACTCGTGGTTAGAGCAACAGTCACTTATGCTGCAAACGAATGGAGCAGGTGAGGGCGTGGTGCTTATTGAGCGCAATGAAGTGCTCTTACCCGGCCGTTTCAATCTAGATAATATTCAAGCTGCGGTATTGGCTACACTCGACCTGGCAGATTTTGCCTCTATGCGTCATGTTGCGAAGAGTTTTCGGGGCGTTAGCCATCGTCTGGAATGGATTAGGCAGCTGGATGGAGCAGATTGGTTTAACAGTTCGATCGACACCAGCCCTGACCGCTCGATAAAGACTCTGGAGGCTCTGCGCGAGCAGGGAAGAGAGCTGGTTCTGATTGCTGGAGGAAAGGATAAAAATTCGGATTATAGCAAGCTGGGAAAAGCGATCTTGGAAAGTACAAGGCGGATCGTCTTAATCGGTGATAACTCTCCTTTGATTGAAGCTGCTATCCTGACTGCAGCTGATTCTACCGCGCAAGCGCAAGTGGATATCCGACATTGCGAGTCTTATAAAGAAGCTGTTGCTACTGCCAGAGAAATGTCACGCACTAAGGATGCTGTTGTACTTTCTCCTGCAGGGACCAGTTACGATAAATTTAGACATTTTGAAGAAAGGGGAGACCTCTTCCGCGAGCTTGTTTTAGCGGAATAAGTTACCTTGAAAATACGCTTTTGCTAAATAATCTGCTTTGTGATACTATTTCACCGTTATGACCGGTTCATCGTTTCCGGACAGTCCGACCGTTACGCTGAACTTGGATTCTAGGAGGAATAATGGACAAAGAAACTAAACAAAGAATTATTGAAGAGTATGCCACCGGATTCGGTGACACAGGTTCACCTGAAGTACAGGTAGCACTGCTGACAACACGTATCAACGAGTTGACAGAGCACTTGAAAGTTCACAAGAAGGATCACCATTCCAGGCATGGTTTGCTGAAAATGGTTGGCCAGAGACGTGCACTGCTTGACTATCTGATGAAAAAAGATGTTGAGCGCTATCGTAGCTTAATCAGCAGATTGAACTTGAGAAGGTAAACGACGAATCAGCAGCGGCAATCACTTGATTGCCGCCTTTTGCATTATGTGATGCAAAAAGTGGCAGACTGTGGAACGTAGATTGCGTTTCTCTTTTGAAATAAAAAGAGTGGCGGACTCTACACTCTACCGTCTGTTAGTTGATTCCCACTTGAGAATACACTCATTTTAATGTTTACACGGCAGTGAACTTGCCGTTGTTTTGGTGTATTTATCATTCTATGCGTTTCGCATTTAACAGGAGGTTAAAGAAACGATGACAACAAGAACATACGAAATAGAACTTAATGGAAAACCGCTAGTGTTGGAAACCGGCGAACTGGCTCAGTTGGCAAGCGGATCAGTACTGTTAAAATTTGGAGAAACCACTATCCTGTCTACAGCAACAGCTTCAGCAAGTGAACGTCCGGGAACGAGTTTTTTCCCCTTGACAGTTGACTATGAAGAAAAAATGTACAGTGTCGGCAGAATCCCCGGTGGGTTTTTCAAGCGTGAAGGTCGCCCGACCGAAAATGCTATTTTAAATGGCCGCGCTATCGACCGCACAATTCGTCCTCTCTTTCCGGAAGGGCTGAGAAGAGACGTCGTAGTCAGCAATTTGCTCTTGGCAGTAGATTATGACTTTTCACCGAAAGTAGCAGCTTTAATCGGAAGCTCTGCGGCCTTGGCAATTTCTGACATTCCTTGGAATGGACCAGTCGCTGCAGCCCAAGTAGGTCTGATCGACGGTGAGATCATTGTCAATCCGGATTATGAAGATTATATCGACTCAGAATTGGATCTTTATGTAGCAGGAACCAGCGAAAAGATCATGATGATCGAAGCGGGGGCTAATGAGGTCTCTGAGGAGCTGATGCTTGAAGCTATTGAAGCCGGTCATGAAGAAATCAAGAAAGTTTGCTGTTTGCTTCAGCAGATGAGAGACGAAATCGGCCAAGAAAAATTTGAATTTGAAACTGCCGGTCCAACTGAAGAACTTAAGTCTGAAATCAATGATAAGTTCTTTGACGAGATGAGCGAAGCGGTTCTGAATCCTGACAAGACTCAGCGTGAAGCTGCAGTTACAGCTATTTCTGAATCTATCAGCGCTTATCTGGAAGAAAAAGATCCTGAGCTCGTCGATTTTACCGGCGAACTTACGGAAGAGGTAGAGAAAGCGGCTGTACGCCACCATCTCATTCGCAATCACCAGCGTGTAGACAATCGTAGCCTTGACGAAATCCGTCAACTAACTGCAAAAATCGATTTAATTCCGCGCGTTCACGGCTCATCACTCTTTGCTCGTGGACAGACCCAGGTGCTTTCGATCGTGACGCTAGGGACTCTTTCCGACTGCCAGCGCTTTGACGGAGTTAATCCGGTTGAGAGCAAGCGGTACATGCACCAATACAATTTCCCCGCCTATAGTGTGGGAGAGGCTCGTGGTGGTCGTTCACCCGGCCGTCGTGAAATCGGTCACGGTCACTTAGCTGAAATTGCTTTAGAGCCGGTCTTGCCGGATGCAGAGGATTTTCCTTATTCCATCCGCTGTGTATCTGAGGTCACCATGTCAAACGGTTCTACCTCCCAAGCATCTGTGTGTAGCAGCAGTCTGGCACTGATGGCAGCTGGCGTTCCGATTAAGAAGGCTGTCGCAGGTATCACCTGTGGCTTAATGAGCAATCCCGAAGACGATAATGATTACATTACCTTTGTCGACATTCAAGGTGTGGAAGATTTCTTCGGCGACATGGACTTTAAAGTAGCAGGCACTGAAGACGGTATCACTGCAATTCAAGTAGATATGAAAATTGATGGTCTGACCATGGATATTATTCGTGATGCTCTTGAGGTTACAAGAAAAGGCCGTCTACATATTCTCGAGACCGCAATGAACCCTGTTATTTCAGAAGCTCGTGACCACTTGGCCGCTCTGGCACCGAAAATTGATCAGATTGATATCCCCAGCGATAAAATCAGAGAAATTATCGGCTCCGGCGGTAAGACGATTCGTCGCATAACCGAAGAAACGGGCACAGAGATCGACGTCGAAGAAGACGGCGCTGTTGGTCACGTTTACATTGCAGCCACTGATCAGGAATCAGCTGCTGAGGCAATGAAAATCGTAAAAACTATCGCTTTCGATCCCGAACCCGGTACTACATTCACCGGTACAGTCACGCGTCTGATGAACTTCGGCGCCTTCGTGGAAATCGTTCCGGGCAAAGAAGGCCTGGTGCATATCTCCAAGATGGCTTGGGGTCACACCGAAAAGGTTGAAGACGTCGTTGAAGCAGGCGATAAGGTAGAAGTCACTGTTCTGGAAATTGATGATCAGGGCAGACTGAACCTGTCTATGCGTAACCCCAGCGAAAAACCTGAAGGTTACACTGAACAGCAGCGTGGAAGCGGTGGCGGAGGCGGAGGCCGACGCCGTGATGACCGCTCTCGTGGCAGAGACGATCGCAGAGATCGCGGAGATCGCAATAGAGGTTCACGAAACAGAAATGATCGTGGCTCCGACAGAGACAGTGGCGGTGGCTTCCGACAGAACCGTCCGCGTCCCAACGACAATATCAAGACTGAACGCAATACAAGAGAGTTCTAATGTTTTGAACAATTAAAAATCAAGCCCTTTCGCTAAATGCTGCGAGAGGGCTTTTTTATTAGTTAAAGCGAAAGCTACAGTCGACTACGTGATCATTTACTATGCCGACAGCCTGTAGCAATGAATAGACAATAACCGGTCCAATAAACTTGAAGCCTTCTTTCTTTAATTGTTTGCTGATAGCCTCCGCTAGGGGAGTGCTAGTCGGGATTTCGCTCTCACTTTCCCAATTATTGATAATTGGTTTGTAGTTCACGAAAGACCAGAGAAAGGCATCTAAGGAGCCGTATTTCTCGCAAAGGATGAAATACTGCCGAGCATTAAGAATCACAGAATTAATCTTCAAACGATTCCTGATAATACCCTCGTTCCGGAGCAGCTCTTCTATTTTTTGCTCATCATAAGTCACTAACACGTGAGGATCAAAGTCGGCAAAAGCCTCGCACAGATTGTCGTATTTAGTGAGAATCAAAGACCAACTCAAACCGGCTTGCATGCCTTCCAGGCAAAGCATCTTAAATAGCTCTTGCTCGTCGTGTAAGGGCTTGCCCCATTTGGTATCGTGGTAAGTCTGTTCGAGTTCAGATTTGTTCGCCCAAGCACATCTAGTAATTGTCATTGCTGTAACCTCGCTTTTCTCACTATCAATATAATAGTTCAAATATAGCGGCCTCTATACCGAATTTGTTTAAGTCTTTCGGTCAATGTCTGTCATTTAATGCTAATTCAGAAAACAAAAAACCCGCAATTTTTGCGGGTTCTTGTTTGCATCCTTATAGCGGATGATTCTGGTCGGAGTGACAAGACTTGAACTTGCGACCTCTTGCACCCCAAGCAAGCACTCTAGCCACCTGAGCTACACCCCGAAGCCTTATCGATTTTACCTGTACACTACGTAAGTGTCAAGTGAATAAGACTGCCGAACATTCGACAGTCTTATCTGGCAGGGGAGACAGGATTCGAACCCGCAACCTACGGTTTTGGAGACCGTTGCTCTACCGTTGAGCCACTCCCCTGTGTAGTAAAATCAAAATGCCAACGCGAAGATCATATCATGTATAATAGCGACATGGCAAGTAAAGAGCAAATTAAATCAAAGAATGAATTATCAATTGTTGAGATATATACAGACGGAGCCTGCTCCGGTAATCCCGGACCGGGTGGATGGGCAGCGATACTCCGTTTCCGAGGCGTAGAGAAGGAAATCTCAGGCTTTGAGGAACAGACGACTAATAACCGGATGGAGCTAAGCGCAGCTCTTATGGCCTTACGCGAATTAAAGCGTCCGTGTCGAGTTAATCTTTATAGCGACAGCGCATATCTGGTTTCGGCCTTTAATGAGAAATGGCTGGATAACTGGCAACGTAACGGTTGGAAAAACGCTGCAGGCACTGCTGTAAGCAATATTGACCTTTGGAAGGAATTATTGAAAGAAAACGAGAGGCATCAAATCTGCTGGATTAAAGTCAAGGGTCACTCAAACCATGAGATGAATGACCGAGTAGACCAGATGGCCGTAAATGAAATAAAAAAAAACACATAAGTTTGAAGAGGAAACGTATGGATCAAAATCAGTTTAAAGATAAACCGCAAATTAGAAAGCCGGAAGTATTTGCGCAGATGCTGGAGGAGATCATTGCTCACTCCGAGTACTCGGAGCACTCCGATCCCATGAAGTCACAGCGGAAACATCCGGTTTTGCACGAAGAAACTCTGTCTTCTGACTTACGCTTCATTGGGAGAGTCTTTACAGTTGAAACCTGTGATGTTCAGCTGCCGGACGGACGGAAATCTAAGCGCGAAATTGTGCATCACCCGGGAGGAGCTTGCGTTCTAGCTCTCGATGAGAATCAGGATATCTACTTGGTTAAACAATATCGAGTCGGTGCTCAGGCACCTTTGAGAGAAATTCCAGCTGGCAAGCTGGAAGGGGAGGAGAATCCTCTTCTGTGTGCCCGGCGCGAACTCTTGGAAGAAGTTGGGCTGATTGCGGATTCTTGGCAACTCCTAACACAGTTCTATCCTTCTCCCGGATATACCGATGAACTAATTTCTGTCTATCTGGCTACCAAGCTCACAAAAGGCAAGCAGCAACTGGATGACGGAGAGTTTCTCACTGTCGAGAAAATATCTCTGGATACCGCTATTGCAGAAGTGGAGTCTGGACAAATTAGTGACGGAAAGACTATTATTGCTATCTTGAAGACAGCCTATTTGCGAGCGAAAGGTGAACTGTAAAGATATTTATGTCAGAAAAAACTAACGACATTAGTGAATCTCCGCGTCTGGTTCGCGACATCTTGGGAATATTCCATCTCTCCTTGGCCATTTTGCTCGGTCTTGCCTTTTACGGACCGCAGAATAGCCTCGGAAGTCTAGGAGACCTGCTGCGCTTATTAGGACAAGGTTTCTTCGGTAGTTTTTCCTACGGGCTTCCTGTCGCTTTCTTAATCTGGGCTCTCTTGTATCTGCTGGAGCGTCGCAAAGAAATCTCTCGTGTTCGTGTTATCACTCTCTTTGTTTGCGTACTACTTATTGCAGCACTTTTTTCCATATTCACTCTCAGTGTAGGAGATCTGAGACTGATGGTTTCAGAGAGGGAAGCTCCTTCTTTGGCCGGATTTCGAGCCATTGCAGTGTTGTGGTCACATGGAGTTGATCCCTCAATACAGGTAAACGGCAGTGGCTTAAGCGGTGGACTCTTAGGAGGTTTGATCGGTCAATCGTTGAGCTACATCGCCTCGGTTCCCGGAGCAGCAGTCATTATTTTCGGTTTGATCATCTCCAGCCTAATTTACGGTTTTTCCTTATCACCCTCACGCTATCTAGCCAGTCTTTCTGAACGGCGTCACCAGCGTTTGGAAGAAAGAGGAGCTGCGGAAGCAGAAGCTGGAGTGAATGCCGATTATGATCTTGAAGTAAGTCCTGATGAGGACCTTCCTAAAAAGGGTACGCTTCTTCCTAGTTGGATGGATGATGATACTGCAGCTTTGGAGGCTGCCACCGCCAGTGATGAGAGAGCAAATTTTGATATTTGGGATAACTCGCCTTTTGGTAAACCTGTTTTTAATAGTGATAAGAATGGCGAAAACGGTAAGGGTCTTGATTTTGCTCGACCTCCTGCAGATTATCCAGCCAGCCACAATATAGACGTGTCGACAGAGAATGGACAGCCTTTCTTGTTTCCGGATGAAGAGAATGCTGCTGCAGAAAGTGCTGCAGCAAGTTCGATCCGTCCTGCTGTTTTGCAAAGCAAGGGTAATTTGCAGGAAGATCTGACCTCTGAGCGTGAAAAGTGGGAAGACAGGACAGATGCCGCAGTCGCTCAGTTAGCGGCTGAAGGCAAGCAAGCCGCCACGAGCAAGCCCAAGAAGAGGCAGCAGGTTAATCTTTTCTCTGAGTACAAGGCGCCGCCACTCAAGCTTTTGCGAGAGGACAGAGCCCTAATCAAAAGCTCTGCGGAAATACAGGACATCAGCAGTCAGGGGCGTAAACTGGAAGAGACCTTAGAAAGTTTCGGTATTGAAGCGAAAATCGTCAATTACACAACCGGACCCACAATTACGCGCTATGAATTGGCTCCGGGGCCGGGCGTGAAGGTCAGCAGGATCGTCAATCTGACTGATGATATCGCCTTGAATCTCGCTGCTACTTCAGTCAGGATTGAAGCGCCAATTCCGGGTAAAGCGGCTATTGGTGTAGAGATACCGAATCGTAAGATCAACCCGGTACTGCTACGTGGTCTTTTGGAGGATCCTGTCTACAAAAACACCGACGGTCACTTAGTTACACCTTTAGGCCGTGATGCAGGTGGAGATGTCATTCTCTGTGATATAACTAAGATGCCTCACATGCTCGTAGCCGGTGCAACCGGTTCAGGTAAATCTGTTTGTATTAACAATATCTTGATCAGTCTGCTCTATCGCTATTCGCCTCAGGACATGCGTCTATTGATGATTGACCCCAAGATAGTTGAACTGAATATTTATAACGGCATCCCTCATTTATTACAACCTGTGGTGACTGATCCCGAAAAGGCTTACGGTGTCTTAAACTGGGCTGTTATAGAAATGGAAAAGCGCTATAAACTCTTTGCAGAGCACACTGTCAGGGATATCAGAGCGTACAATCTGATGATTGAAAAGCAGTTGGCCAACGGGACTAAAGCGAGTGCTGAAGAAGATGATGATACTGCTAAGCCGACAAAATTACCATATCTCATGATCGTTATCGACGAGCTTGCTGACTTGATGGCGACCACTTCGCGTCAGGTTGAAAGTGCCATTTCCCGTTTGATGGCCAAGGCGAGAGCTGCAGGTATTCACGTTTTGATCGCCACCCAGCGTCCATCAGTCGATGTTATTACCGGAGTCATTAAAGCTAACATTCCTTCGCGCATTGCCTTTGCAGTGACCTCGCATGTTGACTCTCGTACCATTTTGGACACAGGAGGGGCTGAGAGGCTGCTCGGCAAAGGCGATATGCTCTACTATCCCCAGAGTGCTGCGAAGCCTTTGAGAGGGCAAGGAGCCTTCGTATCCGACCTTGAAGTGGAGCGCGTCCTTAAGTTCATTAAAGATTATTACCCGAGTGATTATGACGAATCAGTGGCAGATGCACTGGAAAATCCTGACGGAACAGATGTTTCCGTTGTGACCGGGGAAGAAGAAGATGAACTCTTGATGCCTGCTTTACGCGTCTTGGTTGAAAACGGTTACGCCTCGGTTTCTCTCTTGCAGCGGAAGTTGACTGTAGGTTATCCGCGGGCGGCGCGCATAATTGATCGTTTGCATGAATTAGGTTATGTTGGGCCGTTTGAAGGCAGCAAGCCTCGAGAACTCTTGATTAGCCCCGAACAATTTGAAAAACTTGCTGAGACGAACGAGGCTGACGAAAATGAATAAAGACTTTACGTCTGAGAAGATAGACTCTGCTGAAATAATCACTATCGGCACTGAGCTTTTACTGGGCCAAACTCTGGACTCTAATTCATATTACTTGTCAGGAAAGTTATCCGATCTTGGCATAAACACATATAGGCGCCAAGTGGTGGGAGATCATAGTGAGAGAATCCATGCTGCAATTTCTTCTGCTCTTGATTACAACGATCTGGTCATTACAACCGGTGGCTTAGGGGCCAGCGACGATGACATTACCATGCAGATCGTATCTGAGATAGCTGAACGCGAACTGGTCAAAGACAGCTCTGTTATTGAAGCCATTAGAAAACTATATCCTACGGCCGACCGGCCGGATTTTGTTATTCCTCTGGTTCCGGCAGGGGCAAAAGTTTTTCCTAATCGAAACGGTACTGCGCCTGCGTCTTTTACATCTTTTCCATATAAGGGTCAAACTCGACATATTCTGGTCTTGCCGGGTCCTCCGGCTGAGAATGTGCCTTTGTTTGAAGAACAGGTAATGCCGTATCTTGTGCAATTTTGCCCGGCTAGCTTCAGACATCGCTATGTACGGATGATCGGCATCAGTGAATATAAGATGGAACAAGCTCTGAAAGATCTTATTGAAGCACAGACTAATCCCACTATTGCTCCCTATACATCGGAGGGGGAAGTCTTGCTGCGAATTACACAAAGACTTGAAGAAGGCGACGAGGATAAGACGCAAGATATCATTGATATTGTCGTCGATCGTTTAGCTGAATATATTTACGAAATCGGGCCGCGCTCCTTGGAGCAAGTTGTCGCCGACCAGCTAAGAAGTAGAAATTTAACTTGCGCTTTTGCGGAATCTTGCACTGGCGGCGCTTTAGCAGCAAGACTCGTAACGCTGTCTGAGACTTCGCACGTATTCAAAGGAAGTATCGTAGCCTACACGAGCTCCGTTAAAAAGGAAGTTCTCGGTGTGGATCCTGAGATTATAGAAACCTTCGGTGTTGTCAGTGCGGAATGTGCACAGGCCATGGCTGAAAATTGTCGTAGCATACTAAAAGCTGATCTCAACGTATCTGTCACCGGTTTTGCAGGACCGGATGGAGGGAATTCCGATAATCCGGTAGGTACTGTATACTTTGGTTTGGCCGTGGGAGATAAAGTGACCGTCCACAAGAAATATTTTCCCGGCAATCGCAAAAGAGTTATTAATTACGCCGTGAATACGGCTTTAGATCTCCTGAGGAGGAGCTGCGCAGAGTGAGAAGCAGGGAACCAAGCAGACAACAATTTAATCAGAGGAAACCCGATCGGGTTTTGACCGTCGCCCAATCTACCTTTATTGTCGCAGCAGCTCTGACCCTGTCCAAGATTACAGGTTTTGTGCGCGAAATTTTAATCGCACCTGTATTAGGCTATGGCATTAATACGGACGCATATTTTATCGGTTTCCAAATTCCGGACCTAGTCTATCAGCTAATGATAGGCGGAGCCATCGGAGCTGCACTGACGCCATTTATGTCTTCAGCGTTAGAAAAGGGACAGGAGCGCAGAGTTTGGCGCAGTGTCTCAATTTTTATCAATGTTTTTTTGCTGGCGACGGCGATCGCCATCTTAATCGGAATAGTTTTTGCTCCGGGGATAATATCGTCTTATAACGCGGACAAGGATCCGGAAGTTGTGGCACGAGCGATAAAAGTTTCTCGCTCCTTATTTCCACAAATATTCTTCCTGATGGCTGCGGGCTTTCTATCCGGGATTTTACACGCTTATCGTTTATTCCAGCGCAGTGCTTTCGGGCCGACAATATACAACATTGCTTGCATCGTCTTAATTGTGCTCTGGGGCAACACCTCAGCGGATGGGCCAGCGCGAGCAGCGGCGGGTATTGTTATCGCAGCAATAATCAATTTTGTGTTCATGGTCTTTATGACACGGGACAAACTGGTGTACTATCGTCCGACTATTTCGTTGAAAGACAAGGGTTTCCGCCGCCTGTGGCATCTCGCTTTACCCACTTTAATCTCCGGCTCTGTGGTTCAGCTGAACTACATTATTCAAACTTCCTTTGCCAATCAATTTACAGGTGCGGTAACCGCTCTACAACATGGCACAACGACTTGGATGGCTCCCTATGGCATATTCGGAGTAGCAGTCAGCAATGTCATGACTCCTACCTTGTCGCGTGCTTTTGCCCGCAAAGATTACAAATCTATGCGCGGTATTTTTACGCAGTCTTTGCGGCGAGCCACTTTTCTGGTGACGCCATTTGCTGTCGCTTTCGCCGCCATGGCAGAAGAGACAATTGAAGCGATCTACCAGTGGAACAATGCGATACCTTATGACCGTTTATTAATCGAAGCTGATGTTCTGCGCATATACTGCCTGGCGATGATTGTGCAAACGGTGGTTTTGATGTACAACAATGCTTTCTATTCTCGTCAAACAACGAGGATAGCCTTGTTGACCAGCATTCTTTCGTTAGTCTTCACGCCGCTACTTTCTACTTTGTTCACCAAGGTGCTCGATTTTGGCATTTACGGATTGCCCCTGGCCTACGTTGTCAACTCAATTGGTCTGATGTTAGTACTGCATTTCCTGTATCGCTTCCATATTCCGCAGGCCAGACCCTACCGGCTCTTTCCGTATTTCTTCCGGCTTCTGCTGTTAGCACTTCCAACAGCTTTAGTGTATCTCGGCTTGAATACGCTGCCGATAAACATCAGCAGTAAGCCGTTACAGCTGATCTATTACGCAATCAAGTTGGTGATTGGCCTTCTTGTCTACTACCTAGCGGGACTGGCTATTAACCTTCACGAAGCAAAAGATATGCAGCGTGTAATCAGGCGAGTTCTGCGTCTCAAAACACTCAGGTAGAAGCCAACATTTTGACTTCTGGCGACAGATAAATAACGAAAATAAGATTGCTTTTTCATTGTAAAAGCTATAGTATAGTAGAACATAAGTTCGTTGAGAGCTAAACAGGAGGAATGTGAGCATGGCGAGAAAGAGAAAATCATCAAAATCCAATCAGGATATTAGCCCAAAATTAGCTGAAGATCGCGATCGCGCTTTAAAGGCGGCTCTGTCTAAGATCGAGAAGGAATACGGTAAAGGAGCTGTACAAAGACTGGGAGATGCGGAAACCGTTGATATTGGTGCAATACCAACAGGATCTTTAAGCTTAGATCTGGCTTTAGGTATCGGGGGAGTGCCACGTGGACGCATTATCGAAATCTTCGGTCCTGAATCATCAGGAAAGACGACGGTTGCCTTGCACATGATTGCTGAAGCTCAGAGGCTTGATGGCGTTGCTGCATTCATAGATGCGGAACATGCTCTCGACCCCAATTATGCCGAAAATCTCGGCGTTGATATCGACAACTTGATCGTTTCTCAACCGGACTACGGTGAACAGGCTCTGGAAATTTGTGAAGATCTGGCTCGCAGCGGTGCTATTGACATCATCGTCGTTGACTCGGTAGCAGCTCTCGTACCTCGTGCAGAAATAGACGGGGAGATGGGCGATGCTTCTGTCGGTCTGCATGCCCGCCTAATGTCTCAAGCTATGAGAAAGTTGGCCGGTATTCTCAATAAGAGTAATACGACAGTGGTCTTCATTAACCAATTGCGCGAAAAGATTGGAATAATGTTCGGCAATCCGGAAACAACTACCGGTGGACGAGCTTTGAAGTTCTACTCCTCTGTGCGCCTGGATGTACGCCGCATTGAACGCCTCACTAAGGGAGATGAAAATGTCGGCTCTCGTACTCGTGTGCGTGTAGTCAAGAATAAAGTGGCCCCACCCTTCAAAGAAGCAGAATTCGACTTGATCTTCGGTAAAGGTATCTCACGTGCATCTGATGTCATGGATCTGGCAGTAGAGAGCGAAATCATGTCCAAGAGCGGTTCCTGGTACTCTTATGGCGATACCCGTCTGGGTAACGGACGCGATAACGTCAGAGAAATGTTGGAAGAAGATGAGGATCTCTTGGATGAAATCGAAGAGAAGATACGCGATTTCTACTTCAACAGTGATGATGACGCAGATGACAGTGTGGAAGAAAAGAAGGTAGCTGTTACAGACGAGGACGTAGTCGATGATGTTGACGATATTCTCGGACTTGATTTATGAGTTTAAAGCAAGAGTTTGAAGAGTGTCGCGAACGAGCTGTTCTTTTTCTGGGCCTGAACTACAACAAGGCTAGTGGCAGGGTCAGAAATAAACTGCTGCAAGAAAATTATGACCCGGATATTGTCGAAAGAGTCATAGAATATTTAATAGAGATCGATTATATCAACGACGATCGTGCGGCTCGCAGCGTCGCTCGCCGCTATACAGGCAAACGTCTACGTTCGCGAAAAGCTATGCTTTACGTTTTTAGAGAGGCTGGAGTAGAAGACGAAGTCGGTAAAAAGGTTTCTGCTGACTTACTCGCTGATGAGGATAGCAGCTTGGACTTATTAAGAGCATACTATCGCAAATCTCCGCCTAGCTACGAAAAAGCGATGCGGCTCTTGGCTAGACGCGGCTACTCTGCCTATATTGCTGCCACTGCAGTTAAGAAATATTTATCCGAGCAGGAGGATCTTAGTTAATTTGTCCACTTATTATCTTTTAAGTTTAGGCTGCCCGAAGAATGAGGTTGATGCCGAGTCGATGGCTGCCATATTACAAGAAGCCGGCTATCGTGGGACTAGTCAAGTTGAAGAGGCAGAAATCCTGATTGTTAATACCTGTGGTTTCCTGGAAGCAGCTGTAGCAGAGGCCATTCAAGCTATCTTAGATCTGGCCGAGTATAAGGAAGATCCGGTGGCCAAAGCTCGCTTTCTGATCGTATGCGGCTGCATGTCGCAACGCTATAAAGCTGAAGTTCTAACTTCAATGCCGGAGATTGATGCAGTTTTGGGAACAGCACAATACGGTGACATCGCCGATGTTGTCAAACGTTTGGAACGAGGGGAAGACCTCAGGGGTGTCCTGCCGGGCAAGCCAGGTAGTCTCAGCCATCTACGTGAAGACAGGGTTCCTGCCAACGGCAAGCAATCCTACGCTTATTTGAAAATTGCTGAAGGTTGCAGTAATGCCTGTAGCTATTGCAAAATTCCTTCTTTACGCGGAGCTTTACACTCACGTCCTTTAGCTTCAATTATCAGGGAAGCCAAACAACTGCTGGCGCAAGGCAAGAAAGAATTAATTTTGATTGCTCAAGATACGACTCGCTATGGCAGTGATCTGGATGAGGAGGTCAACCTCGCTATCTTGATTCAAGAATTATGTGATCAAGTAGAAGGTATTGAGCAGATCAGAATTATGTACGCCTACGCTGATGCCATCACGGATGAACTGATAGATACTATGGCAAGGAACGATCAAGTCTGTAAATATCTGGACATACCTATCCAACACGCCTCTAATAAGATACTGAAAAGTATGCGTCGGCATGAATCAGCCGAACTGATTGCTGAACGTATTAAGAAATTGCGTAAGGCCATGCCGGAGATAGTTCTGCGCAGCACAGTCATGCTGGGCTTTCCGGGCGAAAGCGAGGAAGATTTTCAACTACTCCTTGATTTCATCGAAGAAATTCAGTTTGATCGACTCGGCAGCTTCGTGTTTTCACCTGAGGACGGAACGCCGGCAGCTCGCATGTCGGAGCAGGTTGATCCGGACACTGCAGCCGAGCGTTATCAGCGTTTAATGGAAGCTCAGGAAAAGATTTCTTTGTCCAAAAACAAGGAGCGTATCGGTAACAAGCTCATGGTTCGTTTGGATGATATAGACGATGGTGGTATACTTTTCAGAGCAAGAAGTTTCGGGGAAGCTCCGGATATTGATCCAGTAATTCATATAGCTTCAACTATGCCCGACCTTGCTGTCGGCAGCTGGTCTCCAGCTAGAATCGTTGATGCCGAGGCTTTTGATCTATGGGGGGTTACGCTAGATGAATGTTCCGAATAGACTGACTTTACTTAGAATTTTACTGGTGCCGGATTTTCTACTCTTTATGGTACCGATTTTCGGGGACGGAACTTTTACACAGTTTGTTCTCTCCAATGGCGGCAGAGTAATAGCCACTTTTATCTTTATTATTGCTTCGCTGACGGATCTTCTCGACGGTTTATTAGCCAGACGCATGCAACTCGTCAGCAATTTTGGCAAATTCCTTGATCCTATCGCAGACAAGCTATTAGTGATTGCCGGCTTTGCAGCCTTTGTCGAATTAGGACGCATTTCTTCTTTTGTCTTGATCATAATTGTAGCTCGTGAATTTTTGGTCACAGGTATTCGGCTTTTAGCAGTTGAAAGAGGCGTTGTTATTGCAGCCAGCTGGTTTGGTAAGATTAAGGCAGTAGTCCAAATGCTGACTTTGATTTTCCTTTTGATCGAACCCCTTATTATCAATGCAAGCTATAGCACGGCTACCTTTAGTGCGGGCTACGTAATTTTTGTTAATATTATGATAGTGCTCACTTTGGTACTTACGATCTTGTCAGGACTTGATTACTGGTATAAGAACCGCATCTTGTTGCGTGATCTGACAGATCAAATTTAATGATTTAATTAAGACGTAAATTGTCTAAGCTGACAAACAATAAATGGAGGATGGTTATGGATAAGAAAGAAATCTTTGAACGCGTACAAGGACTCCTGGCTGAACAGTTGAGTATTGAAGAAGAGACCGTTGAGATGTCTTCGAATTTTGTGGATGATCTTAATGCCGACTCCCTGGATATCGTTGAATTGATCATGACATTAGAGCAGGAATTCAATCTTACTATCCCGGATGAAGAAGCAGAACGAATCCGTACAGTCGAAGATGCTGTTGATTTCATTGCGAGATCTTTCTAAAGTACAGACTCTCGCTTATGGAAATTAGACCCTGTTGATGCAGGGTCTTTTTTCAGAATTTTGTTTTTTAAGATGATATACAAAATGCTGCAGGAAAAACTAAATTATTTTTTTCAAGACGAGAAGCTGCTCTTGGAGGCTCTGACGCACTCATCCTATGCTTATGAGCATCAGGAAGTTAAAGCTCATAACGAACGCTTGGAGTTTCTCGGTGATGCTGTCTTGCAGCTGCTGATCAGTGCAGCTCTTTTTGAGCGCGAAGATCTTAGCGAAGGTTCTATGACCAAGTTGCGAGCAAGGGTTGTTTGCGAACCAACTTTAGCACGGCTGGCTCGTCAACTCGATCTTCAGTCGTATTTGCGACTCGGACACGGTGAAAGCCTGACCGGGGGTGCAGAGAATGACTCTAATCTGGCTAATGCTATGGAGGCAGTTTTAGGCGCGATCTTCGTAGATGGCGGCTATGATGCCGGCCTCAAGGTTGCGACACCACTTTTTCAGCCATATATTGATCTGGCGATTGAGGGCAAACTAATATATGATCACAAGAGTCATCTTCTGGAGACTGCGCATAAAGAAGGTTACACTGTGCATTTCGAAATAGTTGATCAAAGCGGGCCTGATCATGACAGGCGCTTTACCGCAGCCCTGTATATTGATGGAGAACAAGTGGCAAGAGCAACAGCTAGAACTAAGAAGGAAGCTGAACAAGGCGCTGCTGCCGCTTATTTGGGGCAGAACAGAAGTGACAAATCAAGTAAGGAATAGGATAAAGTGCTCTTATCGTTAGAAATACTTGGATTTAAATCTTTTCCCGAAGGAACACGGATAGAATTTGATACCGGCATCACAGCTATTGTGGGACCGAACGGCAGTGGTAAATCTAATATTACCGATGCTATCCGCTGGGGTCTAAGCGAACAAAGCGCAAAGATTCTTCGCGGTCAGCGTATGACTGATATGATTTTTAGCGGTACTGCTCAAAGGCGTCCTATGAGCTACGCTGAAGTCATTCTGACCTTCGACAATAGCTCTAAAATATTTGACATTGATCTTGATACAGTTTGCGTATCCAGGCGCTATCATCGCTCCGGTGAAAGCGAATATTTCATTAACAAGAGTCCATGCAGACTCAAGGATATTAATCACTTGCTGGTTGACACCGGTATCGGCTTGGATGGTTATTCCCTTATTGGCCAAGG
This sequence comes from uncultured Mageeibacillus sp., assembly GCA_964346175.1. Lineage (GTDB taxonomy): Bacteria > Bacillota > Clostridia > Saccharofermentanales > DTU023 > DTU032. The sequence goes on from CAYFTG010000003.1 coordinate 99,389, forward strand.
CAAAATCGATGAGATTCTGAATGAAAGATCCGATGACAGGCGACTTATCTTTGATGAAGCGTCGGGGATCGTGCAATATAAATCTCGTAAGGCAGAATCAGAGAGGCGTTTAGAGCGGGCTAATCAGAATCTGCTGCGCGTGGACGACATTCTGGAAGAACTGCGCCGTCAAGCAGGTCCTTTAAAGCAACAAGCCGAGGACGCCAAGCGCTACAGTGATTTGCATGATAGATTTTGCCAATTAGATATAAGTCTTTCTTGGCAACAGATTCAAGATTACGAAAAGCAAGCTCAGGCAGCTGAAGAAAATCAAAGTATAGCTGCTCTGGACCTGATTGATGCCCAAGCAGCGCTTGCGGCAATAAATAAGCAGAACGACAGACTCGATGAAGAAATCTCTGAGCTCGAGCTTAGTGTCGAAAAGCAAAGGAAAGCGCATAATCAACTTTCCGTCAATCTGGCAGATATTACCGGCTCCATAGCGCTGTCGCGCGAAAAGGAATCTTCGGCTGTGGAACGTCTGCAGCAACTTGAAGCCGAGAAGATTCGTTTAGAGGAGCAGATTTCTATTCTCGTCAATACGGTCTCAGATCGCCAAGAGCGCCATGAGCAACTGCAACGCCAAGCTCGGATCTATGAAGAACGTCTCCTGGAAGCGAAGGAAGCCCTGGCAGAAGCCACGAGCGGTCTCAGCAAAAGCGAAAATGAAACTGATAATCTGCGCCAAAGCAGAGAAGAACTTAAGGACAAGCTCTTTCAGCTGAATAGCGAGGTGCAAAGCGCCAAAGCGGAACATAGCCTGTTGAAGAAGCAATTAAATGCGAATAGCGGAGAGCTGGCAGCTGATCAGTCGGATCTCAACCGTGCCACTTTTGCCTTAGAAGAAGCTTCACATAAATTGGAAGAAGTGCAAGCTGAATTTTCTCAGGCTGAGCAAGCGGCAGCAGCGGCCAAACAACACAGGATCGCAGCTGAAGCAAAATTGGAGCAGATAGAACAAGAGATCAATAATCTAAAAAATGCTGAACGCCAGTGCAGCTACGAGATAGATACACTGAGTCGTCTGGAACAGAGTTTTGAAGGTTATCAAAAACCGGTCAAAGACCTCATGCAGGCGATCTCCGGCAAGGAAGAACTGCAAAAGAACGTCGTCGGCCCACTGGGCTCACTACTTTCGATTCCTGACGATCTGGCAGTAGCCATAGATGTTGCGTTAGGGGCAATGGTACACAATATCGTCTGTAAAGATGAGGAGACGGCCAAGACTCTGATCGAGTTTTTGCGAGAGCATAAATTGGGGCGGGTAACCTTTTTGCCGCAGACAGCACTCAAGCAAAACAGAATCGACCAGCGCAGCTTGAATTCGCTGGCTCAAGAAAAGGGCTTTGTCGGCCTCGCCTCCGATTTGATTGCTATTCAAGCGGGTCTGGAAAGCGTTCTGGATTATGCACTGGGCCGCGTTTTGATCGCGGATACCCTAGATGATGCCATCAGGATTGCACGCAAGACCAATCGCAAATTCCGCATCGTCAGCCGCAGTGGCGATATTATGTATCCCGGCGGTTCTATGAGCGGTGGTTCCATTAACAAGAAGCAGAGCGGCTTGGTCGGCCGACCGGCTCGAATCAAAGCCTTAAGGCAGGAAGGCATAGAGCTCGCCAAGCAAAGTGAACACTTGCAATCAGATTTCAATAGGGCTCTGGACCAGCTTCATCTGGCAGCTGCCGGTGAAGAAGATAGCTTAAACAGTTTAAGCCAGCTACGATCTGCCCAGGCAACGAGTGAGCTTGATTATAAGAGTGCTGAACTTAATTTGAATAACCTGAAATCTTCAGTGCAGAAGAAGAAATTGGCTATCGAGAGAAGCAGGGAGCAAATTGAAGGCTGTCAGGTGGTTTACCAAGATGCTGAGCAAAAGGCTGTTGCGTTGAGGGAAGAGATAGCGGAATTGGATGAAAAAATTTCTCTAGCTGACACAGAGAATCGCAGTGCGACAGAGAAACGCGAACTTTTGCGCGATGATGTCACACATTTAGAAATATCGCTGCAGTCTATGCAAGAAACTTTGCAGGAAGTAAGTAGCAGTATGCAGCGCTCGGATGAAGAGGAAGCGAAGCATAAGCAAAGATTGCTAGAAATTGATGCTGATCTAAAGTCTTATCGCCGGAGAATTGAAATCGAGCAAGAAAATGTTCTTCAGAATCGAGCCAAACGTGAGAACGTTGAGCTAGAACTGAAAGAGCTGGAACAATCGCTGCAGATTTCTTCGCAGAATCAGCTTTCCTTGCAGCAAGAGAAGCGTGAGCTCTATCAGAAGCTGCAAAACAAGAGCGAACAGCTAGGAGTTTTGCGTAGCGAAAGTGATAAGCAGGAAGCTGCGAAGTTACGCATCAGCGAACAGCGGGACGACCTCTTGAACCGCATTTGGGAGACGTATAATCTGACTCTGCATGAGATCGAGGAGCGAACCGTTCAAATTGACTCGCCAACCCAAGCCAAACGAGAGCGCAACAAGATCAAGAATGAACTTGATCAGATGGGTGCTATTAATCACAACGCCCTGAGAGATTATGAGGCTCTCAGGCAGAGACTTGAAAATAGCGAAACCCAGCGTGAAGATATCGAACAGGCACGCAGCGAATTGAAGGATGTCATTTCAAGCCTGGAACATGCTATGAGAGAACGTTTTATGGAAACCTTCCATCGCATCAATCAGAATTTTTCCCAGGTTTTTTCGGATCTTTTCAATGGTGGTATTGCTCAACTTAGCCTCTCGGAAACAGATGATGTTCTAGATGCTGACATCGAAATCCGGGCACAGCCTCCGGGCAAAAAGCTCTCGCGCCTTTCATTATTGTCCGGCGGCGAGCGTTGCCTGACTGCAATAGCGCTTATTTTCGCTATACTGCAGCTGAAACCGACTCCTTTCGTTGTATTCGATGAGATTGAGTCATCCTTGGATGATGTAAACGGTCAGCGTTTTGCAAATTATATTAAGAATTATGCGGATGAAATGCAGTTCATTGTGGTAACTCACCGCAAGCCCACAATGGAAGCTGCGGATCGCATCTACGGCGTCACCATGCAAGAGAGAGGCATCTCTCGCATTTTATCCATGAAATTATCAGGTGTTAATCAGGAGTAATTAATGGCAATTTTTGATAAATTTAAAAGAGGACTTTCTAAAACCAGAGATTTCCTCACTAATCAGATTAATCGCGTAGCTGCTGAATTCGGAAGTTTTGACGAAGACATGCTGGACGAGTTGGAAATGACTCTGGTTGCGGCTGACTGTGGGCTGCCTGCGGCGATGGAGGCTGTAGAAAGCATACGAGAACATATCCGTAAAACCGGCGATGCAAGTCGCGAAACAGTCATCAGGGTGTTGCGTGAGAAACTTCTGTCAATTATGGATGAGAAAAAACTCGAAGTCAGGGCGGGTGAGCTGAATATCTTTCTGATGGTTGGCGTTAACGGCACCGGCAAAACAACAACAGCAGCCAAATTAGCCCATCGCTATAAGGATGAAGGGCATAGGGTGATGATGGCCGCTGCCGACACTTTCCGCGCAGCAGCTATTGAGCAGCTCAAAGAGTGGGGCAGCCGCACCGACACGCCTGTCATCTCACATGAAACGGGTTCCGATCCGGCTGCCGTTGTCTACGACGCCATACAGTCGGCCAAAGCTCGTAAAGCAGGTCTTTTAATAGTAGATACTGCCGGGCGCCTGCACACCAAAAAGAATTTAATGGATGAGCTGGCCAAGATCAAACGCGTTATACAACGCGAAGCTCCTGATGCCTTAGTCGAGACTTTGCTGGTACTTGATGCAACGACGGGACAAAACGCTATTGTCCAGGCGCGTTCCTTCAACGAAGCCATCGATGTCAGCGGTCTGGTTATAACTAAGCTGGACGGTAATGCCAAAGGCGGAGTAGCCGTCGCAGTCGTCAGGGAAACGGGCTTACCCTTGGCTCTGGCCGGTCTGGGCGAACAGTTGGACGATCTGCAGGACTTCGACAAGCAGCTCTTTGTCGATGCTCTCTTACCTCCGGCTTAACCTGTCAACTATTTTGCTTGACAGATAAATATTTCATGTTAAAATTTAGCTTGTGGAGATTAAGACACAAGAAAATTACTCACATACCGATGTCTGTTTACTGCTGGATTTTTATAGTGGGATTTTGACCGAGCGCCAAAGGGAGCTCCTGAGCCTTTACTATAATGACGACTGGTCTCTCTCGGAAATAGCCGAGACGGACGGCGCTTCCAGACAGGCAGTCCATTCAGTGATCCGCCGCGGCGTAGAACGTCTGCAGGAAATTGAAGACAGCCTCGCCTTAGTGGAACAGCATCGGGAATTAAATCATCTTTTAGCAAAGATTAAACAAATAGTCAAAGACGATGAGCAAGCTGATTTGAAGGCATTGCTTGAGCGTTTCGATCGTTGCTTAAACCGAGCACAAGAAGGAGATTCATAAGATGGCCGTCCTTGAAGGATTGACCCAGCGGCTAGCCGCTATTACCGATAAGATGCGCGGCAAAAGCCGTGTTAGCGAAAAAGACATTAAAGAGATGATGCGTGAAATCCGCCTGGCTCTCTTGGAGGCAGACGTCCACTATGGTGTGGTTAAGGAACTCACGGATTATATAAACGAAAAAGCCAAGGGTGTTGAAGTTATGAAGTCACTCACACCCGGACAACAAGTTGTCAAAATCGTGCATGAAGCCTTGCTGGAAGTTTTGGGCGAAGAAGAAAAGCTCGCCGTGTCTCCTAGCGGTTTCACTGTCTTCATGCTTTACGGCCTGCAAGGTGCCGGCAAAACGACCACAGCGGCTAAATTAGCCCTTCATTTACGTCAAAAGGGAAAGAAGCCCATGCTCGTATCCGTCGACGTTCATCGGCCTGCAGCGCAGGATCAACTGGCGGTTTTAGCCAAGAGCATTGACATTCCTTACTACATTGATCCCGCAGAAAAATCCGCTGCAAAAATAGCGAAAGACGGATTGGAGCGGGCCAAGTATTTACTCTGTGACACGCTCATCGTTGATACAGCCGGTCGCATGACCATTGACGATGAGATGATGCAGGAACTGCGTGATATCGACAATATTGTTCAGGCAGATGATAGGCTCCTCATTGTCGACGCCATGATCGGTCAAGAAGCAGTAGAAATCGCACGCCAGTTTGAGGAACAGATCGGATTGGACGGCTTCATCATGACGAAGCTGGACGGTGACGCCCGTGGCGGTGCCGCACTCTCCATCCGCAAAATGACCGGCAAGCCGATCAAGATGGTTGGTACGGGTGAACAGCTCGCTGATTTGGAGGCTTTTTATCCGGATCGACTCGCATCTCGTATCCTCGGCATGGGTGACGTGCTCTCTTTGATCGAGAAAGCGGAGCAAAGTCTGGATGAGGACAAGGCACAGGAAGCTCTGGATCGTTTGCGGCAAAACCGTTTCACCATGCAGGACATGTTAGAGCAACTGGAGCAGATTCAGAATATGGGTTCGATCAAGGATCTTCTGTCAATGATGCCCGGCGTAGGTTCTAAGGCTGCAAATCTCGATGTCGACGAGGAGCAGCTGGTCGCTGTCCGGGCGATCATTCAGTCCATGACCATGGCTGAGCGGGAGAATCCCAAAGTTTTGAATGCAAGCCGTCGCAAGCGCATCGCGAGCGGTTCCGGCACTAGCGTTCAAGCCGTCAATCAGGTGGTTCGCCAATACAACGATTCTCTCAAAATGATGAAACAGATGGGAGTCATGGGCGGCGGCAGACGCGGCAAGCGTAAACGTCCCAAGTTTGATCCCAGCAATATTCAATGGTAGAAGATTCGGCATGAGCCGTTTCAATATATTAAAATTTGTCTAGGAGGACAAAATGGCAGTTAAAATTAGATTAAAAAGAGTCGGCAAGAAAAAGCAACCTTACTATCGCGTAGTGGTCGCCGACGTTCGCTCTCCTCGTGACGGTCGCTTTATTGAAGAGATCGGCACCTATAATCCTCATACCCAGCCTTCAACCTTTAAAGTTGATGCCGAGAGAGTAAAGTATTGGCTCGAAACCGGTGCACAGCCGACAGAGACCGTGCGCAAACTCTTGCATTACAACAATGTGTTGGAAGGCGGCGAGACTACTGAAGATTTAGCATCAGCAACTTCAGTAGCTATGGAAGCTCCTGTCGTAGAAAAAAACGCAGTTGAAGAGGAAGCGTAAGTCCTAGCTGATGAAAAGGAGTAAATAATGAAAGAACTCTTAAGTACGGTTGTCAGTCCTTTGTTACGTCATCCGGAAGAATTGCAGATCAGCGAAAGCAAAGAAGGAAGAAAAATCAGACTCGAGGTCAAGGTTGATCCCGAGGACATGGGACGAATCATAGGCAAAGGCGGTAAAAGAGCCAATGCGATTCGTGCTGTCATGAAAGCGAAAGGTACAATTGATGGCGTTCGCGTCATCGTTGATATTGTGGAATGATCCGGAAGCTGCTTTTAGTTGGAAAGATCCTCGGCGCCCATGGCGTCAAAGGGGAACTGGCGGTTGAGGTTTTTAGTGATGATAAACAGCGCTTTAAACCCGGTCTGACTTTAATCTGCATCTCGAGTTCAAGTGAAAGCGAGCGCCAAGTAGAAAGCGTTCGCTTCACAAACAAGAATGCTATCCTACGACTCTCAGGCATTGAGAGCAGGGAAGAGGCTCAAAAGCAACGCGGTTCGCAACTGTATGTCAGGCGCGAAGACGCTCTGCCACTAGCCGAAAATGAATACTTTACTGCAGATTTAATCGGTCTTAAAGTCTTCGATCAGGATTATGGCGAACTGGGAGAAATTGCGGAGATGTTCGATACCGGCGCTCATTACGTATTAGTTGTGAAGCAAGCCACTCAGAATGATCTTCTAATTCCTTTTACCAAGCAGGTCATAAAAGAGATTGATCAGCAGAAGGATCGGATTGAGGTCAAGTTGACAGAAGGCTTATATGACCTGTATCGCAAACTTGGCGACTGAGAGCTGAAGTGGGAGAACGACAATGAAATTTTCAGTTCTGACACTTTTCCCGGAACTCGTCGAGACATACATTCAAAGTAGTATCCTCGGCAGAGCTTTGGAGAGAGAAGTTTTTCAGTTTGAAGCAATTCAGATTCGTGATTTTGCCATTAATGATTATGGACAGGTTGATGACAGTCTTTATGGCGGTGGAGTCGGCATGTTGATGATGTGCGAACCGGTCTACCAAGCTTGGCAGCAGGCTGAAGGTGAAGGCAAAAAAAGCAGAACTTTAGTCATGCAAGCTGGCGGACGCACGTTCGATCAGGCCATGGCAGAGGAGCTGGCTGAGGAAGATCATCTGATTTTGCTCTCCGGCCATTACGAGGGCATTGACGCCCGTGTACTGGAAGAGATCGGAGCAGAGCCTGTTTCTGTTGGTGACTTCGTGCTTACGGGCGGTGAATTGCCAGCCTGTCTAATCATCGACGCTACTGCCAGATTACTGGAGGGAGTGCTCCTCAAAGAAGAAGCTTGGCAGGATGAATCTTTTAGCAGCGGTCTTCTGTCAGAGCGTCAATATACGAGGCCGGAGCTCTGGCGGGAGCACCAAGTACCAGCAGTTCTTTTGTCCGGCCATGATGCCCGTATTAAACGACACCGCAAGCATGACAGTTTATGGCAGACAATACAGATGAGGCCGGATCTGCTCGCTGATGTGGATCTGAGCTACGAAGATGTATACGACTTTCTGCAGTGGTTGGAAGATGAAGGAAATAAGTAGAAATTACTAGTAGATTTGCTTGAAGAGCTTGATTTAATCTGCTAGAATGCTAAAGGTTTATGGGATGGTCCGCTGCAATTGCGTGCATGAACATCTCGAAAGTAGAAAAAGGAGGTACGCAATATGGACTTAATTAAAGCGGTAGAACAATCCCATCTAAAAGGCGATTTTGACTATATTGAAATCGGTGACCGTGTAAATGTTCATCTCAGAATTACGGAAGGCGCTCGCGAGCGCATCCAGATCTTTGAGGGAACAGTTATCGCCCGTAAGGGTTCAGGACTGAGCGAAACCATTACGGTACGTCGTGTATCGTACGGTGTCGGCGTGGAAAGAGTTTTTCCACTACATTCACCCAAGATCGCTGAAATAGAAGTGCTGCGCAAGGGTAAAGTGCGTCGCGCTAAGCTGTATTACTTGCGCGGACGTGTCGGTAAACGCACACGCGTCAAGGAGCGTCTAGTCAGCAAAAAAGATGATTAAAGCAACGCTTGAGCAGATTTAATTGAGCTAGTTTGCCTTTATGAAGCTGTAGATAAGGACGGTCACGACCGTCCTTTTTCTTCTAGAGGAGAATGTATGGCAGAAAACAATGACAGGCATATTCAATGGTATCCGGGTCATATGGCTCGCTCCACCAGGGAAATCAAGGAACAGCTGGGTCGTGTCGACTTGCTGGTTGAGGTTGCCGACGCCCGTATCCCTCTCAGTAGCAGGAATCCTCTGCTTACAGATTTATCCCGAAAAAAAGAACATTTACTAATCCTATCCCACGCTGATTTGGCAGATCCGGCCATCAGTGATAGCTGGCTGGATTACTTCAATAATAAAGAGGGCATCAGGACTATGGCACTTTGCCTAGCCTCAGCCTCTGATCTCGGAAGATTACGCAAAGAGCTGAAAAAAATTCAAGAGCCTTACCTGGAACAAGCCCGCAGCAAAGGCCTTCAAGCTCGTGCCTTGCGCATCCTAGTCGGCGGAGTACCCAATACGGGCAAATCTACATTGATTAATGCGCTGACAGGAAAGCGCAGCGCAGCTGTGGAATCAAGACCGGGTGTAACGAGATCTATTCGCTGGCTGCGCGTAGGCACCGATTTTGAACTGCTGGATTCTCCCGGCTTGTTAGAGCCGAAAATCTCTTCACAGGATGCAGCCTTCGCTCTAGCCGCTACCGGAGCCATCAAGGATGAAATATTACCCTTAGAAGATCTGGCTTTCCGCCTTTTCAAGCAATTACATCAAGATTATTCTGTAGAGCTGTCTCAACGATACGATTTAGATCTGGATCTTGAGGCCGATACTTTTAATGTAGAATATTTTTTCGATAAATATATACTGGCGGCACGTCATAAGGGCTGCGTATTGAGTGGAGGGCGCATCGACACCGAGCGCTTCGCCCGAATGCTCTTAAATGATTTTCGCAGCGGGAAAATTGGCAGAATCAGTTTGGAGAGGCCGGAATAACTATGAGAATCAGTGAGCGAGATCGAAAACGCTACGAGCAAATGTCACAGGTAGAGACGTATTACCGTGAACAGGGCTATCTCTTGATTGCGGGTGTAGACGAAGTGGGTAGGGGACCGCTCGCAGGTCCTGTCTTCGCAGCAGCTTGCATCCTGCCAACAGACCAAAAGTTTTTCGGACTCAATGATTCTAAGAAAATGACTGAAAGACGGCGCGAAATCATATATGAGCAGATTATTGAAAAAGCCGTCTCTTGGCATGTAGCTTCTGTATCAGCTAGAGTGATTGACGAAATTAACATCTTAGAGGCAAGCCGTCTTGCTATGATCAAGGCTCTGCGCGGCTTATCCATCCAACCGGATTTGGCATTGGTCGATGCCGTCAGCTTATCTTCTTTCCCTTATCCTGTACTGGCGCGGGTAGGAGGGGATGCGGAGTGTAACGTCATCGCCGCCGCCTCAGTCTTAGCCAAGGTCAGCCGCGATCGACTCATGTGTAAATACGCTGAACTTTATCCTGAATATACCTTTGAAAATAATAAGGGCTATGGAACCGCGGAACATATCCAAGCGATCAAAGAACACGGTAGCTGCCCCTTGCACCGGCATAGTTTCTTGAAGAACTATGCTATAAAAAAGCATCGTGCGTGGCGCCTTGGAGAAGAGACAGAAGCTCACGTCGCTTCTTATTTGATTGAGGAAGGATTTCACTTGCTGGCGCGCAGAGTGAAAATAGGCGATTTGGGTGAACTAGATCTCGTAGCTCAGAAAGACAACGTTCTTTATATCATTGAAGTTAAGGGTAGAAGTAATTCCGCTGCTTATGGCGGCGCTCTTAACGCACTGTCGTCTAGACAAGTAGCGCGAATCAAAAACTGCGCACTCGCTTTCGCTAGTAAACATAGTTTAGATAAGATGCCGATTGAATTGCTCTACGCAGCTTGTGAACTGGGCCGAGACGGCAGGGTAGAGGAAATGCAGCTGCTGCCCATTTTTTAATAATTTCCATCAATAATGGTTTGTTTCAAGAGAGCTTCATGGGTTATCATGTTATTACAGCATATCGAATATTTTAATCATTTGAATTATTTCGTGTTATGATATGATGTAAGGACAAGCTTGAGGAGGCGAACCCATGAAACTAGATAAGCATAGTAGTGTTCCACTATACGCCCAGTTGCGTGAACTAATCGTTGAACGCATCCAAGACAACACTTATAAGCAAGGCGAACGCATTCCTTCCGAAATGCAATTTTGCGAGGAACTCGATTTGTCACGTCCCACTGTGCGACAAGCTATTTCCGAATTGGTTTCAGACGGTATTCTGGAAATTCAAAAAGGTCGAGGAACTTTTGTGGCCAAGCAGCCGGAGCGCTTACGGATTCCTCATTTCAATGCTTTGACCTTTAGCTTTTTAAACCTTACATCTTACGAAGACATCGGCTTACAACCCATTAATTTAATCGAAGCTAACCCGGAACTGGATGAAATCTTCAGTTTTACCGAGAAGAGACATCCGGGGTATTGGCTGACTCAATGGCCGATCGTTTATGACGGCGTCGTTCATGGCTGGTGCACTTCCACCATTCCGGTACAACTGTTTCCTGACTTAGGCCAAGCGATTTCATCCGGGAAACGTATGCTGGACATCAAGTCGAACAAGTATGCTCATTTGCCCGTCAAAGGGAGTGTAAATTTGTTAGCTCGACCTGCACGAAATATTGAAGCTCAGATGCTGGAGATACCTCGCCGAAATATCGTTCTGGCGGTTGAGGGACCTCTCTTCGGAAGAAATGGCAATACTTGTGAGTTTTTACGCACAGCATTACGAACAGATATGCTAAGCTTAGAGATCAATTGATTTTTTTAGAATAAGTTTTTTAAGAGGTGAACGTGACTAAGTATTTTGACTACACAGCAAGCGCGCCAATCAAGCAACATGTCCTTGACAATTATATTCTGAATGAACGCAGATTCTTCGCCAACCCCGCCTCTTCGCATTTTATGGGCCGGGAAAGTGCTGACTTAATTGAGCAAGCACGCAAGAAGATTGCCACCACTTTGGACTGTGAAGAGTCGGAAATAGTTTTCACTTCCGGTGGAACTGAATCTATTAATACTGCTCTGAAGGGCAGCGCCTACCATTTGTCAGACAGCGCTCCCAGAACATTAATCACGAGTCTTGGAGAACACGATGCCACCAAAGAAACGGTCTTATTCTTGGATCGCTGCTGTAACTTTGAAACGACTTGGATAGGTTTGGAGAAAACGGGTGAAGTGAAACTTGACGACTGGACAATAGCTGTTGAAAAAAATGACTACAGTTTGGCCAGCTTCATCTATGTCAGCAATGAGACGGGTGCCATCAACGATATGACCAAGATTGTTAACATAACTCGCAGGGCGAACCCGCGGACTTTGATTCATGGTGACGTGGTTCAGGCCATAGGCAAGATTCCTTTTTCCTTTAGAAAATCGGGGCTGGATTTTGCATCAATCTCCGGTCACAAACTAGGAGCTCCTAAATCTTGTGGTTTGCTTTTGGTGAAAGAAAAGAAACTGATTGAACCTTTGCTTCACGGTGGGGGACAACAACGCAACAGGCGTTCCGGCACTGAGGATGCGCCACTTGTTTATGCACTCGCAGAGGCCATTGAACTATCTCATGATAAGATTGCCGCAAGTTATGAAAGAGTGGCCGAACTCCGGGAACGTTTCCTTAATTTGCTAATACAATTTGAAATTCCGCATCAGGTTATTTCCCCCAAAGACGGTTTGGCCTTGGTGCTAAAAGTATCTTTTCCCGGCATACGCGGTGAGACGATGCAAAACGCCTTATCTGATCGCGGAATGGCCATTTCTATCGGCTCTGCCTGTCATGCAGACAAGGTCGGGAAGAATGACGTGCTCGAGGCCATGGGTTATGACAAAGAAGCCATTGCCAATAGCGTACGCCTCGGCTTCAATGTGGCTCATACCAGCAAAGATATCGATCTTTTGGCGCAAGCAATTGACTGTGTGTACAGAGAATACGCCAGACCGTAATAGCGATGTCAGTTTCAGATAAGACAAATCTACTTTTAGTAAGGATCGGCGAAATTGCTCTCAAAGGATTGAATCGGCACAATTTCGTGCGTCAATTAATTCGCAATATCCGCTATCGAATCAATGAATTAGGGAGTTTCGAGATTCACGAACACTCTTCACGTATCTGGGTGCGCGCACAATCGGATGACGTTGATATGAGGAAAGTCATCGAGCGAGTAACGGATGTTTTCGGTGTTGTCTCAGTTTCACCGGTACAAGAGCTTCCTCTGGAATATTCCAGTTTGGAAGACGCAGCACTTGCCTATGTAGACAATCTCTTAGCCCAAGACACCGCATCCTATACTTTTAAGGTCGAGACACGGCGCATAAACAAGAACTTCCCCATGGGCAGTTATGAAATAAGCTCCGACTTGGGTGCGCTTCTTCTGGAGCGTTTTCCTGAAAAACTTACAGTTGATGTCCATCAGCCTGACTTTATCGTGCAGGTGGAAATCCGAGAAAGCATCTATCTTTACCATAAAACCATCCCCGGACCAGCAGGGCTACCCAGCGGGATGGGCGGCAAAGGGATGCTGCTCATATCCGGTGGCATCGACAGCCCAGTAGCCGGCTATATGATGGCTTCCCGCGGTATGCAACTTAATGCAATATATTTTCACACTTTTCCTTACACTGGGCCCAATGCGCTAAAGAAAGTCGAAGATCTGGCTCGCATTGTCGCTCGCTATTCCGGAACTATTCATTTTCATCAGGTCGATTTTACCGAAGCACAACTCGAACTGGTTGATGCATGTCCTGAGAACATGTTGACGGTAGTGATGCGCCGCTTGATGCTACTCGTTTCTGAGAAACTGGCTCACAAGCATAACGCAAAGTGTCTTATCACAGGGGAGAGTCTAGGGCAGGTAGCCAGCCAAACAATAGACGCTATCGTAGCGACCGATGCAATTGTCAGTATGCCGGTATTTAGACCGCTGATTGGTATCGATAAAAACGATACAATCGAGCTTGCTCGTCGCATCGGCACATACGAGACGTCCATTCTGCCTTACGAGGACTGCTGCACAGTTTTTGTGTCTAAGCATCCGAAGACGAATCCAACACTTCTCGATGTGGAAATGGCTGAGGAAGACCTGGACTTAGAGACAATGGCTGAAGCCATTATGGACAAAATAGACACATATCCAATAAAAGCTTATTCAAATTAATCAAAATAGGTCAATAGCGCTAATCCACCGGCTTATAGCATGCTTTTTTTGATAAGTATGATACAATTATTGCGGTATAAAAACACTTTTATAAACAATATTGGAGGTAATAATGTTGTATCAACACGTAAAGGAAACTGATCCTAAGCTTTATGACTCTCTTATCTGTGAGCTGGATCGCCAGCAAAGCAAGTTGGAGATGATCGCATCTGAAAACTTTGTTAGCAAAGCAGTGATGGAAGCTGCTGGTTCAGTCTTGACTAACAAGTATGCTGAAGGCTATCCCGGACGCCGTTACTACGGTGGCTGTGAACACGTCGACGTAGCAGAAGATCTGGCCATTGATCGCGTTAAAGAGCTGTTTGGTGCAGAATACGCCAACGTTCAGCCACACTCAGGCGCAAACGCTAATACTGCAGTTTATTTCGCCATGTTGGAGCCCGGTGACACCATCCTCGGTCTTGACCTTGATCACGGTGGACACCTCACTCATGGAATGAGAATTAACTTCTCAGGTAAATATTTTCATGCTGAAGGCTACAAAGTCGACAAAGAAACTGAGCAAATTGATTACGACGTAGTACGTGAGCGCGCTTTAGAAGTGAAGCCTAAAATGATTATCGCTGGTGGCAGCGCCTATCCTCGTAAGATCGACTTCAAAAAGTTCCGCGAAATCGCTGACGAAGTCGGAGCATACCTGATGGTTGACATGGCTCACATCGCCGGTCTCATCGCAGCAGGTCTGCACGAGAACCCCGTACCTTACGCTGATTTTGTTACCTCCACAACTCATAAAACTTTACGTGGACCTCGCGGCGGCATCATTCTTGCGAAGAAAGAATACGCCAAGAAAATAAACTCAGCTGTCTTCCCCGGTCTCCAGGGCGGTCCGTTGATGCACATCATCGCAGCCAAGGCCGTAGCTTTCCAGGAAGCTCTACAACCTTCCTTTAAGGAGTATCAGCAGAACGTTGTTAACAACGCACAGACCTTAGCTGAATCACTTAATAAACATGGAGTTAACCTCGTTTCCGGCGGCACAGACACCCACCTCCTCCTGATCGACCTGCGCGGCACAGGCTGCAACGGTAAAGTGCTGCAGGAGAGACTGGATGATGTCAATATCACAACTAACAAGAACACCGTCCCCTATGAAACTGAGAGTGCCATGGTTACCAGTGGTCTTCGTGTCGGTACACCCGCATTGACTACTCGTGGTTTCGGCAAAGAAGAGATGGAACTCTTAGGCGAACTGATTTCATTGGCTATCTTCAAATATGATGAAAGCAAAGACAGAATCATCGAAGAAGTAGCGACTCTCTGCGAAAAGTTCCCGCTTTATGGCGACCTCAAATAATGAAAATATCTTCGATAGGCGATCTCCGCTAGCTTATCGAATGGCTCCTATGACGCTGTCCGACTTTGTCGGCCAGCGTCATATTCTTTCTGAAGGCAAACTCTTATCGCGCATGATTCAAGCCGACCGCTTGTCTTCTATCATTCTCTTTGGCCCTCCTGGCACAGGGAAAACCTCTATTGCTCGGGTAATAGCCAACACTACCAAGGCATCATTTAGTCAGTTAAATGCGGTTACCTCCGGTGTAGCCGACATCAAGCGTGTCATCGCAGACACAAATAATCCCTTGCTGACTCCGGGGCAACGCTGTGTACTCTTTATCGATGAAATTCATCGTTTCAATAAGGCGCAACAAGATGCCTTGCTGCCTTCAGTAGAGGATGGCAGTATCATTCTCATCGGCGCAACAACAGAGAATCCCTATTTTCAAGTTAACAAGGCACTTATCTCCCGCTCGACAGTGTTTCAGCTTTATCCACTGGAAAGTGAAGATGTTCAATTGATACTGGAACGAGCGTTGGCAGATAAAGAACGTGGTTTAGGACATCTGCATCTCTGTGTGAAGCCCGAAGCTTTGGAGTTTTTTGCGAAGAGAGCCGGCGGCGACGCTAGGGTGGCATTAAACGGCATAGAGTTGGCAGCTTTGACAACAAAACCTTCTGCTGAGGGTGTCATTGAAATAGGTCTGGATGCCGCTATGGATTCCATGCAAGAAAAAGTTGCCTTGTATGACTCAACCGGCGAAGCTCACTACGACACTGTTTCCGCTATGATCAAATCTATTCGCGGTAGCGACCCACAGGCAGCAATACACTATCTGGCACGAGCACTGCGTGGAGGAGAAGATCTCAATTTTATTGGGCGCCGCTTAGCCATAGCAGCCGCTGAAGAAGTAGGTATGGCCAATCCTCAGGTTTTATCTATTGTTGTTTCTGCTTGGCAGGCGGCTCAGATGATAGGCATGCCGGAAGCCCAGATAATTCTCTCGGAAGCTGTCATCTGTATCGCCACCAGCCCAAAGTCCAATGCCAGTTACCTAGCTATTAAACAAGCAATGAACGATCTCGAAAATAAAGATGTCGGCGAAATTCCGTACTATCTGCGTAATGCTCCTGCAGAAGGTATGAAAGACCTCGGTTACTCTATCGGATATGAATATAGTCACGACTGGCCGCAGGCTGTTTCGTCACAAGAGTTCCTCCCGGAGAGTTTAAGAGGTGTAAAATATTATGAACCATCCGATCGCGGCCACGAGCAAAATGTGGCCAAGTGGATGGCTGAAGTGAAAGAGCTGCGCAAAGCAGCTCGAAAACGGAAGGAAGCAAAAGGAGCAGAAGCTAATGACAGCTGAGAAAATAAACAGAATATATTTTGATCATGCAGCCACGACGCCAATTCACCCTGATGTTATGGCTGTTCTTACGGATGCTTTAGAAAACACTTTCGGCAATCCTTCTTCTTTTTACAAAGAAGGTAATGTTGCCAGTCGCGCTATGAACGCTGCACGTGAGAAAATCGCGGAAGTGCTGGACGTCCGAGCTGATGAAATATTTTTCACCTCCGGTGGTACGGAGTCAGATAACTGGGCGATTAAAGGCGCTGCCCACGCCAACCAAAGCAAGGGAAAACATTTAATTAGCACTACCATTGAACATCATGCAGTTTTGCACAGCATGCAAGCTTTAGAAAAAGAAGGCTTTGAAGTTACCTATTTAGAAGTGGATGCGGACGGTTTAGTAGATCCGGAAGATCTACGTCAAGCCATTCGTCCCGACACTATTTTAGTATCAATCATATATGCAAACAACGAGATCGGCACTATTCAACCTATCAAGGAGCTAGGAGAAATCTGCAAGGAACATAAGGTTTTGTTCCATACAGATGCCGTGCAGGCCTTCGGAGCTCTTCCACTTCGCCCAAGAGAATTAGGAGTCGACATGTTGTCTGTCTCTGCGCATAAACTATATGGGCCCAAAGGTATCGGCTTCTTGTATAAACGCCGAGGCGCTCGTGTTGGACAGTATATGGACGGCGGGGCTCAGGAACGCAAACAACGCGCAGGGACTGAGAATATTCCGTCTATGATAGCGATGGGCAAGGCTGTCGAAGTGGCTTATGCAGACATGGATAAAGAATCTGAACGACAAAGCCGCTTGCGTGATCGATTGATCAGGGAGATTCCCCAAGTAGTTCCTCATGCCAAACTTAATGGTCATCCGTCTAAACGCCTACCCAACAATGTAAATTTCAGCTTTGAATTCATTGAAGGGGAGTCCATTCTGCTACTTTTGGACGCATATGGCTATGCCTGCTCCAGCGGATCAGCTTGCACTTCGGCCTCACTGGATCCTTCCCACGTGCTGCTCGCTATAGGATTACCGCATGAAGTAGCCCACGGTTCTTTGCGGATTTCATTAGGTCGCAGTAACACGGATGCGGACATTGATCGCTTTCTGGAAGATCTCCCAAAAGTGATCCAGCGACTGCGAGATATGTCACCATTGTATGATGATTTTGAAAAGAATAAAATTGAAGCATTAATCCCCTACGAGGGAGGAACAAGATTAGTAAGAGAGGGCGGCTATGGAATATAGTGAAAAAGTAATGGATCATTTCATGAACCCACGCAACATGGGAGAGATTGCCGATGCTACAGCAAGCGGCACGGTAGGAAATCCTGTCTGTGGCGATATCATGAAAATTGATTTAAAAATAGAAGACGACATTATCACTGATGCAAAGTTCAAGACTTTCGGCTGCGGTTCAGCAATTGCGACCAGCAGTATGGCGACTGAACTTATTATCGGTAAGAATACTGCTGAGGCTCTGGAAGTGAGCAATAAGGCGGTGGCAGAGGCGCTAGACGGGCTTCCTGCCGTCAAGCTGCATTGTTCCGTACTGGCTGAACAAGCCATTAAAAAGGCTCTTAAGGCTTTCTATGAAGCCGAAGGTAGAATGACCGCCGAATTGGCAGAGAAGTTCAAGATCCTAGGCGAAGATGAACACGATCATGGCGACGATGAAGAGTCTGCAGACGAACATGCCTGTTGCCTGCACGATGATTAGAGTTAGAGCAAGCCTGCTACGGCAGACTTGGAAAAGCGGAGCTTCCATGCTCTGCTTTTTTTTGCACTCAGTATTGTATAATCAGAAGCAATAGAACCTAGATAGAGAAAGAGGGTAAAGATGAATACTAATGAAGAGAAATCTGCTGTAAAAGAATTAGAAGCAAAATTGACATTTGAATTTAAGACAGCCTGGGAGCCTGCGGATAAAGACAAGCTGGAGGCTGTTCAGGCTTTTTCAGAGGGTTATAAAATCGCCCTTGATCAGGGAAAGACCGAGCGCGAGTTTGTGAATTATGCTCAGGCGCTCTTAGAAGAGAATGATTACAAGCCATTAGATAGCTATTCAAACCTCAAAGCAGGGGATAAGGTCTATCAGCTTGTACGCGGCAAAGGTCTGATCGCAGCCATAATCGGCAAGAATGATCCTTTGCAGGGCTTCAACCTGATTGGCTCCCATGTCGACTCTCCACGTTTGGACTTAAAGCCCAATCCTTTATACGAGTCATCTGAACTGGCTCTTTTAAAAACACATTACTACGGTGGCATCAAGAAATATCATTGGGTAGCGCAGCCTTTGGCTTTACACGGCGTCATGATCAAGCAGGGCGGCGAGAAAGTTGAAGTGCAAATCGGTGAAGATCCATCTGACCCGGTACTCTACATCACCGATCTGCTGCCACATCTTGCTGCCGATCAAATGAAAAAAGATGCCTCTAAGGTAGTTGAAGGGGAGGAGCTGAATGTTCTCATCGGCGGCATCCCGTATCCGGATGAAGACGCCAAGAATCGTGTCAAACTAGCAGTCTTAAATCTCCTTTATGAAAAATACAACGTCACCGAACGTGAATTTATAACAGCGGAATTAGAAATCGTGCCGGCCAATAAAGCACGAGACGTGGGTCTAGATCGTGCATTCGTCGGCGCCTACGGACAAGATGACAGAGTCTGCGCCTATACCTCCTTGCGCGCATTAATTGATCTGGAGGAAGTTCCGGAGCGCACAGCAGTATTGCTCATGTACGATAAAGAAGAGATTGGTTCAGGCGGAAACACCGGCGCCTCCTCATTCCTCTATCCATACTATCAACAACAGATGGTGCGCCTGATGATGGACCACGAACCGACTGCGCTCGAACTTTCGCACAATATGGTCAACAGTACCATGCTGTCCTCGGATGTAACTAACGCCTACGATCCGACCTTTGCCTCCGTATCTGAGCCTCAGAATAGTTGCTACGCCGGACGAGGCATGGCTTTGAATAAATACACCGGAGCTCGCGGCAAAGGTGGCACATCCGACGCTTCAGCGGAGTATTTCGATGAAGTTGTACGCCTTTTGGAAGACAACGGCGTTACTTGGCAGACAGGCGAATTAGGTAAAGTCGATCAAGGTGGCGGCGGTACGGTTGCCGTTTACCAGGCCGAACTGGGACTCGAAGTTATTGATTGTGGCGTACCGTTGCTTTCTATGCACTCCTGCTTCGAAGTTGCCAGCAAGATCGACGTATATGAAACATATCGCGGCTATCGAGCTTTCTTTAAACATATGCGCAAAGACAGGGTGTAAAGTATTAGTTTTTTGACACTAAAAAAGGGGCTTCAAAAAGAAGCGTTCACTTAGGGATTGTATGAAAAACAGTTTTTGAGTGACGTCTTC
>CAYFTG010000004.1:0-298 GCA_964346175.1 uncultured Mageeibacillus sp.
CCATTCCAAAGTATCTGGGTTATCCCACTTGTAACTACAAAATCGGTGACTGTACATCCCTACGCTAATGTCACCTTCTTGTGCTGGTGCAAACACATCCAAAATTAAATCTGCATCCAAGTCGTCCGCGAGCATTATTAGTTCTTGCGCCAAGTCGCTAGGCGTCTCATCAGACTGATAATCTAACACTGCAGCAACTGTAGTTTTTGGTGAAAAAGATTTTGCTTTTCTTTCGGGACTAATATAATCTCGGTCACTTTCGAAGAAAGCTAGAGCATAATTGCACGACAGAACTGCA
>CAYFTG010000004.1:308-36969 GCA_964346175.1 uncultured Mageeibacillus sp.
TAAGAACCCTCCTATTTCCCTAATCTCATCGAGGTCTGCTCCCTCTGAGATTAGAACCGTAGTTTGTTCAGGGATACCTTCAATACGAATAGGAGCGCCATCTGCTAGTGCGGTTACATATTACAATTATCGAAGGAATCAATTCCATATAAAACATAACAGATTAAATAATAATAATCAAAAATTAGTGATCTATGATAGATGAGAACTAATTTGCAGGCGTCAGGACCAACATTACAGTGCCAGCTTCCAGAGCCAGAGTAGGCGCAAGCTTTTCACCGACTAATGCTCGATTAGATACAGCGGTAGTCATATTATAGGCGAGACTTGTTTGATCTAACTCCCACTTCAAACCTTTCAAGCTGAAACCCTCAACATTGTCATCAAGAGGAATCGCGGAAAAGGCCACATCATTTAGGGACGTTATATCGGAACACTCAAGGACTTCAGCTTCAAACACAGGCTGGAGCTGAAACTTTCCGGCAACTATTCGCGCCATTGTAAGACCGTCAGAAAGATATATCAGCGCACCCAAACGAGCCAAGCTGGCAGCAAGAAGAACATTAGTCCAAGTGTGATCTATACGTTGACCAAAAGGAAAGAGTATTAAGAAACTATAGCTCGACAAATTATCAGCTTGTCGGAAATTATTAATTAAGGAAGAAGCTAAGCTTTCACTTGCTGCGAAAGAACTGTTCTTACCAGGGCAAAAGCTAGAGATATACCTCGAAAGAGAATCTTTCTTGTTAGGATCATTTGCAGAATCTGCCAAGTATAAAGCTAGAGAAA
Source organism: uncultured Mageeibacillus sp. (assembly GCA_964346175.1). Taxonomy (GTDB): domain Bacteria; phylum Bacillota; class Clostridia; order Saccharofermentanales; family DTU023; genus DTU032. The sequence continues at coordinate 1,098 of CAYFTG010000004.1, forward strand.
TTGCGAGCTCGCCGTCAGTATAGTCTTTGTCCTGAGGAAATAAGATCCGTTTAGTCTTAGCAGGCAAGCTCATCTGAGCTGAGTCATTATCTCCAATGACCCAATCAGGCACGATTTCTGCTTTTAAAAGGAGATCGGCACCACCATCAGCAGCGACAATAATATCCGCTAATGCTGCTAAGCGTCGCGCAGCGGCAAAGTCGGCACAATCACCAGCTAGAGCTATAGCACAGTTAAACACGTCCCAGTTCTCGATCTAACGTCTGCAGATCTTTCTGAAACAGTTTGGCTTCTGCTCCGGGATCTTCTTTCGAAAAGATTGCTGAACCTGATACCACCATATCGGCACCGGCCTCAATCACTTCTGCTAAATTTGCACGGGAAATTCCGCCATCAACCTGAAGTCGCACGGGATAACCCGATGCGTCTATCATTGCGCGAGCAGAACGAATCTTCTCTGTCATCTGGCTGAGATAGGATTGCCCACCATAACCCGGATTAACTGTCATCAGAAGTAACATATCCAGATCTGGAAGCAAGTACTTGACTTCCTCCAAAGGCGTCGCGGGATTCAAAGAAACACCTGCATTACAGCCCAAAGACCTAATCTCACTTAAGAGGCGCTGCGGATGAAAGCTTGCCTCACGATGAAAAACGAGAGTACAAACACCGGCATCCGCAAAATATTTTACATGCTTCTCAGGGTCTTTGACCATGAGGTGGACATCAAGAGGTTTATCAGTCTTTTTGCTTAATTGCTGAACCATCTGTGATCCGAAGGTAATCATGGGAACGAAAGATCCGTCCATAACATCGCAATGCAGCATATCAAAATTGTTATCTAAGCGAGCGATCTCATTACTCAGATCAGAGAGGTCAGCAGATAAAATGGACGGACAAAGAAGAGTCTTTCGCGTTGTCCAGTCTTCATATTTACACATGCAATCCTTCGCTTCCTAGCTATACTTAATCATCCGCACTACTGTCTTCACTTGTAGTTGTTGTTGTCGTCGTAGTAGTCGTAGTGGTCGGCTCATCTGTCTGTGGTGGCGTGGGAGGCGGCGGGTTTGTGTATAGCTCATAATCATCCGCATCTCCCCAAGTTAGGACGATCTCATCCTTGTTCGGTTCAAACGAGGTACCGGCTTCGATGTTTTGGGCCAAGATGTAGATCCGAGTCTTATGACCCTCTGCATTAGGATTCAGATCCGAGTCTGATCCGGGCCAACGCTGCACACCATATTCGAGTACTCCTAATGAGGATAAAATGGTGTCTACTTCAGCCTGAGTCTTACCCTCGAGTTTCGGCATGATTCTATCTCTCGGAGTAGTTGTCGGGTTTTTGTAATTATAGAGATCATCATAGGTGCCTACTTCTAGAATGATAGGCGTTCTGCTGGGGACTTCCGTATTGGGAGCAGGGCTCTGCTTAATGACGTATTTGTCGTCTTCGGGCACAGGTTCACCGGTAAAGGAAACCTCAGATCCAACTATTAAACCTCTATCAATAATTAAAGCGCGAGCGGTTTCAATCGGTAAATCTAATAGGTCCGGCACTAGAACATTCTCGGGACCGGAGCTGTAAATTACTTCAATATTTTCACCGCGTGGCAGCTCAGAACCACTGGGCGGGACAGTACGGATAACGATATCCTCAGGAATAGTGTCGGAAAACTCCGGAGTGAAGTATGGCAAGAAGCCTTCCATGCGCAATTTCTGCTCTGCCATCACGCGGGTATCCCCTTCTACATCGGGTACAAGTACCGAATCCGGGCCACTGGAGATGTAAAGAGTCAGTTTTTGACCTTGAGGTCGGATCTTCAAAGAACCATCAGATTCAGGTTCTTGGCGGAAGATAACGCCCTCCAGAACAGATTCATCAACTCGATAGACCAGTTCGATTTCCATCCCCGCTCTCTGCAGTTCTTCCAGTCGTTCAGTTACTTCTTCATCTTCAATTTCCATGCCGATAAAATTATCCAAGACAATCTCATTGTTTTCCGTCGGTTCCTCGTCGCTGGAGAAGTTTCGGACCAGCCAGATTGTCAATAAAGCTAACAGTACAATTGCCACTGCACTAATCGCGATAACAATTGCTGTATCTCGGTAACGTGAAGAGCGGCGTTTATTATAAGTCCTATCTATATCTCTAACTTTGTTGTAGTTGTTTTTGCGCGCAGGCACCCCTAAAGCCGAAGTTGAGGCTGGCTCAGAGCCCAGGGCGGTTTGCGGAATCACGCCGTAGACACCGTTAGGATCAACCATAAAGGCATCTAGCTCATTAATAAATTCGCGCGCCGAACGATAACGGGCGGCAGGATTCTTTTGTATGGCACGACCAACGATGTCGTCTAGAGCGCGTGGCAGCTCAGCTACATAATAGCTAGGTGCGGGCGGAAACTCCTGCAAGTGTTTGATGGCGATGGCGACAGATGACTCCCCGTCAAAAGGCAGTTCCCCAGTCAGCATTTCATAAAAAATTATGCCAAGAGAATACAGGTCTGATCGTGTTGTAACTTCGCCTCCACGTGCCTGCTCGGGCGAAAAATAATGAACAGAGCCCATCACAACACCGCCGGTTAGCGTGATAGTGTTCATGCTGGAAGCTCTGGCAATGCCGAAGTCAGTGACCTTGGCCACCATATCTTCAGTTATTAGAATGTTTTGCGGTTTCATGTCGCGATGGATAACTTCGCGTTGGTGAGCATGTTCTAGCGCTAAGCCTATCTGAATCATGAGTGGCGTCGCCAATCTATAATCCAAAGCTCCCTCTCGACGTATCATGTCCTTTAAGGTCTCACCCTGGACATATTCCTGAACGATATAGCGAACTTCGCCGTCCTGTCCGTAATCCAAAACCTTTACGATATTGGGATGATCCAAACTGGCAGCCGCACGTGCCTCAGTGGCAAAACGGCGCACAAATTCTGGATCATTAGTTAACTCGTCGCGCATGACTTTTAAGGCGACACCTTCACCATTGGTCATATCTTCAGCTAAGAAAACCGAAGCCATACCGCCTTGCCCAATTGGCTTGATTATGCGGTAGCGATCACCGATGATCGTATCCGCTGTAAATTGCTGGGCAGAATTCATGTATTCCTCCTGGTTACACAATAATTGTGATAATTGTAATGTTGTCCGGAGCGCCTGCATCCAATGACTTTTCAATCAATTGGGAGCAGATTTCGTCCGGACTTAGTGAACTGGCCAGAGAAGCAAAAATAGTATCATCTTCCAGCACACCATGCAAACCATCGCTTGACATTATGAAGCGATCACCATGAGCTCGATCTAAATGCACATAATCTACATCAAGATATTCAGGATAACCTATAGCCTGAGTCAAAACATGGCGACGGGGATGAACCTTTACTTCATCTTCAGATAGAGTTCCACTTGCCATCATCTCTTCCACAAAGGTGTGATCCGTTGTAATTTGCTCAAAATCATCATCACGCAAACGATACACACGTGTATCGCCAATATGCGCGAAGTAAAAACTTTCAGGATATAGAACACCTATAGTCAAGGTTGTTCCCATCCCCTTATTCTCTTCATTCTCCAGGGATTTCATATAAACGTGAATATTAGTCTTTTGAATAGCTTCAATGAGAATATGACGGATTTCCGCAGGCTCATTCTCAGACGGCAACTCTGTATTCAGATATTCACTGGCAAAGGAGCAGGCAATCTTGCTCGCCAGCTCACCACTCCTGTGACCTCCTAAGCCATCAGCAATAATAAAAATATCAGGGCCACTCTCCTCAAGAAGCACGACATAATCATCTTCGTTCCGGTCTCGCACCAAACCCTTATTAGTTTGTGCAGCATATTGCATGCTCGTCTACCTCGCTATTTCCTATTAGCCTTCAACTTTATCATTAGGAGCCTGCCGTCTTAGTTGGCCGCAAGCTGCATTGACATCTTGTCCCAACGAGCGTCTAAGGGTGACATTTACTCCTTGCTTACCCAATTTTTCTTGAAACCTGTGCACCGCTTCTTTAGGGCTAGCTTCAAAATCCAAACCTGGCACAGTATTTGCCGGTATTAGATTCACATGACAGTTACAGCCTCTTAATTTTCCTGCAAGTTCTTCTGCCTGTTCCCGGCTGTCGTTAACATCTTTGAACAAGGCATATTCAAAAGTCACGCGCCTTCCGGTGCGAGACATCCATTCTTGCGCAGCAGCAAGTAAGTCATCAAAATGATAAAGCTTGGCAATCGGCATCAATTGCTCACGCAATTCCTGATTTGGTGCATGCAGCGAAATTGACAAAGTGATTGGCAAGACTTCTGCGGCTAATACTAGCATTTTGTCTATTAATCCGCAAGTTGACACGGTCATGTTGCGGTAGCTGATGCCCAGACCGTATTCAGGGTCATGTAAACGTTTAAGAAATTCAATCAAAGCATCCAGATTATTCAGCGGTTCTCCGGTTCCCATAACAGTGACATTTCTAATGCGTTCATTAGCTAAGCGCGCCGTCTGCACCACCTGAGCAAACATCTCACCGCTACTGAGTTTACGCCCATAACCGGCAATGCTGGAGGCACAGAAAGCGCAGCCCATCAGGCATCCTGCTTCAGAGGAGATGCAGCAGGAAAGTCCAAAGCGGTAGCGCATTAATACGGTTTCAATCCTTTGTCGATCGTGCAGCTCATAAAGAAGTTTGCTGCTGTCGCTGTCCTGAGATTGAAGTTCCTGAACCAAAGACAAGCCACACCGTTTAAAACTTTCGGAGAGCTTTGTCCGCAAGTCAGCGGATAGATTTGTCATCTCTGAAAAATCGCTGATTCCTTTTTGCTGCCATTGCAGCATTTGTTTAGCCCGGAAAGAAGCCAGGTCAAGCTCTTCAGCCAGCTCTTTAAGCTCGGAGGGACCGAAGTCATAAAAAAAGTCATATTTATACTCAGTATTTTTCAGCAAATTATTAAAACTACTTCCTATTCCCTTATACTCTTACGCAGACGACAAAGATAAAATCCGTCCGATCCATCGCGATGTGCCAAAAGACTTACATCGCCACCAAGCCCATTTCGCTCAGCAGATGTATCATAAGTTTGCATCAAAGGAGCCGGTAACTCAAGACGTAAGTTTTCCAGATCAAACGCTTGTCCTTTTTTAGAATCAAGAAATGTTCTAATTTGACCGCTGTTTTCATCCGGATTAATAGTACAGGTAGTATAATAGAGCCAGGCGCCCGGAGCCACCAGTGAAGACGCCTCCTGCAGGATTGCCGCTTGTAAGATCTTCAGGCGCTCGATAGATTCATAAGAGACGCGCAACCTGATTTCCGGCCTGCGAGCCAGAAGTCCCAGTCCACTACAAGGCACATCACAGAGTACAAGATCGAAATCGTCAGCAAAAGGCAGAGGTTTACTCGCATCCAACACATAGTATTCGACATTCTTATGCTTGCGACTTTCCATAAACTCTCGCACTAATTCCAGTCGACTGGCCGAAATATCACAAGCTACTAAGCGAGCCTTGGGACTCAAGCGTTCAGCTAGGTGGCCTATCTTCCCACCTGGCGCAGAACAAAGGTCAATTACTTGTAGGTCCTCTTTTTGAAGGAGTTCCGGGGGCAAAAGGCTTCCCGACAGCATCGCTGAAGAACTTTGAGCCGTGAAAAGACCGGCCTTATATCCAGCCAATTCGTCCAAGCTCTTCCCTGCCAAGTTTATGTTGTAGGCAGCTTCAGGCCAAGGAGCTGCTTGAGCCTCCAAACCCTGAGCTTCTTCAGTGGCGAGCCACACTTCAATCTCGGGCCCTCTTCTCAAATCCATGCGTACTGTTTGCGTCGTCGGTGATTCCAAGGCTGCTAAAGCTATTTGCTTAGCCGTCTCGTCTCCATACCAATGGCGGAAGAGGCCATAGAGCTCTGTACTCAAGCCAAGTTCATAGGCCTGCATCTTTTTACTAGGTATATGGGGAGTTTCACGTATTAGTGAACGCAAAATTGCGTTAACGAATGAAGTAGCTCTTTCACCGCTCAAATGACGGATAAGCTTCACGCTTTCATCCACCGCAGTATGTTCGGGCACTGCATATGAAAATTTTACTTGCCATACCCCTAAGCGCAAAACATTCTGCATCCAAGGATCCAATTTCTCAAAAGGTCGCTCTGAGAGTTTTTCCAGCCAAGCGTCTATCAGTGGAAGGCGGGATAAGGTTCCATAGATCATAGCCGAAGCGAAAGCTCTGTCTCTCGCCTCCAATTCGGGATTGCTCAGATGCTTGGCTGCACTTTCATTGGAAAAAGCTCCACTGTATAAGACATCCCTTAAGACACTACAGGCAGCTAAGCGCGCAAAATCTACTTTTTCACTATGATTAGACATCTTATATCAGTCGCGGCGTCGGGATAATAGTATGAGACGCAAGAGCGACATAAAGGCAGTCAGTGCTGACGCAACGTAGGTCAAGGCTGCAGCTCGTAGTACCTTGCGCGCACCTTTAATTTCTTCAGTGGAAAGAATTCCGGAATTTTCCACTAGGACAATAGCCCTTTTACTGGCGTTAAATTCTACCGGTAACGTTACTAAATAAAAGAGAACCGCTGCAGAAAACAAAACAATACCGGTCGTGAAAAGGAGCCTGCCCGTATCAGATTGCAGAAACAGTCCAAATATAGCGAGATAAGGCCCCAGACGCGAACCGATATTGGCCGGCACCACCAGCGCAGAACGGACAGCATTAGGAGCATATTGTTCTTTATGTTGAACAGCATGACCCACTTCATGTGCCGCCACACCAATTGCCGCAATCGACTGTGAATCGTGAGTCGACTGTGACAAGCGAAGGATTTCTTCTTTCGGGCTATAGTGATCCGACAAATCGCCGGGAACACGTTCTATCCCAACATGTTGGAGCCCCTGCTCGTTCAACAGGTGCCTAGCCGCTTCAACTCCGCGATAAGCAGATTGAGCTTTAACCTGTGCATATTTGTTAAAAGTTGACTTGACTAAAGCCTGAGCTATAAAACTCAATATGATAAACGGCACCACCAGGAGAATGTAGGAGCCATAATATCCACTAAAAAATGATTCAACAGTACTTTGTAAAAAGACCACTGTCATTTGATCTTACCTCTTTCCTTCTTAATCTTTCTGAGGGAAACTCTCAAAGCGATATCCCTCACGGAAGTTGTGAGCACATGAAGCGCAAGTGATCTGCGCTTTGGAAGCAAATTGGATATCCAAAAGCTCCAAGACACCTTCACCGCATACAACGAAAAAGCGTTCTTCACGACAGAAAACCGAGCCCGGAGGCAGATCCTCACATTCAGGAGTTTCGCTGGTAAGCCTACTATTAATAAGCTTAACTCTGCGACCGTCCAAATAAGAAAAAGCGCCAGGCCAAGGTGTGAGTCCGCGGATCAGATTGTGGATCTCTTGAGCGGATTTCGAAAAATCCACTCGACCATCTTCACGCGTAAATGTACGGCAATAGGTGGCCTCGTTCTCATCCTGCTCCTGAGGCGTGAGCTCACCCGCCAGATATTGCGGCAAAGCAGTTCTAAGCAGGTAACGGCTTTCGTCTGCCATGACTTCCATCATTTCACCGGCTGTGATGTCTTCGGGAATGAGAACCTCTCTTTGCGCCAGTATCGGGCCACCATCCATTTTGGCAGCCATTAGCATTAAAGTAACTCCGCTGATCTTCTCACCTGCGATGATCGCTGTTTGCACCGGGGATGCACCACGGTATTTCGGCAAAAGCGACGGATGAACATTAAGTGCTCCTAATTTCGGCAAGTCAAGAACCTTTTGCGGGAGATACTCCCCGTAAGCAGCAGTCAAAAAAACATCTGCTTCAATCGCAGATAAATTTTGAAAAAACTGTTCCGCTTCCTCGGCCTGATTATCCAAAACTCTGATATCACGCTCCAAGGCCCATTCCTTCACGGGAGTAGCAGCCAGTTTGCCGCTACGGCCACGTGGGCGGTCGGGCTGAGTGACGATAGCCAGCGGCAGCATTTCCAACTGCTCCAGCTCGTCCAGCACGGCCACTGAGAGGTCACTTGAGCCAAAAAATATCAGTTTAGGCATCACTATCAGCCACCTTCATTTCAACTTTTTCTTCAGAAATGTCTCCGCTCTCGTTCTCGCTTGGCTCTTCTTCAGACTCTAATTTATGCAATCCGTCTTCGGCTTTGTCTCTGTACAAGATGCCGTTTAGGTGATCTATTTCATGGCAGACACAACGTGCTTCTAAGCCGGTATAGGTCCTTTCGAACTCTTCACCGCTCGGATCCTGTGCTCTGACTCTAATCTCTTCCGGACGGCTAACAAAGCCAAACAAGCCAGGCAAAGACAAGCAGCCTTCTGCCCCGGTTTGCTCACCGTTTTCGTCAATAATAACAGGGTTAATAAAGGCTGTGGCTTCATTATCTTCCATAGCCTCCATTACAAAAACGCGTTTCAATATTCCTACTTGAGGCGCTGCTAATCCAAGTCCGTCCTCTTGGCGCATAGTCTCAAACATATCCTCGATTAATTCGTGAGTTCTTGTGTCGAACTTAGTGACTTCACGACTCTTTTTTCTTAAGGTACTATCGCCTTCGAGAAGTATTTTTCTCAATGCCATATAATTACCTCCTTCGCTGTGTATTTTATCATAAAGCGCATATCAACTAGGTTTCCAAGCTCACAGCATGGACCATGGATCAATATCTACGCTAGCAAAGACCTGCTCTGGCAGTTTAGTGTTATCCACCGTTATTTGCAAGAGACGTGTCAAAACCTCGACAGAAGGGTCACGAGCAATGATGCGAAAACGATACCTGTCGCGCATTTTCGTTATCGGTGCAGGCGCTGCTGCAGAAAGCTCGGTATTCTTGAAAGTACCGCCATACTCTTCCATTAAAGCAGCTGCATTAGCACGAAGCATCTGCGCTCCTTCGGCGGCTGCTTCTGCAGAAAAAGCTCGAATAAAGAAGACACCCAAATGCCCGAAAGGCGGATACTGCATTCTCTCTCTGAAGCTGATCTCTTCACAGTAGAATGTCTCGTAATCCTGTGCCGCAGCTGTACGAATAACAAAGTGCTCCGGTTGCAGGGTCTGGAAATATACTTTGCCCGCCTCCTGTCCCCGCCCCGAACGTCCGGCCATTTGAGCCATCAGTTGGAACGCCAGTTCGGCATCACGATAATCGCCTGTGCCCAGCATCTGATCAGCAGATAAAACGGCGGATAAGGTCACATTATGAAAGTCATGACCTTTTGCAATCATTTGTGTACCCAAGAGGATATCTGCTTCCTGTCTAAAAAAGGCCGACAAAATATCCGCATGCGATGTGCGCGAGCGCGTCGTGTCTTGATCCATGCGCAAAATACGTGCTTCGGGAAAATCTTCCTGCAGCATCTTTTCCGCCTGCTGAGTACCCACGCCCGCTCCCCCGATATTCTCGCTAGCGCAGACTGGACACTTCTGTGGCAAGGGTCGCAAGCGGTCGCAGTAATGACACACCATGCGCAGGTTAGCCTCTCTACTACTCCAAGACCTTTTGTGAGCGGTCAAGGCCACATCACAATGATTGCAGCGCATCTGCCAGCCGCATTTGTAGCAGATAATTGAGCGGGAAAAGCCGCGTCGATTCAAAAGCAGCATGGCCTGTTGTTTTTTTGCCAAGGTGTCTCGCAGCTCATGTTCTAATATATCGCTTAATAAACCCTTTCGTCCCCTCATCATTTGTCTGCGCATGTCAACAATCTCAACTTTAGCGACGCCATGAGTGCCAATGCGTTCAGGTAAGGTTAAAAGCTCGGATTTCCCGCTTTTGGCTCTGAAAAAACTACTAATGGAAGGAGTCGCCGATCCTAGAACTAACACTGCATTTTGCAAGAGAGCCCGCATACGTGCGATCTCTAAGGCATGATAGCGCGGCTTTGTTTCAGCCTTATAAGTACCTTCTTGTTCTTCATCAACGACGATGAGACCGATATTCTCCAATGGTGCAAAGACCGCCGATCTGGCGCCAACCACGATCTGCACTTCTTTAGTAATTATTTTCTTCCACGCCTGGTAGCGGTCTGCAGGAGAAAGGCGGCTATGTAATATGGCGAGATTTTCACCGAAACGACTGCGCAGGCGCCTAGTCATCAGGGGCGTTAAGGAAATTTCCGGCACCAAAATCAAGATCTCCTTGCCGCGGCTCAGAACCTTTTGTGCTGCTTGCAAATAAACTTCGGTTTTGCCACTCCCGGTGACTCCGTAGAGCATAAACTCTTTAAGTTCATTAGCTTCACTATTGTTTTCTGAAGCCGCAACTATCTGCTCGATGGCGTTCTTTTGTTCTGGCGTCGGAGTTTTTGCCTCTTCATACTCAAATTCAGGAATGTCACTTTCATCTTCTCGCTCAACACGAGTACGAAAAAATTCAAGAATGTCATTCTTCTCCATTGTTTTCAGAATTGCCTGGCTTACACCCACTGCCTGGCGGATCTCGCTTAAAGGAGCACTCTCATATTCAAGCAAAAACTCGATTACGCGCACATGATTGTTCGATCTGAGTTCATCACCATCCAAGAGATCAAGAGCCTGTTCCCTATCTACAAGTTTGGCCGCCAACGTCGATTTGCTGCCACTACTAAGGACATAAGGTGGAGACATAGTGTCGAGAGCTTCAGCAATAGTACAGAAATAGCGGCGCTTCATTTCACGTGCTAAGATAATTTGCTCCGCTGTTACAACAGCCTCTTTTGTCAAAAGCGCGACAACGGACTTCACTTTATCCGGCGCGAGATGAGCGGGCAATTCATGGAGAATCTCGGTGACATAGGCTCGTTGAACTTTGCTGCGACTGGCGAAGGGCACCTGAACAACCATCCCCACTGTAATCTTATCCTCAAGATTTTGGGGGACTTTATATGTCCAGGCAGAATCAAAATTGCGATTCGCGTTAGCAAGATGAACATTTACGAATAAGCCCACCAGTCAACTCCTTCTAATCATCTTATCTTATTAGATTCTAATGTTGATCCAGCAAAGAAAACAAGTCAATTTGTGTCGATGTCGGCAATCCGTCCAGTGCACCGCAGAGACGTAGTTCTTCAGTCACCGCAGAATTCACTCCTGCTCTCAACTTGAGATCTTCTACACTCAGGAAATCTCCCTTTTCTCTTTCTTCCACGATCGGCATAGCAGTCTTCTCACTCATGCCCGGCACCGAAGCCAAGGGCGGCCTTAGTTTGCCTTTCTCTTCAACTATGAAATTGGTTGCATCTGAGTGGTAGAGAGAAATCGGCAAGAAGGAGATACCACGTCGTAGCATTTCTCGTACCAGTTCCAGGGTGTAGTAGATCTTAATATCTGTGGGCGAAGAACGCAGCTTGCCGTCAGCAGACAGAGCGGCGAGCCTTCTTTCAATCTCGTCCTGCCCACCTAACATATAACTGGCGTCGAACGCTCCGCGAATAGTAAAGGCAGCTGCGTAATACTGTTCCGGATAATAGACCTTAAACCAGGCTATGCGTAAGGCGGAAATTGTATAAGCGACTGCGTGAGCGCGCGGGAACATATATTGAATTTTGCGACAGCTTTCGATATACCACTTGGGCACGTTGCAAGAAAGCATTAGTTGCTCCTGTTCCGGAGTCATACCGCGACCTTTGCGCACGCGCTCCATGATGGCGAAAGCGTCCTTTTTAGGCAGATCGTAGGAAAGTAGTGTGGTCATAATGCCGTCGCGGCAGCCAATGACGTTGTCGATGGTACAGGTACCATCCCTAATCAAATCTTGCGCATTACCGGCCCAAACTCCGGTACCGTGTGAGAGGCCTGAGAGCTGAATAATATTGTCATAGGTTTTCGGCTTCGCTTCCCTTATCATATCGCGGACAATAAAGGTTCCCATCTCCGGGATACCAATCGTACCGACCTCCGCTTCGTCCTCACTTTCGATCCCCAGAACTTCCACGCCCTCAAAGAGTGACATTACCTTAGGATCAGGTATAGGAATGGTGGTCACATCAACACCCGTCCAGTCGGACAGCAGTTTTAGCATTGAAGGATCGTCATGACCCAAAATATCCAACTTCAAAAGCGTGTCGTGCATGGAATTGAAGTCGAAGTGAGTAGTAATAACCCCCTCTTTCCGCTTATTCGCAGGATATTGCACCGGTGTAAAGTCATATATTTCGTAGTCATTAGGGACAACTACCATTCCTCCCGGATGTTGTCCTGTTGTCTGCTTGACACCTACTATTTTTTCCGCCAATCTTTGTTTTTCCACAAGAGGTCTATTGGCATCCAGTTTTTCAAAATACGAGTTAACTAATCCTAAAGAGTTTTTCTCCGCATAAGCAGATATCGTGCCTGCACGGAAGGTATAGTCTTCTCCGAACATCTTCTCAATAAAGTCGTGTGCGCGTGACTGATAAAAGCCCGAGAAATTCAGGTCAATGTCCGGCTGCTTGTCGCCGTCAAAGCCTAAGAAAGTCTCAAAAGGTATATTATGGCCGTCACGGTGCAAATTGCTGCCACAGTCGGGACAATCTTTCTGCGGCAGATCGTAACCGGAACCATAAGAATTATCCTCAATCATCTGAAAATAATTGCATGAAGGACAGAGATAGTGCGGCCTGAGTGGGTTTACCTCCGTGATCCCAAGCAATGTAGCTACGAAAGAAGAGCCAACTGAACCTCTAGAACCTACTATATAGCCATCTTTATTCGACTGCTCCACGACAGCGGCGGAAATGTAATACATGACCGAAAAACCGTTGCCAATAATGGCGTCAAGTTCTCTTTGAACGCGCTTGTCAATTACATCCGGTAATACACCTTGACGTCCATAGAGAGCTTGTGCCCGTTCATAAGTTTTTTGGCGCAGCATCTCAGGTGCGCTATCAATTCGAGGCGGAAAAGATCCATCAGGAAAAGGTCTTAAGCCGTCTTCTACTAGAGCAGCAATCTTGGCAGGATTCTCTACAACCACTTCAAAAACCTTCTCTTCGCCTAAATAAGAGAACTCTTCCAGCATCTCATCCGTAGTGCGGAAATAGAGGCCTGAATCTTGTGCGCCTTCATCGACGCCAAATTTTTTCGAAACAATAATTTGCCGGAAAACATCATCTTCCGCTTCTAGATAATGCGCGTCTCCAGTCGCACATACAGGCAAAGAGACTAGTTCTCCTAAATCTAACACCAGGCGGTTCAGGTCTTCTAAGCCTTGAACAGAGATGGGCGGATACAACGGATTATCGCTGCGAGTTAAGAAGTGGTTATTGGATCTGGGCATTATTTCGAGATAGTCGTATCTCCAGCATTTTGCAGGTAAATCCGATGCGGACAAAGCCTCCTTTGTCTTCTCATAAGACTGCCCGTTGGAACGGAAAAGATCTAATAGCCCTTGAAAAATCTCCCCGGAAACACAAGCCGAACCGACAATTAAGTCATCTCGGAAAAAATCGAGATGCGACAGTGGAATTCGTGGCTTGAAATAAAATTGTTCAGTAAGCGAAAGAGATACCAGACGGTATAGATTGTAAAGAGCCAAAGAATTCCTAGCCAGAAGAACAATGTGATTGTGGCGATATTTCTGCTGACGGCGCTGTTGGAAATTTACCTCTCCCGCCATCTGATTCAAAGAGGACAGTCTAGCTTCAGGTATCGAGCGCCAGAGACTATTAAATGCAGCTAAATTTGATTCAAGATCTTCCACAGTCCGAACTTCTTCAGTGAAAGAAGAGCTGAATTCAGAATCAGAGAAATGCTTCTTGCTAAACTTTTTGATCTCAGAAAGCAAAATATAAGGCATAAAAAATTTAACACGAGGCGCACCGTCCTCGACTGCGAAACCTTCTTTGCGCAATATACGGATGGATTCAATACGATCAAGCAGTAGCGTACGACCGTCGATAAAAGCAGCAATTTCTCTTAATTTCTTGATTCTCTCGGTATCCGTTTTAACGATCTCATATGTCTTACTCTGCCTTTCGTCACAGATAAAGACCAACAAACGATCAATATCTGTTTGGACACTTATTGAGACAATACCACTCTCTAGCAGATCAAGCTGTTCATCAATTTCCTCAGACAGTCCATAACAGAGAACTTGACCATCATCTACAACATAGCCTTCCATGCCTAGAATCAGCTTTATAGCTTTGCCTGCGCGAGCCATTTCTTCACTAGCTTCAAAAGCAGCAGGAAAACCTTGCACCACTCCATGATCTGTAATAGCCACAGCCTCATGTCCGAAATGTGCTGCCTGGCGCACAATATCTCCGGCGTCGATCAAGGCATCGTCTTCACTCATCATTGAATGAATGTGAAGCTCAACTCTCTTCCGCAAAGCTTCATCACGGCGTCGCTCTCGCGGCGGCAAAAGACGAATACCACTCGCCTTCAGCTCACATTCATTGCGAAAGTGATTAAATTGGGTTGTACCACGCACACGTGCTCTGGCACCTTTCAAGCTTTCTTGCAAACGCTTAGCAGTTTTCTCATCACAAAAGAGCATCACACGAACAGAGCTTGTGTCATCGCTTAAGGCAAAGGAAACGCGCGCCGAACCGTTACGATTCATAAATATCTCAAAAAAGCTCACGTCACCACTGACAACAGCTGTCTTAATTTCAACGCTGATGTTTTCGGCAGGGGTATCCTTGCTACGTTGGCTCCAGTCATTACCCCAAATCAGCTTCCCCGTCTCGGGCTTTTGCTTAGTTTTACTCTTCAAAGCGGCTGCTTTCGAGTGTTCTTTCCCGACTCCACTAGCAACGCTATGCTTAATTTCAACATCACATAAAGCTGCAGCATGATTGCGCAAAAACTCTTGTATGCTCTCACGGATTTGCTTTGTCTGCGCAGTTTTAGCTAAGTGTAAGATATAGACATTTTTCTCACTATCGTAAGTTAAGCTCTCGCTGTCCATGTTTGCTGGAATAATTTCATTTTGTTGCAAATGAAAAAAGAGCCAAGGAGTAAGTTTTTCGCAATATTGAGCGTAGCTATTTTTGAACTCGGCTGCCTCAACATTGACTGAATGCGAGATAATAACATTCTCTAGAGAATATTCACGAGCGATCAACTGTTCAAAAGAGGTCAACAAAGAAGGATCCGGGTAAGTGCTGCAGCTAATCTCAATGATGAGAGAAGAAGGTGAATTAACTTTAACTGCTTGGACTAAGCTCTCGGCAGCGATATCCGTAGCCATGTTTGTGGGCGCAACAAAATCGGCCAAAAACAGGCCCAGCTCATTAGATGCCATTCGACTGCTCCGACTCCTCCAGCAATTTATCTATCTCTGCCATCAGGGCAGGAATTGCATCTTTTTGACTAAGCTTGGCAATAATATCGCCTTTTTTAAATAAGAAGAAAAATCCTCGGCCTCCAGCCAGGCCTACGTCGGCCTCTCTGGCTTCACCGGGACCATTGACAGAACAGCCCATCAGAGCAACTGTCAGGGGCGCTTTAATCGGAGCAAGTTTTGCTTCCAATTCCTGCGCCATATTCATTAAATCAACTTCTGTACGACCACAGGTGGGACAGCTGATTAGGCGAACCCCTTCGTCACGCAGCGATAGTGATCTGAGGATAGAAATACCGACCTTAACTTCTTGGATCGGATCAGCAGTCAAAGAGACTCTGATGGTATCGCCAATACCATCTAATAAGAGGCTACCTATGCCGATAGTGGAACGGATCGTGCCTTCGTTTACTGTCCCCGCTTCTGTGACACCTAAATGCAAAGGATAGTCGAAGTGATCCGACAGCATGCGGTAGGTTTCAATCATCATCAGTGGCGAGGAAGCTTTAGCGGATACACAGATGTCTTCGAAATCGTAATTCTCCAAGGCTTTACAGGCTTCCAGCGCTGTATAGGCCAAAGACTGAGCATTAACGCCGTCATAGAGATTCCGAACTTCCTTGCTAATTGAACCGGAGTTTACACCAACACGAATAGGAACACTGCGCCTACGCGCTAGTGTAGCGACTTGGCGTATCCCCTCTTCATCTAACATATTCCCGGGATTTATTCGGATTGCGTTTGCGCCTGCACGGATCGCTGCCAAAGCCAAGCGAAAATCGTAATGAATGTCAGCAACCACCGGGATCGGAGAGTGAAGGCAGATCTCCTTTAAGGCTGCAGAGGCTTCTGCATCCGGAACAGCCAATCGGATAATATCGCAGCCCGCTTCTGCAAGTCGCGTTATCTCGTTCAAAGAGCTCTTAACATCTCGAGTGTCAGTAGTCAACATGGATTGCACCGAAATAGGCGCGTTGCCACCAACACGTACTCCTCCTACCTGAACTTGTCTAGTTTGTCTTCTCTTAATCATCTTAAATTAGAACCCTAACAACCTTGAAGCATCAAGGTAAATTACCAATACGAACAATGCCAGGAATATCACAAGACCGATAGACGTCGCCACCCGCTTAAACCCTTCAGATAAGGGCTTACGCCTAATGCCCTCAATAGCAGTAAAGAGCAAATGCCCACCATCAAGAGGAGGAATTGGAAGTAGGTTAAAGAAACCCACTGCTACCGATATCAAACCGAAGAGCATCAAAACGTATTCGATTACTTGGCGGAAAGTCGTGCTCTGTTGCACGGTCTCACTTACGATACTTACTATACCGATAGGACCTGCCAGGCTATCACGCAACTCTAACTGTCCGGAAAAGATCATACCGATACCTGCAATGTTAGAGCGAATAATCGACCATGGGTAAGCCAAGCTTTGTTGCACGGTATCTGAGAAATTGTGGGTTTGAGTCAAATAAAGGCCTAAAGGCATGGCGGATGTAATGATGGAAGGAGCTGATTCAAGCCGCACACGCTCGCCATTGCGGATAACTTCAATAATCAGCGGTGTGCCGACCGAAGAGGCGATCACATTTCCGATACGCTCGTGGTCTGAAAATGGTATACCCTCAATCGCTAGGATCTCATCCCCTGGCAAGAGCACAGGATTGCCGTCATTTGAATCCGGAGCCACATATTGAATTATGAACTTGCCATTGTCATCAAGATAGTTAATTCCTATAGCTGTTTGTTCAATAGTCTGCGGACTAAGCTTTATCTCTCTTCTCGCTCCGCTCTCAGCATCAATATAAGCAATCTCCCAGCCTGCAGCCGGGTCACCTGTTAACTGAGCCATCGAAGCATCTAAGCCTGAACGAACACGATAACCGTTAATTGAGACTATTTCATCACCAACGCCTATCTCCCCTGATTCAGCCACAACAGTGTTCTCTTCTACAGCGCTAATTTGCGGGATTACGGCACCGGTTAGGTTAAACAGGAGCAAGAAAGCCAAGAGAGCAGTTAAAAAGTTAATGAAAGGTCCCATGAAAACAACAACAGCACGTCTCCATTTGGGGCGATTGAAAAACAAACCGGGGTCATCTGACTCATATTTCGGCGCAACCCCTTCTTCCTCTGCTTCTTCCTCGCCGGCAAAGCGAACTGAAGCGCCGATAGGTATAGCTTTTATATTATATTTTATGCCGTTTTTCTCGCGCTCAAACAGCACCGGTCCCATGAAGATCGAAAATTCTTCAATCTTAAAGCCTAAGGCTTTACCCATAAAATAATGTCCTGATTCGTGAAGAACCATAATCAGACTCAATATTAAGATTCCGACCAAAATACCAACTAAAGTCATAGCAACTCCAATGAAACTATAATAATAAGCGGCTGTCTAAATCAGGAGCATAGCGCTCGAAGACAGCAGCTAGAATTTTCTCGTGAGCAAATATCATATCATCATATGAACCCGTTTTCACATTGGATAGATTATGAAACTCTTCTAAAGCTTTCGCAACAATTTCAAAGATTGTTACAAAAGATATTCGTTCTCGACGGAACAAGTAGTTTGCAGCTTCATTCGCCGCGTTATAGGCTAGCGGGACCAATCCGCCTGCTTGAAGGGCTTTACGAGCTAGACGTAATGAAGGAAAATTTGCCTCGTCCGGTCGCTCGAAACTCAGCTCGGCATTCTCTTTCGCCAAAGGATCAAAAGCATAGCTTTCATCTCGTTCCACTATTTCAGGAAAGGCTAACGCTTGATGGATTGGCTGTTTCATATCAGGAGAGCCAAAAATTCCCACTACACTGCCATCTAGAAAAGAAAGCATCGAGTGAATTATACTTTGAGGATGAACAAGCACATCAATTGCTTCTTCTCTAGCGGAAAACATCCAGTAAGCCTCAATGATTTCCAGACCCTTATTCATCAAGCTGGCAGAATCAATCGTTATCTTGGCGCCCATGTCCCAAGTCGGGTGTTTTAAGGCATCCTTGACCGTCACCTTTTCCAAGGCAGCTCGATTAAAGCCGCGGAAAGGCCCGCCGGAACAGCTGAGATAAATCTTTCTCCATGAATTTACGGGACGACCGAGCATACACTGCCAAATGGCGGAGTGTTCGCTATCTAGAGGGATAATGCTGGCTCCATGACGATGTGCCTCTTGCATAACTAACTTACCGGCGGCTACTAGGGTTTCTTTATTAGCTAGGGCAATCTTTCTCCCCAAACGGATTGCTTCCAGTACCGCCGACAAGCCGGCGAAGCCGACAATAGCGGCTACAACGGTATCAACATCAGGGCAAGTAGCCACTGCTCGATTTCCCTCGTCGCCGTGCATTATCTCCATATCATTTCTAAGCTTGTCGTAATCACGGAGGCGCTCTTTCAGTTCTGCTGCAACAGTGGCATCGCCAACGCTGACAAGGCGCGGCTGGAATTCTTCGATTTGAGGGACGAAGAGGTCTATATTTTTGTTGCAGGATAATGCTTCAACTCGATAGCCGCACTCTCTAGCTACATCTAAAGTTTGCCTACCAATAGAACCTGTACTGCCTAAAATCGACAAACTTCTAGATTTGCGCACTTCCGACTTATAGCTTAATGGTAAGACTTCAGACATTTTAGAGGATGCAGTGCGTCACGAGAGCCAAAATCAAGATGGCCGGCATGGTCCAGGTCATGCTGTCAAAACGGTCAGTAACACCGCCATGGCCTGGTAGAATGCTTCCGAAATCCTTTATTCTGCACCAACGTTTTATGCTTGACGCAAATAAGTCACCAGCTGTAGAAACAAGACTCATCACTAAGCCTGCGACAATGGCGAAAACAATAGCTGCCCAGTTACTCAAGCCGAGCTTAGGTCCAAGTAATAAAGGGAAATACAGGAGATAAAAGATCCAGGTGCCGACAATACCTCCAAGAGTACCTTCCCAAGTTTTTTGCTTGCTGATTTTTGTAGCCATTTTATTCGCGCCAAATATACTACCGATAAAGTACGAAAAAGTATCCGACAACCAAGGGGTAAATATAGCCAGCAATACCCAATAGAAGCCATTAGGGATAGCATAGAAAAGTGTGATCACAGCAGCGAGGGGCACCGACGAAGAAATGATGATAAAGGTTTCAAAAATCGAGAAAGGCAATCTCTCTACGCCCTTCCTTAAAGCAGAACTCAGAATCCACAGCGCACTGAAGATCAAAAGAGCGGCAGTATAGACTGAGAGAAGTGTCGGCGCGACAATCGGCGGCGCCAAGGAGGCGCTCACTTCCGGAATGCCACGAACAAACCAGCCGTCAGGTATTACGAAAAGCATCGGAACAATGATTAATACAGAGGCTATAGCGCTGTTCCTAATATCGATATCAGGCAAGCGTCTAGAGACCGCGTTGCCCTTTTCCAAACTTGAGTAAAACGTAATAGCCAAAAAGAGAATCAAAGGAATGAATGGCAGCCAATACCCGGGTATTAAAAAAGCCAGCATGACAAGAACTATGATCACTGCTGTTCTGATACGTACACTTAATTCCGTATTCATAATCTCCTCCAAAACAAAATTTTTGCCTTCGCTTAATTAAAGAGCACCAAAACGCCGATCACGCTCGCTATAATCCGTCAAAGCTTGATCGAGAATTTCAGCTGAAAAATCCGGCCAGAGTACTTTTGCAAAATAGAGTTCGCTATATGCGCTCTGCCATAATAAAAAATTGGACATCCGCTGTTCGCCACTTGGTCTAATAACTAGATCTGGATCAGGAACGTCAGGCAAATACAAGTAATTCTGAAAAGCCTCTTCATCCAGATCATCAAGACTGAGCTCCCCGTTTTGCACAGCAGCTACGATCCTTTTGCTGCTATCAACAATTTCTCTTCTGCCACCATAATTGAAGGCCAAAATGAGTTGCAATGTCATGCGATCTTTCGAAACGCTCTCAGCTTCTGCTATCGTATCCAGAATTCGCTGAGACAAGCCGTCCTTTACGCCCGAAACACGCATTCTGATTCCCTCTTTTTCCATTTCTTTCTTATATTTATGGAAAAAATATACGAACAGATCCATCAGCTGCTCGACTTCATCTGCAGGCCGACGCCAGTTCTCGGTAGAAAAAGCATACACGGTCACGTACTTGATCCGACGTTCAATGCACATAACGCAAAGATCGTAAAGTTTTTCAGCTCCATAGCGATGGCCTGCAGATCGTGCTAGGCCACGTTTTTGTGCCCAGCGACCATTGCCGTCCATAATTACGGCCAAATGGTCTAATATCCCCTGCTGACTTTCTATATCGCTATTCACTCGATTTAGATCTCCATCAATTCTTCATTTTTCTCACTGACAGCTACGTCCAACAATTCTACGTGTCGATCTGTAAGCTTCTGGATATCGTCCTCTACTGTGTAATAGAGATTTTCTGAGATATCACTGTCTTTGAGATATTTCTTGTACAGATCTATGGCTTCACGGCGAATATTACGCACCGATACTTTGGCCTCTTCACCCATTTGAGAAACTTCACGTGTTAGTTCCTGACGGCGCTCCTCTGTTAAAGGCGGGAAAACCAAACGCAGGCTCTGTCCGTCATTCATGGGGTTGATGCCTAGGTTGGATGCCTGTATTGCACGCTCCAGTTCCTTTAAGACAGTCTTATCCCAGGGTGTAATCACGAGCATACGAGCCTCAGGCACCTGAACGCTTGCCACCTGGTTGATCGGTGTTTCTACACCGTAATAAGGAACAGTGATGCCGTCAAGAATTCTCGGGTTAGCTCTCCCGGCTCGGATCGTCTGAAAATCATCTTTCAACACGGAAATGGTTTTTTTCATCTTTTCTTCAAATGGAGCCAAAGACTTACTGTTATATTCAATATTAGCCATCTTGCACCTCCTGCTTATGGTATCAATTATTCAAACATTCTTCATTCTAACAAATCCGTCATTCTTTTGGAATTAAACCAAGCTCAGTTGTCGCAATCACTCTTAATCTTCGTTTGTTACTAAGGTGCCGATCTTCTCACCGTGTGCAATACGGGAAATATTGTTTGGATCATCGAGATTAAAGACTATTAGCCGCATTCTGTTGTCGCGGCAAAGAGCGGCAGCAGTTGCGTCGATAACGTTGAGCTCATGCTGTAGCACTTCTCCGTACGTCAAGCTTGAATACATAATAGCGTCTGCGTGCAGTTTAGGATCTTTATCGTAGACACCGTCCACCAGAGTTGCCTTCAAGATTACATCTGCGTTGATCTCGGAAGCGCGTAGAGCAGCGGCCGAGTCAGTTGTAAAGAATGGATTTCCGGTGCCGCCGGCGAAGATTACGACACGGGCTTTTTCCAGATGCCGCACTGCACGTTTGCGAATGAAAGATTCGCTGATTTTGGGCATCTCTACCGCATTCATCACTCTGGTAGCGACGCCTTTTTGCTCCAGAGCATCGGATAAGGCCAGAGCATTCATGCTTGTGCCCAGCATTCCGATATGATCTGCTGTAACTCGATCCATCTTCGGATAATCACGACCGCGCCAAAAATTACCGCCTCCAACAACAACTGCCATCTCAAAACCCTCTGAATTCAGTTGGGCCAAGACTTCAGCAATTCTAAGCAAAGTATCATTATCAATGCCGCTTTCCTTCTCCCCTGCCAAAAATTCTCCGGAAATTTTCAGCAAGATACGCCGGTATTTACTCATAATAATTCCCTCAACTTTACTTTTAAGTATAAAAAAAGAAGGCTCATGTGAGCCTTCTTTTTAAAACTTATTTTACTTTAGCTGCGCAGCTACTTCTTCTGCGAAATTGCAACAGTCTTTCTTTTCAAGACCCTCACCCATCTCAAAGCGGGCAAAGCGCCGTACGCTGATATTTTCACCGATTATCGCAATCAGCTCTTTAACAACTTCGTCTACTGTCTTCGAATCGTCACGAATAAAAGCCTGCTCCAGGAGGCAGAATTCTGAATAGAATTTCTCCACCTTACCTTCAGCTATCTTATCAATGATATGCTCAGGCTTACCTTCTTTACGGGCAGTCTCTCTGGCAATCTCGAGCTCCTGCTCAATAACGTCCTCAGGTACTTCTTCTCTTCTGACGTATCTGGGGCTCATTGCAGCAATCTGCATAGCGATATCTTTAACCAGCTTGCGGAAGTCTTCATTCTTGGCAGCAAAGTCTGTCTCGATATTGACTTCAAGCAGAACACCGATGCGTCCTTCACCATGAATGTAAGAATCAACAATACCTTCAGCAGTAATGCGTCCGGATTTCTTCTCTGCGCTAGCAATACCCTGCTCACGCAGCCACTTTACGGCAGCATCCATATCGCCATCTGTAGCGGACAATGCCTTTTTGCAGTCCATCATCGGGGCGCCGGTCATCTCTCTTAGCTCTTTTACCATTTGTGCAGTAATCTTCATTTTATCCACCTTCAATCTAGATAAACAATACTTCGTATATTATTCTTCCTCTTCTTCTTCATCGAAAACGTCAACGTTCTCTTCTTCCGGAGCATCAGCTTCTTCAGCTGCTGCTATCTGTTCTGTGATAGCGTCTTCGCCTTCACGGCCTTCAATCACTGCATCAGCCATCACACCGGTAATCAACTTAACAGCACGAATAGCGTCGTCGTTGCCCGGAATAACCAAATCGATCGGGTCCGGATCACAGTTAGTATCTACTATAGCCACGACCGGAATATTCAAGCGTTTGGCTTCAGCCACTGCCAAGTGTTCTTTATTTGTGTCGACCACGAACAGACAGGACGGAAGATCGCGCATTTCAGCTACGCCACCCAAGTTCTTCTCCAGTTTGCTCAGTTCAAGTTTCAAATTCGCGATTTCTTTCTTAGGCAGAACTGACCAGGAATCACTTTCATCCATCTCACGCAATTCGTGTAAACGTTTGATGCGTTTCTTAATGGTCTGGAAGTTGGTTAAGGTTCCACCTAGCCAACGGTTGCTAACATAGAACATGCCGCAGCGTTCAGCTTCTTCTTGAATTGAGTCTTGTGCTTGCTTCTTTGTGCCTACAAAGAGAACTTTGCCACCGCGTGATGAAATTTCGCGCACAAACTGATAAGCTACTTCGACTTTTTTCAGTGTTTGTTGTAAATCAATGATGTAGATCCCGTTGCGCTCTGTGAAAATATACGGAGCCATTTTGGGATTCCAACGACGTGTTTGGTGACCAAAATGGACACCACTTTCTAGCAATTGCTTCATGCTAACTACAGACATATAAATTCCTCCTGTTTGTACCTCCAGCACGCACGATCTAAAGCAAAAAAATTAAGCAACAGGAAGCGCGCACTGTGTGTTTTCCGCAAATAAAGATATCACAGATACTGTTTTAATGCAAATATGTTAGACTTATTTCATCAAGTAAAAACGCTATAAGAGCGTCGTGTAAACACGCTTTTAGCAAATAAAGAATGTGGTAGGAGTAACATATGATATCAAACGCTTTACTTAAATTCGCAGCAGCCCATGATTGGCATGCAGCGGAAGACGCAGACTATGTGTTCGGCAAGTTCAACGGATACTGTTTTACAGCGAAAACGGAAGATGCACTCAGCAGTTATTTTGTACCTGTAGCAGGTATCGCACCGGAAGATCTGCTTGATTTAAGCAAATACATTGAGGAAGAGCGCTTCCCTTTGAAGCTTGTCGACTATGAAATGACAGACAATTTTCTTTCTGTACGGGCCAAGGATACCCTCTTCAATTCTACTGCCAAGCAAATAGAGCGTTTCTTGACCAAACTAACAGCCAAGTTAGAGGGATATGATCTCAACCCCCATAATTGCATCATTTGCGGCCAAGCTGCCGAGACAGAAAGCCTATATGTCGGACTCTATGCTTATACCCATCCTGAATGCCTAGATAAAGAAGGGGTCGATTATACTGCAGGCTTTAAGAGTGTCTCTGATGAGGGCGCTGAGTTGATCATCTTGGAGCATGATGAAGATAGCGATGATATTCTGGCTTTTGAACTTACGGACGAGGAAGATCTACTGCTGCCCGATCCTGAAAAGCTAAGAGCCCTTGCCGCAGAAATGGATACTTATAAAGAAGATCTGATACGCGACCTCACTGACTTATGCGCCGTCCCTTCAGTTAAAGGCAGCGCAGAAGAGAATGCACCTTTTGGGCAGGCCACAGTAGACGCCCTTGATGTCTTCCTGCGTCAGGCCGAAGCATTGGGTTTCCGCACCAAGAATATCGATCAGATGGCAGGATACGCAGAATACGGTCCGGAAGAAGCTGGCGAAATGGTAGCTTGCGTATGCCACTTGGACGTTGTCCCCGCCGGTGACGGCTGGACCGGTGATCCTTGGGTTTTGCGCAGAGAAGATGGAAAATTGATTGCTCGCGGCGTCAACGATGATAAAGGCCCCGCTCTAGCTGCTCTTTATGCCGCCAAAGCCTTGATGGACGATCCAGATTACAGCCCGGACAAGCGTATCCGCATAATAGTCGGTCTCGACGAAGAGTCCGGCAGCGCATGCATGGATCGTTACGTTGAGACGGAAGAAATCCCACAAATGGGTTTTACTGCCGATGCCGATTTCCCCGCTATTTACGCTGAAAAAGGCATTGCGCGCTTGCGTTTCACTCTGCCGCGGCTCAGCGACGACCACATCGCCACCGCCAAAGCCGGTAGCGCCGTCAACATGGTTCCGAGTAACTGCAGTGTTGAGTTAAAAGATGGTAACGTCGAAGTCTTCGCCGGCGTCACCGCTCACGGCAGCAGACCGGAGCTTGGTATCAACGCAATTAATGTAGCTGTGGACGCACTGCTAGAAGCCGGACACGAAGACAGTTTCCTTAATTTTTATAAAAAATATTTCTCTACTAGTGATGCTAGCGCCCTAGGGCTGGATTTCGAAGATGAAAGCGGCAGCACTACTGCCAATGCCGGCATGTTGGAAATTGATGCTGAACAAGCCGAATTAGTTGTTGACCTGCGCTACCCTGTCACCTTTGATATCACTTCCGCTTTGGAGAACTTAGATAAGTCCTTATCAGCAGAGGGCGTCGATCTCAATGTACGGGAAAATATGGAACCACTCTACCTGCCGCAAGATTCACCTCTAATCACTACACTAATGGAAGTATACAACGAAGGTACGGGAACAGAGGGGCGTGCCGTTGCCATCGGAGGCGGAACATATGCCCGCTCCATCCCGAATATTTGTGCTTATGGACCGGCCTTCCCCGGCGACGAAGATATCGCCCACCAGGCCAACGAATGGGTCTTAGAAGAAAAACTCTTGGCAACCACCTGTATTTACAGAAATGCCTTCCGCAAACTGGCCACAAATGACTAATTGCGCAAGATTTTAAGTTTCTGTTCTCTAAATTTAATGGGCTGTCAGCTGACAGCCCATTTTTACTTTATAGATTTTATTTTAGCCTATGCTTCGATATCTATAAATTCGAACTTCACTACATCGAAGAGTCCCTTATCCGTTATCTTTAATTCCGGAATAACCGGCAGTGCCATGAAGCATAGTGTCATCAGAGGATCAACCTCAGGTGATACTTTCAGCTCCTTGATGGCGATATCGTGCAATATCTCCAGCTCATTATTAATCCATTCAGCAGAGCGATCAGTCATTATCCCTGCGACCGGCAGCGGTGTAGCGCGCAGTATCTCAGCCTCTCGCGTCAGGACAAAGCCACCTTCCTGCTCAATCAAGGTCCTGATCGCCAAGTCCATATCAATGTCATTGGTACCTACACAGATAATATTATGTGAATCGTGAGCTATGGAAAGGGCGATAGCTCCCAGCTTGATGCCGTAGTCTTTCAAAAGAGCTACAGCTACATTTCCAGTCTCTTGATGCCGTTCAACGACAGCAATCTTGGCAACATCAATATCGGGATCAAAGACGAAATTACCTGCATCGTCTACACGAACGCGCACTATTTCATCTTTGGTGTCCACTCCGCCCGGAAGCACTTTAATGGCATGAACTTCAGGTGATTTAAGATTTAGGTTCAAGCGATCGATATTATAATCCTTCACATGCATACTACTGCTGACAGCGTCAGTGGGATATTTTTCTATTTCAGGCAGATATTCTCCATCGCGCACAACCTCTTTGCCGGCGATAAAGACTTGTTTAACCTCAAATTTTTCCAGATCTTTAAACAGTACAATATCAGCTTTTAGGCCGGGGGCTATGGCTCCGCGGTCGTAGAGGCGGTAACACTCAGCAGCATTTTGCGAGGCCATCATCAGCGTGCTATAAACATCTAATCCGGCTTCTGTGCAGATCCGTAAATGATGTTCAAGATGCCCGTGTTCAAAGATAGTTTTGGGTTGTCTGTCATCCGAACAAAGTAGACAGCGACGGTAATTATGAGCTGTCACTCCGTGGATCAGGCGTTCAAGATCGTGGCTGGCTGAACCTTGACGCAGTAGGACATACATCCCACGACTGATGCGATCATTCATCTCTTCTATAGTGGTACATTCATGATCGGTTTTTATGCCGGCGGCAACGTAAGCATTGAGTGCTTTATCTGTCAACCCCGGGCTATGCCCGTCAATAACTACCCTTGCATCGTGTGCACGCATCAATTTGTTAAGCGACTCATCATCAGCCAAAAAGACTCCGACTGAGTTCATGTACTCGCCGAAACCGTGGATATCCGGACGCTCTAAGACACCCTCCATATCTTCCGATCTTATAGTTGCTCCTGCTGTTTCAAAGTCGGTGGCCGGCACAGAGGAAGGAAACATGTAACGGATATCTAGGGCTGTTCTTTCGGCAGCTTTGATCATGTATTCCATGGCATCAAATCCGTCTACGTTTACGATTTCGTGCGGGTCAGCGATCACTGTTGTTGTTCCGTGCGGCACAACCAGCTTGCCAAACTCTTCCGGTGTGAGATAGGACGATTCAATATGAATATGACTATCGATCAGACCCGGAGAAGCAAAGAGATCGCTGGCATCAAGTTCTTCGTGACCCTCATATGAACCTATGCCTGCGATCCAATCATCTGAGATCGCAATGTCTCCTTTTACTATCCGGGCATTGAAAAGATCAATAACATTTGCGTTTTTCAGTACAAGATCTGCCGCAATTCTGCCCATCGCCACGTCAATAATTTTCTTCAGTTGCTCTTTCCTCATAATCCTTCCTTTCATACACCTTTCTCGTAGTTTCAAGTCGAGAGAGCTTAGAGTCACTCAGAATTGCAAAAGGAGGAGACAATCTAAATTGTTTGCCCCTCCTTTACACATTACTTATTGAAACTAAAACCGCCTTAAGCTTCGCTCGCTTCCGTTTCGTCCTTTTCGCTTTCTTCCGAATCTGCTGCTTCAGCTTCAACTTCAGCCTCAGCTTCTTCAGCAGCATCTTCAACAGCTTCTTCGACTACTTCTTCAGTAGCTTCTTCAACAGCTTCTTCAGTAGCTTCTTCAACTACTTCTTCAACAGCTTCTTCAACAGCTTCTTCAGCAGCTTCTTCAACTACTTCTTCAACAGCTTCTTCTTTGACTTCAGTCTTCTCAACTTTATCTTCAGAAGTCGCTTCTTTGAGACTTTCGATCAATTCAGACCCTTCTTGAGTTACAGCAGTGAAATCAGCCAACTGTGAAAGTGAAGATGAAGCCGGACGATCTACATAGCTAGTTGCAGTGTCGCTATCACTTTCCTGACGCTTGCCACGACGACGCGGAGGACGCTGTTCTTTGCGTTCTTCAGCACGTTTGACAATTTCCGAATCGGGATCCGGGTTAATCGGTTCAACGTCGCGGATGCTGACGCTGACACGGCGAGTCTCATCGGAGACCTCAACCACACGTGCGTCAACTTCCATGCCTTCTTCCAACACTTCGTTGGGTGTGTTCAGGCGATACTCGGAGATCTGTGAAATATGGCAGAGTGCGTCCACGCCTGGTGCGATATTAATGAATGCACCAAAGGGGAACATACGTACAACTACTCCGCGAACGATCATTCCCAGTGGGAAACGTTTTTCCAGATCTGCATAGGGATCATCTTCCTTCTTGCGATAGCCAAGTGAAATACGCTTTCTCTCACGATCAAAGTCCATCACGTGAACTTCGATAACGTCATTGACCGATAAAACATCGGATGGATGACGTACACGTTGCCATGAAAGCTCGCTGATGTGAACCAATCCGTCTACACCGCCTATATCGACAAATGCGCCGAAATTGGTGAGATTGCGTACTACGCCCTCATATACATCACCAACTTCTATGGTATCCCATATTTCGCGCGATTTTTCACGTCTATTTCGCTGCAATAGTGAACGACGTGACCCTGAAACACGCAAGCGTCTACGATTTGGATCAAATTGGGTCACTAAAATATCAAAGGTTTTGTCCATGTAGGGGTCAAGGTTCTCAACTCTACTTAGTTCTAACTGAGTGCTGTGAATGTAGATGTTAATGCTACCGTACGCGGTAATAACACCGTCCTTAACAATTTTAATTACTTTTACAGTTAAGGGTGTCTTCTCTTTAAATGCTTGTTCTACTTGTTCCTTGTGTTTGACAAAGTCAACACGCGCCTTAGATAAATTAATTTCTTTGCCCATGTCTGAGCTACGGATATTCCGCACATAGACATCCAGTTCCATGTGTTCTTGACACGCTTGTTCCAGATCAATATAGGGGTCGGTTTTAAACTCGCGGATCGGTATCCTTCCTTCAGTTTTATCTCTCACGTCGACATAGACATAGTCTTCGTCGTATCGAACGATTCTTCCCTTAACGATACTGCCTTTTTTCAGCTCGGGAATATTGTCGATAAATTCTGAGAAGTCCACTTCAGGCTGCTCTTCAGGCTGTACTGGAGTCTCCTCCTGGATTTCTTCAATCAGCTCCTCTTCAGGCTGCTCTTGCGGCTTTTCGGGCTGCTCTTGCGGCTCTTCAAGCTGCTCAGGCTGCTCTACAGGCTGTTCTTGAAGCTCTTCCAGAGGCTGCTCTTGATTGGTCAAGCCTTCTTTTTCCGTCATGTTTTGGATAACCTCCCTGATCATCTCTTCTGGTGTCGAGGCTCCGGCTGTAATGCCTATCCTCTCTGAACTCAAATACTTCTCATATACGTCGCTAGGTATTTGGTCCGGCCTATCTATCCAATATGTGTCCTCACATTGTTCACAACATATCTCATACAGTTTAGCAGTATTCGAGCTGTTGCGACCGCCCAGAACGATCATTAGATCGGAATTTGCGGCAAGTGAAGACGCGTCCGACTGCCTACGATCAGTCGTGACACATATTGTATCAAAAATTTCATAATTAGCAATTTTATCATGCAAAATCTTACAAATCTCACGCCATTTGTCTACGGAGAAGGTAGTTTGGGAAACAATCGTCCATTTTCTGTCGGAAAAAGCCTGCTCTTCGGCTTCTTTCGCTGTCTCGATGATCACTACCTCTGCATCGCCGGCATAGCCGATAACGCCCTGAACCTCAGGATGATCTGCAGCACCGGTAATAATGATGCCGGAATTTTCCGCCGCAGCTTCTTTAACGATGCGCTGGATCTTTTTAACAAAGGGACAGGTTTCGTCATAGATGATACAGGAACGTTCCAAGAGTGCAGCTTCGATTTCCGGTGAGACACCATGAGCCCGAACCAGTACTCGCGCACCTTCTTCTATTTCTTCGACGGAGTTTGCAAGAATAACGCCACTTTTAAGCAAATTTTCAACGACTGTTTCGTTATGAACAATCGCTCCTAACATATAAAGTGGTCTATTATCGTTTTGCGCAGCGGCTTCAACAGCAAAATTCACAGCACGATTAACACCGGGGCAAAACCCGGCGTTATCAGAAACTATGATTTTCTTCTTAGTGCTGTCGTTCTGATTAATTGCTTATATCCGCTTCATTCCTAATTTCATTAGTATTATCCCATAAATTGAACGGATCGTCCAGCACTGTCACCGAAACAGTCTGCGACATGACTTTTTGGCACCTGTCTGCCTCCGGATTGTAATAAGCTTCGCCGCCCATAGTGTAAACTCGGCGCATCAGCTCATTCGAAATATCGAGACTGGTCTGCTTATTAAGGCTTGCGCCCTCGCGCAGATTGAGCAAGACTTTGGGGCCGATAATGACCTTAGGTCTACTAAATGGACGCATCTTTCCCGTTACAGAACACAGATGAATAGGAATTCCTCTCTTAATTGCGAGCTGAATCGTAGTTGATTTTGGCGGATGAGCAACGGCATCGCCGCCTTCGGTGCAACCACCTTCGATAAAAATGCCCACGATGTGCTCACTTTTGAGCTCGCTAATAATTCGTTTGGCCGCCTGAATGTCGTTAGCTTCCCGGTCTATGGGGAAAATATCAAAACTGCAAAGAAAATAAGTCAAGAACGGAATCCTGAAGAGGGATTCTTTTGCAATCCAGTGCAAATGTTTAGAACGGTAATATATATAGAGAAATACAGGGTCCAAAATGCTGTTATGATTGCTGATCAGGACCATGGGGCCTGTTCTACCCTTTTTCTTATTGGAAAATACACGAGGCAAAAATAGCAAAGTAAGTATAGGTACGGCGATAATTAAAAATATCATCCTCCTGATCGGATGCTGTGCTGCAGGAATTGTCATTTCTGCTTTATTCATTTTGTTTTTATTCTGTGTCATCGTTTTTTTCGTTTATTTTCTGTTCAATAGCCGCCAGCATTTCCTCAATCAATTCAGTGATGGAGCGACCGTCTGTATCAATTAAAATCGCATCATCCGCTTGCTTGGTCGGAGCTAGGGCTCGGTTACTGTCATTATGGTCTCGCTGGATCATCTCCTGTAAGACATCCTCATATCTTCCATTATCGCCTTTAGCCAGCATTTCCTCATAACGTCTTCCGGCTCGGACTTCCGGACTTGCTGTTATGAAAAATTTCACAGTAGCGTCCGGCAAGACATAAGTGCCAATGTCACGGCCGTCTAGGATTAAAGACTGACGTGCGGCCAGTTCTCTTTGCAGCTCCACACAGTAGTGACGGCAAACCGAAAGGGCACTTATAGCGGAAGCCGCCAAAGAAACCTCCGGGGTTCGAATGTCGTCGGTGTAATCTACACCGTCAACATAAGTACGTTGTCCTTCAGGAGAAAGCTCTACATCCAGGTCCGTATCGGTCAACATCTGTTCTATCTCAAGCTCATTTGATGGTTCCAAACCTAAGCGCAGGGCCTTCAGACCCAGAGCTCGATACATTGCGCCGGTATCCACAAATAAGATTGAAAGCCTCGCGGCCAACTCCTTCGCCAGTGTGCTCTTACCGGCACCGGACGGCCCGTCGATCGCAATAACAAGCGGTTCCTGCACACTCCCCTCTTCTCTGGCATCTGCAGAATTGGCGTTTTCGGCCGCGATTAAACCAACTTTGCGCTCCGTTTCCTCATCCTCATACTCGCTAGCCTTATCGTACATCAGGAGATCTACTGCCTCCAGATCCTGCGTCGACTTAAGTCCGAAATCAGCCAAAAACTGTTCGCTGACGTAGAGTAATCCCGGTCTACCGGGGACATCCAGGTGCCCCCTCTGCTCAACCAAACCGCGTTCTATTAAGCGGGACACAATGCTGTCGCTATTGACACCACGCACCATCTCAATTTCCGATCTGGTCACAGGTTCGCTGTAAGCGATCACGGCCAAGACCTCATAAGAAGCTTGCGAGAGATCTTGCCTGTTGGTCGGCTCGAATAAAAGGGCCAAGCTCTCCCCTAGCTCCACTTTAGTAGCTAGGGCTACTTTGTCGTTGATTTCACTCAAACGTAAGCCCGAAAGCACATCGATCTGATAGCGCCGCTTTAACTGATCCAGCAGCATGTCCAGCCTTTCAGAGCTTACATCCAATAATTCTGCCAGCTTATGGCGTTCGATGGGATCACCGGCTGCAAATAAAAAAGCCTCTAAAAGAGCCATTGCTTCAACATCACTCATCGGGTCTACTTCTCCTTAGCTTCAATATAGATAGGGGCGAAAACCGTTCTTTGCTTTGCAATGATCTGATTGCGTCGTAACAGTTCTAATACAGCCAGAAAACCGGCGATCCGGGTTTCTTTCGTTTGATCCGGCGTAAAAAGTTCATAAAAGAAAAAGCGCGGTTTTTGATCTAGCTTGTCCATGACTTCATTCATGCAAGAATTGACTGAAACTCTCTCGCGCTGCAAGATTTGTTGCATCGCTGTTTTGCTTGATTGAAAACGGGCTGCGTTGCGCGCTAGGAGTATATCTACAGCTTCAGCAAAGCGATCAATATTCAAACTTTGCCTTTGGATTTTCCTCTTAATCCCAAGGCGCTGCGGTAACTCCTCCGGCTTGTAATAGCTTTGTGTATAAGCGCTGTGTCGTTCCTTAAGCTGCAGCGCAATCACACGACAGCGTCTGTAACGCAATAATTGGAAAATCAATTCGCTGCTCGGATCGAACTCCGTTTCAGAATCAGGATCGAATTTTTGTGTTGGTAGGAGCAAGCTGGATTTAATCTGAATCAAAGTTGCTGCCATCAAGAGAAAGGAGCTAACCAGCTCCATGTCGTATATAGGCAGTTTTTTTATTATTGTCAGATACTGATCTGTGATCGAGGCGATAGAAACTTTATCCAGAGCAACATTGCCACGCTCTAATAAATGATCAAGAAGCTCCAATGGACTCTCGTAAGAATCTACCAAAATATCCAGATCTTGATTATCAATCTCCGCCACCACTACAACACACCTCTTGCTTAAAAAATCATAGGCGGCAGTCCCAGCGCAACCTGGAGCTGCTGAAAAAGCCATGCGATAGGCGTCCTGATTATAAAATCAAAGGGTAACAAGATAAAATTCAACACGCGGAACAAGGCACCGCGGAAAAAGATTACGATCAAAATGAAAACTAGTCCGATGATTCTTTCTTGCTGTAGAATTCGATAGTAGAGTTTGGGTGGCAAGAGTGCGCCAAAAATCTTATAGCCGTCTAACGGCGGAATCGGCAAAAGATTAAAGACAGCCAACCACATATTCGCAATATACAAGGTGTTAAACAACTGCAGAAGGACCAATATCACCGAGCTGGACACCCAGCCGAAACCAACCGCAGCGGTATAGACAACACAATACAAAAACCAAGCGATCGCCCCTAAGATTATATTCGACAGTGGTCCCCATAAACTTGTATAAACAATTCCGTGACGGATGGATTTAGCCTCACTAAAACGCGACGGATTGATCGGCACCGGTTTGGCCCAGCCTATACCCGCAAAGAGGAACATCAAGGACCCGATAGGATCAAGATGTCTCAGAGGGTTTAAGGTTAGCCTACCACTTAATGCAGCTGTGTCATCGCCCATGCGAAAAGCTGCGTAGGCATGCGAAGCTTCATGCACTGAGAGAGATAAAGTCAATACCAGCACAGTTATGAGAACATTTATAATATCAATATCGCCAAATAAATTTAACAGAGAATTACTTCCTTTCGCTTAAACGGGTAAATTATAGCACAGCTCACCTGGAACTAATCCTTCTAGAACAGTGAGCTAAGCAGTAAACATTCTAAGGTTCAATTAGATAAACACCGAGGCCTTCCGACTCAACTCTCATATCGTCAACAGTAATGAATAAAGCTTCGACATTTTCATAGCGTGAAACTTCAGCATCAATGGAGTCAACCTCAGTCAAAAAGAAAGCTGTGGATAATATATCACCCCAACTGCCGTCCGGACTGATTACACTTACAGATTTATATATCGTTCCCGGATACAGTGTCGCCGGATCAATAAGATGATGGTATTCTTTTCCTTCATGTGTGTAGCTGCGCTCATAGGAACCGGAAGTGGTCACAGTCATATCTTGAACAGATAAAACCTCAATGACTGCCTCTTCTTCCTCTTTATTCGGATTTCTGACACCGATCTTCCATTTTTCGTTACTATGCATGTTTATTCCGCTGGCATAAATATTGCCGCCCAAATCAAGCAAAAAATTCTCTGCTCCCGCTTCCTTAAGATCTGCCACTATAAGATCCAATGCATGGCCCTTGGCGATCGCCCCAACATCCACAGATGCTGCGGGGTCTTGGATATAGGCTGTACCGGCAGTGTAATCGAGGACAAGGTCGCCTATATCACAATGCTTCGCTGCTTCCTGCAAATCCTCTTCTGAAGGAATCCAACTATCCTCAGGATTGGCCAGGGAGAACTGCCGCGCCTCATGCCAAAGACCGGTGACAGCGCCGAGCATGATATTCATCTTGCCGTTCGTCTGCTCTTCCGCTTCAATTCCTAGGGCAAGCAAATTTAAACATTCTTCATCTAATTCTACGGCTGCCACTCCGGCTTGTTCATTAAGGTCCTTGAGGTTGTTAAATGAATCGGAGTCGTCGAAGATGCTGAATTTCCTGTCGAGCTCTGACAGTCGTTGTTCCATTAAGTCTGACCATTCGTCGAACTTTTTCTGATCATCGGTATAGGCTATTAGTCTGCTAACAGTATCGAAATATTCGGTTATTAATGCCTCTTGTCTCTGAGGAGCAGTAGCTGTCGGGCTACAAGATAAAGACAAGAGACTTAGCGGAATTATTAGCAAAGCCAGTATGAAGCGTGCGGAGTGTTTTAGCCAGGACTCCAGCGGTCGTTGGATTGCTTTCAAGATCAAAGAAGAAATTGTTCCCGTGGCAAGGGCGAGCAACAAGAGCAAAGCAATGATAAAAGTCCACGAAACAGTCACAGAACTTATCAAGAGGAAGATCAAGAACTGCCCTAGGTTATGGAATAATGCTCCCGTCACCGAAAGTATCAACAAAGGAACTTTATTTTTACTAATCTTCAGCAGCACAATCATCGCTAGTAGAGAAATAATGCTACCGCTGAAAGATGTGAGCCCTGCTAAGAGGCCTC
Organism: uncultured Mageeibacillus sp.; assembly: GCA_964346175.1. Classification (GTDB taxonomy): domain Bacteria; phylum Bacillota; class Clostridia; order Saccharofermentanales; family DTU023; genus DTU032. Next base: position 36,238 of record CAYFTG010000004.1, read on the forward strand.
GCGTCGATAGAGCAAAGAGGCTTTTGCCGACGGTAATAAATGCTGCACTACTATAAGAAAGATAAAGTAGGGCTGCCATAACCGCTACGTTTGCCAAGCCGTAACGCAGGGGTATAGGCGTCGGAGGTGGAGGCAAAACCGACTCGAAGATACTTAATGCCAAAGCCATTGCCAAAAAAAGCGCAGAAAGGACTAAGTCTCGCGTTTTCGTCCGCGATGTTCTTTTAGAATTTGGATTGGACTCAAGCAAGTGTATCCACTCCTTCCGTGTCAATTGCGCCCTCTAAAACAATTACAAAGCCGTTGGGCAGACAGGCGGCAAATTGTCCCGCAACTCTCAGCCTCCCTGCATGAACACAGACTTGGTCCGGGCAATCCGAGCGAACAAAAGCAATTGACTGATCCGGCCATTGTTGAATCTCTACAGCAGGGTTTTCTTCATAGGAGAGGATGCGGGCGACACCTTCTTCTAAAACAAATTGATCAATGACCTCACCGTCATGATAGATAAAAACCTGAATACTATCTGCCGGATTAAGCCAATTGGGGATTAAAAGTAAGGCTAGCGCTATTATGGTCAATGATCCCAAAATGATAAAATCACGCGGTCTGGCCCAGCGGCGTGTCTCGCGTGATTTTTCATTGTTTTTATTGTTATTCATCACTTATTAATATTAATCGTCGTACTATGGCTAATCCGGGTTCGTCCCTGCATTTTCGGAAGACCCACCA
>CAYFTG010000004.1:37069-58324 GCA_964346175.1 uncultured Mageeibacillus sp.
AGGCGTTGCCTTTGGCGTCGTTGTTTCCTCAGGCGTCGTAGTCGTCGTCGTAGTCGTTTCTGTAGTCGTCGTCGGAGGATTCAAACCTTTATAAGGATTGTCTTGATGCCAATCGGTAGGATCCCAGCCCAGCTTATTACTAATTTTATATGGCGAGCCTGATCTCACACTGGTAAAACCTTGAGGTGTCGGAATGTTATAACCACTGCTGCTTGATAATACGTAGAGATTTAATCCGGGTCTGTTATAGCTCTGGAGTTTAGCTGCATCACGCACACTTAAGCGAATACAGCCGCTAGTCGATGCATAATTACCCAATGCTTTCATATCATTAACCCAGCATTCGTCATACTGAGGTCCTCTCGAGGGATTCTCATAATTATATTCATACGGTACTGAATGGAAGAAATAATCGCCATAAATATGAGTTGGATAACGCACGTAGCATTTACCCACTAGAGTAAAGGTCAACCAGGACGGCTTCCAATAGCTGCCAAATTTTCTGGGACTACCTTCAGGATAAAGCGGAGTTCTTCCGCCCCAACCTGTTGAGCAGTAGAAAGAATCAATCGGAATTTCTTGACCGGCTTCATCCAAGGCATAGATAACAGTTATCTGTTTGTCCAAAAATACGCGGAAAGATACTGCTTGCGTTCCAACCTTGCCTACCGGTCGAACGACCTTATTAGGTGGGATAGTAGAGGTACTACTTGTAGTGACTTCCTCTGTTTCCGGAAGAGTCGACCCTTGAGTGTTGGTGGTAAACTTACTTACTCCGTCAGGAGGAATGGGACCGCCCATACTAGAAGAATTATCTGTAATAGGATCGGGCTCACCGACTATAGTCGTGCCGCTTGTCGTAGTAGTTCTGGTGTCCACATCCCCAGTACTAGGATCAGAGGGCGTAAAGTCCTGCTCGTGCGGAACACAAGCCAGTAGAAAAGATGCAAGCAGGATCATTATTGCAATTGCAGAAAGCACTCGAAATATTCTCTTAGAGCCTTGATTAATATATCTATCCAAAGTAAACTCCTAACAAAATTTTTACACCCTGTTATGATACCACAGCTGTCAAATAAACATTTCCACTACATTAACAAAGTCAATAGATATGAACCGTAGTACATGATACATAAATAACCTCCTCAATTCTACCAATGCAATCCCCATTTTACTATCTATTTATTCAAAATGCTGTGGTATATTTAATGTAATTTGTGGCTCAAGCCAATTTTGTGAACACAAAAAGATGAAACGAGGTCAATCCAATTGACGGTGGAAGCAAAAAGTACAAAAAAAGTTCGACTTACGTCTTATCGCAGCAGTTTCCGCTATCTTTTCGTTTTTTCTATTTTGAAGATTTTTCTTTATCCCTTAATGTGGCTCCTCTTTAATTTTAGATCCTATCCCTATAAAGAAGACTCGGAAGATAGTAACTATATAATTCTTTCCAATCATACCGGTGCACTGGATCCTCTTATGCTTTCTCTGAGCTTTAAGAGACCGATCTTTTTCGTAGCTTCTGATCATTTATTCCGCCTTGGCTTTATTAGCAAAATAATTGATTTTCTCGTAGCTCCTATTCCTATTGTAAAATCCAAACTTGATTTGCAGGCTCTGCGTATCATCCGAAGTGAACTGGAGATCGGCAATACAGTTGCTTTATTTCCCAGTGGTAGCCGTTCCATCAGCGGTCCGGAGGAGCCTATCCCGAGCGCAACTAGCAAGTTGTTAAAACTATTGAATAAGCCTGTCTTGCTTTACCGTCTTGAAGGAGGCTATCTAACTTCGCCTCGCTGGGCCCGTTCTCATAGACGCGGCAAGATGAGCGGTCGAGTTGTGCATAAGCTGACAGTAGAAGACATCAAAAACCACAGTTATCAAGAACTGAATGAAATTGTCTACGAATACTTAAACGCAGATCCTTATGCTGCAGAGGAACCAAACACTACAATCTTCCGGGGGCGCAATTTAGCTCAATATTTGGAACGCATTGTCTGGCACTGCCCTTCATGTCTCCGCCTAGGCACTGTTAAGTCGGAGAAGGATATTGTTTTTTGCGACTGCGGTTTCCGCCTGCGCTATGATCCCACGGGTTACTTCCAACCGGCGGGAAACACATCAGATGAGCAGGATTTTGCGCTTCGCTTTCCGCATGTAGATAGTCTTTATCAGTGGCAATTGGCTGAGTTGAAGAAAAATTTCAGCTTGAAAAACTTGACTGCGATGAATTCGCATCAACCGATCTTCTCAGATGATGAAGAAATCCTAATTCTAACTTCTAGAGCCGAGAAAAACGAGCGAGTTCTTCATGGCTCAATAGCTTTATACCCTGATCGGTTGGAGTTTTCTAACCAAAATAAAGAAGTTGAGTATCTTTTTCCTTTGGATAAAATTCACGAAGTTCATTGCATCGGCCCACAGCGTTTGCAATTTACTGACGTGCGAGACAAATTGGTCTACGAAAGCATTAATGAAAATCCACGTTCAGCTTTCAAATATATTGAAACTATTAAGCAAATAAAATCTCAAATTACTCGAAATTAATGTACATATATTTTACGTATCAATGATATGATTGAATTAATTAAATATTTTTAATGAATAGCTAAATTTAGAATCCTTAGATACTGAGGAGACGTAGAGGAGATATTATGGATTTTTCATCAGCTAATACTGAATTGTGGGATTTTATCATCACAAGCGGTGTCTTGGCCGCACTTTTGCTCTTTTCCAACCTGTTGCGGAGGAAAATTAGATTCTTTCGCAATGCCCTAGCCCCGACCTCAGTTATAGCCGGCTTTATCGGACTAATACTCAATGAAACCGGTCTCTTAACTTTAGATGTTGATTTGTTGCATATGCTTACCTACCATGGTCTAGCAATCGGCTTTATAGCACTCAGTCTGAGGATCCCCCGGATGCAGGATGTAAAAAAAGAAAAGGGAGACGGCATCTACAACAGTGTTAACTCTGGCATGCTGATTGTCTCAAATTACTTGATGCAAGGTGCTCTTGGTTTATTAATTACAATCATTGCTTCACTGACCTTTGCCCCGAATTTCTTCAAAGCAGCAGGAATTTTGCTGCCGATGGGTTATGGACAAGGGCCGGGACAAGGCAACAACATCGGCGCCATTTATGAATCTTACGGTTTTGTCGGCGGGCAAAGTTTCGGTCTGGCCATTGCCAGCTTGGGCTTTGTCTGGGCGAGTATAGGCGGGATTGCTTACCTTTATTATCTCAAAAAGAAAAACAAACTTCCTAAAACTGCTGTACAGCACACAGGCGAGAAGGCGGAGGTAGTCTTTCAGGAAGATGACGAAGTTCCATTGTCCGAGCCTGTCGATCGCTTGACCTTGCAAGTCGCCTTAATCACTTTGGTCTATCTTTTAACTTACGGTCTAATCTATGGGCTCTTATGGCTCCTCGGTCTCTCCCCTGCTCTCGCAGGCTTAGTCGAGATCTTGAGTCCACTACTTTGGGGTTTCAACTTTCTTATTGGTTCTATACTTGCTTTACTGATGCGCGGCAGCCTGCAGAAATTCCGCAAAAAAGGTTGGATGTCTTACCAGTACCCCAACACCTATTTGCTAAATCGTATTTCCGGTTTTGCCTTCGACGTAATGATCGTCGGTGCTATTGCCACTATCTCGATTGCAGATTTGAAAGATAACTGGTTGGTCTTTGCAATCATGACTACTTTGGGCGGTTTTGCGACTCTCTATTACAACATCAAGATGACTAAAGTCGTCTACCCTGACTATCCGGTAGCCGGCATGATGGGCATGTACGGCATGGTGACCGGAACTGCCAGCACGGGCATAATGCTCTTGCGCGAAGTTGACCCTCTATTCCACACTCCCATGTCGATGAATCTGATCACTGGGAGCAGTACCGCAATTATATTTGGGGCACCGATACTCATTTTTGTCGGCTTAGCAGCTCAATCTGAACTACTCCTATATGTAACTTTTGGAGCTATTCTTTTCTATTGGGCGGTTTTGCACTTTGGCCTTAAGTACCGCGCCAAAAAGCATGCACAAAAGAAAGATTCTGCAAACAATTCTAAGGTACATGATTAGAACCGGTAGACGTGTATAATAGGTGATGCTAATTTGCTGTTGAGACAGCAGGCAAATGGGGAGATATATGATTTTTAATAAGCGCAAAGACGGAAAGCTGGTCAAGGGCGGCGATCCGATGATGCACATAATGCCTTACGTTATGCGGGGCCGTAACGAGTCAGCCGTTTATTACGGCAAGTCCTTCTGTGTGGAAAATGTTCAAGAATATATTCGCGAAAAACGCCGCCAAGGAAAGCGGATTACGCTTTTCAACGTCATCGTCTCAGCTTTACTACATACTCTTTATCGCAGACCGCACCTAAATCGTTTTATCGCCGGTCGCAAGCTGTATCGCCGCAATAGCATGGATGTCCTCTATGTAGTTAAGACTTTGATGACCGATGAGGGTGTTGAATCCATCGCTAAAATCAGCAGTGATGGACACGCCACTATCGAAGACGTAACAGACATGATGAGCGAACACATCAGCTACATCAAAGACGGCCAACAAAAGGGCGATGACCGCCTCATTCAGTTCGCTACCAAGTTACCCAGATTCGTCGTACGTTTTGCTTTATGGGTTTTGCGCCTTCTCGACTTTCATGGTCTTATGCCGAAAGCAATCATGGACAATATTCCACTTTATTCATCTGTCTTTGTTTCCCACATGGGGAGTCTCGGCGCCGAAGCCCCCTTCCATCATTTATACGAGTTTGGCACCACGTCCATTTTTTGCACCATTGGAAAAATTTATAAAAAGCCTTACCAAGATGTCGCCACCGGAGAACTGGTCTGGAAAAAAACGATAGATATTAGTTTCAGTATCGACGAACGCATTTGCGATGGTTTCTATCTGATAAAAAGTCTACGCCTCTTCGAGCAGTACATTGAAAATCCGTCTTTATTGGAAAAGACACCCATAGAGATGGATCTTGAACACAAGCAAAAACTACGCCAAAACAGAGACTTTGATCCGGAATCTGCGTCTTTCCTCAGCGACTACTGGGATAACATGATGGATGAAGCTGACCGCGATGAACTTGACAGTGCTGACACTGAAAGCTAGCTAGTCGTAAAGCTATAAGCCGTTTCTTCGCCACGCAAGAGACGCCGACCGGCTTTAGCCAGAGCCTCCATCTCCAACTCGCCGGGATAGATGTAAACATCTGCAATGAACTCTACCCGTTTTTGCACCTCTTCGGTGATAAACTTGGAATGAGCCAAACCTCCGGTGAGGATGATGGCCCGCACGTTCCCGCACACAACTGCGGCTAAAGAACTGATATATTTCGCAATCTGATAGGCCATTGCCTTGAACACCAATGCTGCCTCTTCATCTCCTGCTTCTATGCGACTCTGCACTTCCCTGGCATCGTTGGTACCCAAATAAGAGATCAAGCCTCCACGCCCTATCTCGTAGCTGTACAATCCGTCTGCGCCTTCATTCGCAGCTATCTCCGATGCGGTGTATATAGGCAGAGCTCCTGCCCTTTCCGCAGAGAAGGGACCTTCATCCGCTGAGATTACATCAATCAACTCCCCTTTGGCTTGAATATTCATCGAAAAGCCACCCCCCAGATGGGCAACGATTACATTCTCTTCTTCCAGCTCGAAACCCTCAGTTTCAGCAAATTTGCGCGCAACTGCGCGCGTATTCAGCACATGGGAATAGCTGCCACGGTTATAGCCCTTTACTCCCGAAAGTCGGGCTTCCGGCAATAATTCATCTACAGAAATTGAATCATAAATATAAGCAGGAATACCGCCACCGTCCCGAGCTATCTGATAAGCAATCCCCGCCCCCATATTAGAAGCGTGTTCCTGTGCCGGACGATAAAGGAGAGTGTCCACCAAATGTTCATCAATGTAATACGCACCGTGCCGTACCGGCGGCAAAATGCCACCCCGGGACACAATGATATCTAGTTCTTCAGCTTTTAAATCATTCTCCTGCAAAAACTCACGCAAAGCTGTGATTCTCATCTCCAGCTGATCATTGATGTGTTGGAATGCGGACAGAGTTTCTTTCGCATGGATTATTTTCTTTTCAGTCAAGCACTCTTTCTCGTCAAACAGAGCCGCTTTGGTTGAGGTTGAGCCGGGGTTAATTACTAAGATCTTCATTTCTCTGCCCCTTCTTCCCGCGACTGAGCTAAGGCTGTGCCCAGTGCAATTGAATTCATAACTTCTTGAGCTGAGGCGCTGCGTGAGATGAGCAAGATAGGTACTTCCGCCCCCACTATCAGTCCGCCCATTGCGCCGCCGCCACCAAATGCTAGGGCTTTTGCCAGGATATTACCTGAGACAAGATCAGGTAGCAAGAAGATATCAGCGTCGCCTGCTACCGGGCTTGTATATCCTTTGATAGCTGCTGCTGCGGGCACATAGGCTAGGTCAAAGGAGATGGGTCCCTCCACAATGCAGTTTCCATACTTCCCCTCTAAGGACTGTTCCTTCATATAGGCTGCATCAGTAGTTTCCTTTAATTTGGGATTAACTTTTTCCGAAGCAGCCAATACTGCTACCTTTGGTTGTGCAACGCCCAGCTTCTGTGCACATCTAACGGCATGTTGCAATATTTCTTCCTTTTGCTCTAAGCTTGGATAAGGAATCATTCCACCGTCCGTCAGAATAAAGAGCTTATGGTAGCTGGGCATATCCAGCCATCCCACATGCGTTAAGAGCTTACCTGTCGTTAGGCCGCTATCCTTCTTGAGCACAGCCCGCAGAAGAATGGAAGTGTCGAGATTGCCTTTCATCAACATCTGACATTCCCCTGCCGCAGTAGCAGACACCGCGTAGTCAGCGGCCTCCTCAGCCGACTCAAGCACATAATAAGGATATTGAGATTGTCTGACTTGATCCAGAATCTCCTGATCAGTCGCAGTCGTCATGAAAAATGCTGCCGAAGCTAAACCAAGCTCCTCTGCCTCTTTGACTGCCTCCAAACTGCGAGAATCCGGTACAACTACCGCTATTACGGCTTTGCTTGCGAGTGTTTTCGCCTGTTCATAGATTGCATCAAACTTGCTCATAATGTCCCCCCCAAAGATATGGCTAGCTTTACTAGCATTATGTTAATAATATAGTATAATTAGCACAGATAACACAGCAAATCTGTGTTGATAAAGCTATTTTTTCTCTACCAAGCTTTAAATATGATAAAATATATAAAATCACTATGTCGAGCTTAACATGAATGGAGGTTATAAATGAGCGTTGGGAAAAGTATCAAAAGAGTAGACGCTTTTGATAAAGTTATAGGCAGAGCTCAGTATGCAGCTGATCTATGCGATGAAAAGGCTTTAATAGCTAAAATTCTCCCTTCCACAATTGCACACGGTCGTGTCATTAGCATGGACACTTCAGAGGCTGAAAAAATAAATGGTGTGGTAAAAATTATCACCTGCTTTGAGGTGCCGGACACGCCATTCCCTACCGCAGGCCATCCCTGGACAACAGATCCGGAACATCAGGATGTTGCTGACCGTTTGCTATTGAATGAACATGTTCGCTATTACGGAGATGAAATTGCTCTCGTAATCGCTGAAAATGAGATTGCGGCCAAGCAAGCTTTGGAAAAAATAAAAGTTGAATATGAAGAATACCCTCATATTCTCGACCCAAGAGAGAGCATGAAAGAAGGCGCTCCGCTTATTCACGAGGAAATTACTCCGAATAACGTGCTGGCTTCATCAAGCATCCGCGAAGGTGACTTGGAGGAAGCGATTAAAGAAGAAGGCTTGAGGAAGATTGAGGGCTGGTATCATCTGCCCACAGTTCAACATTCCCATATTGAACCTAATGTTTGCTATGCCTACGTGGAGAAGAAACGTGTTGTAGTTGTTTCTTCCACCCAAATTCCGCACATCGTTCGCCGCGTAGTCGGCCAAGCCAACTGCATACCGTGGGGTGACGTTCGCATCATCAAGCCCTATATCGGCGGCGGTTTCGGCAATAAACAAGACGCGCTCTGGGAGCCATTGGTTGCTTTCGCTTCACTCAGCGTTGGTGGCCGTCTGGTTTTAATGGATACAACAAGAGAAGAAACTTTTGTAAACAACCGTGTTCGTCATGCTATGCATGCTCACATCACTTCATGGCTTCGTGAGGACGGAACCCTGGTCGCAAGAAAACTTAAGATCATTTCTGACCAAGGTGCCTACGCTTCACACGGCCACTCGGTCGTAGCTAAAGCGATGGGATCAGTTAATCAACTGTATCCTTGCGATAATTTTGAAGCCGACAGCTATACTGTTTACACCAACAAACAAGCGGGCGGAGCTATGCGTGGATATGGCATGCCGCAAGCTACCTTTTTTACAGAATCCCATATAGAAGATATCTGTAAAGAATTATCTTTAGACTCGGTTCAGTTCAGACGCAAAAATTCAATGCCCAAAGGCTTCATCTGCGACTTCAGCAAGAACCAAAACTATTACGACACATATAATCAGCTGATTGATAAGGTAGTCGAAATGACCGATTACCATGAGAAACGCAAGCTTTACTCTGAACCTCAGGAAGGACCGGTTAGACGCGGCATCGGCATGTCGCTCTTCTGGTACAACACCGGGGTTTGGCCGATTTCAATCGAGACTTCCGCCTGCCGTATGGTCTTGAACCAAGATGGCTCCATTCAGGTTCAGCTCGGAGAAACTGAAATCGGACAAGGAGCCGATACGGCCTTCTCACAGATGGCTGCCGCTGCTGTAGGTATCCCGGTTGAAGATGTCAACATTGTCTCCACACAGGATACCGATATAACACCCTTCGGCCTGGGTGCTTATGCCTCTCGTCAGACCTACGTTGCCGGTTTTTCCATCAAGCAAACCGGGACTATTCTCAAAGAGCGCATCCTGCAAAATGCTCACAGATATGTGCGCATGCCGGTAGAGATGCTCGATTTAGTGGATGGCAAGATTGTTCGCAAGACTGATGGTAGTGAATTGATGGATCTGTGCGATCTTTCACTCAATGTGCTTTACTGCCACGAACAAGGCAATCACATCACAGCGGAAAGTACTTACCAAGTTAAGAGTAACGCGTACTCCTTTGGAGTCAGCGTCGCTGAAGTGGAAGTTGATATACCTCTGTGTAAGGTTGAAATACTCGACATTTGCAACGTGCATGACGCAGGTAATTTAATTAATCCGCAAACTTCAGAAGCGCAGGTTCATGGCGGCATGAGCATGAGTATCGGCTACGGTCTTTATGAACAGTTGCTTCATGATGAAAATACCGGTCGGGTCTTGAATGACAACCTCTTAGACTACAAGCTCTGCACTAGTATGGACCACCCTGACTTGAAGGTTGCTTTCGTGGAGAATCCTGAGCCGACCAGTCCTTTCGGCACCAGAGCTCTGGGAGAACCTCCGACGTGTTCCCCTGCCGTAGCTATTCGCAACGCCATTTTGCAAGCTACAGGCGTTGCTTTCAATACGCTGCCGATCACACCGCACTTACTCTTCGAAGGTTTCAGTGAAGCCGGCCTTTTAGGTTCAGAGAAGGAAGCCAAGATCCGCCGCGATCATTATGAAAAAAATAGAGACGATCTAAATAAAACGTCTCAGGAAATAGCATAGGAGGCTGCAATGAAGTACGATATTAAAAAACTCTATGAAGCCACATCGCTTGATCATGCGATTAGCTTACTCGAGCAGCATCCTGAAGCTAAGATCATTGCGGGCGGCTCTGACGTTCTTATCGGTATACGTGGCGGTGAACTTGCCGGCTGCACTCTAGTAAGTATTTACGGACTTGATGATCTGAGGGGTGTGAGCCTAGAAGACGATGGAACCATTCGCATCGGTTCACTGACGAGTTTCACTAACATTACTCGTAACGAAATTATTAATAAATATGTACCCTTCCTCGGCGAAGCAGCCGGATCCGTAGGTGGACCGCAAGTCCGTAATATCGGTACCATCGGCGGCAACACCTGCAACGGTGTTACTTCAGCCGATACTGCCTCTACCTTACTGGCACTTGATGCCATCATAGAGGTCAAAGGTAAAGACGGTTATCGTCGCATTCCGATTAAGGACTGGTACATTAAGGCTAAAGTAGTCGATCTAAAGCCCACAGAAGTTCAAACCGGAATCTTATTGCCCAAAGAATCTTATGAAAACTATTTCGGCTATTACTTCAAATACAGCATGCGCCATGCTATGGATATCGCAACCTGCGGCTGCTCCGTCAATGTCAAGCTCTCAGATGATAAGAAAAGCATCTCTGATGTGCGTATTGCCTATGGTGTAGCCGGTCCTGTTCCCCTACGTGCTCGGACAGCAGAAACTGCCGTCAAAGGCCGTTCGGTAAACTTGGATACAATTGAATTGTTCTCGGAGAAAGTTAAGGAAGACATCAACCCGAGAACCAGTTGGCGCGCTACAAAAGAATTCCGCACACATTTGATGACAGAACTGGCACGTAGATGCCTGATCGAATCAGTGCGTCGTTCAGGAGGTACTTTTCAATGAGTGATATACAATACAAAGAAATAAAATTTACTGTTAATGGCAAAGAGCTATCGCTGATGATCGATGTGCGCGCTTCTCTCTTGGAAGTCTTACGCAACGATCTACGCCTGCACTCAGTGAAAAAGGGTTGTGAAGTCGGAGAATGCGGTGCCTGTACAGTCTTAATTGATGGAGAGCCCTTTGATTCCTGCATTTACCTAGCCATCTGGGCCGAGGGGAAAGAAATCATGACAGTCGAAGGACTTGTGGGTGAAGATTGCTCCATTTCCGACATTCAGCAGGACTTTATTGATGAAGCAGCCGTTCAGTGCGGCTTTTGCACCCCGGGATTGATCATGACAGCTTACAGTGTGGTTAGCACCGGACAGAGATATACGCGCGATGAACTGCGTCACAAACTGGCTGGCAATATGTGCCGCTGCACCGGTTATCACAACATCATCAACGCTGTGGAAAAAACTATGCTGAGGCGTATTGAAGCAGCGGAAGCTCAAGAAAAATAAAATAGCAACTTGCTACTGTAAAAAAGGGACTGACTTAGCTTAAGTCAGTCCCTTTAATATTTCTGAAACTTTTAGATAATACTTGGTCCTAGACTTCTCCCGCCGATTAAGTGGTAATGTGTGTGCATAACGGTCTGCCCGCCTTCAGCACCACAATTATTTATTAGGCGGAAACCCTTTTCAGCAACTCCCAGCTCTCCTGCTATTAACTCTAAGGCTGCCATTAGGTCCTTTAGTTCTTCAAGACCTTCTGCTTTGGAACTCATATCGAGAATATTTTCATAATGCCCCTTGGGCACAATCAAAACATGTACGGGAGCTACCGGATTCGCATCTTGGAAAGCCAAAACATTTTCGTTCTCAAAAACTATCGTTGCAGGTATTTCTTTATTTATTATTTTACAAAAAATGCAATCTTCTGCCATAATTAACTCCTTTTTAGGGGATCAATTTCCTGTTATCTCTTTTAGTTTATCACGAGCAGCAGTGAAAGCCTCGGTAATCTTCTCCGGATCATTACCGCCCCCTTGCGCCATAGCAGGTTTGCCGCCGCCTTTACCGCCGCTAATTGTCGCAGCTAAGCGGATCAGGTCACCAGCTTTTGCCCCGGCTTCAACAGCGGATTTACCTAACATCGCCAGCCAAATAATCTTATCGGCTGCAAGTGTGGAAGCCAGCAAGACAACAGCATTATCACCCAAGTGATCGCGTATGTGATCTCCGGCTTCGCGCATTTCATCTGCTTCAAAACCATCAAGTTCAGCGAAGATATATTCCAGATCTCCGATCTTAGCGCTTTGATCCAGCAATTCGGAAACGACCTCACCACGTTCTTGTCTTTGTTGAGCGGCGAGTTCTGCTTGGAGTTCCTTAAACTCTTCTTCCCTCTCATCAATACGGCTGATAATATCGTTAGCCTGATCGAGGTGGAAACGTTGTAACAAGCGTCTGACAACAGAGCGGCTCAAGAAAGCCGCAGTATGAGCAGCTTCACCGGTAATGGCTTCAATACGCCTGACGCCAGAAGCAATGCCGCCCTCAGACGAAATGAAGAAGAGGCCGATCTCTCCGCTTGAACTTAGGTGGGTTCCGCCACAGAGCTCGCAAGAGAAATCTCCGATTGTTATTACTCGCACATCCTCTTCATAGCTCTCGTCAAACAATGCCATTGCTCCGGAAGCACGAGCTTCCTCAAGACTTTTGACTTCAGTTACAACCGGATAATTATCCATAATAGCCGAATTGACTAATTCTTCAATTTTGTCCCTTTCTTCAATGCTCAAGGGCTCTTCGTGCTGAAAGTCAAAGCGCAGTCTCGTTGCAGAAACATAAGACCCTTTTTGTATAACATGATCACCTAAGACGCGCCTTAAAGCTTCGTGCAGGAGATGAGTCGCAGTATGATTGCGGGCAATTGAAAGTCTTCTTCTGCGATCTACTCGACCGTTGACTTTCATACCACTAATGAAACTGCCGGAAGTGATTTTTGCCTGGTGCAAGTAAATCCCATCAACCTCTTCCGTATTAAGAACCTCAGCTTTAGATTCACCTCCGCCCAGAGCAGTCAAAACTCCTTGATCTCCAACTTGACCGCCCCCTTCTGCGTAAAAAGGCGAAGATTTAAACACAAAGATTACTTCTTCACCCTCTTTGGCTTCCGATGCAGTTTCCAAGACATTGGATTCTTTAGGGGCGCGCAAAATGAACTCAACATCCATTTCTGCCTCCAATTGCTCGTAACCCAAGAATTTCGTCTCTCCTACTGACTTAACTTCCGCAGGAACTTGCAGACTTCCCCAAGCAGTGGAAACTTTCTCCTGAGTTGCGCGGCGCGCTCTCTCTCTTTGCCGGTCCATCAAGCGCTTAAAATGTTCTCGGTCAACTTTGAGAAAACGTTCATTGGCAATCTCCGCTGTCAGATCTACAGGAAAACCGAAAGTGTCGTGCAAAAGAAAAGCGACATCACCGGTTAGCACATCTTTCATTTCTTTGCGCGTCTTCTCTATTTTTTCATTCAATATTTCTAAGCCTTGCTGCAAGGTTCGACCGAAGCGTTCTTCTTCTCGTACTAAAACACGTAAAATACGGTCTTCATTTTTTAACTCCGGATAGTACTCAACGGATTGTGCAATAGCTACTTGAGTCAGATCACTAAGGAAAGGTTCCTTGACACCGAGCAATCTGCCATAGCGAACTGCACGCCTGATCAAACGTCTGAGCACATAGCCCCTACCTTCATTGCTAGGAATAACGCCGTCGGCAATCATCATCATTGCGGAACGCACATGATCCGTAATTACGCGGATGGCTATATCGTCTTCGTTGTTTTTTCCATATTCCTTGCCGCTGATTTCACTGACCTTATCTAGGATTGCGCGTACTGTGTCTACTTCAAAGAGGCTCTTTACGCCCTGCATGATGGCAGCTATTCGTTCGAGACCAGCACCGGTGTCAATATTTTTTTGCTTTAGCGGAGTATAGGAACCGTCTTCTTCACGAGAAAACTCAGTAAAAACCAGATTCCAAAACTCTACATAGCGATCGCAATCACAGCCGACATCACAGTTGGGATCATCGCATGCAAAGTCCGGACCACGATCAAAAAACATTTCTGAGCAAGGTCCACAGGGTCCGGTTCCGTGTTCCCAGAAATTGTCTTTATCAAAACGGCGTATGCGCTCGGCAGGGACTCCTACTTCCTCGTGCCAAATATCATAGGCCTCATCATCCTCGCAATGAACTGTAATAAACAGCTGTTCTGTAGGCAATTCCAGCCATTCTGTGACAAACTCCCACGCCCAAGCAATAGCTTCGCGTTTGAAATAATCACCAAAAGAAAAGTTACCCAGCATTTCAAAATAGGTTCCATGCCGATCTGAGATGCCTACATTTTCTATATCGGGCGTTCTAATGCATTTTTGGCAAGTGGCAACGCGTTTGGACGGTGGTGTTGTTGCACCTGTGAACCAGTTTTTCATCGGGGTCATTCCCGCATTAATCAGTAAGATTGAGGGGTCGTCTTTCGGTATTAAAGAAAAACTCGGCAGTATAAGATGATCTTTTTCCTTAAAGAATTCTAGGAACATTGATCGAATTGTGTTTAGACTAAGAGGCTTCATGCACGGGGCTCCTTGTTATTAAATATTATTCTATAATTCAAAGGCGGCTGACACTGTGTCCTGGAGAACATTGTGACGCCGCCCTATATTCTATATCTTTTGTCTCTGTCTTACAAAACAGTGAGCAAATTTATCAGTAATTTACTCCCCGATCATTTCGTCGAGGACAGCTCGCGGTGGAACCAGTAGTTCTTCTCCGGCAAAGATGTTATCGCCTACCGCCTTGTCATTGTATTCCATAAAGGCTGCATAGAGCTCTTCGCTGTACGTACCATAAGCATTCATTATTATGTTCCAAGGCGAATCACCGGTTTGAACAACATAAGTTGTATCTGCCGGAGGTTCAGGTTCAGGCTCAGGATCACTGGGATCTTCGGGAATAGTCGGGTCAGTTGCCGGTTCTGTTTCTTCAACCGGCGGGACAATTACCGGAGGCTCCTCAGACTCTTGACCGGTGTTTACAGGTAGAGTCGTACCCGGTTCCTCTTCACCCTCGCCGCCGCTTAAAAGCTTAATTAAGGCGAAAATACTCAAAGCAATGATTGCGATGAGGACAACGTAGAAGATGATCTGCTTATTGCGATTGGAACGATCATATTTGGCGCGCTCCTCATCTTCGTCGTAGTAGATTTCATCCTCGTCTTCCAGATAGCTGTCATCCCAAACTTGGCCTTGATAAGCGTTGCTATAATCGTCTTGGTCAATGATTTCTTCGTCGTAGTCATCGCTACGACCGAAGCGTTTGCGCTGATCTTCAGGAGAAGTATAGGCAAAACCGGGAACATAGGCTTCGTCATCAACTGCCAGGTCATCAAATGATGCTGTCTCATCGTCTGCATCTGGATAAGTCGGTTTAAAAGCGGCATTCACATCATCTTCAGACGCCCAAGTCTGGGAAGGCACTTCTTCCGCAGGGGGTTCACTCAGGAAATCAACCATATCCTGGCGCTGGTAACGTTGTGTGGCCTGATCATCGCTCTCGGCAGGAGTCGGTGCATCAAAAGGCGTGCCCATTACAGCTTGGGTATTGAAACGACCCAAATTAAGCTGCTGAGATGGCCTTTGGCTGTCTTCGGTAACAGATTCAACCAGACCCAGCATAAGCTGCAGCGGAGTTCCCGGCACTTGCGCAGAAGCTGATGTAAGGAGAAGTCCGGAGGCATCATACTGATCTTCGGCACTATTAAGGATACGCATGATATCTCTTTGTCCTAGAGCCTGGTACAATTCTTGATTACAGATCAGAATTTGATCGCCCTGCTCAATCTGAGCAATATTGGAATAACGCAGTGTACCTGCTTCTCCGGCGACAAAATCATTAATGCCGGATACAGGCTGCCCGTTGGCATCAATGGCGTTAAAATCCATTGCGTCGTCAGTCAAAGGGTAAAGAATCCCACGTCGGTAGAGTAAAGCTACGCCATCACCTAAAGTAACAGCTGCCAGCTCACCATCGCGCAGAACAAAACCTGAAAAATACGGTTCACGAACACCCTCTTCTGCCAATGTAATGCGACCGGTTATATCCATAGCAACTTCAGCTAAATCGTTTAAGCTCCTATCGATATCACTGGAAGGATCATTAATTTTCTCTGTTAAAAGCTCGAGAGGCTCACGCCAGGCAGGACTTTCCTCCTGCATAGTGTACGGATAGCCGAAAACCGAAAATAAGAAACCTCTGTCCTCACGGTCAAGCGTCGAATCAACAGACCTCTGCTCACGTCTACCGGGAAAACGACCATCCAGGCAATAAGAATCAATAATTCCTTCAGTTGGATAATAACGTGCTACCACGGTGAGAGCCAATCGCGTATAAATACTTGATGGTGACTTGGCCATACTTGCCTCCTAAGTAATGAGTGAAATCAACATTTTGCTTAATTCTAACATAAAAGATCTACATGCAAATAGCTATTAATTGCAAATCACGCTATTTGTTCGGTTCGGAGGAAAATTTCGGGTAGATATTTGCGTAAATAAACATTCATACTATTTTGCAAAATATCCAGCCGCGAAAAGCAGACGTGCCATCTCTAAATCGTCAGGCGTCGTCAACTTGAAATTGCGCTTATCCCCTGCAATAACACGAACAGGATATCCAATGCGTAAGAGAAGTGCGATATCATCTGTTGCTTGAAATTCCTCAGTTTGAGCCAGCTCAAAAGCATACAAGAGAATATCTAGATCTGCTGCCTGTGGAGTCTGCATTTGGAATATTTTATCGCGCGTAACATCCAGGTCCGTCAGCACACAATCCTTAACTTTCCTTATCGTATCTGTAGCTGCTAAGGCGGCAACAACGGCAACGCGTTCAGACTTAAGGGCGGTAACGACTCGCTCCAGAACAGCGGAAGGGACAAAGCTGCGAGCTCCGTCGTGTATGAGGACCAGCTTGCGGCCTGAATGAACCGCTGCATGGTTTTTCACCGCCTGTAAACCTTGATACACTGAGTCTTGACGTGTTTTGCCTCCGTTAAGCAAAGCTACTAACTTTGGGTATTTTCTTCTTAGTTGTTCCTGTTCTTCAAGCACTTGCTCGGCAGGAACATCTTCCGGGACAACGAGGAACACATGATCTATTGACTCGTTTCTGTGAAAGCGATCCAAGCAGATCTCTAAAAGGCTGTGATCGCCAATTTTCATCAACATTTTGTTCTTGTCAGCTTGCATCCGTTCGCCACGACCGGCGGCCAGAATAATCGCATAGGTCAGAAAATTACTCATTTTTTCATGTCCTTATTTTTACCGGAAAAGAGAAGATCAAAAGCTTCCTGCACACTGCTGACATAGTACAGCTTGACATTGTTTTTCTCTTTACTCTCGAAACGCTTCATTTGCTCACGCCCAGCTGCAGGCAAGACAAACTCTTGCCAACCCGATTTTAGGCCCGCCTCTACCCGCTTCGCCATCTGGCTCACGGGGCGTACTTCACCAGTCAATCCCACTTCTCCGAGGACTATCGCATCCAGATGCAAGGGTTCATCGCGGAATGTTGACAGCACAGCTGACATGATAGCCAGATCTGCGGCAGTCTCTTTTATACGGATACCTCCAGTTACATTAACATAGGTATCAAACTGAGACAGATCGACCCGCGCACTTTTGGCCATTACCGCAAGCAAAAGCGAAAGTCGTGAGCGGTCAATACCTTGAGTCATTCTGCTGGGTGTGCCATAAGGGGAAGCCACCGTAAGAGCTTGAATTTCCAGGAGCAAGGGTCGAGTACCTTCCAGAGTGGCCGTCACTACTGAACCTGCGGTATGTCTCGGCCGGCCGCTGGACAAGAGACTAGAGCTTTCGCTGATCGAAAGCAGTCCGCGATCAGTCATTTCAAAAACGCCCAGCTCATCGGTAGCACCAAAACGGTTTTTCACTGCGCGCAAGAGACGTACGCTTGTGTCTTTTTCGCCCTCGAAATAAAGAACAACATCTACCATATGCTCTAGGACGCGAGGTCCGGCTACGGTGCCGTCCTTAGTTACGTGGCCTGTAAGAATAAGGCTGATGCCCAATTCTTTAGCGATGCGCAGTAAACCCATGGTCACTTCTCTAATTTGGCTTACAGATCCTGGTGCTGCAGATATAGAGCTGTCGTAGGCGGTTTGAATAGAATCAATTACGGCAATTTGGGGGCGGAGTGTTGTCAGTGCTTCTTCAATAGCGTCAAAGTCGGTTACAGTCAATACGCGGATGGCTTTGTCCGCTAGACCGAGCCGTCCTGCTCTGATCAGCAATTGTTCTGCGGACTCCTCGCCGCTAATGTAGAGCGTATCTTCTACGGGAAAGCTTCCTACAGCCTGCAAAGCAAGCGTCGACTTACCAATTCCCGGATTGCCGCCTAAAAGAACTAAAGAGCCGCGTACAAAACCGCGTCCTAAAACCTGATCCAGTTCAGTAATTCCGGTACGTAGACGCTCTTTTAAATCGACTTCAAGCTGATTTAAAAGTAGAGGTTTAACTTCCTCATCCTTGTCAAAGGTCTGAACCCAGCTGCCTTGTGCCGCTTTTGAAGACTTCTTTCCCTCTGTGTCCGGTACTTCTACCATCGAATTCCAAGCACCGCAGTTAGTGCAGCGCCCTAGCCAGCCACTGAAATCCTGGCCGCATTCATTACACATGTAAACTGATTTTTTCGCCATTAGATCTACTCCTTGTGCCAGTATAGGTCATTCGTTCGATAAATGGTATAATTTCGCAAGCATTTCTCAAAATGAACAGTGTTTGGAATTCGGACTCAAAGAGCCTGAAATGTCGGCCACTGAACAGTTTTGAAAAATTGAAAGGATTTTTTGTGACTGAAAATAATTATTCTACGACTAGACCCGTTACATCTTGGCAAGTAAATGACTTTGACATCCCTCCTCTGACCATGAGTGAGTCTTTGCAAAAAATGAGCCGGGAACGACCGAATGAGATTGCGCTATCTTATTTCGGCACAAACTTCACCTACACAGAACTGCAGGCGGAAATTGACACCTGCACCCGTGCGATGATCGCCAGTGGCATAAAGGAAAGTGACGTACTCGCTCTCTGCTTGCCCAACCTCCCTGCAGCTATCATTGCGTTTTATGCTGCCAACAGCCTTGGCTGCATTTGCAATATGATTCATCCGCTTTCCCCGCCCCGACTGGTCGAAAAACACTTGGAACAGACCAATAGTGTTGGCCTTTTTATTGCAGATATTGCGGTCAATAAACTACGTCCTTTGTTGAATTCTCTGCGGGGTTCACAGCAAATGAAAGCGCTTGTCGTCTGCGGTATGGCTGATCACGCGCCTTTCTGGAAGCGACCCTTTTTCAAATTTCAGTTACGCAAAAATAAGCCTGAAAAAGCCTTGCTTCAAGGTACAAGCTCTTGGAATGAGTTTGTGCAGAAAGCTGCTCCTGGCGGAGAAATTCCCCTACGCAGCAGAGACCATAAGAGTGTCTGTACCTATCTACATAGTGGAGGCACAACGGCTGATCCGAAAACAATCATGTTAAGCGATTACAATTTCAACGCCATTGCTTATCAGGGTCTGCAAATGCTCGGCTATCCGCTGATGGACGAACCTAAATACGGCAAAAGTATGATTACGGTGCTTCCTCTTTTTCATGGATTCGGGCTTTGCATCGGTATGCACACATGCCTTATCAACGATATCAGGGTGCACCTCTTGCCCAGGTTTTCTGCTCAGGCAATTGCAGAGATGTTTAAGAAGTATAAAGCCAATTATCTTTGTGGAGTACCTACTCTCTATGAAGCTTTGTTGAAGTCCGAGAAAATGCAGAGGCTGGACCTTTCGTCTCTGGAAGCGGCTTTCTGCGGTGGCGACTCCTTAACACCTGAATTGAAGGAACGGTTTGACCGCTTCTTAGCCGAACGCTCTTCACCTGCGAAACTACGTGAAGGTTACGGCCTAACTGAGACAGTCACTGTCTGCTCAGTGATGCCGGAAGAATATTCTGATAGAAATGGTATCGGACTGCCATTGGCTAACATCAAGATGAAAATAATTGATACGGAAAGTCGTCAGACCTTAGCTCCCAACGAAATCGGGGAGATCTGTGTCAGCGGCCCCACTACTATGCTGGGCTATCTCAATGATGAGGAAGCTAGCGCTCATGCTGTCGTCAAGCATGCTGATGGACTTGACTGGGTGGAAACCGGTGATATCGGTTATCAAGATGAGGATGGCTTCTTTCACTTCAAAGGGCGCCTCAAGCGGACACTAAAAGTCTCCGGTATCCCTGTTTTTCCTAAGGAAATTGAAGAGCTGATCTCAAGCTTGGAGCAAGTGCGCTACGTGGCGGCTATTGGTATCCCCCATCCTTACAAAATGTCTGTAGTTAAAGTATTTGTAGTAGCTCATGAGGGCGCGGATCTGGAGCAATTGGAAGCTGAAATCATGCGTATCTGCAAGCAGTCTCTAATTACGCATGCTGTGCCACAAGAAATTGAGTTCCGCGAGCACTTGCCACAGACATTGATCGGCAAAATCGATATAAAGGCTCTCGAGCAAGCGGAAGCAGAGAGAAGCAATAACAGTTGACGTAAGAGCTATATGTGATAGAATATCGAAGCGATTAAGCAAAATTTGCTTGTCGGGCGATTAGCTCAGTTGGGAGAGCGCTGCGTTCGCATCGCAGAGGTCGAGAGTTCGAATCTCTTATCGTCCACCAAACCCCCTGTGTGATTCAGGGGGTTTTTTTATCCATACATCTTGGAAACGACCCAACTGCTCAGCCTAAGAGGCAGCAATTTATAAGCAAGCAAAAGAAAACGATAAGTAAAGCCCACGCCGTAGAGTGCTTTGGGGCGCTCTTTCCGTGCGTAGCGATACAATTCGCCGGCGACAAACTCAGGCGCATAGCCATTGCGCTCATCAGCTTCCATCTTTGAAATCGAACGTTCTTCGCTTCTGGCATAGCAGGCCCAGGTTTCAGGGTTTTTCTCGCGTCGCTCGGTGAATTGCGTTTGGCAATCGCCGGGCATGACTGCAATTGTTTTAATCTCATCAGACTTCAATTCCGTATTCAGAGCTAGAGCTAAAAAATTGAGAGATGCTTTACTAGCGGAGTAAAAAGATTGATAAGGTATTGAGATCTCCCCGGCTACCGAACTGGTTAAGACAATGCGAGGATGTGCTGCTTTGCGCAAGAGCGGGAGGCAGTTTTGAATCACGGCAACGGCAGAAAAGAAATTTACATCAAACTGCTTAATAATTTGCTGTTTTTCTGTACTGGCAACTGTCCCGGAAATACCAAAACCTGCATTCGAGAAGAGGACATCGCAATAATCCCATTTCTCAGAAATTTCTTGGAAGGCCGTTACCAGATTTTCTTCATCACAAATATCGCAACTTATCTGCCAAAGATTGTCTGCATGCTGATGCTCTGAAAAGTCTGCTCGACTCCGGGCTAGACTCACAACTTCAACTCCGGCATTAAGCAAAATATTAACTAAGGCATGACCAATTCCTGAGCTACCGCCGGTAACAATCGCTCGTTTGAATTTCAACATACGCTCTCCTATCAATATAGAATATCTGTTTATGGACTTAGTGTATCAGAAGCAAAGAGGCAATCACTCATCATCTTCAGAG
>CAYFTG010000004.1:58424-97458 GCA_964346175.1 uncultured Mageeibacillus sp.
GTTTATGGACTTAGTGTATCAGAAGCAAAGAGGCAATCACTCATCATCTTCAGAGACTAGCAAAAGCCTGCGTTACGCAATAGCGAATACACACTATTTTTCTTAAACATGCTAAAATTACGATATGCCCATCGCTGAATTAATATTCGTCATAGTTCTGCTACTCTTGGCAGTTTTTTTATATTACGGCTTCAAAATTGCTCCGTGGCGACTTCGTGTGCGGCTGCAAGAGCTTCCTACTGACAAAACCAAGGGCAGCTTTGCCGGTAAACGTGCCGTCTTTTTCAGTGATGTCCATTGGGGTCCCGTCTTTACAACAAAGCATCTCGAACGTCTCTGTAATCTCATTCTCGAGCAAGATCCGCAGCTGATACTTTTCGGAGGCGATCTGGTCGAAGAAAAGACTGACCTTAAGAACGTGCAATTAAAGTCGGAACTGATCCGTCAGCTGACTTTGCTCAGTGAGTATTGCCCCTGCTATGCAGTTTTGGGAAATCACGATGTTGAGACCGTCAGAAATCGTTTATACACGACCGAAGTGCTGACAGCAGCAGGTTTTACGATCCTAGAAAACAGCTGGGCGGATATAGAAGACTTAGCCTTATACGGTTTTAAAAACGCTACCCACGACTTTCCTGCGTTCATCGACAGGTCCGACTTAACAGCTGACGATTTCAGGCTGCTATTGTGTCATGAGCCGGACTTCGTCGGCAAGTATAAGCCTATTTCCGGAAATGCTCTCTATCTCTCAGGACATTCACATGGCGGACAGGTAACATTATTTGGTATTCCCTTGATTCTGCCCTACCTGGGTCGACGTTACGTCAGAGGCCGGCATCAGCTGAACGAACACAGTTTGCTTCTGATCAGTAATGGCGTCGGTACTGTTCATATACACGCTCGTTTCTGTGCTCGCCCGGACATTCAAGTCATGGAATTCGCCGACAAATAAGTACTCCTGAGCTGCTGGCTGAGAATATGGGCTCATCAAACTGCCTGTAACAAAGCTTCTCTTTTTAGGCCGAATTCCTATTCAAGCTATTATGCAATCATGTATACTGTATATTCTGAACTTTAACCCCAGGAGGAAGAAATGGATCAAGAAGTAATACGTGCATTAACTATCGCAGGCTCCGACGCAAGTGGTGGCGCCGGAATGGCGGCCGACCTGACTACATTCGAGGAATACGGTCTTTATGGACAAGTAGCACTCACTACTATCGTAACGATGGACAAGGAAACTTGGAGTCATCACGTGACTAGTCTAGATATATCTCTTGTAGAAGCTCAATTTGAAACTATCGCTGCCGGTACTAAACCGATTACAGCTGTCAAAACAGGTATGCTGGGCACTTGCGATATCGTGGAGCAGGTAGCCAAGTTTTTAAATGAAAACGAATTCAAATATATTGTTATCGATCCGGTCTTGGCCTGCAAAGGTACTGATGAAGTCCTTAACCCGGAGACAGCAGACAGCATTCGCGAACTGCTCTTGCCCATAGCAACAGTCGCAACGCCCAATCTGCTCGAGGCGGGCGTAATGTCCGGTTTGGGTACACCTACGACTATAGATGAGATGAAAAGAGCTGCAGAAGCCATTCACGCCTTGGGCACAAAATATGTTGTGGTCAAAGGTGGTAAGGCTGTAGGAAGCGACGAAGCTCTTGATATTCTCTTCGACGGCGAAGAGTTCACTATCCTATCCAACCCGATGATTGAACCTGCTCACACTCACGGTGCGGGTTGCACCTTTTCCGCTGCGATCACTGCCGGCCTTGCTTTGGATCTGGACATCCATGAAGCCGTGCGCAAAGCTAAGGATTATGTGACCGCTGCTATCAAACACGGTTTCGATTATAACGATTTTGTCGGTCCTCTCTTTAGGCCTGCTTATCGTTTGGAGAAACAAGGTCGCTTCTAAGAAAGAAGTTTTATGCTGCAAGTTAGAGATTTGACCATCATTCAATCGCGAGATTTGAGAACACTGGTCGACAATCTCAGTTTCCATTTGCACGAAGGCGATAAAATGGCCATTATCGGCGCAGAGGGAAACGGCAAATCCAGCCTCCTACGTTTAATTCATGCTCCCGAGCAGTCTTTCGACTACCTTTCCTGGAGTGGCGAAATCAGCAAAGGAGGCTGTAAGAGCGCCCTCTTGGAGCAGGAGGTCAGTCCTGCACTTGCTCAGCAAGAGGCAAATAAAATTTTTGCCGATTTTGTTTCGGATCCCGAACTCTACTCTTGTGCCTCCGAACTTTCTTTGGACATAGATTTGCTATTCTCGGAACGACCCTTACGCAGCTTTTCCGGTGGCGAATTGCTGAAACTGCGTCTGCTCCATATTTTGATGCAAAAACCTGACATACTTCTGCTGGATGAGCCAGGTAACAATCTGGATCTCCCCTCCTTGCAGTGGTTAGAAATTTTCCTACAAAAGTACGACCGCGCCCTTCTCTACATCTCTCACGACGAGAAGCTGCTCTCCAACACAGCCACCTCGATTATTCACCTAGAGCAAATCTGGCGCCGCACAGAAGCCCGCAGCACCGTTAGTAAACTATCGTTCGATGCTTATCGCAAACAGCTTTATGCCTCCGTGGAAAAACAGAATCAAATGGCAGCGAAGGAAGAGCAGGAACATGAAGAAAAGATTAAGCGCTATCAGCAGATCCGAGATCGTGTTAACCATGAGCTGAACACTATTTCCAGAGGAGATCCGGCCGGCGGAAGACTGCTCAAAAAGAAAATGCAGTCAGTAACCTCTACAGGCAAGCGTTTTGAACGAGAATATGAAAGGCGCACTCGTCGTACAGATATGGAGGTTGAGATAGATTTTTTCGTATCAGATCTCTCAGAATTGCCATCGAATAAGGAAGTGATAGACTTCTACTGTCCACAGCTTAAAATCGGCGATCGTGTGCTGGCCAACAATCTCAAACTATCGGTCAAGGGACCCGAGCACATCGGAATAACCGGAGCCAACGGCAGCGGCAAAAGCACCATGCTTTGGGCTATTTTCCAAGAATTAATAGAGAGAACAGATATCAGAGTTTTTTACATGCCACAAGATTATTCACTGATTGATTTCCCGCCCGGGACTGCAATTGATTATTTGGCTAGGTCCGGAAAACTGGAAGACTCTCAGGAAGCCTCCAATTTGCTGGGGAGCATGCATTTTTCACGCGAAGAGATGCTTCGGCACCCGGACGAGCTTTCAGGAGGTCAAAAGACGAAGCTGCTCTATGCCAAGTTGCGCTTGTCACAAGCCAACGTCCTCATCCTCGATGAACCTACGCGTCATCTATCTCCCTTAAGCGGGCCAACAAGCAGAGAAGCCTTGCGCGCCTTTGGAGGTGCTATCATTAGCGTTTCACATGACAGGATGTACTTAAAAGAGGTTTGCGATAGAGTCTTACGACTCACAGTAGATGGTTTGGCTGAAGAGGATCCGGTTTATTTCGCATAAGCTATGCCGCTAAAAACCACTCTTCCGTTCAAACCACAGTACCATGCGATGGGGAATGATGCGCGAGACGAGGCGTAGAAAGCGAGCAGGAAGACTGCAGACCGACATATCCTTGCCTTGATCCGAACGTTTTAAGGCTCGAGCAGCTACCCGTTCAACATCTTCGATTCCAATTTTCTTAATCGGATTATCCTCAATATCCGCTCCACTGACTTCAAAAAATTCAGTTCTCATGGGATTAGGACATACTGCTGTTACAGTAATATTTCGATCTTTTAATTCCTGATGTAAGGCACGGGAGAAACTGATGACATAAGCTTTGCTGGCGGCGTAAACCGCAGCCTTGTATTGCGGCATAAAACCTGCAACTGAAGCCATATTTATGATGCGGCCTCCATTAACAATATATGGAAGGCAGAGCGAAGTTACGGCAGTTAAAGCTTTGCAATTTACTTCAACCATGCGCTCGTTGCAGTCCAAATCACAAAAGGCTTCAAACTTACCAAAGCCAGCCGAATTAATGAGGGTGTGAATCTGAGCACCGCTCTCGCTGATCTCGTCCAAGAGTTTTTGACGCCACGCAGACTCACTTATATCGCCCGAGATAATGCGCGTTTTCTTGTCGAGCTTAGCCGCTAAGTCCTGCAAAAGCTCCTCTCGCCTGGCACACAGCCAGATCTCGTCTAAGCGTGTGTCAGAATCTAAATCCAGTGCGAATTGTCTTCCTATTCCTGACGAAGCACCTGTGATGATTGCTATTGTGGGTTTTTTATCTGAAAATGCATTTGCAAACACTGACTTATCCCCCTACTCCATAGTTGCAGACGTATCTTCTTTATTCTAACAAATATAAGCAGCTATTAAGGATGTGTCTTTTTTACAGCAAAAAGCAAACACCGAAGTGTTTGCTTTCGAAGACTAAAGCATAGTTTCAAACAGTAAGTTTGAAATGTTCAAAGGCTAGATAAGATCAGCCAGGGTAACACTCTGCATGCATGAATCGAGAAGACTTTGCATGTGTTCATATGCTTTATGAACTTTGCAATAGTCAGTTGCATCTCGATTACAAAACTCGTCATCCTCTAAACATTTGTTTAGACGAGTAGTGGTTTCCATTGCATTGATGATCTCAAACAATGTAATTTCACTTGCAGGTTTAGCCAGGGTGGAACCACCTTTAGCTCCTCGCTTTACAGAAACGAGACCGGCTTCGCGCAGCTTTTGTATGATTGAGGGCAAATAGTTACCGGGTATCTTCATTTCTTCTGCAATTTTTGTTGTTGATAGGGTGTTGTTTGATTTAGCAAGCTGGAGCAAAGCCCTGATTGCGTAATCAGTTGTCATATTTAGCTGCATTAAGCAACCTCCATACATATTATTCTGATTTGATGTTATTATCATAACTTCAATTCGTAATATAGCAAATGGTTTTGAAGAACATGATATATCTCATCAATATTTAGTCAATAAATTAAGCTTATGTTAAGAAATATAAAATGTCAAATACAATTGCATAAAATTTCGCTAAAAATTCTGCAGGAAATGCTTAGATCACCTGCAGTCACTATATTTTATACAATTTAATAAAAATCCACTATCATAAATTAATACGACTTATTGAGTGCAGGTTCAATCTTCTAAATTTTTGGGGCCAAAGCTATGAGGCAGCAAACTTGCCAAATCATTTTCCTCATAATCCGTTGTGGAACGAGCTACATAAACACGCATCCGTCCATCAGTAAATTCGTTCAAAAATTGACGACAGATGCCACAGGGATAAGATAAGCTGCGTTCTTGTTCTTCAGTACCATCTTTCCATCCTACAACTGCAATGGCGCTGAAATCGCGTGCTCCTTCAGCCAAGGCTTGCATACCCGCTCCGCGTTCAGCGCAGATGCCTGCTCCATAGGCGGCGTTTTCAACATTACAGCCACAGAAAACTCTTCCGTCAGAACATAAAAGAGCCGCTCCGACCTTAAACTCTGAGTAGGGAGCGTAGGCCTTGTCGCGCGCAGCTATGGCCGCGCGGATAAGTGATTGCACCTCAGTTTCGCCCAATTCGAAATTTCTGCTAATTCTGTATTCAGACATACATACTCCTTTTAGTAGCGGAAGCGAGCAGCTATTCTCGTCTCCATCTCCTTTACTGATACAGGGACCATGACGACGCTGCCTCCCATTTGGAAACATTCCTGAACCAAGTGATCAAACTCTTCTTTTTCTTCATCACGATAGTCGACGCGTATAAACAAAGTTTCGATCTTGCATTCTTCTGCAGCTCTTTTAATATCATCCATCTTGGTTGATGCCTTTTCATCAACTAGACCTTTAGCCAGACTTTCCATGCCGAGTTGCAATTTTTCTTCTTGAATTTGCTCAAATATTTCAAGGACTGCAGCCTTCAGGCTCTGAGAGTCAAAGTCATGCAACGGCTTGCCCAGATCTTTTTGAAGGTAAATATCATTAGATTCTACGGAACGCCAATCGGCCATGTTTTCGCGGACTCCGGAGAGGACAACAGGCATAGCCTTTTCCATTAAATACGGTGTCAGATTCTCCGAAAGATAACGATAATATTTTTCTTTATCTTTCTCCTTCATCTCAGCAGGCGAACGATGACCATGAAAAGCGGTACCGTTCTTTCCACCATAGCTACCGAAGTTAACATCAGCATTGGCATCGAGATCATCGTAGAGCTCACTGAAACTCATAACGCCGTGGTCCTCAACCTCTGTCAGATTTGTACCATCTCCTAAATGAAGAGAGAAGCGGTCTCTTCCCAAGTCTAAAATGTAATGGGACGAAATATGTTGTTCGGCAGCAAGCAAAGGCAATAAATGCAAGATCTCCTGAACTACGACTCTGTCCTCCACTGCTTCCGATAGATTGTAAATGAGAACTTTACCATTCCTTAAGAACAGAGCAAAGGCTTCGCTGCGATCATTCCAGAAAACGGTATCGCTTTGCAGATCGCGCAAAATTTCCATTGCTTCCTTGAGATCCTTCCGCTCTAGATGTTGCGAAAGTTTCTCTTCGGCTTCCCGTATCAGGTTTTTGAACCGAATTGCATTTGATCCCGGATCGGAACCAACGTGCGGGGTAGATTGATATAGAGATAAAACTATACCACTTTCATCATTAAATGCTCTAATTTTGGGGTGAAGTCTTTCCATAGTTAGCCCTTTCTATAACGCTTTCAGACTGAAAGTTCAGATACTTGCTTTAGATTTATCTTAGCAGATTAAAACTTTATTTTCTGTCACAGCAGAATTATATTATCGATTTGGCGATCTCGCAGTCATTTTGTTCCGGCTTGCCTGCAAGATCTTAGTGTAAACTTAGTTTTAGTCAATTAGGAAAGGAAATAATACTATGGCTATGCAAGCAACAGGTTACAGCAAGGCGGCCGGAGCGACGAATCTGGTCAACATTCTTATGGACAGCGGTAAAAGCATTATAATTGAACTAGATGCGGAAGCTGCACCAATCACAGTTGAAAATTTCCAGAAACTCGTTTCTGAAAATTTCTATGACGGCATTATCTTTCACCGCATCATCCCGGGTTTCATGATCCAAGGTGGCGATCCGAAAGGAACGGGCACCGGCGGATCTGAGCAGACCATTAAGGGTGAATTCGCTTCCAATGGTGTCGACAATCGTCTGTCCCACGTGCGCGGTGTTGTCTCCATGGCTAGGACACAAGTACCCAATTCTGCAAGCTCGCAGTTTTTCATCTGCCACGCAGACAGCACTTTTCTGGATGGTGAATATGCGGCATTCGGCACTGTTATCTACGGTATGGACGAGGTAGATCGCATAGCTGGAATCAAAACAAATAGGAGCGACTTTCCGGAACAACCCCCGGTAATGGAGAAAGTCTTTTTCGTGGTCGAGGATGCTGTGTAACAACACAGCAGTCCTTGTTCTATCTTGACAATAATTCTTCAGATAGTTACGATCATCTTATAGAAATATCATATGTTTCAGAGGGGGGATTATGAAAGAAAAAGATTTTGCTACCATGCAGATTCATGGTGGCTCCATTGAACAAGAGAATTTCAGACCATTGGTAAGCCCTATATATCAAAGCGCTACCTTTTACTTTGACAACGTTGATCAAGGTGCCGCTATGTTTGCCGGTGAGGAAGACGGGTATTTTTACACCAGAATTGACAACCCGAACCAAAGAGAGCTGGCCGCGCGTTTGGCCGAGCTTGAAGGTGGAGAGGCCGGTCTGGTTTTCGCTTCCGGAATGGGAGCAATCAGCTCAGCCCTATGGTCATTGTTAAGTAGCGGAGATCATGTTATCGCCTGCAAAACACTTTACGGATGCACTTATGAGCTGCTCAACGAAGGCTTTCCTCGTTTCAACATAGATGTTGATTTCGTTGACCTCTGTCAAACTGAAAATCTTAAAGCAAGCTTACGTCCCGAAACTAAGGTTGTCTATATTGAAACTCCTGCCAACCCTAATCTAAAGATTATGAACATTAAGGAACTATCTGAAATCGCTCATGCCTTTAATCCCGAGATTAAAGTGCTGGTGGATAACACCTTTGCCACCCCTTACTTGCAACGGCCTCTGGAGCTGGGCGCTGACATCGCACTTCATTCAGCCACCAAATATCTCAACGGTCACGGCGATGTGATTGCCGGTGCGCTTGTCGCCTCTGCAGAGATGGTGGAACTAATTGCGGGTAACGGTTTGAGATATTTGACCGGAGCAGTTCTTAGCCCCTTCGAATGCTACTTGATCTGCCGCGGCCTAAAGACACTTGATATCCGTATGGAAAAACACTGTGCCAATGCCCAAGCAGTAGCAGAGTTCTTAGAGCAGGATGAGCGTGTACAAACAGTCCTCTATCCTGGCCTGGAATCTCACCCCGACCACAAGTTAGCCCAAGAGCAAATGATGTTGCCGGGTGCAATGATTTCTTTTGAACTAGATGGGGATAAAGACTACTGCGCCAGTTTCGTTAACGAGTGCAAACTCTGCCGCAGGGCAGTTTCTTTAGGCGATGCGGAAACCTTGATCCAACATCCCGCGAGCATGACACACAATACTTATAGTCCCGAGGCCTTAGAAGATGCGGATATCGCGCAAAATCTCTTACGGATCTCCATAGGTCTAGAGTCTGCTAGAGATATCATCGAAGATCTGAAGCAGGCGTTGGATGCTTGCAGCTGCTAAGCTAATTTTATAACTCTACATATTAACAGTGGCGCTTCATCACTTGAGCGCCACTGTTTATGCCTCTTTTTCAACTCGGGCTAAAACTCTTCGTACTGCAATTTGTAGAGCACTTTGAACAGACCGTCCCGGGCCAGTAATTCTTCCCTTGTCCCCTGCTCTGCTATCCGCCCTTTATGCATCACAATTATTTTGTCCGCATTTGCAATAGTCGAAATACGATGCGCCACCGCAATCATGCTGCGATTGCTAGACATTTTACCAATCGCATCTTGAATCAAGAGTTCCGTCTCCGTATCGATATTCGCAGTCGCTTCATCCAGAATCAGCAGTGAAGGTTTAGAAACGATGGTACGCGCGAAAGACAGCAACTGCCTTTGTCCCGAAGAGAGCGTACTGCCGCGCTCCATGACGTCTTCGTCATAACGTCGCGGTAAGCTGTCAATGAAGGAGTCCGCATTGACAATCTGTGCGGCCTTGCGCACGTCAGCCGCTGATACTTCAGGGCGATTCAAACTGATATTCTCCATCACACTGCCGGAATAGAGGAATACATCTTGCTGGACGACGCCAATGGCTTCGCGCAGCTGTTTCAAATCGTAATCTCTTATATCGACGTCGTCGATCAAGATCTGACCTTGATCAATATCGTAAAAGCGGCACAGTAGGTGCATAATCGTCGATTTGCCGGCACCGGTGGCACCAACGAAGGCTAGAAACTCTCCCGGTTCCATTTTGAAGGAGACATCCTCCAGCACCCACTCACCTTCATTGTAAGCAAAGCTGACATTTTTGAACTCAATCTTGCCATCTAAGCCTTCTGCGGGTACAGAAACAGAGCCACCCATATCCTCTACTTCCTCATCCATTAAACGGAAGATGCGATGAGCTGAAGTCATGGCAGCTTGAATGATATTGAACGTTTCGGCTAATTCAAGAATTGGCTGAAAGAAGCGCTGAATATAGTCGATAAAGGCGTACAGGATACCGAAAGTAATAATACCCTCGAGATGACTGCGCCCACCAAACCAGATTAGGCCCGCAATACCCAGTGATCTCACTATTTCAATAAAGGGGCGGTAAGTCGCATAATAACGCACCTCTTTACTACTTAAGTCCAAATACTCCTGGTTGATCTCGTCGAACTCTTCGCTCACCTGCTTTTGCCGGTGAAAAACCTGAATTGTACGCATACCGGAGATATTCTCGGATAGTTTAGTGTTTATCATCGAGAGAACGCGTCTCTGTGCATAATAAATCTTGCGGATGACGCGGCGGAAA
The DNA here is from genome assembly GCA_964346175.1 of uncultured Mageeibacillus sp. Lineage (GTDB taxonomy): Bacteria > Bacillota > Clostridia > Saccharofermentanales > DTU023 > DTU032. Next base: position 68,363 of record CAYFTG010000004.1, read on the forward strand.
ATCACTGAAATAGTAATAATTGCCGGAGTCAGAATCAGTACATAGGTTGCCAGCCTAGCATCCATACTGTACATAACTACGACAATACCCACTAAAGTGACAAGACTTTTTAAAATTGTAGTCAACACGGAGGTGAACATCTCATTCAAAGTCTCCGTGTCGTTAGTCACACGAGTGACCAGACTGCCCTGCGGGTAATGATCAAAGAAAGTCATCGGCAGCTTGAGTACATGGTCGTAGAGCTCCTGCCTGATCTTCCTCAATATCTTCTGCCCCGTGTTGTTGAGTAGATAAGCCTGACTGTAGCCGGTCACAAAAGCAATAATCACAGTAGCCAAGTAGAGTAAAGCCATACGAGTGGCACCTGTGCTGGCCACAGCTTGTTCAGATGCACTGCTGCCCGGCGCTACCAAGACAGCAATATTATTGTCAATCAAGAGCTGAATCAGCCGAGGTTGAGCCAAGGTCACAACAACTGAAACAAGTATTAATACAAAGATAAAGAGGAATTGCTTGTAATATGGCGTAGCGTATGCATAAAGACGCCGTAAACTCTTGCGGTCCGGTCTTTTTGCTTTCAGCTCCTGATCATCCAGATGTTTATAGTTTGATTGTGCCATCTTACGCCCCCTCTCCGTCTTCTCTTAGTTCACTTTCGAGCAATTGCCTCTGATACAACCTGGCATAGAAGCCCATTTTGTCTTCCAAGAGCTCCGCATGCGTACCACGTTGAGCAATCGTACCGTTTTCCAAGACCAATATTTGATCGGCTCTTTGTACTGTCGATACACGTTGACTGACAAGAATCAAGCCGCGTTCCAAATCCTCAAGATGGTTCAGAATTTCTCTCTCCGTGTTTGTATCCACCGCAGAGAGAGAATCATCCAAAACTAGGAACTCAGCATCTTGATAATATGCACGGGCTATGGCTAGACGCTGTTTTTGGCCGCCTGAAAGGGTCACGCCCCGCTCACCCACCCAGGTACGGTATTTCTCGGGCATAGCTTCAATATCGGACGCAACTTGAGAAAACTCGGCAGCCTGTTGAACTGCTACCGGATCGTAAGCATCATCACTACTGAAAGCAATATTCCCCGCTATGGTTCGCGAGAACAAAAAGCTCTCTTGTTCTACAAAGGCAATCCTACTGTAGAGATCTTCAAAAGCTACATCTCTGACGTCAACACCATTCAAGAGAATTTGACCACTGCATACATCGTAGCGCCGCAAGAGCAAATTCAAAATCGTACTCTTACCTGAACCGGTTCGACCTAAAATAGCCAGGCTTTCATCGCCCTCTAAGGTAAAATTGACGCCCTCCAGCACCCAAGGCAGTTTATCACCATAGCGGAAATAAACATCCTTAAACTCGATCTTAAGAGGCTGATCCTTCTCTTCAGCTTCAATAATTTTGGCCGGTGTGGCAACTTCCTTTACTTTGGGTTCGGCAGCAAAGATCTCATTGATCCGACCGACTGCAGCGATACCTCGCTGGAAGCTGTTAACCACTAAACCGATTGCCATTAGGGGCCAGACCATCAGGCGTAGGTAGTTGAGGACAGCAACAAAGTCACCCAAAGACAGACTGCCGCTGAGCATACGTTGAACGCCATAAAGCATAAAAATAACAAGAGCGATACCGGATATAAATTGGATCAAAGGGTCAAATAGCGCACTCATACGCAGCATATCCAGGTTTTTCCTTTGATACTTTTGATTAAGTTCGCCAAAAGCAGTAGAACGGTCGCCTTCAATACCAAAGGCCTTAATACTGTTAACACCGGAAATATTTTCCTGCACTTCAGTTGTCAGCTCGGAAAAAGTATCCTGTACTTCGCGGCTGCGGCGTTGCAGCGGTTTAGACATACTGAACACAACCACTGTGATGAACGGGAGCGCAAGCAAAGCTACCATCGCTGTGCGAAAGCCGACGGTATAAATCATCATGACTACTGTGAAAAGGGTCATGAAGACAGCGTCGACAATCATGATGACGCCGCCACCCATAGAATTTCTCACCATCAAAACATCGTTAGTAACATGAGCCATGAGATCGCCGGTGCGGTTTTGATTGAAAAAACTGTCATCAAGCGTGAGATACTTCTTAAATAACTTGTCCCTCAGCCAATACTCTAATCTTCTAGCAGTGCCAAATATATAAACGCGCCAGAAATAGCGCCCGGCTGCGACAGCCATACCAAGCATAAGTATCTGTAAAGCGGTCTGACCGCTACGTTCCAGGGTCAGTTCACCCAGCTGTGCCCAGTCAGCGAATCTGCGCAGAACCTGAGGTACCAGCAGATTGGCTACGTCCACAAAGAGCAAAGCGATAATTCCGAAAACATAACGCCATTTATTCTCACGAATAAATGGAAGAATTGTCCGATATTCTCTCATTCTTCCTTCTCTCCCCCTCTAAATGGATTTTGCACGGAAATATAAGATAACACAAATAAAAGTGCTCTGTGGCCACAGAGCACTTTTACCAAGAGCTAATAAGAGAAAATTAAATTACATTTTTCTTATACATTATCCTTGATACGCCCACTGTCACCAGTACGCTGATCGGGATTAATACACTAACGGCACCGGAAAGAGAAGGCTCGATCAAAAAGATTGTTAACATCAATGCCACCGGCGCTACAGCGATCTTCCAGTTTTTGGCCAGAAAGACAATTGCAAGACCACCGAAGAGAGCCGGCAGTACATTGGCAAAGGCGGGCGCGAGAGTTGGCGACTCCAAAATGGGACTGAGTACGTTTAACAAGACAATACCCAAGATCAAGATAAGCGTGGTGACGATTGAGCTCACAGCAATAGCGATTGTAGAGATAACCTCCCCCTCTTCCGTGTTGGGTTCAACTTCTGCGATCTGCATTGCTCTGAGCGCTGCAGGTACCTTCATGGCCGTAAGGTTTCCTGTAACAAAACCGAGGTAAGAACCGCCCGAGCCCAACATAGGACTGAAGGTGAAGGCCTCAATGATACCAACGGTCCAAAAAACCGGAGCAATAGCCAAGAGACCTTGTAAGATAACCTTGCCGTCAGGCCAGACATTAAAGATCACCGATGTTAAGAAGGGATAAGACACAAAGGCCAAGAGTACCAAGATCAGTGACACCCGTCCCCAAGTGTGTATCTTTTCAGGATATTGAGAATATTTGATATTTTTCATGATCAGACTCCGATCCACTGGGTCAAGGGTATGGCAAAGGCCATCCCTCCCAGCATACTAAAGGGCATCGCATAATTCTCCAGCCATTTCCATTTCAGGACTTTGACGAAAAGGCCAAAGATGAGCATGAGCAACGCTGAAAAGAGCATGACGAAAACCGGAATCCAGCCTGCAAGTCCGGACCTGATGTCGGCAAACACCATGCCGAGGAAGGTTGCGATCATGCCGACAAAGAGCGAGTCCATTAAAATGGCGCTCCAGCGTTGATCCTTGCTCTTGAGTTTTTGCAAACTTTTATTCATATTCTTTTGGAAGAACAGAATGATAAATAATCCCGACAAGATTCCGAGAGTCATAACCCAGGCAATGGAAACATAGGCCGGGCCATCCGTCACAGCTTGATCCATAGGCAGTTGCAAATTCTGAGCTACGGCCGCTGCAGCCGGCAATTCATAGGTCAGAGCCCCTACGACCGAAAGCCGTAACCATGGCAAGGGCAAACCAAGGAAGCGGGATAGAGTGATTAGACCTAGCAAAACTCCGATCGCGGGCGCAATCGTGAATATTGCACTGCCGAAAACTACACCTCGCAAGACCTTCGCATCAATCTTCAATTCCCGAGCCCGTAAATAGGCTTTGCGCATAAAGAAAACAGATTGTCCTATCACATACAATATGACCGCACCGGCCAATACAAAGAGGATAGGATGATTGACATTAAACTCCATAACGTCTCCTCACATTATCTAGCTCTTACTCTATCGAACGGAATCCTTATTTTAGATTAAGTAAAAATTCCGTATAGAACTCAATCATCTTGAAATAATTCTCGTGCGTTATATGTTCTCCGCGGCCATGCATAGTGTCTAGTTCAGCGGAACTGAGTTTAAGCGGCAGGAAGCGATAGGCATTGTCCGCTACTTTGTCATAATAGCGACAGTCAGTTCCTCCTACCATCAGATAAGGCATCGCGACAGCAGCCGGGTAGACTTTACCGATTATCTCCTTCGTATAAGTCATGCCCTCACCTTCAACATCCGAAACCGAGGTGGCCTCATTGACCAAAATCTCATCCACAATTTCGTACTCATGCCCTAAGCCTTTGAGATGCTCGAGCACTCCGTCCACAGTGTCACCTTGCAAAACCCGAATATTGGCCACGCAAGTAGCCGTGCGCGGTAAAATATTATGTCCGCTCCCTGCTTCAGTCATAGTGAAAGCTATGCTTGAACGTAGCATGGCGGCTGTCTGTCTGTTTTTTACAAGAATTCTGGAAATTAGAGGCGCAAAGAACCTCGGCCTAGAGAGGATAAAGCCCTCTACTCCCAATTTGTACGGAGCTAGAGCTGTCAGAGTGGCCTCAAGAGTAGAGGTCATTCGCAACGGGAGAGGATTGGTTTCCACGTCATGGATAAATGCTGCCATCTTGCCCACGGCAGTTGACGTTGGCGGGGTCGAAGAGTGACCTTCTTCGCCGCGGAAAAGAAAACGGAAACTGTTGTTTCCCTTTTCAGCGATACCAATCATCGCCAGTTCCGCATCTACTCCCAATGACTTACCTTCTGTCACAGCGCCGCCTTCATCTAAGACATAACGAAAACTTATGTCCTCCTCTTCAAAATAACGCGCCATTTCGCTCGCACCTAAATTGCCACCTACCTCCTCATCAAAACCGAATGAGAAGTAGATATCGTAGGGTGGAGTATACTCTGCTTCCAGCAAAGAAGTGGCAGCCTCCATGATCGCTACAAGAGAACTTTTGTCATCCAAAGTGCCGCGACCCCAAATCTTCTCACCATCATCATGACCGGAAAAAGGAGGGTGCTCCCAGTCCTCATCGCTCGCAGCTACTACGTCGTAATGAGCGGTGAGCAAGATCGGCTTAGACTCTGATGATGTGCCGGGCCAGCGATAGATCAATGCGAAATCGTTAATGAGCTTGCATTCCATTTTTTCATGGATCAGAGGGTAGGACTCTGCCAGAAAGTCTACGAATTCACGGAAAGGGGTCCAGTCAGTCTCATAAGGATCCGCATGTGAAACCGTCGCAAGACGAATTGCGTCCTGTAAGTGTTTGATCGCATCCATAATTAGTCTCCTTACGCCTCAAAATGAATCAACTATAGATCCAGTATGACACAATTCAGACTGGTCGCGTATTAATTATTAGCAAAATTGATGAAATTGTAATAGAAAGTTAAGCCTTGAAATTATAGACCGGCTTAATATGGTGAAGCACTTCCACCGTATCTTTGATCAGTCCGCTGATTTCTTCTATAGGTTTGTAGGCAGAGGGGCTCTCGTCGATAGTCGACTTTTTTACAGAGCTTGTGTAAATCCCGGCCATATCTTCATGCAATGACTTTAAGGAAATTTCTTTCCGAGCTTGCGTGCGTGACATGACGCGACCGGCACCATGAGGGGCGGAATAATTCCAGTCCGGGTTACCTTTGCCCTTGCAGATGAAGGAGCCGTCGCGCATATTGAACGGAATTAGAGCCAACTCCCCTTCCTGAGCAGAAATTGCGCCTTTGCGTAAGATTTGATGCTCCATATCAATATAGTTGTGAGTGGTAGTAAAGTCTTCTTCTACTTCTAGACCCATACCTTGAATCATGACGTCCATAATGGCTTTGCGATTGAGAACGGCGTACCTCTGCATTATTTGCATGTCATGACAATAATCTTCCAGCGACTGTCCTTCTAGGTAGGCCAGATCCTTTAGCGAATGCGGCTGCTCCCTTTGTGCCACTCGCTGATAATATTGAGCTATTTGCAGACCAAGATGTCGCGAACCGGAGTGGACAACGATATAGAGTCGACCAGCTTCATCGCGATTACCCTCTATAAAATGATTGCCACCACCCAAAGTGCCCAAAGAACGATACGCGCGATCCAGCTTCAACTTTGCATCGTTCTTACCGCCTTGACGAGCACGTAGCTGTGAAAGGTCAATCTCCTGCAGATAAGGATGTGGCTTAGAGCGAATGTTGTAGCCTGCAGGAATTCTGTTTTTCACCAGACGATCCAGCTCCACCCAATCCACTTCTTTATCCGCCAAGCGCACAGTTTCCATACCGCAGCCAATATCAACGCCGACCATATTCGGCACCACCTTATCGATAATGGTCATAGTTGTACCAATTGTAGAACCGGCACCGGCATGCACATCAGGCATGATGCGGATCTTGCTTCCGGCGACAAAGGGCTGATCACAGAGTGTTTGAATCTGCTCGTGCGCAGTCTCTTCTAAGTCATTAGTGAAAACCTTGGCCTCATTGTATTTGCCTTTGATAATTATCATCTATAACTCCTGTCATCGAAAAAATCAGCTTCATTAACTCGGCCCAATTATACTTGATTAGCAAAATTGTCTTGTAACGAAATTTTTCCTATAAATAGGTTACTTGTGCTCTTGTTAATTGGCCCCTTGTTAAGCTGCCGACTTTGTAGGATAATAGTTGCACGCGCAATAGTTGCATGCGCAACATTATGGGGAAGCAAAATGGAAAGAATACAAAAATATCTAAACCGCGTTTATCGTGCCTCAATACTGGACCGTGCCGAAGCCTTTGCTGCTGAAAACCTGGCAGGCCATCAAATCAGTTATATTCTGCAAATATGTCGACGACCGGGTTTAACTCACGACGATCTAGCCAAGCGCCTCTTACTAAACAAAAGCTCTGTCAGCAGAACCGTTAAAAAAATGGTGACTAACGGCTACATTCGCAGCGAGACGGATCCCGAAGATCGCCGTTCTAAGCTGCTTTTCCCGACGGAAAAGGCTGAAGCTATTTATCCGCGCGTGATTGAATATCTTAATGGTTGGAATGAGACTTTGACCGGCGCACTTAATCCTGAAGATCAGGAAACATTGATTAGGCTATTGCGTCATTTGAGCAGCACCGCGACAGAACGAGTGAGAGAAAAAAATCTGGCCAGCATGCTGGATACTTCTGAGGAAGGAAGTTAATGCTGAAATCTTATGTAAAACCTCATGTCAGCAAAATTGTTGTAAACGCAATCGTCAAAATGAGCGGTACGCTTCTTGAAGTTGTTCTGCCGGCAATTTTAGCTTACATAATCAATCAGGTGGTGCCTACAAGACAGGCTAACAGCATCATCAACTGGGGCTTGGTCATGATTGTCTGCGCCATTTTAGCGTGGTACTTAAACGTAAAAGCTAATCGTATGGCGACCAGAACTTCTGCTCTGACAATAAAGAAAATTCGACAGGACTTGTTCACTCGTTCATTGGGCTTGTCGGCCAGACAAATTGATCGGCTGACAATTTCCTCCCTGGAATCGCGCCTTACCTCGGATACATATGCTGTTCACCGCTTCCTAGGAGCAACCCTGCGTATGGGTATACGCTCTGCCATGCTCTTTGTAGGCGGTGTCATTTTCTGCTTTATCCTAAGCTGGCGGCTCGCTCTGGTGCTCCTACTCTTGGTCCCCCCACTCTTCCTCCTGGTTCGCTACATCTTGAAACGCGGCATACCCATGTATCGTCAAGTGCAGCGCAAGGTTGACGAGATGGTGCAGGTTATCCGCGAAAACATCAGAGGCATTAAAGTTTCCAAAGCCCTAGACACAACAGAGTATGAAAAAGACCGCTTTGCCGTAGCCAATCGCGATGTCAAAACAGCAGAAGTCGCTGCCAGCTATCGTATGTCTACATTGTCGCCTCTCGTCAATGTAATTCTTTATAGTGGACTGGCTGTCGTACTCATTTTAGGTGCGAACTTTGTCAATATCGGTTTGGTACAAACGGGTACCATCGTTGCCTTCATGTCCTATTTTATCCAGATCACGAACTCGCTTCTGGGTTTGAACCGCATGTTCAACATCTATAACCGCGCCTCAGCCTCGGCATCACGTATCAACGAAGTCTTGCAAATGCCTTTGGACAAAAACCAAACTCAGAACGAAGCAGAGCTGATGGACCTTCCCGAGCTCAACTCTGCCGTGCCTGAAATAGAATTCCGCAATGTTTCGTTCTCGTATTTAGGTGAAAAGCTAGATCTGGAAGATATTAACTTCAAACTATACCCTGGAGCCACCCTTGGCATTATGGGTCCTACCGGTTCCGGCAAAAGCACGATCATTCGCCTACTTCTGCGTCAATACGATGTCAGCTCGGGCGAAATATTGCTGCGCGGAGTCAATATCAAGAACCTGCACAGAAAAGACTTACACAGTTTGTTCGGCAGTGTCTTCCAAAATGATTTCCTCCACAGTGGCACTGTACGAGAAAATATTGCTTTCGGCAGAGATTTTTCCGATGAAGAGATTCTGAAGGCAAGTGAATCTGCCCAGGCTTCCGATTTTCTTGACATAAAAGAAGGCGGCCTCGATTTCATACTGGCTTCTAAAGCGGTTAACTTGTCTGGCGGTCAAAAACAGCGCCTCCTAATCAGTCGAGCTCTGCTCGGCGATTCCGCAATTCTCTTGCTCGATGACTCTTCCAGCGCTTTAGACTTTCAGACAGAGGCGAATTTGCGTCGCGCCATTAGAGAAAATTTCAGCCAGAGTACTTCGATTGTGATTACACAAAGGGTAAGTTCTGTGCGCGCAGCGGAGGAAATCATCTTCCTTGATCAGGGCAAAATCTTAGCTCAAGGTACGCACGAAGAATTGCTACGTACATGCAGACCGTATCGTGAAATCGCAAACATGCAGACACGTGAAGGCCAAGATTCTGACAATTATGATCTTGCTTATGAATACTAATGAGGTTGATAAATGCTAATGTTAACGGAAAGAAATAAAGATCAAGTCCAAGCTAGAAATTATGGCGCAATTTTCCGCAGACTTTTATCATATATGAGATCTGAAGCGTGGCGCTTCTTGCTGGGCATGGTCCTTGTGATTGCGGCGAACGTGGTAGCACTGTGGGGACCTCGCTTTGCAGGTCAGGCCATTGACGCAATGGGTGTCGGGGTCGGTCAAACTGATTTCTCTCTAGCAATCACGCGAGCCTTGCTAATGCTAGTAGCTTACGCCGGTTCAGCCTTGCTAAATTTCTTCATGGTCAGACTGGTTGTACGTGCCGCTCAAAATGTAGTTGAACGGATGCGTCAGGACACTTTTGACAAGATTGTCGAATTGCCGATCTCTTATATTGATACGCACCAAGCCGGAGACTTGGTCTCCCGCATTTCCTACGATCTCGATCTGGTCAGCCAGTCGATGACTCACGACTTCGTGCAAGTGGCGGCCAGCAGTATTACCGTGCTCGGCTCCCTCTTCATGATGATGCGAATATCCCTGGCCCTCTCAGTAGTCTTCCTGCTTATCTTGCCCGCAACTATAATCTTCACAATCTACCGTGTTAAAAAGACCCGCCCCCTCTTCCGGATCCGTTCGAGGAAATTAGGCGAAATGAACGCCTATGTAGAAGAAATCCTCTTTGGCCAAAAAACCATCCGAGCTTACGATAAGGAAGATTATTTTGCTGAGCAATTCGGAGAAGTAAACAACGAGAGCATTGGAGCCTATTTCAAAGCTGACTACCAAGCAGCTTTGAACGGTCCTTCCATCTCCCTGATCTCTAACCTCTCTCTGGCACTGGTATCACTCTTCGGCTCTCTCTTGTTTCTGCAGGGGCGCTTCAGCATCGGTAATTTCTCTTCTTTCATTCTCTATTCGCGCCGTTTCTCCGGCCCGATCAATGAGATTGCCAATATTTTTGCAGATTTGCAGTCTTCATTATCTGCTGCCAATCGTGTTTTTTCTCTCTTGGAGCAAGATTCCGAACCCGCTGATAAAGAAGACGCACATGTCCTGACTGACGCCCGCGGCGAAGTAGAATTCGCCAATGTCTCATTCTCCTACGTCGAGGATGTGCCAGTAATCCAAGATTTCTCTTTCGTTGCTGAGCCCGGCAGCTTAGTTGCTATCGTTGGACCGACCGGAGCAGGTAAAACCACGCTGATCAATCTTTTGATGCGCTTTTATGATCCGCAAAAGGGCGAGATTCGCATCGATTCTTATCCTATTAAGGATTTGAGTCGTAAGAGCCTACGGCGCTCTTTTGCTATGGTTTTGCAGGATACATGGCTTTTCAGGGGCACGATTCGGGAAAACATTGCCTATGGACGTCCTGAAGCCAGCCTCGAGGAAATTATTCAAGCAGCAGAAGCTGCACACATCCACGACTTTATTGAGTCTCAGCCTATGGGCTACGATACAATGCTTAGTGATGAAGCTTCTAACTTGTCACAGGGTCAAAAGCAGCTGCTCACTATTGCTCGCGCAATGCTTCTGGACACACCGATGCTGATTTTAGACGAGGCGACCTCGAATGTAGATAGCCACACAGAAATCATCGTTCAAGATGCAATGAACAAGTTAATCTCAGGACGTACATCTTTCGTAATTGCGCATCGCCTTTCGACTATTCAAAACGCTGATCATATTCTGCTCTTAGTTGATGGAGAGATTGCCGAAGAAGGCACGCATGATGATTTGCTCAATAAAGAGGGCGCTTACTACGACTTGTATCAGTCGCAGTTTGCCTAATTAAAATTACCTTCTCCCACCACCGGGACGCTGTTTGGATGGCCGAAAGGTCCAGCGTCCCGGGGATACTCCTTCTATTGCAAAAGGGGCTCAGCTGCAAAAACAGCCGGCCCCTTTACTTAATTTGCATTTTCTCTGCAGAAGATTTATCTCTTATGCAAAACACAGACTTTAATTGTTGAGCACTTCGACTGAGATCAGCCCCAAGAGTGGTTTCTTTAGCTCTTGTGATATTTCCAAAGAACGCAACAAGCTCTGCATCTCTGTCTGACGCGGACGCACCATAATTATGGCCGCATCTGTCGCTCTCAGCGCATCAATTACAGCAACTTCGCTCATCGAGTCTGCGAGAGAGATCAGTTCGAAACTCTTACCCCCGTTAAATTCAGCTGCCTGATTGATAGCAGCCAAGGCAGTCTGCACGGCAGCATCCTCAGTCGAAAGAGCTGCGATCTTATAGACAGAAGCGTCTGCGTCTTCCCTGTTTTCACTGACGCCAGTGATGACTGAAGCAGCATATTCTGCGCTCACTTCCGTCGCTTCTGCATCCCGCAGCTTGGCTCCCAGATAGCGGCGCTCAATCCAGCGGTCAATCGCCGAAGCGAAACGTTGTTTCTCCATCGTTTCCTCAGACTGAACAAAGATTTCATTAATGTAAAGCAAGCCGATGCTGCGAGCAAGATCTGCAGGATGCAACAATTTGCCGGCAGATGCGCCGCGATAGAAATTCCACATCACTGCAATCATAATACCTACGATCAGGCCACCGATGGTGTACAGGGATACGCTGGCGCTCTTAGCCAGCTCTTCCTCTACTTCTTCTTGTTCCGCCTCTGCTTGTGCCTTAATCTTCTCTTCCAAAGCCAGCTCAAGTTCAAATTCGAGTTCCTTTTCCAAATCTACTTCAATATATTTATCTAGAGTGTCAATTGTACTTTGCAATTCTGCATCGAGTTCTTCGATTTGACTTTCAATCCTTTGCCTTTCTCGGCTGATGGACGGATTTTTAACAGTTCGAAAGTTCTCCTCAATAATATTAAGTGTATGAGGATAGGAGAAGCTGATCTGGTTCTCTGCTTCAAGGAAGATATACTCCTGAGCAGCAGTGCTCAGTTTACGCACGAAACTTTGATCCGGACCGGTAAATTTGAACTCAATGCTACCGTCTGCCGCAAGGTTTACATCTACCAGCTCACGCAAATTGTCTCCAGTGACTGAGGAAAAGATTTCTCTACCTAAATGGGTGTAAAAGGCATTACTGCGCATTGATCGTAGATAATCGAGGCTTAGGAGCAGGTGTCTTTGTTCAATAATTTCATCATTTTCGTTAGTGATATTATTCATCACTATCTCCAGACTGAAAGTCGCCAGAGGCTGAGAATCCGGGTCTAAGGACAGATAGACACTATTACTCAGATGCTCGCTCATAATGCCAATATTTTCTCTCAGGAAAGCGATCCGCTTGTTATGGCGAATTACAGTAGTGTCGTCAGCGATCAATTTTTCACGAATAGCAGCGATTTCTTCATCTGTCAGTACCACCTCTGCTTCTTCAATTGATTCCGTGCTGACGGCAGGCACTTCCTGCTCTCGATTGCGATAAAGGGCCACTCCGGCTAAGAGAACTGCTCCAATCAGAGCAAATAAAACAATCTTGCGCCAACCTTTTAGCGCAAAATAAATGAAATCCTTTAAATAATATGCTTCGTAGTCTTTTTCCATATCTACCTCATATCCTGTCCCCAGTCCTGCAGGAACGTAAATTTGTCTAACAAAAGCCAAGCCCTCATAGCTAGCTGTTTCAATTGGTAACCTGCTAAAATCTTAACCACTAAACTGGTCTTTTGCAAGCTTAGCTTAAGCAAGGAAATGGTCACATTTAGATATTCCCCCAAGTTGAAATCTGTTATTTTAAATTATAGTAATAGCTTTCTCTAGCAAGCGTAAGCAGATCTACTACGATCAGGAAAGGACGTATCACATGAACTTTGACAATACGCAATGGCTAATAGAAGGAGAATATAGACTGATGGAAGATGGTGTGGGACTACGTTCCTTGCCCGAATCAGACTATTTCGTCAACCCGCTGGACGGTAAAGTGAAGAGCGATGCTGTTTTCCGCTATCGCGAAGTTGAAGGAGACTTCATCTTCAAAGCCCGTGTCAGCTGCTACTTTGATCAAGACTTCGACGCACCCATACTCATGGCCTATGATAATGAAAAGCTCTGGACCAAGATATGTTTTGAACAAACGGATCAAGGAACTCCGGCCATAGTATCAGTCGTCACGAGAGATCGCTCCGATGATGCCATCGGCGAGTATATCAACAGAGAAGAAGTGTGGCTCTTATTGGCCCGCCAAGGCGATACCTTCTCCGCACATTACTCACTGGATGGCGACAAATATTTCATGGTGCGCCTCGCTTGGCTGCCCATGCCTAAGAAAATCAAAGTCGGTTTTGGTGTACAATCACCTACGGGTGGCGGTGTCAGAGCATATTTCAGAAATATGAGTTTGAAAGAACGTACACCGTCGGATATCAGAGATGCTAACAAGGATTAAAGAAATTAGAGGGATTTGAGTGCAAGATTTACTTTTAGTCGTAGACATGCAAAATGATTTTATCAGCGGTAGCCTTGGGACTAAGGAAGCTGAGGCTATTCTGCCACGCGTGCGTGAGTTGATCGACAGCTATCCGGCTGACAAGGTCTATTTCACACGCGATACCCATCAGGAGGACTATCTCGAAACGCAGGAAGGCCGCAAACTGCCGATCACACACTGTTTAGAAGGAAGCGAGGGTTGGCAGATAGAAGAGTCTTTAGAAAAAAGGCGGCAAACCACAATTATTGATAAACCTGCTTTCGGTTCAGTCGAGCTAGCTCAGCTACTGGCTGAACTTAACGAAGAGGAAACCATTCGCAGTTTGCGCTTTGCAGGACTTTGCACCGACATCTGCATTATTTCCAATGCACTTATCGCTAAGGCGGTTTTACCTGAAGCTGAAATTATCGTGGACGCATCCGCCTGTGCAGGCGTGACACCGGAGCAGCATCAGACCGCTTTGGATGCCATGAAGGTTTGCCAGATTACAGTCGAAAACGAGTAACGTTGGCCAAGCGTTACCCCAAACCAACGTTACTCGTTTCTACTCCAATTATTTTCCTCCGAGCAAATTTTCGTATTCACTCTCCCTAAATCCGACGAGGACGGTGTCACCATCGACCAAGACCGGACGTCTGACCATTAGAGCGTTTTCCTTTTTGGTCAAAAGATCAAGCTTTTCTTCGTCAGACAGATCATCTAAGCGCCCTTTAAGACTGAGGTCGCGATATCGTCAAGCCAGGCTTTGGCTTTTTTGCAAGTACTACAGTTTTTATAACAGATAAATAACATGTCAGGCTCATTCTAATAGCGGCCGATTATCTCCAGAAAACATTCAAAAAAGCGGTCGCGATCCACAGCCAAGACGACATCTACAGTACGTTCTTGGAAATGAAAATCACTGTAGACATCCGAGACTGTCTTGCCGCGCGTCAACTTACCTTTGGTCTCTATCTTCACACCGGCTTTCTCTGAGTAAAAGAGCTCAGGATAGACCAGATAAAGGAAGGTGCAAGGATCGTGCATGGCGACAAAATCGAGCCCAAACAGCTTTTCGGCCCAAGTAAGGGTCTGTTGCATGGAATTGGCCAAGAAGGCTCCTTGCTCATTCACGTTCCCTAATCGCTCAATATCTTGGGCTTTTAAAGATGCCTGCATAGTAACGTCTAATCCTAGCATTGCGATATCCAAATCTGAAGAGAAAACAATATCAGCTGCTTCCGGATCGAAGTAGATATTAAACTCTGCTGAAGGAGTCGTATTGCCATAGGAAACGGCTCCGCCCATCAGGACTACGCGCTTGATCTTTTGCTTGAGATCGGCATATTTGAGTAAGGCAATAGCTAAGTTTGTCAGAGGTCCGATCATCACGAGAGTCAAGTCTTCATAGTCGGAAGCAGCTTGGTAGATGGCATCCCAGGCCGGCAAAGCTTCATGCTGAGCTTTAGAAGGCGTCAGTGTCTGCCCTCCCAAACCGTTCTCGCCATGAATTTCCCGTGCAAAATGTGGTTCTGTCAGAAGCGGCCGCTCTGCCCCTTTATACACCGGCACCTCTAAACCGGCATAGGTGATCAGGTTGCGTGCATTCTCATAGGTATATTTAAGCTCTACGTTGCCTGCACAGGCGGAGACACCAATAATTTCAATTTCGGGCATTTTCGCCGCCAGCAAAATTGCTGCTGCGTCATCTATGCCCGGGTCGGCATCGAGCCAAACTTTCATCGCTGTCATTGTTCCACCTCCCCATAGGATTCCAGCGCTGAGCAGATCAGATCGACAAACTTCTCCCGTTCGATGTCGAACACCAGATCCACATTCGCCTCTTGTCCCCACACACCGTAACGATCCACTACCGTCTCACCGCGACAATAATCACCAGTCAACTCAACATCAACAAAGCATGCTTCGCTTGTGAGAATCTCAGGATTAGTTAGAGCGATCACGGCCACGGCGTCATGCACCGGAGCGCCGGGGTAGCCTTTTTCCTTATGAAAAAGGTAGAAAAAATCTAACCATTCGGCAACTATTTGCGCGACCGGATTATCAATCTGTCGCATCCGCTCGATGTCTTCAGGCTGAACCAAGGCTTTCTCTGTTACATCCAGGCCGCACATGGTTAGAGGTACGCCTGCATGGAAGACTACGTGAGCGGCTTCCGGATCGACCAGAATGTTAAATTCTGCCGCCGGTGTCCAATTGCCATAGGCAGCTCCGCCGCCCATGAAACAGATCCGGGCAATTTTCTCTTTCAGCTCAGGATAAGTTAATAGAAGTGTCGCAACATTAGTCAAGGGTCCGGTCGGAACTATCGTAATCGGCTCTTCAGCTTCACGTAGCAATTTCGCCATCAAATCAACGGCGCCCAGCTCATGTAATTTTATTTCGGGATCAGGTAAAGCGGGACCGTCCAGGCCTGATTCTCCATGCACGGAGGGCGCATCAATGTGTTCCGTAAACAAAGGCTTGTCAGAGCCTTGGGCGATTACGACCTCCTGACCGAGCAAGGTCCAAATTTTTCTACTGTTTAAAGTTGTTTTATCCAGAGTGACATTTCCCGCTACTGTGGTAACAGCAAGAATCTCCAATAATGGCGACGACGCCGCCAAAGTCCAAGCAATGGCGTCGTCGTGACCAGGATCTCCGTCCAGAATGACGGGGATTTTCTTTTCTAACATATTTACTCCCAATCAGATGTACTGATCATCCTCCGACGGCGCTCAGCTTTGCGCTTAGAGCTCCAGACGAAGAGGACCAGACCAACGATAGTAACAAGATAAGGAATCGCCGCTACCAAGAAAGACGAGACTCCTTGAATACCGGATACTCGGCTTTCTAAAGCTTGAGCAAATCCGAAAATCAATGAACTGAACATGGCTCCAACCGGCTGACCACGTCCCATCGCTTCTGCTGCTAGTGCAATGAAACCGCGACCTGCGACCATACCGGTGTTCCAGCTTTGTGAGTAGTACATGGACATAAAGGCTCCGCCAAGACCCGCTAAGGCACCTGACAAGATCAGCGCTGTATACTGAACGCGCTTGACAGAAATTCCGACAGATCGAGCGGCGTCACTGTTCTCACCCACGGCCCTAATGTTCAGGCCGATAGGCGTGCGATTAAGCATAAAGCGTACGACGAAGACCAGAATAAAGGCTAGGTACGTCAAGACTGCATGACCGGAGAAGATCGGGCCAAGAATCGGTATGTCCTTTAAGAGGGGGATATTTACCGTGGGAATAAGAATATTGGGCGAGCTCAGTGAACTCGTGTTGCCCCTTAAACCCGTAAACATATAGAGCAGGAAGATCGTGCCTCCGTCCCCCAACATATTGACGGCGATACCTGTCAGGATAATATCAGTGCGCAGACGCAAGGCGAAGAAGCCCATCATCAGTCCAATCAGCATACCTACGATCACTGCACCTAAGACACCTACGATCCAACTCTGAGTCCAGTAGCTGATCAAGGTGCCGAAGAGGGCTGAAATCATCATAATACCGTCCAAACCGATATTGGTTACTCCTGCCTTTTGTGCTATCACCGCTCCTAAAGCCGCAAAGAGAATGGGAGCAGTAATCCGAAAGATCGCAAAAACAAAGTCAGTTGTTAATACCGTACTTAAAAAACCGGACATTTATTTACCCTCCTGTACTGTTTCAGCTTCCAAGGCAGCCAGCTCATCCCTAGTGTTCTTAACCACCAGTTTCTGGCGTGCGCCGGCCAAGAACTGCTCAGCCGCAAAGAAGAGGAAGATTGAAGCTTGAATGATAGAAATCATTTCCGAAGGTACGTCGCTGTGTGTTGACATCAACTGACAGCCCCGGTTCAGATAGGCCAGGAAAAAAGCCGCGAAAGGAACAAAGGCGGGATTGTTTCTGGCCAGAATCGCAATCGTAATTCCGGTCCAGCCGAAGCCGGGTAACTCTTTCCAGAGGAAAGTATTGTAGCGACCCAGAACTTCAATTGCGCCTCCCATACCGGAGAGGAAACCGCCGATGAACTGCGCCAGAACCAAAGTTGACATCACGTTCATGCCGGAGTACTTAGCGAAGTTTGGGTTGATACCAATCATGCGTACCTGATAACCCCAGCGTGTTCGGTACATAAAGATTGCGATGATCACCACAAAGACCAAGCCTACAATAAATCCGTAGGTTAAGCGGGAGCCACCTGATACCATCTGCGGGATCTTGGCAGTTTCCAGAAAAGGAAAGGTCTGCGTAGCACCTTTGGAGCGGTCTGCGAAAACGTTGTTTAAAAAATGCATAATCACATAGAGGACAACGTAGTTCAGCATCAGAGATGAGACCATTTCACTGGCTCCTACTCGAACACGCAGTAAGGCAGGAATCAGAGTGATCAAACCGCCGATCAAAGCACCCAGCAGCACACTGACAACGGGATGAATTCCTGCAGGCATCGGTACATAGATACTAATCAGTGCGCCAACGAAGCCGCCGGCCAAAACAGCACCTTCTCCGCCGAGGTTAAACATATCAGCTGAGAACATAACACAGACACCAAGGCCGGTGAACATTGTCGGTATCATCAAAGCCAGTATCTGGTACAGAGACTGAGGGCTGAAACTGGCACTGTCACCATGGAAAGAAACTAGAGGTGCGACCAAGAGTTGTTTCAGCGCTTCAAATGGCTCGTCCGAGGCCAAGAAAATAAAGATTGCTGCAACTGCCAATGCCAGCAAAATAGCAGCTAAGCCCCGCAAGATATTAAATGCGAGCATTCTTCGTTTATACATACGCCGCCTCCTCTATTTTCTCATCATCTTGTCTTCTCAGACCCAGCATGTACTCACCCATAACTTCGTCGGTCACAGTATCCGTATCATCGAAACAGGCCACGATTTCTCCACCATAAAAGATCAGCAGCCGGTCGGACATCTCCATAACTTCACTCAGATCTGCAGAGACCAACAGCACGGCAGCACCTTCGCGGCTGAGTTCGACCAGTCGTTTACGAATGAATTCCGTCGCACCGACGTCGATACCGCGTGTGGGCTGATCGGCTATGATCAGATCCGGATCACTGGAGAACTCTCGTGCAACGACCACTTTCTGAATATTTCCACCCGAAAGCATCTCAACTTCCTGTGACTGGTTCCTAGCTACTATGCGATACTCTTGGATCAGCTTATCGGTGTCTTCGTAGATTTTTTTCGTCTTGAAAAAGGGGCCGCTATTGTATTTTTTGGCTGCGAAACGATCCGCAATAATATTGTCCGTGATGCTTCCTCGAGCGGCAATACCGTAGAGCATGCGGTCTTCGGGGATCAAAGAAACGCCCTTGCGGCGGATCTCTCTTTGACCTAAACCCAGAATGCTCTCGTCGTTGACCGTCACCTCTCCAGTGTGCGCCTCGCGCAAACCGAAGAGTATGTCTACGAGCTCTCGTTGTCCGTTGCCTTCAACACCGGCAATACCTACTATCTCGCCTGCGCGCACATTAAAGGAAACATTATTTAATACGAGTTTGTTCCATTCGTTAGTGTGAGAAACATCATTAACAGCTAGAACAACCTCTTTGGGTTGGGCTTCATCTTTTTCCAACTGCAAAACAACATCACGTCCTACCATCAGACGGGATATTTCCTGCTCACTTATATGCGCAGTCTCGTAGACGCCCATTGAACGTCCTCCACGCATAATAGTCATTCGCTCTGTGAGCTCTTTGATTTCATTTAGGCGATGTGAAATAAAGATGATGGTAAAGCCCTCGTCGCGCAAATTATGCAGCTCGTGGAAAAGCTCTACCGTTTCGTTTGATGTTAATACCGCTGTAGGTTCATCCAGAATTAGGATTCTTGCTCCGCGCAAGAGAGCCTTCAAAATTTCAACCTTCTGTTTCATACCTACAGGGATATCCATGACGCGCTTTTCTGCGTCAATCTTAAAATGATAGCGTTCTGCTATCTCATTGGTCATTCTGACAGCTTCATCGTAATCTATGGCAATGCCTTTTTTAGGTGGCATACCCAGCACCATATTCTCAGCCACAGTCAAACTTGGTACAAGCATCAGATGTTGGTGAACCATCCCAATACCCTGCTTGATTGCTTCTGCCGGAGATGACAGTTCGCTCTTCTCTCCATTGATGAAAATATCGCCCACTGTTGGCTGTTCCATGCCAAAAAGCATCTTGACAAGTGTAGATTTGCCGGCTCCATTCTCACCAATCAGTGCATGTATTTCGCCTTTACGAACCGAAAAATCAACATTGCGATTCGCTGCGATTCCGTTGGGATATACCTTGGAGATTCCTCTCATATCAACAGCGAGCTCCACATCCCGAGCCGTTTTCTCAGCAGCACTCATCGGCTTCTCCTCTCCTCCACTTCTTCAGTTTCATAATGGCGGATGGTCAAATTGACCATCCACCATGAAACATCCGCTTTTATGGAATATTTAGTTTATTGTCTTATGGTTGCAGTGAATCTCTCAATTCTTCGACGGCACCGGTCTCATCACCAATAGCTGTTGGGACTTCGATCTCGCCATTGACGATTCCTTCTTCTGCAGCCTGAACAAGTGCTTTAACTTCATCAGGTGCATATGTGTCGAAGTTTTTGTCAGTCACGATGCCGACTCCGCCTTCGGTAATCCCGAGCAGCAGGTCTTCACCGTAGTGTTCACGCCCGGCATCCAGCTCATCAAAGAACCAGATAATGGAATTGCCGATGTTTTTAAGTCCGCTGGTCAATGTGATTGAAGCCAACTCATCAGAGAAGGTCAGCTCTTGGTCAGAGTCTACGCCGATGAACCATGCTTTTCCGGTTTCAAGTGCGGCTTCAGCGGCACCATTACCGGAGTTGCCTGCAACGCCCCAGATAATGTCAGCATTGTTGTCGTTGATCATGGAGATGGCCAATTCTTTTGCTCTGGCCGGGTCTACGTAGCTGTTGACGTAACGGGTATCTACTTTGACGTCTTCATTAGAATACTGAGCACCTAAGAGGAAGCCATACAAGAAGTCATTGATAACCGGGCTGTCAACGCCGCCGACAAATCCGAGTACATTGTCTTCATTGATTTTATCGAGGCTGGTTTCCTGTGTCATTGCTCCTGCAAAGACGCCGACTAAATAACCCATGTCGTTTTGCTTGTAATTGATGTTTACGATATTGTCGCCTACACCGGCTGAGTCGTAAATCAAATACTTCTGATCAGGGTATTCAGCAGCTACTTCATTCAGGTAGTCGGGCATTTGGTAGGTTCCGCAGATAATGAGATCATATTGCCCTGATTCAGACACTTCATATAAAGTGCTGAGCCACTGGGGTTGATCTTCATCAGCGCCGCCCATTTCGATGGTGCGATAGGTAATGCGGCCGGCTGCTTCTAGTTCTGCCAATCCTGCTTCTGCCGAGTCGAAGAAAGATCTGTCGCCGAGAGTTCCGTTAACCAAGTTAACGACATTAAACACTTCGTCTTCAGGCTCTTCCGGGTCTACCGGCTCTTCGGGATCGGTTACACCAGGCTCATCTGTTTCCTGAGCGGGATCCGTCGTTTCCGGTGGTTCTGAAGGTGCACATGACACCAACATCGTCACTGCTAAAAGCAGGCTCAGAACTGTCAATAAAATTTTTCTCATTTTTTCCTCCTTGAAATTGCATTTGAAAAACTTTTACTTGCAATTTACATTACAATTAGTATAAACAACTAAATTCCCTTGTCAATTAAGGTTTTAAAATATGCCACATGCTACATAATGATAGCTATATAAGTAATATAAGAAGTAGTATCATTATGATGTAATTTAGTAAAAATAGAAGGAATTTTTAGAAATGGAAAAACTACTGTTTGTCGATTCATGCATTCGTCGGGAGGAATCTCGCACAAAGAAAGCCGCCGATTATCTGATGCAAAAGCTGGAAGTCACCGGTAAGTATGAGATTGAGTCGCTATGTTTGATGGATGAACCTCTTGTTTATCTGAGCGGAGATTTCTTTCAACAACGTGAACGTCTGCTCGCAGAAGGCCAGCGAAATCATCGGCGCTTTGATTATGCGCATCAGTTCGCTCAGGCCGACCTCATTGTCATTGCAGCCCCTTTTTGGGATCTGGGCTTCCCTGCTCTGCTAAAAACTTATATTGAGAATGTTTCGGTCGATGGTATTACTTTTTATGCGGATGCAGAAGGTTGCCACGGCATGTCGAAGGGGCGGCACCTGATCTTCGTCACCACCCGAGGTGGAGACTATGAGGATACGCCTTTGGAAATGGGCTCTCGTTATATGGAGGCTTTAGCTGTATTCTTCGGTATTGATGACTACAGTTGTCTTTTTGCAGAAGGCTTGGACGGCGAAGGCAACGATCCTGATGCACTGATGCAAGAGTTCTTTGCAGAAATCGACCGCTTCGTAGCCACTTTCTGATTGTGTCAGTGTTCGAGTTGCGTGATGAACTTGATGCCCTGAGTGTTTTAGTGATGGACGATAACGATGATCCTACGGCAGAAACCTTTTATACAGTAGCCACTCGCAAGGGTGGCTTTTTATATGCCGGAAAGCCTAGCGGCCTTGACGCCGCCTTAGATGCGGTGATAACCGTGAAAAGTGTCGGTATGTGAACTTATTGCTAAAGATCCAAACTCATGTAGTCTGCTGGGTAGTAAATGCCCTCTAACTTATAGAAGTGGTCCAGTGTTGCGAATTTTTTGAAACCAAATTTTTCATAAAGAGAGATAGCTCGCTTATTTTCAGACAAAACTTCCAAAGTAATCAACTCGACCTCGAGCGTGCGGGCAAAATCGATCATGTGCTGCATCAAAGCAGAGCCAATCCCCTGCCGCCAATGGCTCATTTTCACGCTGAGAGCTATATTGGCGCGATGTTGCGTGCGTTTCCTAGCATATGATTGTATTGTAGCGTTACCCACTATCTCAGCACCGTCAAGAGCAAGATATATTTTTGAGCGTTTGGAGCTCTGCATGGACTCTAGAAAGCGTCGCTCTTCCTCCACGCTAAAGGGAATGCCCTCCGGACCAAATGTAAGGTTATGAGTCTCCGAACCGATCTGTCTGGTGTACTCCAAAAGATCTGCGGCATCCTCCGGTTTGGCTTCCCTAATAATAAAGCTTTCTCCAGCATTCCTAGGCATTCATTCTCCTCCGTCTATTAGCAGTCAAGTTTCGTGCCAAGTCAAGTTTCGTGCCAGGCACAAAATATGAATACACACGTCAACTAAAGATTAAACAATGCGATTTTTTCTGAGCGTCTTAGTTGTTTGATAGCAAATTCTCTACTCAGTGCTTCCTCTTTACTCGCAAACTCTTCCACATACCTTAACTTTACCGGACATCTGCCGCGAGTATACTTCGCTCCTATTCCGGAATTATGCTCTTCCAGTCTTCTTTCAATATTTGTCGTCCAGCCTGTATAAAGCGTATTATCACTACATTCCAGAATATAAACATAATTCACGGATCTTAATCCTCAGACTGCTCATCAAGCTCAACTAATCCGTCTATATATTTTACCCTGATATGTTGACCATCGCAAAACGGCATATTTTTGGATTTCCCACACCTGCACAAGGTGATTCTATTTCTCACCTCATAAGTATCCCCATCAGCAGAAACAATCGGAATCCCGCCCTTCACCGACAAAGGTCCACTCACTCCCATTTCCGGATCTTGCAACACTTCAATCGTAGGCTCATACTCCGTTTCGATCTCTTTGCCATCCTCATCAGTCAACACCAGTCTTCCTGATGGGCACTGACAGGCTGCCTTGATCGCCTCTTCGCGCATCTCGTCACCATCATCAGTCATCTCCACCAGCTCCCAAGCGTCCCCGGCCTCACGATGGCAGAACCTAGCATAAGCACAACGGCCATCATCGTACAACTCCATGTCCGGCCCCAGGATTCTTTGCTTAACTCGATCTATATAATCGTCTTTAGATGCTGTTTCAGTACCATCGAAGTTTTCATTTATATGTCGCCCATCACAAAAAGGCGGATTCTCAGATTTGCCACAACGACAGAGAGTATATGTATTTGTTTGAGGCCACTCGCGACCATCCTCATAAATATAACTCTTTTCCCCATGCGGAGTGATTATCTTTTCAACTAAAGGCACGTTCCCCGTTACAACATAAGGACCGTCTTTAATAATTTTGATTTGTGGATTTCTTCCCTTATCGCTCATTATTTCACCTCTTAATTTAATAAAAACATGCAAATAAACATAAATATCCTAACAGAGATAAGAGTGGAAAGAATTGTGCCTGGCACGAAACTTTCTGCAATCACTATAATCGCTTATAATAAAAAGCATTTATAGCTCATATCAAAGGGAAGGAGACAAAAATGCTTAATATTTACTTTATAGATCACAGCGGTTTTCTAGTAGAACTAGAGAATGTCGTACTGATTTTTGATTTTTTCCAAGATCCTGCTCAAGTATTATCCCTGTTTAGTAAGTGCAAGAAACCCTTTGTCTTTTTCGTATCCCACTCACACGCAGATCACTGGAACCGGGAAATCTTAAACTTCAAAACCAACGCCTCTATCTATTACATCTTAGACAGTAGCTGCGACAGCAAAGAACTCCGCCAGAGAGCCACAAATAGCAATCGTGAAATCATCCTTGTCCAACCTGGAGATTTGCTGCAAGATCATCTGCACGACATACCCTCCTTGCTCAGACTTTATGTCTTTGCATCTACAGATGAAGGTTCATCCTTCCTCCTAATGAGCACGGAAGGAAGCTTCATCCATCTAGGTGATCTCAATGACTGGGATTGGCAGGATGAAGATTCCGAACAAATGGAAGCCGACTATAAGGCTGAGCTGCTGAAGATGGCTGCAACTTGGGCTGCACTAAATCAAGATGAAAGCTTACCTGCGAAGTCCAAGCACCTACGCCTGAGCTTCGTACCCGTTGACAAGCGGCTCGAAGAAATGGCCCTAAAGGGTGCACTCACTTTCCTCGATTATTTGCAACCTGAATACCTACTTCCTATGCACCTGAGTGGAGGCATTGAACTGCCGCGAAAACTTGCAAACACCCTGATACAACAGGGACTCGCTAATACAACGCAAATAATAGAACTGACAAAACCTGGCCAAGCCATCAATCTAACTTGACATTATGTTGCCCGACGGCAACGCAATATGAATAAAAAACACACCATCTAGGATTACACTTATTCCTAGATGGTGTGCTTTTTTGTGCGGTACTTAAACAAGATAGTCTATGCTAGGATTAGATAAAACACTAGAAAGGTTTACCTTTATGACAGCGAATGAATTGCAGGAAATAGCCATAGAAAGACTTGCCGCGAGAGGTGTAGAACTTAAGGATATTGCTCAGATCGTCTTGGAGTTGCAGAGGCCTTTTAGAACAGATTTGACCTTGGATGATTGTGTCAATAACTTAGTCCACGTACTGCGGAAAAGAGAAGTATCCCATGCGGTGCTGACCGGGATTGCTCTTGATGAGCTGGCAGAACAGAAATTACTGCCGGAGCCCCTACAATCTATAGTCGAATGTGACGATAATCTGTATGGCATCGATGAGGTCATTCCCCTTTCAATAGTCAATGTCTACGGAACAATCGGCTTGACCAACTTCGGTTATCTGGACAAGGTGAAATACGGAATCATCAAGGAACTTGATGAGGAAAAGGACGAAGTCGTTAACACCTTCCTCGATGACATCGTAGCCGGCTTGGCCAGCGCAGCCGCTTCCAGAATTGCCCACTCACAAGACTAGATATTCCATCAGCCAAATAACCACTCTGCAAGCTTTGACAGCCACCTCGCAATCAGCTAATATTTTGCTAATAGCGCTGATGAGGAAGCAAAGCAATCCCTCATAGACACTGACAGAGAAAGACAGACGTGGCTGAAATCTGTCTCCGGTGATCTGGATTGCCATTCACCCTCGGAGCTGCCGCTCTGCGGCCGGCCCGAAAGCCGTTAAACTTCACTGGAGTGGCGGAGAAAGCACTGAGAAAAGCTGATTCCGCAAGATGGGTGGTACCGCGATAATTCGTCCCATGGAAGATTAATTCCGTGGGATTTTTCTTTATTAATATAATTCCTCAGCTAACACTGAGATGAAAGGTGACAGAATATGTTAGATGAACTTGCAAAAGTCCGAGAGGACGCACTCGCTGCCGTTGACGCCTCTAAAGATCTCGACGAGCTGGATGAGACAAGGCAGTCGCTCTTAGGACGTAAAGGCATGATTACCGAGCTGCTCAAGAGTGTCGGTTCCAGACCTCCGGAAGAACGCCGCAGTTTCGGGCAGAATACGAATCAGATCAAAAAAGAACTCACACAAGCTCTAGAAGAGAAAGCCGCTGAGCTATTGAGCTCCGCTTCCGTCTTCGACCAGGCTCCGGACTTGACCGTCCCTGGGATCAAACCTCAGAGCGGCGGCCTCCACCCCATCACCCAAATGAGCTATGACTTGAACGATGCCTTCCTTTCATTGGGCTTTGAAGTTTATCACGAACACGAGATAAGTAGTGAGCTCTATGCCTTTGACCACCTCAATTTTCCACCGGAACACCCTGCTCGTGAAACCATGGACACCTACTGGCTGGCCGGCACAGAAAACGAAACCGGTGCCTCCCGTCTGGCGCTGCGTCCCCACCTTACCGGTGGATCAGTGCGTTATCTGCAGGAGCATGGCGCCCCTGCCCGCTTCGTTTACCCGGGACGTGTCTATCGCAATGAGGCCACCGACGCCAATCATGAACGCGCCTTCTATCAATACGAGGCCTTAATTGTTGAGAAAAACTTTTCTTTCGCCTCTGGCCAGCTCTTCGTGCAGACAATCTTATCGAAAGTTTTCGGACGCGATGTTCCGGTGCGCATGCGAGCGGGCTTTTTCCCCTTCGTTGAACCCGGCTTTGAGATCGACATGCAGTGCCAGGTATGTCTTGGCGCCGGCTGTCGCACCTGTAAACATGTCGGGTGGATAGAAATCATGCCGGGTGGAGTACCTCACCCGAACGTCTTGAAAGCAGCAGGACTTAATCCCGAAGAGTGGAGCGGATTCTATATCAACATTGGACTAGACCGGCTGGTAATGATGCGCTACGGCATTGACGACGTAAGGCTGATGCATAGCGCAGATCTGCGCTTCCTCGAACAGTATCAATAAGATAAAGGAGCAAATAACGATGAAATTATCCTTGAATTGGATTCGCGACTATATAGATTTACCGGAAGATTTAGAAATATCACAGCTAGCTCACGACCTCACGATGAGGACGGTCGAGGTTGAAGGTATCGAGTCGACACGTGACCTCTTGGACGGCCTCGTTGTCGGAAAAATTATTTCAGTAGAGCAGCATCCGGATGCCGATCTTTTGCGAGTAGTCATGACTGATGTAGGCACAGACGAGCCTTTGCAGATTGTCTGCGGCGGTTCCAACCTCGAACCCGAACAATTAGTCGCAGTTGCCGTGCCTGGATCGATGGTGCGCTGGCACGGAGAAGGCGATCCCGTCGAAATCGAGCCCGCTAAATTGCGCGGAGTAATGTCTTTCGGCATGATCTGCGGCGCAAACGAACTGGGGCTGGAAGAGCTCTTCCCCGTCGATGACGAACGCATCATTATGGACCTGAGCGAGTTCGAGGTCGCTCCCGGAACTGCCCTAGCCGATGCTCTAGACTTGGATGACCACATCTTAGAGATCGACAATAAATCAATGACGAACCGTCCTGATCTCTGGGGACATTACGGTATTGCACGTGAACTAGCAGCTATTTATAATCTCGAACTCAAGGAGATTGGAGATTTCAAACTTCCTGCAGATACGCCTCAATACAGTGTTGACATTATCGCAGAAGAAGACTGCCACCGTTATGTTGCCGCTGTCTATGAGGGCGTTGAGAACAAGCCCTCACCATTTTGGATGCAGCAGCGGCTCTGGTCCGTCGGACAACGCCCGATCAACCTTTTGGTCGACATCAGCAACTACGTCATGATGGCCACCGGTGAGCCGACCCATGGTTTCGATGCCGAGCATATTCATGAAGGCATTATCGTCCGCCGCGCTCAGCAAGGTGAAAAACTCGAGCTTCTCGACAAAAAAGATCTTACCCTCACAGAAAGTGATCTGCTCATCTGCGACCACAGTGGCCCCGTTGCCCTGGCAGGCGTCATGGGCGGCGCACGCGATTCCGTCCTGCCCGAAACCACGAGCCTAGTACTTGAACTGGCCAACTTCGACGCTCAGCAAATCAGACGAACAGCGAGCAAATACGACCAGCGCACCGAATCCTCAACCCGTTTTGAAAAAGCGATCGACACACAGCGTATCGATCAAGCCCTAGCACTCGCAGATAAACTAATCCGCGACCTCATGCCGAACGCAAAGCTGATTGCCTTCAAAGATGCGTATCCCCAAAAAACCGAAACAAGCCAAATAGATGTCAGCCTTGACTTCTTGGAGCGCGGCTTAGGACGTAAAATTGATGCTGACGAGGTCAAAGAACTCTTGCTCCCATTGGGCTTTGAAGTGGAGCAAAAGGATGCCGCTAACATCGTGGTTAGCGTACCTTCTTGGCGCTCCACCGGCGATGTTTCACTAAGTCATGACATCCTAGAGGAAGTCGCCCGCATGATCGGCTACGAAAACTTTGCCTTTGTCGCCCCAACTGTAAGCTTGCAAGAACCGATCAATCAGCCCTATGTCGATTTAGATCGCAACATTCGTACTTATCTAGCAGATCGTTGCGGCTTCCGCGAGATATTTACCTATCCTTGGATATCCGATAGTTATATTGAGGCTGTGGGCTTGAAGCTCGAGGAGCATCTGCGCTTGGCAGCCCCTCCGGCACCAAACCAAAGTCATCTCCGCTCTTCCCTACTCCCAGGCCTACTTGAAGCAGCTCAGAAAAACCTCCGTTATAGAGACGAATTCAAAATATTTGAACTGACAGAAGTCTTCCATCCTGCTGAAATCAGCAGCAACGACTCCGCGGAAGTGCTGCCACTGCAAGAACGCTATCTGGGCGGGGCCATTGTAAGACCTGATACCTCCGATCCCTTTGACCTCTTACGACAGGCCCGAGGCGTCATAGAATCCTTGCCCCGCTATTGTCACGCTGAGACAATACATCTGCGTGCTAGTGCAGATGGTAATCACGCAGATTGGGCTGACCGCAACGCTTGGTTAGAGATTATAGATCACAAAAATGAAGTCATAGGTCAAGTGGGCATTGTCTCACTCCAAACCATGTCAGACGTAAACATTAAACGTTCCCTAGTAGCTTTAATTGAACTTAATGTAGAAAAGCTAGAACCCTTCTCCTCTAGGTCGAACTCCTACGAAGCACTACCCCACTACCCACTAGTAGAAGAAGATCTCTCACTACTGATGGACGAATCCACCACTTGGGAATCACTGGAAGAAGTCGTCTTGAAACAAGAGGGCGTAAAGCGGATCCAATTCATGGAAGAATATCGCGGCGAGCAAGTTCCAGCCGGCAAGAAATCAGTTATGCTACGTTTCTGGATGGGCTCGGATGAAAAAACCCTCAGCTCCGAAGATATCGAAAAACAAACAAGCATCATCGTAAGAGCACTGAAAGAAGCTACAGGAGCCGAGATCCGTCAATAGGACTTAGCTCCAACAGCTAGAAACATAAACTAACTTTAAAGAGACTAGGTATTCAATTCACCTAGTCTTTTTTTTAGCTATAA
Organism: uncultured Mageeibacillus sp.; assembly: GCA_964346175.1. GTDB lineage: Bacteria > Bacillota > Clostridia > Saccharofermentanales > DTU023 > DTU032. The sequence goes on from CAYFTG010000004.1 coordinate 97,351, forward strand.
TGTTACTAGTTATTCAGAGAAGTAATGAGTTGCCTCCATGAAAAGAGCTTATTAGATGCAAGCTTCTGTGAAAATGTTAAGCCAGTCCCTACGTTGATATCGCCTGTT
>CAYFTG010000005.1:0-69054 GCA_964346175.1 uncultured Mageeibacillus sp.
CTATTAGTTCTTCCGCGTACTGATACATCTTTTCAAAGTAATCGGAAGCATGATAAAAGCGGTCTTCCCAGTCATAACCCAGCCAATGGATGTCTTTTTTAATAGCTTTGACGTAAGCTTCATCCTCTTTCGCAGGATTAGTGTCATCCATACGCAGATTACATAAGCCTTGATAGCGTTCCGCCAGGCCGAAGTTGATTACCAGGGCCTTGGCGTGTCCGATATGAAGCAAGCCGTTCGGTTCGGGTGGGAACCTTGTATGTACGGTCATGCCTTCAGTGCGACCGCCTTCAGCCATGTCCTCATCTATGGCGTCAATTATAAAATGAGACAGTTCGTTATCCGTCCTGACTTCTTCCGGCGGCGTGAGGCGATCACCGGAAGTCGGGAAGGAACAGCTGGAATTATTTTTTGTCATATAAGTTCACGTCCTTGTCTAATTCTGAGTTAGTTATTTGAGCTTGTTCATGATACCATGCAATGAATAAGCTGACTATTACATGCTTAACGACTCATTGTGGATCAAATATGTTTGGATATGTGCGACCGGAAAAAGAATTATTATTGATGCGAGATTTTTCGCGTTATCGCTCCATTTATTGTGGTTTATGCAAAGCGATTAAGCTACGTTACGGAAATCTTCAGCGCAGTGTCGTGACTTATGACATGACCTTTTTGGCATTACTGCTCTTGGCTCTTTCGCTTGAGGACAGCGAGATGGTGCGAGAAGGATGCGTCCTGAATCCTATTCAGAAAAAAGCAATCAGCAAAAATCATGCCGCTTTAGATTTTGCTGCAGATGCCAGCATTCTTTTGGCTTACTACTCCGCCTTGGATAATGCCCAAGATGAGCGACCTTTTGTAGGAAAGATGCAAAGCCTCCTGCTCAGGCGTTCCGGCAAGAAGGCCGGACAGCAATATCCTGAACTTAGTGCGAAGATTGAGGCCTCACTGAAGGATTTGAATGAGATGGAAAAGGGCGACTACGATCCTGCTGCCGCTAATATTTTCGGACAGCTTTTGTCTGACCTTTTTGCCACAGGAGCACAGATTATAGATCTTCCTGAACGAGATCTGTTGATTCGGGTTTTGCCCGACGTCGGCTTTGCCTTGGGCAAATGGGTTTACCTGATGGATGCGTTTGACGATCGGGAAGACGACCTTCATAATAAACAGTGGAATCCACTATTGAAATTTTCTGAGGAAGACAGTCGAATCTTTGCTGAGGAAAGCCTCAAGGAAAACGAAGAAGAAGTAGATCGTTTGCTAGCTCTCCTGCCGTATCAGCGCGACGGAGCTATCATTGGAAATATTGCCACCATCGGTTTAGTGAGAACGCGTGAGCGGGTTTTGGCGGGAATAGAACTACCTCGGGTATAACAGCCGACTTGAAACTGAGAGATTGAACTGGGAGATTAGATAAAAATGGCAAAAGACCCATATGATGTTTTAGGCGTCAGACGCGGAGCCACGGATAAGGAAATCCGTGACGCTTATCTTGAACAGACCAAAAAATACCACCCGGACAGATATCAAGATCCAACGATGAAAGAGCTGGCCGAGGAAAAAATGAAGGAAGTCAACATCGCCTACGATCAGCTGACTAAGGGCAATAGGCAAAACGCCGACCCTTATCAGAGAGCGCCCAATCAAAACCCATACGGCTACGGTGCCTATCGTACCCCCTATGGTCAGCAAAATCAGCAAAACCAATCACCCTATTACCGCTCTTCAGGCTCGGGCTGCTGTGAGCAGTTGGCTTGCCTTTGCTGTGCCGATAGCTGCTGCGAATGCATGGGCGGTGACCTCTGCCTTTGCTGTTAAAAGCATGCCTTCAGATCGAAAAACTACAAGACCTGCTTTCATGATCGCGCTGGGCGGAATCTTGATCGCCCTTGGCTGGATTTTCGTGATTCTCTCCGGCGTTTTGCCCACGGGAAGACTCTTTCTGCTTCTTCTCGCTTCTTTGGTAGTAGCTACAGCTTTTTTTGAGATGCGGCTCACCGGTGGACTTTTAGTCGCATTCGGTATTAGCCTACTTAGCCTGACCTATCCGGGCTTGGTGCACGCCGCAATTTTCGCTATCTTCGTGGGACCTTTGACATTGCTGACTTTGCAGCTTTCGCGTCTGCAGATTCCCAAAATCGCCCAATACCTGATCTCTCATATTCTTATGAGCCTTATCTTGTTCGCACTGATCAGACTTGTCGGATTGGACAGCTTCATAACAAATCGGCTTAACCTGGACCTGTGGCTGCTCTTACTTATCCTGTTCGCAGCATTTCAGCTCTTGCTGATTATCTACCGGCAGGTGCTTTTTTATTTTGAAGCTTTTTATGATGAGCGAATCAAGCCTTGGATCCGTAGAAACGCTTAACTACTTCCTCTTGTAAGGAAGTCTGCCACGCTCCAGCCGCAGCATACGCCGCCAATATAGTAGGTGCAGTATCTCCCTGAACAGAAGAATTGCAAGAATAATGCAGATAAAGAAGGCTAGCCCCATAATCATCCTGCCTAGATTTGCGTTGTTATAAAGTAAGCTGACAAACCTAGCCATAAAAGTATTGGATGAAATGATATCGCGATCGGGTCCAACTCTAGCCGGGATTCTGGTGCCGTCCAACATTTCGAAGATGATCTGACCCGTCATGCTCCCTTTTTGAATGGGCAGTAGGTAAGGGGCATTGCCCACATAAATGACGTCATCTTTAAGATAAAAGTCGTCAGTGGGGTGGATGTAGTAAATGGTATCCAAATACTGCAGAGAAAAACTCTCGCCACTTTCGGTTCTTTCGCTGTAGCCCGTGACGATCTCACCCTCCTCCGTCAGAGGAGTCCGCTGATAATGCTGATCTATGCTGTCATAGAGTTTCAGGGTTTCATCAATCAAAGGGCTTTGTTTGGCAGAGACAAGTAAAGTGCTTATAGGAATATCGTCCGCGGTTCTACCAAAACTGATGCTTAGCGAAAAACGGTCGGAACGATGGTGGAAGGCCGCATCCACCTTGCCCTCGGAGAGGGTAAAGAGTCGGGAGATGTTAGAGCGCATCGGGATTACTCTGGTGCCGTCCTCGGCTTGTACGGAAACTAACTGCTCACTCACCTGAAGATATTGCATCGCCGATCTGCTGGCTTGTATGGCCTGAAGAAGTAGAGAGATATCATTGAGGCTGCTTTTGGCTGTAAATACATCCATCTCAGCAAAGTCGGGAATTATATTCGGCACAGTTTGACCGTCTATTACCGGTCGCAGATCCTGGTTTTCATCTCTTTGAAAAACAACATTATTCCAATCAAGTTCGGGATCAGAATAAAAGGCAGGCGCAGTATTCTCTCGTTCCGCCTTGGACATCAAGACAGCCTTGAATTCAGTGTTTATCATGCCTAATTCACTGGCTCTTTGCTGCATGACTGTGAGGAAATTTGCTTCGTTAGAGAAAAGATGCTCAGTGATGGCTAATGCAGCGGCATCCGAGTTTTGCATTAGAAGCCGCATGATCAAATATTGATAGGGCAGGTTCATGCCTCTTTCGAGTAGGAAAGTGGCATTCGTTTCCAGTGCTGCCAGCGCTTCAACTTCTTCCGATATAAAGATCAGATCATCCGGAGCAAGTCGATCTGAGCTGATAAGAAGGGTCATCAAGCGCGAGACGGCAGGGATTTCCAAAGGGACGTCAGCGTTGTGACTGTAGAGCAGGGGACGATCGGGAGCATTGAAAACCAAACCCGCCGGTAGGCTAAACGGTGCCACAAAGGCGGCAGCCATACTTTCGTTGTCGCCGTCTGCAGCTTGTACCTGCCGGGCGCTAAAAGGAACTGCCAGCAGTGAAAAGATGCAAATAAAAGCGAGGACAAGCAGAGCAATTTTAAGTGAGTATGAGATAATTTTATGCGTACGAAAACTATTTGTGCCCACTATTACAGCATCCTTTCGATCTTTATAAGACAATGATAGGGCCTTTTCATGCAAGAATCAATAATTGATTGTATGCTAAAATTAAAGCGAAATTGCAGATTTAAGGAGTTTTTAGACCTAGTGTCAATTAATAAATTATCATCAAAGGGAAATAAAAAATTTTCTCTACGCTATTTTTGCATTGTGTTGGCTGTGTTCCTAGTAGTTTTACCATTGCTGGCCTGTCAAGGTGATGAGCCTGAGGCGCACACCCGTGATGCGGATTACGGTTCCGGCGGGAAAGAGTTTGCGGAAACTTTGGCTCGCAACTTTCCGAGACGTGTACCCGGATCTGATGAAGAAAAGAGAGCTGCGCAGTATATTTTCGACCAGCTGACACTCTTTGGCTACACGCCCGAAGTGCAGAGGTTTTCATTTTATAAGACCGGAGAGTTGATGGAATCTCAGAATGTGCTTGTGAAATTAAGCGGATCGGGTTTCACCTATGCCCCCCAATTCGAACAAGACCGCGTAGAGGACGCGCCGGAAACGTTGGACGACAGAATTTTGATTATCGGAGCACATTACGATACACCTGAATTTACTCCTCCGGCAAACGAGAATGGACAGGTGCCGATCAATACAGCAGACGGCATTCATAATAATGCCTCAGGCGTAGCTGCGGTCATGATGACTGCCAAACAGATGTTGCAGACAAAACCGGGATACGATATCCATCTTGTGTTTTTTGGCGCAGGCACCAGAAGGCAGGAAGGAGCTCAAGCCTATTTGCAATCTCTGAGTTCCGCTGAAGTGGAGCTTGTCGATGCCATGGTCAACATCGGACCGATCTACGCAGGGGATAAAGTCTACGCCCATGCAGGACAAAACTCCGTCATGGAGGGAGCTGAGAAAAACTATGAAATGAGGCGCAAACTGTATCAGGTTACAGATATTTTCTTTGATTACAGACTTAATACGCAAAACGGCTACGCCGTATATACAAATCAGACGGATTATTACATGCCTCATTCTCCCATTGGCGGCGGGCCCAAGCAGTTAGGACTTTATCGCGAATGGACGACGATTGAGTCGGACCACACACCTTTTGATGAAGCAGGTATACCGGTGGTTTTCATAGAATCAGGAGATTACAACGTTGCGAAAGAAGAACTCGGCCAAGAAAACACCAGTCCACGCTTCGCTCCAACTGAGGGCATGATCTCGGGGACTCTCTTTGATGAAAGTCAATATTTGGAGGAGTTCTTCCGCGCTTTGGAAGATGAAAGCAATATAAACTTGCCTACACTCAAAGACGAAGTCGAGACCGAGACTGAGGCAAATGTAACTACAGAAGGCGAGACAGAAGAAGAGGCTGAAGACGAAGAAATCAGTATAGATCGATTAAGTAAACGTATTAACAATACCGCTTTTATACTGCTTCAATTGAGCCGCCGCGGGCCGATTAACTACAGTTTTGAACAATGAGAACTATCCACAGACCATAGCGAGGAGAGAAAACATGCTTAATTTATTACTGAATGTAACGATTCTTGGTATCAGCGATTGGGTATTCTGGCTGCTTATTGCAGTGCTGGCCAGTGTGATCGAGATCAGTACCCTCAATCTGGTGTCAACCTGGTTTATAGTTGCTGCCATCTTTGCAGTGATTGCCAGTTTATTGGGAGCATCCTTAGCTTTACAGCTAGTGATATTCTTTTCAGCATCTGTAATTGGTTTGCTGATATTCATTTTCCTGATCAAACCGAAGTACATGCAAACTGCAGGACGCATTGTGGCGACCAATGCAGACCGTATTATCGGTAAAGTAGGTATCGTTACAGAAACTATTGACACCGAAGTTGGACGCGGCTTGATCAGAGTAGATAACCAGATTTGGAGTGCACGTGCTGAAGACGAAGAAGATGTCATCGAACCTGGCGCTGAAGTTTTTGTTTTGACTATCATAGGAGTTAAGGCAGTCGTCAAACGACATAAGAGGAACAAACCCGCTCCTGCTGAGGACTTCCCTCAAGAAGTATTAGAAGAAGTAGATGAGGAATAATCAACTACTGTAATGAAGGTATCGGCAGGAAAAAGCTTTTGCCTCTACACTAGGACAAAACGCTTCTGCTAGAGAATAAAAGGAGAAAAACATGACTTTGATTTACACAGCACTACAAACAACAGCAGGTATAGGGGAAATCATTGCACTGCTTGCAGTAATTCTCTTTATCTTTTTGATTCTAATCAAAAACGTGCGCGTCGTTCCGCAGGCAAATGTTTATGTAATTGAACGTTTGGGCACTTACAAGAATACCTGGCAGACCGGTATTCACATGAAGATACCCTTTATCGACCGCATCGCGCGCAGAATCTCTTTGAAAGAGCGTGTCGCCGACTTCCAACCGCAAGCTGTTATTACAAAAGACAACGTTACTATGCAGATTGACACAGTTATCTTTTTCCAAGTCGTTGACCCGGTGTTATATAGCTATGGTATCGAGAACCCGATCTTGGCGATAGAAAACCTGACTGCTACTACCTTACGTAATATCATCGGTGATTTGGAACTGGACGAAACACTCACTTCTCGTGATGTAATCAACACGCGTATGCGCATTACTTTGGATGAAGCCACCGACCCTTGGGGCATTAAGGTCAACCGCGTTGAGCTTAAAAATATTCTGCCTCCACAAGACATTCAGACCGCAATGGAACGTCAGATGAAAGCTGAGCGTGAAAAACGTGAGAGCATCTTGATCGCTGAAGGTCAGAAAGAAGCTGCGATTCGTGTTGCTGAGGGTGATAAAGAGGCCGCAATCCTGCGCGCTGACGCCATGAGAGAGACCGCAATCCGCGAATCCGAGGGTGAAGCACAGGCGATTCTGAAGGTGCAGGAAGCAACAGCAAGAGGTCTGCAGATGATCAAAGACGTTCAAGCGGACGACGCCTTACTTGCTCTTCGCAGTCTGGATACCTTTGCCAAAGTTGCTGACGGACGCGCCACCAAGATCATTATCCCTTCCGATCTACAAGGCTTGGCCAGCTTAGCCGTCTCAGTGAAGGAAGTTCTGTCTGATGTTGAGAACACAGGAGCCGAAGATCCACAGGCTAGACAGGCGCGACTCGGCCAAAGCTAATGTCGGAAGTTGATAAAGCAAATTCTCTGACAAAGGTAGTGAGTTCACTTTATATTCACGTACCCTTTTGTCAGAGAAAATGCCATTATTGTGATTTTTATAGTATTAGTTCGGCAGACTATGAAACTTACCGCAGTTGGCACGAGACGGTCGTTCTGGAATTGCAGCGTTTGGCCTCTGAGGCCGATGCTGCAGGTGTTGAGATACAACCCTTAAGGACAATTTACTACGGCGGCGGTACGCCTTCACTAGTACCGGTCAAGTTCCTCGCTGAGGAACTTGAATTTTGCCGCAATCTATTTGGGATCGCTCCGGACGCGGAGATAACGCTGGAAGCAAATCCCGAGCAGATCAGCTCGGAGAAAGCTGCTGTCGCCTTCCTAGAAGCAGGTTTTAATCGTCTGAGCGTCGGTCTGCAAAGTGCCACGGACTCTTTGCTTGAACTCATGGGTCGCCACCACAGCAGAGATGAAGCTTTTCAGGCAATCAAATTCGCTCATAAAGCAGGTTTTAATAATATTTCAGCAGACCTGATGACGGGGCTGCCTGATGCGACGCTCTCTGATATCGATGACGCATTGGACTTCATCAGCACTTTGCCTCTGACGCACGTATCCTGCTATGCGCTGGACGTGCCTGACGGCACCGTTTTTGCGAAAATGCTTGCACGTGACGCCAGTCGCTTTCCGGATGACAGCAGCGAAAGACAAATGTTTCACCGCATTAGAGATGTACTGATTGAGCGAGGTTTTCAGCATTATGAGATCAGTAATTTCGCACTAGATTCGTTTCAGTCTCGACATAACCTGGTCTATTGGCGAGCCGAACCTTACTTGGCCGCGGGACCTGCTGCCAGCAGTTATCTGGCCGGTATCAGGCGTAACAATCCTGCTTCTTTGGCTATCTGGAAAGAATCTGTCGCCACCGAGGGACCTTATTCGGAAGCTAATATTTGCGAAATTATCTCCGAAGATGAAGCTGCCAAGGAGACTATGCTGCTAGGCTTACGCTTACTCGAGGGTGTGAAAGCTAAGGATTTTCAGGAGCGACATGGCAAGGATTATCGCCTTTTGTTCGCATCAGAGATAGCAGAACTAAGTCGCACAGGATTGCTAGCTTTTGACGGGGAAACAGTGCGCCTCACACGCGAAGGAGAAGACTTTTGCAACGTAGTATTTCGCGAGTTTGTCTGATTGAAAATAATGCGAAAATTGCTTCAAATTAGATTCATAATGTGCCACTTTTGTTGCCTTTAAAACGTTGACACTCCATAGTGAGAGTGTTAAATTATGTTTAGCACTCGAAGGCATCGAGTGCTAAAGTTTTGAAAGGGAGGAAATATCATGGATGATCGTGCCAAGATGATTTTACAAGCTATAGTTAACACTTATGTTGAGCTATGTGAACCGGTCGGATCTAAGTATTTGGTAGAAAAATATAATCTCAATCTTTCCTCCGCTACAGTACGCAATGTTATGTCCTGGCTGGAGGAAGAAGGCTATCTGGAAAAGCCTCATACTTCGGCAGGAAGAGTACCTTCAGACAAGGGTTATCGCGCCTATGTTAATAATCTCCCATATCTGCCGCCGATTTCTGTGAAAAAGCAGGCGGAATTTAGGGACTATTTAGATAAACAAATTGATGAAGCCTCTGACCTCATCATTCGCGCTGCAGATTATTTAGCAGAGCAGACGGCTTTTGTTTCAATTGCCCTGTCTCCTGATTACAGTTCGGCCCAATTGCAACAATTGAAAATCTTGATGATTGAGCCGGGATCAGCTTTGGTTGTTCTGGTAATTTCAGCAGGTATCGTGCACGATCGGCTGATTCGCGTTCCCGATCTCTTGGATAGAGAACAGTTAAACCGCATTGGAAATGCGGTGGAAGCTGCGGTCAAGGGGAAAGCTCTCAACGATATTACTCTGCTCATGGTGACAACAGCTGCCGAAGATACAGATTTACCGGAGGCCCTAATTAATCAGGTCGCCCATGAAACATATACTAGTATTAAGCAGATGGATAACCTCGATGTTTATATCGATGGGTCTCATCGCTTGTTAGGTCAGCCTGAATTCCAAGATATTGATCGTGCACAGCGTTTTTTCCACGCAATCAACAAGCCGCAGATTGTGGCCGGTTATATGAGCGATATTCAGAAAGAAGAAGCTGATTTGCAGGCGGACAAAAAGCAGGGAGAATCCGCCGATTCCGTTGCTCTCGACAAAGAGAGAGAGGCTGAGACCAGAAAGCAGAAGCGCGATGCCTACATGCTGCGTATCGGTCAGGAAATAGCGTTGCAGGGATTGGAAGACATGTCGTTCATCTCGACTGTGTACCGCATATCTGATGAAATATCCGGTCAGCTAGCAGTAATAGGTCCTAAACGTATGCGCTATGGAGAGATTATTTCTCAAATTAAGTTTATTAATAAGACCCTGTCTGAGGCGTCTGAGGAACTGGAGCGGGAACGTTAAAATTCTGTAGTGTGAAAGATAAGGAGTATTGAATGAGCAAAGCAAAGAAGAAAAAAGATCCGTCCGCATTAGGTGAAGAAAGCAAGCCCGAAACTCTCGAGCAAGAAGAACAAGAAACTTCTGAAGAGGCAAAGAGCGAAACACCGGAACCGGAAGTTGAGACCTCTGAGCAAAGCCCGGACTGGGAAGAGCGTTACTTACGTGTTGCTGCCGAGTACGATAACTATCGTCGTCGCTCCAAGCGCGAACTCGATAAATTGTTTCAGGATGCTACCTGTGCAGTAGTGTGTGAACTACTCCCTGTTCTGGACAGCTTTGACAGTGCTCTCAGCATGGAGGGTGCACCCGAATCCGAAATAAGCGAATCTGATGCTACCGGAATTAATCTAATTTACAAACAATTAACTACAGCGCTTAATAAATTGGGCGTTGAAGAAATAGAAGCATTAGGGGAAGAGTTTGACCCGACATTGCATCAAGCAGTAATGAGCGTTGAAGATGACAATGCCGGTGAAAACGAAATAGTAGAAGTATTTCAAAAAGGATACAAACGCGGCGACTTCGTTATACGTCACAGTATGGTGAAGGTTGCTAACTAATAGCTGCTGAGAATTTAAGCAATATTTATTAACAGCGCTTAAAAAAATACATATTTAGTGAAAAGAGGAAAAAAGATATGGCAAAAATTATAGGAATTGACTTAGGCACGACCAATTCGGTTATCTCTGTGATGGAGGGCGGCGAGGCTGTAATTATTCCTAACGCAGAAGGACAGCGAACCACACCATCTATAGTCGCCTTTACCAAAGAAGGTGAACGTCTAGTTGGTCAAGTAGCGAAAAACCAAGCACAACGCAACCCCGATCGCACACTTACATCGATAAAGCGTGAGATGGGTACAAATAATAAACATATTATTGACGGCAAAGAATATACACCTCCGGAAATTTCAGCGATGATTCTCCAGAAATTGAAAGCCGATGCCGAAGCTTATCTCGGAGAGACCGTGACCCAAGCAGTCGTTACGGTCCCAGCTTATTTCTCGGACTCACAGCGCCAAGCGACCAAGGACGCAGGCCGTATCGCCGGTTTGCAGGTAGACCGCATCATTAACGAGCCTACTGCTGCTTCTTTGGCCTATGGTCTGGAAAAAGAAGAAAACCAGACTGTCCTGATTTATGACCTCGGCGGCGGAACGTTCGACGTTTCAATTTTGGAGTTGGGCGACGGCGTTTTCGACGTTAAAGCAACCTCCGGTAACACCAAACTAGGTGGAGACGACTTCGACAACCGCATCGTTGACTGGATGATTCAAGAAATGAAGAACACTGAGGGCATTGATCTTTCAAAAGATAAGTTTGCCGTACAGCGTCTGCGCGATGCTGCTGAAAAGGCTAAGATCGAACTATCCAGCGTTCTGTCGAGCAATATCAGCTTGCCTTACATTTCCTCCGGCGAAGACGGACCCAAACATTTGGATTTGGATTTGAGCCGCGCCAAATTTGAAGATATGACTAGAGACTTGGTCGAAGCCACTATCGATCCGGTTCGCTCCGCTATGAAAGACGCCGGACTGGAACCTGCTCAAATTGACAAGATTTTACTTGTCGGCGGCTCCACCCGTACACCGGCCGTTCAGGAAGCTGTTAAAAAATTCTTCAACAAAGAGCCTTACAAGGGCATCAACCCTGATGAGTGTGTCGCTTTAGGCGCAGCCATCCAGGGCGGTATCCTCTCCGGTGACGTCGACGAGATGGTTTTGCTGGACGTTACACCTCTATCCTTGGGTCTCGAGACCTTGGGCGGTGTTATGACACGTATGATCGAGCGCAACACCACTATCCCCACCAGCAAAAAGCAGGTCTTCAGCACAGCTGCCGATAACCAAACACAGGTTGAAGTGCACATCTTGCAGGGTGAGCGCCCCATGGCTTCTGACAACAGAACTCTGGGCAGATTTTTCCTCGATGGCATCCCCCCGTCACGCGCAGGCATCCCACAGATCGAAGTGAGCTTCGATATCGACGCGAACGGCATTGTCAATGTCACAGCAGTTGACTTGACGACCAAGCGCAAGCAAAACATCACGATTACCGCTTCCAGCAATATGAGCGATGCGGACATCGAGCGTGCGATCAAAGAAGCAGAAGAGTTCGCCGAAGCGGATAAGGAAAGAGCCGAAAAGGCCCACGTCCGCAATGAAGCAGAGACAAAGATTCGCACAACAGAGCGCCTCTTAGAAGATGAAGAGACCGGTAAACTGTATCAGGGTGAAGATCGTGAAGCAGTTACAGCTGCCGTTGAAAAGCTCAAACAGAGTCACGCCGGTGATGACATTGAGGCCATGAAAACCGACAGTGCGGCTTTGGACGAGGTGCTGTACAAAATTGCTGAAAAGCTGAGCCAGCAAGCTCAGCAGGCCCAGCAAGCACAGCCGGAACAGCCTGACGGTCCGGCACCCGGTAATGAACCCGGTACCTATGAAGCCGATTTCAAAGACGTCGGCAGTGACGAAGACTAGAATGCAAGTTTAAAGACTAAATATGGTATTATCGAGAGCGACCGGGGCAACCCGATCGCTCTTCGAGTGTTAACTTGTCTTTCTCCAAGAAAGACATATAGGAGTAAATAGTGGCAGGAAAAAGAGACTATTACGAAGTATTGGGCGTCAACAAAGATGCCGATTCTGCAGAGATCAAGAAAGCCTTCTGGAAACTGGCAAAGAAATACCATCCCGACGTTAATAAGGATGATCCTCAGGCCAGTGAGAAGTTTCAAGAAGCTAACGAAGCTTATGAAGTTTTGTCAGATGCGGAAAAAAGACAACGCTATGATCAATTTGGTCACAGTGGCGTTGATACTAACGGTTTTTCGGGAAGCGGAGCCGGGTTCGGTATAGACTTAGAAGATCTTTTCAACAGTATATTCGGTGGTTTCGGTTTCGGTGGCTTCGGTTCAGGATTTACTCAGACGCGTCGCCCCACAGGGCCTACGCGAGGAGCAAATCTACGCTACCGCATGAATCTAGACTTTATGGAAGCCGCCTTCGGCGTGGAACGTGAGATAACGATCCGTAAAGACGATATCTGCCCTACTTGTGACGGTAAGCGTACAGCAGACGGCTCTGATCCCCAAATCTGCCCCACCTGTCATGGCAGTGGCCAGGAACAGGTTCAGCAGCAAACCGTATTCGGTCAGATGCTGACTAGCCGCACTTGCTCGCGTTGTCATGGTAGTGGGCAGATTGTTGAAAATCCTTGTCCTACCTGCGACGGTGTCGGCACGACCATGAAGGATAAAAAACTTCTCGTAACAGTGCCTGCAGGTATAAACGAAGGAGAGATGTTAACACTCCGCAATGAGGGCGAACCCGGCCGCAACGGTGGTCCTTACGGTGATCTCTATATTCAAATATTTATTCGCCCCCATCCGGTCTTCACACGCGAAGGCAATATGACTTTTTGTGAAGTGCCGATTACTTATGCCGAGGCAGCGCTGGGCGCCGAGATAGAAGTACCAACAATCGATGGACCTCTTAGCTACAAATTAAAGGAAGGAACTCAGCCCAACGATGTCTTGACCATTCGTGGCAAAGGTATTCCTTATCTAAATCGACAAGGCCGCGGCGATCACAAGTTCCGCGTTATACTGGAAGTACCGAGAAACCTAGACGACGATCAGAAAGAAACACTGAGAAAGTTCGAAGAAAGTATGTCAGAGCGGCATTACGAAAAGCGAAAGGGATTTATGGACAAGATCCGGAATCTCTTTGGGAGTAAAGAGTGAATTTTATAGTCTTTGATTTGGAGTGGAATAGCGCACAACCAGGCAAGGCCGGAATCAAAGAAAACAGACCGGAACTTCCGTTTGAAATCATCGAAATAGGAGCAGTCAAACTATCACCCGAGCTCGAGCCGCTCGCAGTTTACTATGCTAATGTCAGGCCGGTGGTCTACAAACAATTGAATAAATACATAGCAAGGGTCACCCAACGCGATCAGGCAAGTCTGATGCAGGGAGACCCTTTTTCAGTGGTCGCTGCCGACTTTGCCACCTTCTGCGGAGGGGATGCCATCTTGGCGTCTTGGGGTCAATCCGATCCGGAGGTTCTCAAGCAGAATCTGGAATTTCATCATCTGGAGTCGACTTTTTTTACAAAAGCCCTAGACCTACAAGTTTTGTTTTCTCATCTTGCTGAATCAGGAGTAAAATCACAACAGCGTTCCATCGAATATGCACTTGATTTTTTAAGGATTGAGGCGGATCTTAGTTTCCACGACGCTCTCAACGACGCACGTTACGCTGGTCGAATTTTAAATGCCTTATTGTTAGATGTGAAAACAGAGGCAGAACGCAGGGACGCACTCCGACCTTTTCTTTACAACCCTTATTTGGTACGGGAAAAACGCTGGCAAGAAACTGTCGCAGCGGGAAGTGGTCCTGAAGCAATTATCAGAGGACAAGAGTACAAGTGTCCTGCTTGCGGTCGAGTTCTAAGCAGCACTGAGCCTTTAATCACTACGAAAAAGAAAAAGCGCTGGACTTGGCAACTTTACTGCGAACAACATGGTCAGCTTCGTTGCCAGATTAACCGCCGCCGACACGAGGGTAAGGATGTTTATCATTTCAGGCTAAGCCTGCCGTATCCGCCTCTATAACGAAGGAGGAAGGGAATGCAAATGAATACAGAGTTTTTAAGCGGCATTGCCGAAGAAGTAAAAACTGCTTGGCAGGAACTGATCTCAGAGGCAGAACTGAAAGCCGGAGATCTTGTAGTGCTTGGCTGCAGCAGCAGCGAAATAATCGGTGAATCTATTGGCAAGAGTTCCAGTCTCAGTGTGGGCTATACAGTGATAAAGGCCAGCAAGGAAATTCTAGATCCCCTTGGTATTGATCTCGCAGTTCAAGCATGCGAACATCTCAATCGCTCACTAGTAGTGGAGAATTCAGTAGCTGAAAAGCATAAATTGGAAACGGTATTCGTGGTCCCGGTAGCTGATGCAGGAGGATCTGCGGCCACCGCAGCGTACGCACAAGCAGAGGACCCGGTCGTCGTGTCGGGGATTAAGGCAGTGGCGGGCATCGATATAGGCGACACCTTTATCGGTATGCATGTAAAATCTGTGCAAATTCCTTTGCGCTTGAGCACGAAGAGAATTGGGAAAGCTCATCTCAGCGCCTTGAAGTCGCGTTTAGCGCGCATAGGTGGAGAAAGAGCACAATATAAATTTGATCGGGCAGCGTACGAACGCGAGCTGGCCGACGCTTTAGAGGATGACAATAGTGCAAACGCTTAGAAATGGCGATTGGAAAACTATTTTATTATGGAATAAAACAGCACAATCTGCTAGACTGAACTAAGCCTAAAAAGGAGGTATTGTGATGAAAAAGACACCACTAAATGAAAGACATTTAGCCTTGAATGCTCGTATGGTTGATTACGCCGGATGGGATATGCCTGTGCAGTATGAGGGCATTGCGGAAGAGGTTAAAGCCGTAAGAGAGAAAGTCGCGATGTTCGACGTCTCTCACATGGGAGAAGTATTAGTTAGCGGCGAGGGTAGTGGAGAGTTTCTGAACTGGCTTTTAAGCCGTGACGTCACCGGCAAACAGAAAGATCAGATCACATATGCGATTCTTTGTAATGAAGATGGCGGCACAGTAGATGATCTCTTGGTCTATGAAATGGATGACGGAACCTACATGCTGGTCGTAAACGCTGCCAACAAAGACAAAGATGTTCAGCACATCAATGAAAGTATCGAAAAGTATCGCAAGAAATATCCTGATAGAAAAGAAGAGATCAAAGTAGTAGACGATTCCGCTCACTATGGACAAATCGCTGTTCAAGGACCGGAAAGTCTGCAGGTGATGCTGGACTTGGCGGAGAAGCTGGGACTCGATGCAGAGCAAAAAGAACAGCTGCAGGGACTGAAGCGTTATCGTCAAATCCAGGTTGATAAAGCAGGTTTTGAGCGGAAAATGATTATTTCACGCACCGGCTATACGGGAGAAAACGGCTATGAGATTTATCTGCCGGCTGAATTAACCGTAGAAGTATGGGATTTGCTTTTTGATTACGGTGTTCCTGCCAGCGGACTGGGCGCTCGCGACTCTCTGCGTTTAGAAGCAGGACTCCCGCTTTATGGTCATGAAATGGCTGAAGATATCACTCCGCTGGAAGGAGATATGGGTTTCTTCGTTGACTTTAAACGCGAGTTCCAGGGAGGCGAGAAAATGAAGGAGAGATCTACTCGCAAGAGAATTGCCTTAGTCAGTGAAGGCCGCGCCATACCTCGCGATGGATATCCTGTATTCTTAAATGATGAAGAAGTTGGCGTCATTTCATCGGGCAGTTTCTCTCCCACCTTGGGCAAAGGTATCGCTTTTGCGCTGGTAGCTAAAGATTTCCCGGAAGATGCCGCTGAAGTTGAAGTTAAGGTGAGAAAGAAATTCGAAAACTTCAAGGTCATTGATGCTCCATTTGTTAAAAAATAAAATAGATAGAATTAGAGAAAGGTAAAAGAAAGTATGACCACTGTAAAAGAAAATCTTCGTTACGCAAAGACTCATGAATGGGTAGAAGTAGAAGGCAATATCGCCACAATCGGAATTACCGATTATGCTCAGGATCAATTGGGTGATCTGGTTTATGCAGAAGCAGAACCCGTCGATACAGAAGTTGATCTGGGAGACTTAATCGGCAGCGTCGAGTCAGTTAAAATGGCTTCCGACCTTTATGCCCCTGTAGCCGGCACAATAATCGAAGCCAACGAATCGATTGAAGACGAACCGGAACAAATCAATGAGGATGCTTTCGGCACCTGGTTTGTGAAAATTGAATTGTCCGATCCTTCACAAGTAGACGATTTGATGGATGCCGCAGCTTACGAAAAGTTCTGTGAGGAGGAGTCTGCATGACAGCTTATCTTCCCATGGATCGGGAAGAACGTCGCGAAATGCTCGCTTCGGTCGGTGTAGATTTAGACCACCTTTTTGACTCGATCCAAGAGTCCCAACGATTGAAGAAAACAGATTTCGAAGGATTGCCTGCTAAAGGTTTATCTGAATTCGAAGTTGTTGAACGTCTCAAGGCACTGGCAGATTTGAATGAACGTACTGATAACTTTGACTCCTATTTGGGAGCGGGTTTTTATGATCATTATCAGCCGGCTGCTGTGAAACATTTAATCAGTAGAACTGAGTATCTTACAGCCTATACACCTTATCAGGCGGAGATATCTCAAGGCACTTTACAGGCAATTTTCGAGTGGCAGAGCTATATCTGCCGTCTCACCGGCATGGATGTCTCCAACGCTTCCATGTACGATGGCGCTTCAGCAGCAGCGGAAGCCGCACTAATGGCCTGCCGTGACAAGCGTCTCTATAAAGTCTTTGTGTCAGAAGGTTTGCATCCTGAATACATAGATACAATCCAGACATATTGTCATGCAGCTGACGTTGAAGTTGTACTAGGCGCTCTGGATGAAGATGGCCGGACTGCGGATTTTCCCGATGAAAAGGGCTATGCCTGTTTTATGGTGCAGAGCCCGAATTTCTACGGTGTCGTAGAAGATCTCTCACTTGTAGTTGAGAAGGCTCATGCAGTAGGCGCTCTTGCAACCGCCTCTTGCGATCTGGTCAGCTTGGCTTTGTTACAGAGGCCAGGAGATAAAGGCGTCGATATCGTTACCGGAGAAGCTCAGGCTTTGGGTATCCCGATGACATTCGGCGGTCCCGGCGTAGGCTATATGGCGGTTACGCAAAAACTCTTGCGCAAAATGCCCGGTCGTATTGCCGGTGAAACTGTTGATCGCGACGGCAAAACCAGCTACGTTCTGACCATTCAGGCTCGTGAGCAGCATATTCGCCGTGAACGCGCTACTTCAAACATCTGTACATCCCAGGCACTGATGGCCACATCAGCTACGATCTGGCTGGCGCTTATGGGAGCGTCCGGTCTGAGAGATGTAGCTGAGCAATCAGCAGCTAAGGCAATATACTTGCAGGAAAAACTAGTGGCTAGCGGATTATTCGAAAAGGTTTATGACGCTGCAGTTTTCCGCGAGTTTGCTGTCAAACCAACCGGTGATCTTGACCTCAATAAATTGAATCAGGATTTACTGGAAGAAAAGATTTTCGGTGGTCTCGTCGTAGACGACACAATGTGGCTCTTGGCGGTCACTGAAAAGAAATCAAAGCAGGCCATGGACAAGTTCGTTGATACCGTCGTCCGTCTGGCTGATTCACAGTAAGAGAGGAGGAATAATATGACAATGCTAAAAGATACCCCATTGATTTTTACAATCGGATCTGATTCTTATGAAAGCAGTTTCATCCGTCCTCTTGATGTTGAGATGCCGGATCTGGCTGCTTATTACGGCGAAAACTATCGTGCTGAGATGCCCGATATACCAAACGTAGATGAAATTTCTGCGATTCGCCATTTTACTAACATGTCGAACAAAAATTTCAGCGTTGAAATCGGAACCTACCCACTTGGTTCCTGTACGATGAAATACAACCCGAAGGTGAACGAAGACATGGCAGCCTTGCCGGGTTTTGCCAATGTTCATCCTTATCAACCATGTGAGACGGTTCAAGGAAGCTTAGAGCTTCTCTATGATTTAGAGCAGAAGCTGAATGACCTGACAGGTATGGATGCTTACACTTTCCAACCTGCCGCCGGAGCACACGGTGAACTGGCAGGTATTCTGCTGATCAAAGCCTACCACGAGGAGAGAGGTGACACTAAGCGTGACACCATCATCGTCCCGGATGCTGCGCACGGCACTAACCCCGCAACAGCTGCAATGGCAGGCTATAAGGTCAGAGAAGTTAAATCAAACGAACACGGATTAGTCGATTTGGACTCACTGGCAGAAGTGATGGGTGATGACGTCGCAGGTCTCATGCTGACCAACCCGAATACCTTAGGTCTCTTTGACTGTAACATTGACGAAATTACCAAAATGGTTCATGACTGCGGTGGCCTCTGCTATTACGACGGCGCCAACCTTAACGCTATTATGATGCACGCTCGTCCCGGCGACATGGGTTTTGACTGCGTTCACCTGAACGTACATAAAAGCTTATCCACACCTCACGGTGGCGGTGGTCCCGGAGCAGGTCCTGTAGGATGCAAAGATTTCTTGAAAAAGTATCTGCCGCGTCCGGTTGTGGTCAAGGAAGAAGATGGTTTCACCTTAGACTATGACATGCCTCACAGCATTGGTAAACTGCGTTCATTCGTCGGCTCTTTTGGAGTCTTGATCCGTACTTATGCTTACGTACTCCGTAACGGCGCCGAAGGACTGCAACAAGTATCAGAGGGTGCAGTCGCTAACGCTCGCTATATTATGGAGCGGGTCAAGGAATATTATGATCTGCCTTTCGACGAGCCTTGCATGCATGAGTTTGTCATCACAAGTGCTTGGCAGAAAGAAAAATACGGTATTAATACAAACGACATTGCTAAGCGACTGATTGACTACGGTTTCCATCCACCTACTGTTTACTTCCCCATGGTTGTAAACGAGGCCATGATGGTTGAACCTACGGAGACAGAAACCTGGCGCGATCTGGATGCACTGGCTCAAGCCTTCATCGACATCGCTAAAGAATGTGAAACCAATCCCGAGCTGGTCAAGGGTGCACCGCACGGTACCCCGATAGCTCGACCGGACGAAACACGTGCAGCGAAAGAGCAAATTTTGAAGCGCTAAATAGTCCGAAAAACTGTTTTTAGTAATCGAAGGGGGTAATTATGTATTACCTCCTTCTTTTTGGAAGATTTTTGTGTCATCTGACCTTTCCTCGAATTATAACTGTGATAATATATTCATTGCTGATTAGCCTCTCAAAGGCTATAATGCTTTCTTGGTAGATAGAAAAGAATAGAAAAGTATTTGGAAAATAGAAAGGACTTAAATTATGGCAATTAAAGTCGCAATTAATGGATTTGGACGTATTGGACGTCTGGTGTACCGTGGCATGATCGAGGCAGGTATCCTCGGTGATAAGGTAGATGTAGTAGCAGTTACCGATATGGCCACAGACGCTGATTATTTCGTGTACCAACTGAAATATGACTCAACACAAGGACGCTTCTTTGGGGATTTGACAACCGAGAAATCTGATCCTTCATTGGAAGCTAACGACGTGATAGTTGTTGATGGCAAGCACAAGACCCGTGTTATTCAAGCTGAAAGAAACCCCGCAGATCTTCCTTGGAAAGAACTCGGAGTAGAATACGTTATCGAGGCTACAGGCCTCTTTACCAGTCGCGATGCAGCTCAAGGTCACATCGACGCCGGCGCCAGAAAAGTTGTTATCACAGCTCCTGGTAAGGGTGGTGTTAAGACTTTCGTCATGGGCGTTAACCAGGAAGATTATAATCCTGCGGAAGATCATATCGTCTCTAACGCTTCGTGTACCACTAACTGTCTCGCACCTATCGTTTATGTCCTTTTGAAGGAAGGTATCGGTATTGAAAAGGGCCTAATGACTACTATTCATGCCTATACAGCTACTCAGAAGTTGGTTGACGGACCTTCTGCGAAAGATTATCGTAATGGCCGCGCAGCAGCCATCAATATTATTCCGGCTTCAACCGGTGCAGCCAAAGCAGTGGGCGAAGTCTTGCCTGACGTTAAAGGCATCCTGACCGGCATGGCTTTCCGTGTGCCGATCGCAACCGGATCAGTAATCGATCTCACCTTTACAGCTAAGCGTGACACTTCTATCGAAGAAATTGACAGCTTGATGAAGAAAGCATCCGAAACTTACCTCAAGAACACATTATCTTATGTGGATGAGCCCATCGTTTCCACCGATGTAATTCATGATGCACATGGTTCGCTTTATGATTCACAAGCCACTTTAGGCAATAACCTGCCTGATGAGAAGCGTTTCTTTAAGATCATCAGCTGGTATGACAACGAGTGGGGCTATTCCATGCTTATTGTTGACCTACTACTCTACATGCTCGAACAGGATCAAGCGTAAGTAGGATAGAAGATTAATTCATCTTATCTAAGACATAGCCACAATTGAGTGGCTATGTCTTTTTTTGTGTGAAGGCATGGGAACTGCGGCTCAGCATCGTAATATCTTATTTGTCGAGATCTCTAATTTTGAGTCATACATCACAACTCTTTATGCGAATAGTATAATATACTTTAATAAGTATCAGCTTTCGGCTATTTTATAGCCGGCAAAAAGGAGGCTTAAGATGAGATGTGAGAGTTGCGGTGAAGTCTTAGCGGACGGCACCAGATATTGTACGAATTGCGGAGCTGAAGTGAGTCCTATTGCAGAACAGGGAGAGGGCCCGAGTGGTCAATATAACTATCCTCCTCAGCAGCAGTATTATCCTCAGCCGGTAATGGATGCACCCCTAACTGTGGGTCAATATATCGGCATGTTTTTGCTAATGCTGATTCCTCTTGTTAATTTAATTCTGTTGTTGGTATGGGCCTTTAATAGTTCCGGCAACATTAACCGCAGGAACTTTGCTCGTGCAGCACTGATTATGATGTTGATCGGAATAGCAATATCGATCCTATTGACCATCGCCTTTGGTTCTCTGTTCTTTGCCTTTCGGCGTGGTAATTTCCCTTGGGATAACGGTGGCAATTGGTGGGAAGGCATGATGCAATTCATGGGCTAATATGTGAGCGCTCACCCGGGATAGGATGAGCGCTTTATTTTTTACTATTCAGCTTTAGCCGCTTTTTCTTGAGCTAATTTGTTTGTGTTTTCAGTTCCGCGGAAAACTACAAACTTCCACCAGAGGAACTCTCCGACGAAGTTTAGAAGCATGGTCGGGATTTTTATTAAATAGTCATTGACATTGTTGTTGGAAGCCATCTGACCCAGCCACGCCGTTAGCGGAATAAACGCTACGTAAAATAGTGCTACTTTAATCATGGCGATGGGAACGTTGTTGGCTGACTTGAATGTGTAGCGACGATTCAGTGTGAAATTCCATAGGACCGATAAGACGATCGAAATAACATGTTTGAAGCTGAGTGCGGATATCATCGATTTGGCTCACAAGCTGCTTGCTCAAGGGTTAGTCGTCCGCACCTGGGGGAACTTCAGCAGCCGCTTGGATGCCGACAGTTTTCTCATTACTCCCAGCGGCAAAGCGTACACGAGACTAAAGCCCGAAGACCAGGTAAAAATCAATTTTTCGCCCGACGCAACAGAAATCGCCAGCCCCGGCAAACCCTCTTCCGAGATGCCCATGCATGCGATTGTTTATAGGCTTTTTCCGGAAGTCAATTATGTGGTTCATACGCATCAGATCTTTGCCTCGGCCCTGTCACTTTATGGCAGCCCTTTTCCCGTGAGTGACAAGTACGCTCCGGGGCTGGGAGGGGAGACGTTGCCGCTCTCGGGCTATGCCTTGCCGGGAACTTCTAAATTGCATCGGAATATGCAGAGCACACTAGAGCAAAGCAGAAGCAAGTGCATTCTGATGGAAAGGCATGGCGCTCTGGTATTGGCGGTCAGTAAAGAAGAGGCAATAACTAGGGCTGCATTGCTGGAAGAATTCGCCCGTGAAAAATTTGCGGAGCTCAGCGGCAAAGAAGCTCTCAACCGCAGCTCCATTTCTCATAACGAGAGCGAAGAACAGCTAACACAGACGGCCGGCAGACGAGGCAAGGAAGAGGTCTGCGTGCAGTCGCGTGATCCTTTAGTGCAAGATTTTCTGAGAAGTGGTTTACACCCCTATCTAGATGATTTTGCGCAGATCTGCGGACCTGCGATCAGCGACAAACGCGGACGAAACAGTGTGGTCTTTGCTCCTGAAGAAAACTGCGCTCTCTGCTTTGGTAGCGACGAGCTCGACGCCTATAGTGTGCGCGCTGTCCTGGAGAAAAACGCACGCGCAGCGCATATAGCCCAAATAAGCCAACAAAAACCTATCGTCAGATGGGAATCAGTTTTGATGCGCTTTGTCTATCAAAAGAAATATTCCAAAAAGGCTGAAGGATAGGCCCTTAGACCAAAAATGGCTTTCTCAAAGCGAGAAAGCCATTTTTTAAGCTCAAGTTCAGATAATGCATCAGCCGGAGAACATTGCTATTATCGCCAGCAGAGTTCCGGTAATACCTTCGCCTCCGAGTAAACCCGCAGAGACTAATTGCATCTTATTTTCCTGACCTGTGGTCTTCTTGCGTATGATTAACTCCAACACGCCACCTAAAAAGATCGGGATAGCCAAACCCGCACCGGTCAACAAGAGGCCGATGCCAATGATGGTGGCAGGGACTTTCAACAAGACGAGGACAATCCCGACTAGAGCTGCAATGATGAAAACCAGAGGATTGCCAATACCCGCGATCATGGCGGTAACACTTTGTGCTTGCGCCGCCGGTAGACCAAATTCCGGTCCAAAGCCACCATAACGGCTAGCCAGAGCCACCAAGGCCAAGGTAGCAGTAATCGCACCGAAGAAACCACCGATAAATTCAACTAGTATTTGTGAAGAAGGAGCGGTTCCCAGCATTGAACCTGTTTTGAAATCGTTCATCAAGTCACCGGCGTAACCACAAGCGACAGCGACGATGGCAGCAACTAGGAAGGCATGATCTTGCTCAAGTGGTACTAGGAGTCGAATCGCCAATAAGACCAAAATGCCAAAGATCTCCATAGGGTTGAGGCCGGTCTCGCCAGTAATTATGGCAGACATTGCACTGGCCAAGAATACTCCTACTAGAAGTAGTAGGGAAACCGGAACGGAGAGTCCCAGCACTACTGAGAGAACAAAGGCGACTGCTACGGCTAGCAGACCAAGCGGTAAACGACCTTTCTTGCGTACTTGGCTGAGATCGCCGGTTTCTTCTCTTGCCTGCTCGACTTCCGCTTCCTCTGTTTTCCTACTGCGCCAACTTCCGATTAAAGACACGACCAAAGTGGCCAGACCGGAGCCTACCATCAGACCGATAGCTGACATTTGGATAAAAGATGCAGCATCAGCAGCTGAGGCAAACCAGGCTAAGCTGATCCCTATGCGATTGACCACAATGGCGCCGATAGCAGCACCTGAGAGCCACAAGGCAGTAGATTTGAAACCGATCAGGGAACCAATACCTATGGCCATGGGTGAAAGCTGAGCTGCGATGTTTACACCAAATACTGAAAAAGCTAAGATACCCGGGAAGAGCACGAATTGATCTCGCAAAAGCACAAAAACAGCTGCAAAGATTAGAGCGCTGAACAAAACACGAGCTCTTTGACCACCCTCGTGTCCGGCTTTTAAGGTTTCAGCAGAAGCCTGCCCAATAGGGTAGGGAAGCTTCATTTGCTCAATGGCGCGCTTGCGGTAAAGGGCGCAGAGTAAAGTTCCTAGTACTACACCAATCAAGGCGACAATAAAAATCGTAAATCCGTATTCACCTAAGAGTGTCGTGTCGCTTCCTTCATCCGGAAGCGTCCAGACGCCGCTCATGAAAAGGCCGGGTATCGTAAATGCTAAACCCCCGGCTACCATGGCGCCGGCGGACATACTGGTTGAAGCAACGTTTACTTCACGCAAGTTTTTGCTCTTGAAAATTCGCATTAAAGTAAGTGACAGAACGGCCACGAAAACTGTCGGCCAAGGTAGAGCACTCATGCGCAAAGCGACATACATGGATGAAGCCGTCATGAGAATTGAGCCAAATATGGCCAATAGCAACGCTCGGACCGTGAAGTTTGGAAACAAGACTGAATTATTTTCCTTTTTCATTAGAGTCTCCTCAATATTCCTCTTTAAGAGTAGATACTAACACTAAAAATATTATCTGATCGAAACATTTTGACTGGCAAAAATCGAAATTCAATCTCTTTGTAGTATAAGCTCGATATAGTAATATATAGCTTTCTGGAGTGGAAGCTAACTGCTATAATATAAGCACAATAAATAAGCTTCCATTCACTTGGAAAGCGAAAGGAGCACTGCAAATGCAATTAGAGATTTTTGGAAAAGATATTCGTGTCAGTGATCAGCAAAAAGAGAAAATCGAAGTAAAGTTGGGGAAATTCGATCGCTTTTTCGGCGATGAAGCACGTTGCGACGTGAAAATACAGCCCGAAGGCGACCAGGTACGCGCAGAGATAACTATCAAAATACGTAGACATTTTTATCGCGCGGAGGCAGACGCCCCCGACTCAATTTCAGCTGTCGAACAGGCAATCAATAAGCTTGAACGCCAGATACGTAAACAGAAATCTCGCATGAAGAAGCAGAAGAAAGAATATGCTTACATGAGAGACTTTTTTGCCAATGAGGAGTTTGCTGAACCGGAAGCAGAACCTCAGATGGAGATGGACATTATCCGTCGTAAGAGCTTTCAGATTGATCCTATGACCGCTGATGAAGCTATTATTCAAATGGAAATGCTGGGGCATTCCTTCTTACTCTTCCTGAGTGAGGAAAACCAAAAGGTTGCGCTGGTATACAAGCGTAACGACGGCAATTACGGTCTCATTGAACCGGAGTATTAAGTGCAATCTAATCAAACTGATCCTTTAATAAATCAAAATACGGCGTCCGCTGCTACCGATGAAGCCTTATTGGCTAAACTCAATCCGGAGCAGCGGCGCGCTGTCCTAACAAGTGAAGGTCCGCTTCTAGTTCTGGCCGGAGCGGGTTCAGGCAAGACACGCGTTATTACGAGGCGTGTGGCTTGGCTCGTGCAGCATAAGGGTGTGCATCCTGCGCAGATTTTGGCCATCACCTTTACTAACAAAGCAGCTAATGAGATGAAGGAGCGTATTGCTTCTTTGATCGGCATTAAGGCGCGTGGAGCATGGATCGGAACCTTCCACTCCATGATGTTGCGCATTTTGCGCCGTCACGCTGAATTTCTCGGCTATCGACCGCAGTTCGCGATCTTCGATACAAGTGATCAAGAGCGAGTGATGCGTGATGTTTTGGAAGAGTTGAACATTTCCAAACGGACCCTAACACCTCGAGAAGCTTTGAATCGAGTTGGTGGTTTCAAGAATAAAGGAATGAAACCCTCTGATGTGCGGAAAAACCATTCTTCTTATTTGGCTGCGGATCTGGCTGAGATCTACGAAAAATATCAAAAGGCTTTGTTCGAACGTAATGCGATGGATTTCGACGATATCCTCTTGCAGACACTGGAGCTTTTCGCTCAGCAGAAACATATTCTGTCTCAGTATCAGCATCAATTTCGCTATATCTTAGTAGACGAATATCAGGATACTAATAGAGTGCAGTACGATCTCGTATTGCTCTTGGCTGCGCAGCACAAGAACCTCTGCGTGGTCGGAGATGATGACCAATCGATCTATTCCTTCCGCGGAGCCGATGTGCAAAACATTCTCGATTTTGAAAAAGATTTTCCCGACGCCACGATTATTCGCTTGGAGCAAAATTATCGCTCTACCTCAGTGATCTTGGCTGCGGCCAATAATATTATTCAGGAAAACACCGAGCGTAAGCATAAGCGCTTGTGGACTGCCATCGATGGCGGCGCACCTATCATGGTCTACAGCGCCGACGATCATTTCGACGAAGCTCGCTTTGTCGCCCGCGACATCGCCAGAAGACTCGAAGCTGATGACACACCTAAAGAGCAGTCGTTTGCGATTCTATACAGGATGAACGCCTTGTCCAGAAATATTGAATATGCTTTGCGCGAAAGTCAGATCAATTACCACATTTACGGCGGCACCCGCTTCTACGATAGACGCGAAATCAAGGATGTAACGGCCTATTTAAGACTAATCATGACGCCGGAAGACGACGTGGCCTTCCGCCGAGCGATACAGGTGCCGCGACGCGGCATCGGCGAAGTTACCATCGAACGCATTAATGCACTGGCCGGAGAACACGGCGTCAGCATGTTGGAAATTTCCCGTAACGCTTCTGCCTACGAGGATTTATCGCGGGCAGCAGGTCGCGTTGCCGGATTTGCACAGTTGATCGATACTCTCAGAGCAAAACTGGAAGAGGCTGACGAGAATATGACTCTGGCCGATTTCATTAATTTAGTAGAGAATCGTTCCGGTATGATTGCTGCCTTGAGGGAAGAAGCTGAGCGCGGCAATGCAGAGGCACCTTCTCGCCTGGAAAACCTGCAGGAACTCTTGTCTGACGCTTTGGAGTTTGAAGCCAATCTCTTGCGTGAAGACGAGGAGGGAGTTTTCTTTGATCCCTTCTACGAGGAAGAAGATTTAGAACTTACTCCATTGACAGTTTTGCAAAGTTTCCTTGAGCGTACGGCTTTATATACGGATCAAGATACTGAAGAAGAGGAACCGCAAGTCAGCTTAATGACCATACACAGCGCCAAGGGTCTTGAATTCGACGTGGTCTACTTGATCGGCGCGGAGGAGAACATCTTTCCCAGTTCGCGCTGTTTCGAAAGCCCGGAGGGTCTGGAAGAAGAGCGCCGTCTTGCTTATGTAGCTGTCACGCGAGCAAAGAAAGAGCTGCTGATGACAACAGCAAGTAACCGGCTGCTTTTTGGTTCGACACAATACAATATGCCGTCTCGCTTTATCGAATCGATTCCGGAGGATCTGATTCAGAGGCGTGGTACAGCTGCGCAAAAACGTGACTATGCTTCCGTCTCCAAGCGCAGTGAGCGCAATTTGTTTGCCTCTATTGTGGGTCAAAAGGCAGAGCGCATTGAGCAAAGCAGCGAGAAAAGCGGTGGCTTAGACCCGCAGGATCTGGCGATTGGTGATAAAATTAGGCATGCCAGCTTTGGTCTGGGCGAGATACGCAAGATCACGACTGTTGGCAAAGATGCCATTCTGACGATCGATTTCGATGGTGTTGTGAAGAGATTTATGGCGAGCCAGTCTTTCCTGACGAAAGAATAGAGAAGAGAAACACATGAGTGAAAGACAAGAAACTTTTTTCGACAGCAAGCCCCGTGCGAAAACGATCCGTGAGATCAAAGAAGAGCGCGAGAAAGAGAATTTATCTCCTTTCGCTCAGCTGTCGGCCGAAAGCCGAGGCCGCCTAAAGCCCGAAGAACAATGTACGGTGCGTACGATCTATGAACGTGACGTGGGGCGCATCATTTATTCTTTGCCCTTCCGCCGACTTCGGCACAAAACACAGGTCTTTTTCAACCCGCAAAACGATCATGTCTGCACACGCATGGAGCATGTGCTCTATGTTAGTTATCTAGCTGAAGTGATTGGTAGTGCTCTGAATCTGAACACTCCCTTGATCCGAGCAATTGCTATGGGCCATGATCTAGGACACGCACCCTTTGGCCATTCCGGCGAGCGCGTACTGAATGAATTGATCCAACAGTACGGTGGCGAGTTCACATTCCAGCATGAGCTGCATAGTCTGCGAGTGGTAGATCTTTTGGCAGATAATAAAGAAAAAGCCGGCCTCAATCTCAGTTTCGAAGTTCGCGACGGTATCGTCTCTCATTGTGGTGAAGAGTACGGTGAGTATATCTTGCGTCCGGATCGTGAAAAAACTGAAGAGGACCTTCTGCAAACAAAGGCAGGGAAGACCATGCCCGCTACATTAGAAGCCTGTGTGGTTCGCCTCTGTGATCGCATAGCATACGTGGGACGGGACATTGAAGATGCGGAGCGTTCGAACCTTCTGTCTTTTGCTGAGTTGCCGCAAGATCTGCGAGCAAGCTTGGGCGAAAATAATAGCGATATTGTTAATACCTTGGTACAGGACGTAATTATCAATAGTGGCGATACGGACGCCGTCTGTCTGTCGCCTGAGCTGGGCGCAGCACTCAAAAAACTGACCGAAATTAACGTAACCCGTATTTACAATTCGACTAAAGTACGTCGCTTTGAACGTGAAGCGGAGAATATTATCGAAGGTCTTTTCGAGCACTTTCTAAAGCTGACACGAACGATGCCGCAAGATCGCTACGACGAGAATAGCCAGAAGTTCTTTGAGTTTTACAGTCAGCATAAAGAGTTTTATGCTTCTCCTGTACGCAAGATAGTGGATTATATTGCCGGCATGACGGATTCATATGCTCGGCGGGTCTTTTCGGCAATTTATCAATTATAGGGGGAAGGTGCAATGTCTACTGTTTTTTTTGCAATGATGCATCGCCTGAAATATATTCAGCGCTGGGGCTTGATGCGCAATACGGAAGCGGAGAATGTTCAGGAACATTCGCATGAAGTTGCTATCATCGCTCATGCTCTGGCCATTTTGCGCCAGAACAAATTTTCCGAGGGTAGAATCTGCCCTGACCCGGACTATGTGGCCACCTTGGCTCTCTATCATGACGCATCTGAGATTATTACCGGCGATTTGCCTTCTCCCATCAAATATCATAATGACCCGCTGCGCGAGAGTTACAAAGCGATTGAAGAAGAAGCAGCTCAAAGACTTTTGCGTATGTTACCCGAAGAGTTACAGCCTCTTTACGAAAAGTATCTGACTCCTCCTGACGACGAGGTGACCCGCGAAGCGTTAATTCTGATTAAAGCTGCCGATCGCTTTTCCGCTTGTATCAAATGCTTAGACGAATTCAAGGTGGGCAACAAGGAGTTTGCACACGCTTACATGGACATTAAGCAGCGTTTGCTAGATTTGGACTTACCGGAGGTCAGCTGGTTTGCTGACAATGCTCTGGAGGCTTATTCTGCTTCCTTGGATGAATTAAGCGCCCTTTAGTTTTCAAATATTACCTTCACGTGACAGCAAGGTTAAATTGAATTGACAATGAACGTGTGAAACCGCTATTCTACATAGCTTTCAGCAGTTTGTGCTAAACTGAAATTCACGAATATTTCAAATTATTTTTTTAGATAATGCGTATGCATGAATATGCAAAATACTGTTGAAGCTGTTTCGTTACCGGAGCTAGTTCGTTGGAGTGTTCGTGGATTTGTGGAAGGAGACGGGTTTTGAGGTATCGCAAAGTCGAAAATTTGCTGAGATTTCGCAATCCGAAACGTCGGGATTCTAGGCTTTTCTATCGCGTTGCAGTCCTGCTTCTTATTCTGTTGCTCTTAATTTCTCCATTGAGTGGGTTGCTTGTTAATGCTGATGATACAGAGAGCGAATCTGAAACTTCCGCGACCGAAAATGAAACTGAGACAGTAGCTGAAACTGAAGGCACGATCGAAGAAGGTTCTATTACTGTTCAAACTGCAGAACTAATCATAAATAAGTACGGCAAAATAGGAATTTACGCGACAAATTTGCGTTCAGGTCCTGGCACTACGTATGACACTATTACAACTCTGCCCGCTCATCGGGAAGTTGAAGTCATTAAACGAGTCAATGGGTCTAATGTTTCCGGCTCCAATTACTGGTACTTAATCAAACCCACGAACACAAATCTACAAGGTTATGTAGCGGAGTCCTTACTTGTCATCTCTGATACACCTATAACTGATCCTGATCCTGTTGATCCGAATACTGACTTTGAGAAATATCTTGACCAGCAGGGTTTCCCGGAATCATACCGACCTGCTTTGAGAACTTTGCATGCCAAATACCCCAGTTGGATATTCACAGCTTCCCACCCCATTAATGCAAATGGTACTCCGATGAAGTGGAGTACCGTCATGTCTTATGAAACCGATCTTGGTCGCGCAAATTCTGTTCCAGCTTCATATCCCGTGGCACAACGCTCCTTTGATAAGGGTGCTTATAACTACAAAACTGATACTTGGAAAGCAGCCGATGCCGGCTTTGTTTACGCTAGTCCTGAAATAATTGCATATTATTTGGATCCGCGCAATTTCCTCAACGAGCAACAAATTTTTCAATTCGAAAATTTAGGTTACAATTCTCAAGTCCAAACGCGGGAAGATGTAGCGAATAGTTTAAAGGGCAGTTTTATGGCAGACGGCAAAACTGTGTCCATTGTTGACAGGCAAGGCACTGCGCGGGACATGCTGTATCCCGATATATTTCTAGAAGCTGCAGAATGGAGTAAAGCCAGCCCGATCTTTTTAGCCAAGCGATCCTTACAGGAGGTCGGTCGAAATGGTTCTGATGCGGTTAGCGGAACTGTGAGTGGGTACGAAGGTATTTATAATTATTACAATATTGGTTCATACTCGGGTACCAACCCGATTAGAAACGGTTTGCAGTATGCCAAGTACGGCTCGGCACGTGAACCGGATAAGCTTACAGCAAATGAGAAAAACCTTTATTTGCTTCCCTGGACTAATCCGTATCTGTCAATAGTTGGCGGAGCCCGCTGGATTAGTGAAGGCTACATTAATGCCGGTCAAAATACAGCTTATTACCAAAAGTGGAATATTGACTATGCCCACAAATATGGACCTTGGTGGCATCAATACATGGGTAATGTCGTCGCTCCAACCTCGGAAGGCAATGCGGTTTATAGCACATATAAGGATCAGGGTTTATTGAATGAAAAGCATGAGTTTATTATCCCGGTTCTTGCAGAGATGCCTGCCAAAGCTTCGCCTCTTCCGACTGATAATCGCAGTCGCAACAACTGGCTGAAGAGTATCAGTGTATCTTCAGGAGTATTGAAACCGGCCTTCGATCCCGAAGTTAACAATTATACCGTCACAGTAGCGCAAGGCGTTTCAAACTTTGTCGTAAATGCTTCTGCCTATCACAGTGCGGCCAAAATTCAAGGCAACGGAACTTATGGTCTGAATTTTGGAGAAAACACCATTCAAGTTCAAGCCACTTCTGAACGCGGTGATGTGCGCAACTACTATATCAAGGTGACGCGGGAAGGCGACGGTTCGGGTGGAGGCGATGAACGACCGGAAGCGATCTTGACCAGCAGCACCTTGGATGTCGGCTCGGCTTATGTTTCTAATGCTGCGCCGGAGCAGAATAAGAATACTGTTGAATATTTAAGTAGCAACCTGAATGTCCCTGCCGGCTACAAGCTAGTGATTTCAGATTCTAGTGGGAAAGTTGTGACCTCAGGTCTAGTCGGAACCGGAGCCAAATTATCTCTGCACTATCAGAATGAGAGTAAGTCCATGCGAGATTATTATTTGCTGATATATGGCGATGCTTCGGGCGATGGAAGGATTAACTCACATGACTCAATATTTATACGAAGGGCTATATTAGGGCTTTTTGAACCTTCCCAACTAGAAAAACTTGCCATGGATGTGACTAGGGACGGACAAATTAACTCACACGATTCTATAGGAGTACGTAGGCACATTCTTGATCTTGAGTCTGTAAAACAAAATTAATTATTTTAAAGAGGCAAAATATGAAAAAAATATCTACTATTCAAATCTCTTTCATTCTTATATTGTCAATTGTACTGACCTTGTTTTTGTTGCCTGCAACAGTCTCTGCCTCTGGCTCTGTTTATGTTAATGCTTCAAAAAATGCAATTTATCAAGGAGACAAAATCACTGTAACAGTAGGAGTAAGTCCCTCTTTTAAGATGGATGTTTTTGATACAACGATTAACTATGATCCTGCAATAATGGAATACTCTGGTAGCGCATCTCCGATTGGAGCTTATATTGAAAAATCCGGCTCTACTTTAAAAGTTTCTGCTGAAATGCCTCTTGGTGCAGGCACATTCAATGCCGGTGTTGTTGCTACATTGACTTTTACAGCAAAGAGTGCAGGTTCCGCAACATTTTCATCAAATGGTGGTTCAGGTGGAGTCACAATTGAGGGTGTTTTATACAATTTTGCTGGGAATTCTGTAAATGTTAAAGTTGAAAGTGGTACAGCCCCCACCCCAGCACCCACCACAACCACAACCAAGCCCAAACAGTCACCTCTGACAACGATAGCTCCTCCCACATCTAAGGAGGAAACAACAACTACCACTGTGACCGAAGAGACGAGCGAAACGAGTACCGGAACGACTAGACCTTTGAATGCAGTCGATCACAAGGGCCGCAAATTATCCGTCGCCACAGTAGGAGAAGGAGATCTAACAATACCGAGTGGTTTTGAAGCAGATGAGAGAGTAATCAACGGCAATAAGTTAGCCGGATATTATTCGGAAGATGAAGGCTTGTTCCTTGCAATCCTTAAAGGATCTAGTGGAAAAGCCGGTCTTTATTTCTATAACTCAAGCAGCAAGAGCTTCATTCCCTACCTGCGCTTTACTTTAGGTGAAGACCATTACCACGTGACTTGGCTTCCTGACGAGCAAATGCCGCACGGAACGGTCCGGACGGATGCAGAGGTCAGGGGTGTGAGCTTACCGCTCATTGAGTTTAATTCCGCTGAGTATATCTCCCTAGATGAGTACATTCGAGTATATCAAGAACGACTAGTTGAAGCTGAAGGAGTGCTCAATAATGCTAACGACTCTTCGTCATACACTGTAGGTACGATCGACACTGAAGTGGAAAAAAAGAATACAGGTATCTATCTGCTCGCACTGGAAGGCAAAGACAAAAAGCTAGAAAGATTTTTCTATAGTCAAAGTCTGGATCAGCTGCTACACTACGATTTGCTGCTCGTGCCGGCCTTTGGTACTTTCTTGGATGATGATTTTGAGCAATTAGTCGGAGAGGATCTTGAGGTGTCTGCAGATCAGACTGAAGCGCCAACAGAAACGAGCGCTCCAGCCAGCGAGACCTTGCCCTCTACTGAGAGAGTCGGCGGAATCGTTTTATTCGGCAGGAGTTTTGAACTGTGGCAGATCGCAGCAGTTGCAGGCGGAGTTTTACTGCTAATAATATTGATTGTCGCAATTATTATTCTCAGATCTCGACCTAGGGATCGCTCTGAGTATCCTTTCGCAAATGTTCAAAATAATTTCGATCATAGTTTTGAGGATAATCAGTTCGAGGATAATCAGTATGAGGATAGTCCCGCCGAAAGCAATTATTTAGACACGGAAAACTTCCGACCGATCAGCTATACTTATCCGGAAGACTTCCCCGAGGTCAAAGATATTTCTGATATGGGGGCTGAGGAGAGTCTGGAGTACAGTGAAGATGCTTTTGTGGAAGAGAACGACGTGAGAAGAGCAGACTTTGACACTCAGAGTTCAATTTGGTCCGATCAAAGAAATGAGGACGAGGAGGAGATCTAAAATTTGTGCTGAAAAGAGCCTGGGCTCGCTTTGCTGAGCTTTTCATAAATACACAATTCTTGCGCTATACCGTATCCGGTGGAATAGTGACGCTCGTGGACATGGGTATTTTTTACCTATTTAGCAATATATTTGGCTTATCCAAATGGTATTTCTCCTTGCTCCCTTCTATTGTGCTGTCCATCTTGACAGCCTATTTGCTTAACCGGCTCTGGGTCTTCAAGTCTAAACAACCCGTTGTGAGCGAAATTTTTCGATTTTGTGCCGGACGTTTAGTGGTTTCGCTAGTTTTTCAATACGCAGGTTTTTATTTGTTTTATGACGTGCTAGGATTTAAAGCTGAGATAATTCCAAACTTACCGTGGGCGAAGGCTATAGCCCTATTGTTTGTGATTGTCGGCAACTATCTTGTGGGCAAGTTTTTCGTTTTTACTGATTGCGGAGTAAGCGATAGCGAGACTCCTGTGAGTATCGATGAAAAAAACAATAATTATTAGGACTCAGATAATTCATGAAGCATGATGCAGCTTTGCAATATCTTGCAGAAACCAGAGATTTCAGTTCAGACCAGACCTTAGGTCGTATCAGAGAATTAAGCCGCCGACTGGGCGATCCTTGGCGCGACTTGAAGGTGTTTCATATCGCGGGAACAAACGGCAAAGGATCTATTAGCAGTTACTTGACGCATATTCTCTGTGCAGCCGGATATAGGGTCGGTTGGTATACTTCTCCTTATCTGGAGCGCTTCAACGAGCGGATCAGAGTTCTTCAAGGTTTTGATGATCTGCAAAAATATGATCAAGACAACCGCCTCGGGGAAATCGACAACGATTCCATTGACCGCATCATGACACGGGTATCTCGCGCCGCCGACTCGATGAAAGAAGACGGCATTATGGATCTTCCTTCCGAGTTTGATCTAATCACAATGATGGCTTTCTTATACTTTAGGGAAAAAGAATGCGAATATGTGGTTCTGGAAGCCGGTATTGGCGGGCGACTAGACTCAACAAATGTTATTGAAAAGCCCCTTGCCGGCATCATTGCCTCACTCGGCTATGACCATTTGGAGCGCTTGGGCGACAATATGAAAAGCATTATGTATGAGAAGTCCGGCATCGTAAAACCCGGGACACCCGTTTACGCTTACGACCCTATAGCCGCCATGATTTCAGGAGACGACGCCGCCATTGCCAAGAGCACTCTCGAGGAACGTTGTTTGCAGCTTGATGTGCCTTTGACCTGGATTGGCCGGAATCAATTTGACCTATTGAGCTACAATCGGAGCGGGCAGAGCTTCCGTGCGCATGCGAATGGCGAGACTTATACAACGAAACTATTAGGAGTTTATCAGCCGATTAATGCCCTGTTGGCAGCGGCCGCTGCTGAGGAATATGTCAGCGCAGAAGATATTTCACGAGGCATAGCAGCCACCGTCTGGCCGGGCCGATTGGAGATTTTAGCGCAATCTCCTTTTGTTTTATTAGACGGGGCCCATAACGAGCAAGGTTGCCGTGCGCTAGTAGAATCTTTAGCCCGTCTGACAGAAGATTCGTCTGTTGTTTTTCTCACAGGAATGATGCAGGATAAGGATTACAAGGAAATGCTGAAGATCGTGCTGAGTGCAAAGCAGTACGAGAGTGCAGCTGTAATCTTTACTCAGGTTCCTGATGAGCGGAGCGCTAGTGCTGAGACCTTGCTTGAAGCCGCTGAGGAGGCATTGGCGTCCGAGCCGGATCAATTGGAAATGCATGCGATGTCCGACTATAATAAAGCCCTGCGCAAAGCCTTGTCATTGGCTCAGTCAAAAGGAGCAATACTTTGTGTTTTCGGCTCGCTTTATCTTGCGGGGGCAATTCGCATAAGCATGCGAGAGCTGCAAGACGAAGCCTGCGATTAAGCTTAGATAAACAAAACCTTTGGAGGTATAAATGGCACAGCCACAAGACAGAAAACTTTTTTCAAATTTCAAGTGGCAAGCTATCTTAGATAAGATAAGAGCTTTGGATGAAGCACCGACTAATGTCTTTACTTCGCAACGTGAAGCAGATCGTGCTTTATCTATTTATAATCGAGCTATTGAGCACATCCACACAGATAACGAAGACATCGCCATGATTGCTTTGGAAAAGGTGGTAGCAACATACCCCTTATTTACTGAAGCAGCTCTACTCTATGGACTTTGTCTTGCTGAAGCGCGTAAATATAAGGAGGCCGAACTTCAATTCGAAAAGGCCTTACTTTCGGATCCCGATCGCGAACAAGAAGAGATTCTGGAGCATCTCTTAGCTCAAGCTCGCTTATGCAAGGAACGCTCTGAGGAATTCGAACGTTCACGGCGTAGAAACGAAAAGAAACTCTTGCCGATTAGAGCAAATTTAGCACAGGCGGGTATCTTGGAGCGAGCAGCAGGATCAGTAGACGGCGATGATGTACGCATGGCTAGCGCTAAAGAGCGCGACGAGCTCATGCGGCAAATTAATAGGGGAGAGAGCAGCTCTTCTATTGCGCCGGAACGCAGGGGTGGTTCTAGGACGGTACAGATAATCAGTATTGTCGTAATTATTGCAGTGCTTGTGTTTTCTTTACTTTACTTTTTAATCGTGCCGGCAGTATCACGTGCCAAGGAACGTGACGCTCGACTGGATTGGCTTGAAAAACAAATTGAAGAAAGAGCGGGAAGCGATGGTGCACTTCAGGAAATCTGGGAAGATTACCTGGAAAATTTCCCCGACTAAGAATTTATGGCAGATTATTTTGGGCTTCTTGGTGATTATAGTGAGATCAGCGAAGTAGGACTAAAGCGCATGGCTGCCAAAGCCGTAGGCACCGGTGAGCCTAGGTTTAAGGTTCACGGCGAAGAGCAAGCCTTTTTCTGCGCCATCAACCACGGCAAAACTGACGCCGTCAAATTCTATAGAGATCCCCTCAAACGCTACACTGTCTTGTTTTATGGTTTTGTTTCAGCCTCCGACCTCTTGGAGGCTGAATTGCGTTCTCAAGGAGTGAAGCCCGAGAAAGAACTTCTGCCGTTGATACTTCAAGCTTACAAAATTTGTCAAGGAGATTTTGTTGACCTTTTACACGGAAATTTTTCTTTTCTAATAAGTGACAGTCTCACTCAGAGTGTTTTCTTAGCCAAAGATCATTTCGGCACTTGTCCACTCTATTATTCAGAACCCATGCGCAAGGGTGTGCGCTTTTTCTCCAGCAATATTTCGATAATAGCGGAGCATCCTGATTTTGAAAAAGAATTCAATCCTGAGCCGTTACTTTTCTACCTTAGCTTGGAGTATAATCCACATTCCGAGAGTTTCTGGCGCAATGTTTATTCTGTTCCGGCAGGATCCTGGGTCTTGATCACGGAAGAAGGAGCTAAGGAAAAGCGCTACTTTACACCTTCATTTGCACCTGATGAGCGCTCGCTCTCCGAGCATGTTGACGAGATCTTTGAAAGTGTCAAAGAGTCCGTCCACAACTACAGCGATGTTGAAAACCTCGGTGCCTATTTGTCTGCCGGTGTGGATTCGTCTTTTGTCACGGTTCTGGGTCAGCCTTCAGAAGCCTTTTCACTCGGTTTTTTAGGCTTTGACGGCATTTTTCAAGAAAATTCCCGTGCCTCTGAACTAGCTGCGCAGCATGACTTGAATTTCCACTCTGTCGAGGTAAGTGGAGCTGACTATGTCTCCTCCCTTTTGAAGGTCCAAAGCTACCTTGATCAGCCCAATTGTAATTTCTCTACAATTTCTCTAGACCTGCTGGGTGAGTTTGTTGATGAGCGAGTTTCTTATATCTTAACGGGAGATGGTGCGGATGAGTTTTTCGGTGGCTATGACCCGTATATAAAATCTAAGCGCTATCGTACTTACGAAAAGTATCTGCCTAAATCTCTGCGCTCCTTTATTGCTTCGCGAATTTCTACAGATGTGAACCTATATTCGCGAAGCGCTAACATTAAGCGCTGTGGGATGGAAGTGAGCGAATACTTTTTCGGTAGCAGTATGACCGGATATCCGGAGCAAGTGGGGAAGGTTTTAAAGCCCGAATATTTACCTGCTGTAGGTGTTGCGGAGTTTTTTGCACCGTTCTATCAAGAGATTGCTGAAGAAGATGAACTTAGCCAGAAGATGCTCTTTGATATAAACTTTACTTTACTGGGCGATATGTCTATAAAGGAAGAAAGAATGGCCAATGCCCATAACTTGCAAGTGCGTACTCCGCTCTTGAATAAGTCGATCTTCGATGTTGCCCGCAGCATACCGGCTGAAATGCGTACTTCAGCGGTAGAGAGTAAAGTGCCGTTCCGAAGAGCTGCCTCCCGCGTTTTGGGTCGTCAGTGGTCCGATCAGAAGAAGGTGGGTTTTGTTGCGCCTTTCCGTTATTATCTGAAAGATAGCAGCTTAGCTCAAGATCTCTACGACATCTTGAAAGACCCTCTCGCTGAGCGCTTCTTTCAACGTGAGATTATTGATCGTTACCTGACGGAGCATTTTCAGGGAAGCAAAGCTCGTCATAAGGAACTATTCGCACTTATTAGCTTTGTTCTGTGGTACAAAGATAAATTTATAGATTAAATTTGATGAGTGAGTACTGATTTGAGGTTTTTGAATTACAATCAAAAGGATTGACAATTTATGAGAATAAGACTTAAACAAATTACCAAATTTCTAGCGTTGTTTTTATTGCTCTTTTCGTTTCTGCAAGTAGCTATACCAAGCTTGGTCAATGCAGAGACCTTTGAGGATGTTCCCGGTTGGCCGGCATTAGAGGATATTAGGTCCTCTGCTTATGCGATCTACAATGCTACCACTGACGAATTTCTTTTGGAAAAAAATATGCATCAACCCTTATGGAATGCTAGTACCACTAAAGTCTTAACTGCTCTGACAGCTGCGCAGCATGAGGATTTTGATTTGGATGCTATGCTTCTGGTATCGGACGCAGCAACCTACTTTGGAGATCCCGCCTCGGCGCGGCTTAAGCTTAAACCGGGTGAGTTGATTTCAACTAGAGACGTGCTTGGAGGTCTCATGGTGCTTTCAGCCAACGACTGTGCTTATGTCTTGGCTGAGAATTATGGTGGCTTTTACGGGCATACTTCCGATTTGCCACAGGAAGAGTGGGGAAATTTCGCTGAGGGATCCTCGCAGAAATCTCGCCAAGCATTTGTTGCCGAAATGAATCGCGTTGCTAAGGGCTTAGGAGCAGAAAATACCAATTTTGATAACCCTTGTGGTTTTGATGGCGAAACTCACAACACGACAGCCCACGACCTAGCTCTTATTTCTAATGCGTTCTTGGAAAATGAAGATTTGGCACCATTTTCCTCCTTGGCGCATTATATGCCGGAGCCGACCAACATGCATCCCTATGCCGGCTGGTCTCTGCTCACCAATACAAACGGCCTAGTAGTTTACGGGACGAATTTTTTCCAATCGCAGTATATAGCTCGTTATAATGGCGTCAAAACAGGAACCACACCAAGAGCAGGAAGTTGCTTAATTGGTGGGGGTATTACGCATGATGGCGAGCAGATTATTGCCGTCCTTTTGGGAGGCTCGGTCCCGCGCTCGGATAATTCCTATGTCAGCTTAGCGATACCTGTGCGCACTTTGTTGGAATATGGAGCCTATCTCTCGGGCTCGCCCAGCATGCCGTATTCAGATGCTCCCTTGCCGACCTTCCCGCCCTTGCTTGACACCTCAGTGACAGAACCGGCAGAAGATCCGGACAACGGTGAAACTGAAGTGCCGGGAGACGATGATCCGGAACAGTCCGTTCCGGAGGAAACGCAGCCGCAAGAAAGCGACCCGGTAATAGATGAGAATCCGGGGGTCACTCAGGGTGAGAATCCGGAAAATTTACCGGAGACGGGGGAACTTACGCGGCGCGAGAAACTCGTCATTGCGCTCAGCGGACTAATCGTTCTTTGTGTCATAGCTATCCTGATCGGAAATCAGATGTACAATCGTAAATACAGATAATTTGCGTAAAATGATGAAATAGCGAGCAAATGGGACAAAAGCAAAGCTTTGTTGAGCTAAATTAAAAAAGAGCTTGACAAGCTATTTTCCGCTTGCTATGATAGTCGCTGTGTCCTCGGGCGTGGGTTTTTTCTATGTCCTTTAGACACACAAATTTAGGGGGTTATTGAAAATGAAGACATTTATGGCAAAGGCGGAAAGCGTTGAGCGTCGTTGGCTTTTAGTTGACGCTGAAGGTCAAACGCTGGGCCGTTTAGCTACACAGATTGCCACATTTTTGCGTGGCAAACATAAAGCCGAATACACACCTCATGTCGACACAGGTGATTATGTAGTAGTCATCAATGCGGATAAAGTCGTCGTTAGTGGCAACAAAGAAGCACAGAAAATGTATCGTCGCCACTCCGGCTATCCCGGTGGAATGAAGGAAGTTGTCTATCAAGACATGATGAAGAAGCATCCCGAGCGCATCCTTGAGAGTGCGGTTCGCGGCATGTTGCCTAAGAACAGTCTGGGCAGACAAATGTATCGTAAGCTTAAGGTGTATACAGGTCCGGATCATCCACATGCGGCACAAGAGCCTGAGCTGATTGAGATTTAAGGGGATATAGAAAATGGCAGATAGAAATTTCTTTTATGGAACAGGCAGAAGGAAAAAGGCAGTAGCTAGAGTACGCTTGTATCATGGTAAAGGTGAAATTGAAGTAAACGGTAAAAGCTTTGAAGATTATTTCCCCATGGAAACTTTGCGCTATATCGTAATGCAGCCGCTTAACACCTGCGACGCAAGCGGTCTTTATGACATTAAAGTTAACGTTCAGGGTGGCGGTATTTCCGGTCAGTCCGGTGCAGTAAGGCATGGAATTGCCCGCGCCTTAGTAGAGGCCGATGCAGAGCAATATAAAGCTAAACTTAAGAAGGCCGGCTTCCTGACACGTGATCCACGTGCTAAAGAAAGAAAGAAATACGGTCTTAAGAAGGCTAGAAAAGCGTCCCAATTCTCCAAACGTTAAGGAGAGTCTTGCACTACGCTTCTGCTTTTTTTACAGGGAGCAACAATGCTGGAACGCTATTACACTCACTCAAGTGAAGAAACTGAAAATTTGGGGATATCCCTGGCAAAGCGACTTTGCCCCGGGGATATCCTCTTATTGTTTGGCGATTTGGCCGCAGGCAAGACCACTTTGACGCGCGGAATCGCCAAGGGATTGGGCGTGCTCGATGATGTTTCCAGCCCGACTTTCACTATCATGCAGCAATATGCTGCCGGACCGGATGGGCTGGCAATTAATCACTTTGATGCGTATCGCCTGCGCGATGAGCAGGACTGGTATGCGGAAGGCTTTGACGAGCTTTTGTACGGCTCCGCTGTCTCTCTGATCGAGTGGCCGGAAAACGTTCTGGAAGCTCTTCCTGAAGATGTGATTGAAGTGCACCTGACTTTTGCCGGAGAGGGTAACGAGCGGCAGATTGACTTGAAATTTCCTGAAGCAAGAGCTGCTGAAGCTAGTAGAGATGAGGCTGAAAGATGATAATTCTTGCAAGTGACACCTCCGGAAAGTCCATTTCCGTCGCCTTAAGCAAAGAGGGCACTATCGTCGCAGAAATCTCAGGTCAAGATACAATGCAGCATGCCAGCAGCTTGTTGCCGGCTATTAATCAGATACTGCAGAACAATGACTTGAGCATAGCGGATATTGATCTTTTTGCTACTACTACCGGACCGGGTTCCTTTACCGGAATCCGCATCGGTCTTAGTGCGGTGATGGGGCTAGCTTATGGCACTGGCAAAAGAGTCTACGGCGTTTCCTCACTGGCGACCTTGGCTGCAGCTATCGATGCTTCTGCGCTCGTCGCTCCGGTTGTTGATGCGCGCGGCGGCCGCGTCTATTCAGGCCTTTATCTCAAGGGAGAAAGTTTGATTGAGGAAAGACCTCGTGAGATAAGTGAATTTCTTGAAGCTCTGGTGGGGAAATTTCCACAGGAGGAAAAGATTGTTTTTGTGGGCGATGGCAGTCCTCTGATCGAGAAATATCTTGACGAGCTAGAGGGAGAAGATCCTCTTAATGTCGCCAAAGAACGCTTTGTTTTCGCGGAAGCCGAGAAGAATAATATCAGTGCGACCCACGTAGCTCACTTGGCGCAGGCGGCGTACTTGCGAGGAGAGATCTTTCCTGCAGCCCATGAGCTCGAAGCCAACTATGGCATTGAATCTTCAGCTAAGCGTAATCTGAAAAAGAAGGGGGACAAATAAATGCCGTATCCTCTTGAAATCAGGAGAGCAAGTGAGGCTGATGTGGAGAGTGTTTTTGCGATCGAATCACTAGTGCAGAAGGCTCCTTGGGAGAAAAGAGCGTTTACAGATATGCAGGGAGACGAAGATCTTTATTTCTTTGTAGCTGTGGACAACGCATCCCGCCCCGTAGCCTTTATAATAGGCATGCACACAGACGACTTTTTGGAGATTCTGAACTTCGCTGTGATGCCTGACTTTCAAGGGCGGGGCATAGGTTCTTGGCTTTTCGAATACGCATTGCAAGAGGCGGCTGCGGCAGGTATCGAGTCAGTCCGCTTGGAGGTCAGAGAAGGGAACGTTCCGGCTATTGCGCTATACAAAGCACACGGTTTGGAAACAGTGGGCATGCGTAAGGGCTATTATAGTGATAATGGTGAAAATGCTCTGCTCATGTCAGGGCTAATTTCGTCAGTTTAGTAAATTAGCAATAAAATTTAGAAAAATATGATAAAGCATGTGAAATGTATTCATTGACATTATTTCGACTTGCTGACTATACTTTATAATAGGTCAAAAATCTGTTACGATACAGGAAATGTTGAGCTTCACCAGAAGCTAACGGAGGAAATTTTATGATATCAAAGGAAGTGTGTTTTGCCTGTGACGAAGAGACGCACATGAAGTCAATTGCATTATTGATTCAAAAGGCCTCAAATTTTGAATCCAGCATTTACATTGAAAAGGATGATCGTCGCGCAAACGCAAAGAGCTTGCTTGGAGTGATGTCATTAGGTATTGACAGTGGTGATCAGCTGAAAGTCATCGCCGAAGGCGAAGATGAAGAAGCAGCAGTTGAAGTCATCGTTGATTACATGATGGATACCACGAAAGAACTCTAACAAAACTAATAATTATGAATCTCGGTGTATTCTCCGGATTCATGCAAACCATCTATAACATATACTATCCATCCGGACCTAAGAGGACTGCAGTGTCGTGTCAGTCCTCTTCCTACCGGTAAAAGCAAATAGACAGAGGAGTCAAGTGATGCAGCACAGCTCAGAGCAGCAGCGCTCATTTGAAGTTAGACTGAATTTAGTTCCTGAAGAACCCGGCGTTTACTTGATGAAAGACGACACGGGTTCTGTTATTTATGTCGGAAAAGCCCTCTCCTTGCGCAGTAGACTCCGATCCTATTTCACAGCTAAACCCGACGGCAATGCAAAAGTACAAGCCATGATCAAACGAATCGCAGATTTTGAAATCATAGTCTGTTCGACAGAGCTTGAAGCCTTAATCCTGGAAGCAAACTTAATCAAAGAGCATAAGCCGCGCTACAATATTCTTTTGCGCGATGACAAAGAGTATCCCTATATTCGCGTCACCTTACAAGACGCCTTCCCCAAAGTTGAGAAATCTTTCCATGTCGAAGACGACGTCAAGGAAGGAGCACGTTATTTTGGCCCTTGGTTGAGCGGTGATATCAGTAGGGCTCTCGATGCTCTACAGAGTATCTACCCACTCCGAACCTGTAACCGAGATTTGCCGCGCGATATCGGCAAAAAACGTCCCTGCCTCA
The DNA here is from genome assembly GCA_964346175.1 of uncultured Mageeibacillus sp. Taxonomy (GTDB): domain Bacteria; phylum Bacillota; class Clostridia; order Saccharofermentanales; family DTU023; genus DTU032. Next base: position 43,311 of record CAYFTG010000005.1, read on the forward strand.
ATTATTATATTGGCAGATGTTTAGGCCCTTGCGCCGGGATGGTGTCGCAAGAGGAATATGCTGAGATGGTAGCCGATGTTATCCGCTTTCTCGAAGGACGTTATGGCGAACTGACCCAAAACTTAAAGGCGCAGATGGACGCTGCCAGCGAAGCACTCGAATTCGAACGCGCCGCTTCTTTGCGCGAGAAGTGGCAGGCTCTCCGTCGCTTGGAAGAGAAACAGCATATTGTCGATCCCCAGGGCGAAGACTACGACGCTTTGGCCATGGAGCGCAACGGTAGTGATATCTCTTTGCAGAAACTGGAGGTGCGTGCAGGTCGCGTAACCGGCAATGTCTATCGCTTTGCTGAAGACACCGGTGAAGCGGATGGTATTTATTTGGAGGTTTTCTTGCGCTCAATTTACGAGCAGGGAGGGGAGATTCCACCTTTGATTCTGACCAGCACAGAAATCAGCGAAGCCGACTTGTTAGCTGAGTATCTCTCAGAATTACGGGGCAGTAAAGTTAGCCTACATGTACCTCAGCGCGGAGCAAAGAAGGCGACGATAGACCTTGCGTCCAAAAATGCCAAGTGGTCCCTTATGCGCCATACCTTGATGGGCGGAAAGTCTGCTCAAGATTTGGAAGTAAGCTTGCGGACTCTATCTGAATATGCCGGCTGCAAGGGTTATCCTCAGCGCATTGAGGCTTATGATATTTCTTCTTCCACTGCAGAAGAAAGAACTGGTGCTATGGTCGTTTTCCGCGACGGTAGACCGGAACGGAAATCATATAGACACTTTAGCATCAAAAGTTTTGAAGGCATTGATGATTATCGCGCTATGCGTGAGCTGATTGAGCGCAGGTTGCGGCATCTGCAGGACGAGAACGTCGACAGCAGACCGGATATAGTACTTATTGATGGTGGTCAGGGTCATGTGAATGCTGTTGCTGATTTGCTTGATGACGCCGGGATCACTGTGGCCGGTATAGTCAAGGACAAGAGACATCGCACACGAGCTCTAGTCACTAGTGATGGTGATATAATCGAGTTGTCGCAGGCTGCAGAGGGAGAAGATGCAGATGAAAGGGCAGTCCGCCTAGGTGTCTTGCGCCTCTTGACCGCATTGCAGGATGAAGCGCACCGCTTTGCTAACCGCCTGCGCAACAAGCAGGAGCATAAACGCCGCATGCAATATAAGCTAGAAAGTATTCCCGGAATAGGCCCCGCCCGTCGCAAGCTCTTGCTCAAAGAATTCGGTTCGCTTAAGAAGTTGTCTGAAGCTAGCTTGGACGACTTGAAGGCGGTCAAATCCTTGCCTGAAGAAGTAGCTGAAGCAGTATATTTACATTATCATCCTGAGGAGATTTGAAGTGAAACTATTTGCCTTATCTGATCTTCATTTAGCTCATGTCGTGGACAAACCCATGACAGTGTTTGGCGATAAGTGGAAAAACCATACTCTCTTGATTGAGGAGTTCTGGCGCGAGCGGGTGTCAGATGAGGATGTAATAATTCTCGGTGGAGATATTTCTTGGGCCAAAAACCTAGATGAGGCTTTACCTGATCTGCAGTTTATAGATCGTCTTCCGGGGCAAAAGATTCTGCTACGCGGCAATCACGATTATTGGTGGACAAGTTTGAAAAAAATGTACGAGCTCTGCGAGCAGGAAAACATGAGCACAATTCATTTTTTGCGAAACAATGCTCTGCGTTTTGGATCTTTTCTTATTGGCGGGAGCCGTGGATGGCTCTTGCCAAGTGATGATGAGTTCACTAGTCAGGATCAGAAAATATTCGACAGAGAGTTAATTCGCATGCAACTTTCCCTCGATGAAATGAAAACGAAAATCCGGAAGGGTGAAGGTGGTCTGACACCTGTATTCGTGATGCACTATCCGCCAATATCGCCAAACGGTGAGGGCAGCGCTATGTCTGAACTATTGAGCCATGCGGAGATACCACTTTGCGTGTTCGGGCATATACATCATAGGCTGCCTTATTATTTGTCTGCGCCGCTTCTTGACCAAGTACGTTACGTTTTAACGTCTGCCGACCAAGTAAACTTTAAACCAGTCTTACTTGGCGAAGATGGAATGATTTCAGATTTTGATAACAATATATCTACCTACTAAAGGGCTAGGGAAGGATGAATTATGCTAAATAGTATGACCGGCTACGGTTCCGGTTTGGCCGAAAACAAAGATCTCTCAGTGACAATTGAAATTAAATCAGTAAATCACCGCTTTCTTGATGTTTCTGTGCGTATGCCGCGCAGTTTTTTGCGTTTCGAGAACAGTTTGCGTAGCCAGGTGCAGGAACGAATCAAGCGAGGTAAGGTTGATGTTTTCGTTACTTTGCAGCAACTTGAGTCCAGCGGCAGAAAGGTCAAATTGGATCGTCCTTTGGCCGAGTCTTACTTTGCAGCTGTGACAGAATTGGCGGACCTAAGTGGGGCGGACAATTATGAAGCCTTAAGTATCCTGAGCAGATTTGGTGATATCTTTGTCGAAGTTGATGATCCTCTGGATGAGGAACTTATCAGTGATACTTTGAGCCGGGCTATGACCGCCGCACTGACACAATTGGAAGAAGCTCGTCAGCTAGAAGGTAGCAGGCTGACGAACGATTTACTTCAAAAGACAGACGATTTGGAAGCAGAATGGAAGAAAATTGAAGAACTGTCACCGCTGGTTCTTAAGCACTATCGGGAAAGGCTGCTCGCGCGAGCGGAGGAGCTTTTGGCTGAGGAACGACAGGAGTGGTACGATGACCAGCGCCTTTTCGCTGAGACAGCTATTTTCGCAGACAAAGCAGCCATAGATGAAGAGTTGACGCGTCTGAGATGCCACTTGCTCTCGCTAAGAGAATTGTTGCAAGGTGAAGGACCTAGTGGGCGTCAGTTGGACTTCCTGATCCAAGAAATAAATCGGGAAATCAACACGATCGGTTCAAAAGGAAATGATTTCGAAATATCTCAGTCAGTTGTAGCAATGAAAACTATTTTGGAACAGATACGGGAACAGGTGCAGAATCTGGAGTAACTTATGTAAGCGTTTTATAGTCATGTGAATTATTTTGTTATCCTATCTATATGTAGAAATGAAAATAAATAGCCGCCACTCGAGGAGGAGTCAAAATTGGAATATAGAATGTTGCCTATTGGACATGGTCACTTGGTTTCTGAAGCTAGGTTAATTGCTATTGTCTCCCCGGATTCAGCTCCGATTAAACGCCTGATTCAGGACGCTCGTGATCGCACCACGCTAATCGATGCCACAGCCGGACGAAAGACTCAATCGGTATTGATCATGGATAGTGACCATATTGTACTTTCTTCATTGCCTCCCGAATCTCTGCAAGTGATGCGGGCGGAGCAGGATAGTGAAGATATGCCTAATGGCAAGGAGACACAAAATGACTAATCAGATAAAAATTAAGCAAAAAGAGGGGATTACGCTTGCAGTCTCCGGACCATCGGGAGTAGGCAAAAATTCTGTTATCAGCGCTCTGCGCGAACGCTATAACGACATTCGCCACTCAGTATCTGTGACAACGCGTTTGCCGCGAGAAGATGAGATTGATGGTGTGCATTACTATTTCAGGAGCAAGGCGGAGTTTGAGGAAATGATCGCCGAAGGTGAGATTTTGGAGTATGACATTTACTGTGATGAGTACTATGGCACTCCCAGATCACCTCTGGAGCGGATGCGTTCCGAAGGCATTAACGTTATGTTAGATTTAACTGTTGCAGGGGCCTTGGCTTTGAAAAGCAATTATGCTAATTCAGTATTGGTTTTCCTCATACCCCCGTCAGAAGAGGTCCTCCACGAACGCTTAAGCAATCGCGGTACTGAGAGCAAGGAACACATCGAAACTAGACTAAATGAGGCGCGGGAAGAAATGAACTCTGCGCTTGAATTTGATTACTTGGTTGTGAATGATGACTTATTACAGGCTGTTCGCGATATAGAAGCTATCTATTGGGCCGAAAGGCATCGCACGTCAAGGCTTTTCATTGACGGAATCTAGCAGAAAAGTTATAATCTTTAAGGTATGCAAAAGTCTGATATTAGCGATGTTTATATAGATTGACAAGAAGATAAGGAGTCAAAAATGCTAACAATCCCACCTCTGGAAGAACTACTTCCAAGAGCAGAAAATAGATACGTACTGTCGATGTTTGCTGCTCGCAGAGCGCGTCAGTTGACTGATGGTGCTCGGCCTTTGGTTGAGTCTGATACTCCCAACCAGGTTTCTCTAGCTTGCGAGGAGATCGGCAGCGGTACTGTTGTATATCGCGAAGGCAAACACGATGTTTCCATTCCGGAGCGTCCTGAGATTATTGCCCAGCGTGAAGCCAGCAGACGTGAAGCAGAAGCTAAACGTGCTGAAGATATGCTGGAAGAACAGCGTCGTCCCTCATTCAGACGTCAACAAAGAGAAGGCACAACCTTTGAAAAAGAGGGCATCAGCGCACAGGAAGCTTCATTAATCGCAGAGCAGTTGGTTCAGTTTGTTACCGAGCAAGAAGCTATGGAGGAAGAAGGACAATCTTCTTCTGAAATTGATTTCACATCTTTCTCCGAGAGTCTGGAACAACAGATAAGTGATGACGGTGCAGACGAGAATGAGGAAGAAGCCTGATTATGCAGCCAAGAGATAAATCTATGGCGACTATCGTCGCATTGGCATCAAATCGTGGTTTTATTTATCCCGGTTCAGAACTATACGGCGGATTGGCCAATTCATGGGACTATGGACCCTACGGCACTAGCCTGAAACGCAACGTAAAAGCCGCCTGGTGGAGACGCTTCGTTGAAACCTCACCTCATAACGTCGGCTTAGATGCCGCCATTCTTATGAACCCGCAGGTTTGGGTAGCTTCCGGCCATGTTGACAGCTTTTCGGATCCCTTAATCGACTGCAGATCTTGTCATTCACGCCATCGTGCCGACCAAATTATTGACGATTGGAATCTCAGCCAAGACATCCAGGAATCAGTTGAAGGCTGGAGCAACGAAGATATGCAGCAATACATTGCTGATAAAGGTATCAGCTGTCCGGTCTGTGAAGCTCAGGACTTTACCGACATTCGCCATTTCAACCTCATGTTTAAAACTAAACAAGGTGTTACCGAGGACAGCCAGTCCGATATTTACCTGCGTCCGGAAACGGCCCAAGGTATTTTTGTGAATTTCAAAAATGTACAGCGGACATCGCGCCGCAAGATCCCCTTTGGAATTGCTCAAATAGGCAAGGCTTTCCGCAACGAGATTACTCCGGGTAACTTCATTTTCCGCACACGCGAATTTGAACAGATGGAGCTGGAGTTTTTCTGTGAACCCGGCACCGATGATGAATGGTTCGATTACTGGCGCGACTTTTCTTACCAGTGGCTGCTTGACTTGGGCCTGACGAAGGAGAACCTGCGCTGGCGTGATCATGGCGCAGAAGAGTTATCCTTTTACTCGAAAGCGACCAGCGATGTTGAGTATATCTACCCCTTCGGCTGGGGTGAGCTTTGGGGCGTAGCCAATCGCACAGATTACGATCTGTCTCGTCATATGGAATATGCGAAAGATGACTTGCGCTATTTCGACCCCTACACTAACGAGAAATACATTCCTTATGTCATTGAACCGTCTTTGGGTGTTGACAGACTATTCCTAGCTATACTCTGCGATGCCTACGATGTCGAGACGTTGGAGAATGGCGAAGAAAGAACAGTGCTTCGCTTTGCACCGTCACTGGCTCCGATCAATGTAGCGGTGCTGCCTTTGTCCAATAAGTTGAAGGAAGAAGCGGAGAAGGTTTACCAGATGCTGCTGCCACACTACCGCTGCGAATTTGATGAACGTCAAAGTATTGGCAGACGCTATCGTCGCCAGGATGAGATCGGAACTCCCTACTGTGTAACTTTTGATTTCGATTCACTCGAAGATAATCAAGTAACGATACGTGAACGCGATTCCATGGAACAACTGCGTTTACCCATAAATGAACTTGTTGATTATTTTGCCGGCAAGTTCGATTTACCGTAAGTAAAAATTTAGGAGGAATAAATGACAAAATACGTCTATATGTTTTCAGAGGGCAACGCCAATATGCGTGAGTTGCTCGGCGGCAAAGGAGCCAACTTGGCCGAAATGACAGTTATGGGTTTGCCCGTACCACAGGGTTTTACCATTACTACTGAAGCCTGCAATCGCTATTACGAAGAAGGCGGAGTGATCTCTGATGAGATCAAAGAAGAAATTGTTGAGGCAATGAAAGATGAAGAGAAACGTACAGGAAAAGTTTTCGGTGATCCGGAAAATCCTTTACTGGTATCTGTTCGTTCAGGTTCTCGCGCCTCCATGCCCGGAATGATGGATACAGTGCTTAATCTCGGCTTGAATGATGAAGTAGTCGAAGGCCTTGCTAAGCTAACTGATAATGAACGTTTTGCTTATGACAGCTACCGCAGATTTATTATGATGTTTGCAGACGTTGTTATGGAAGTCCATAAAGACATATTTGAAGATGAGCTGGATCGTATTAAAGCCGAAAAAGGTATTGAGCTTGACCTCGACCTTACTGCCGAAGATATGAAAACCGTAGCACAGAACTTCAAAGCTATTTATGAGAGTGAAAAGGGAGAGGCTTTCCCGCAAGAGCCCATGACTCAGCTAATGGCATCAATTGAGGCAGTATTCCGTTCTTGGAACAATCCTCGTGCCCTTTTCTATCGTCAGATGAATAACATCCCGTCCGAGTGGGGCACTGCCGTTAACGTCCAAGAGATGGTCTACGGCAATATGGGCGAAACCTCAGGTACAGGCGTTGCCTTTACCCGCGACCCCGCCACCGGTGAGAATGTCCTATATGGCGAATATTTGATCAATGCGCAAGGTGAAGACGTTGTTGCCGGTGTTCGTACACCTGAGAAGATTTCACATCTGCAGGATCAATTCCCTGAAATTTATGACGAGTTTAAGAAATACGCTGATGAGCTGGAAGTCCATTATGGCGACATGCAGGACCTTGAGTTCACAATCGAAAACGGCAAACTTTACGTATTGCAGACCAGAAGCGGTAAGCGTACAGCCACTGCTGCTCTGAAAATTGCAGTAGATATGGTTGCAGAAGGTATTCTTTCACGTGAAGAAGCTATTTTGCACATCGACCCCAGCCAGCTTGATGCTCTGATGCATCCGATGTTTGATCAAAAAGCGCTGGCAGAAGCTGACCAGATTGCTAAGGGCTTGCCTGCATCACCTGGCGCAGCTAGCGGTAAAATTGTTTTCTCCGCCGACCAGGCGTTTGAATTAGCCAAAGACGGTGAGAAAGTTATCCTCGTCCGTATCGAGACCTCAGCAGAGGACATTCACGGCATGAGTGCAGCCGAAGGCATCTTGACCGCTCGTGGCGGCATGACCAGCCACGCTGCAGTAGTTGCTCGTGGTATGGGTAAATGCTGTGTTGCCGGAAGCTCCGACATCAGCATCAATTATGAGAATGGCACAATGAGAGCCGACGGTAGAGAATTCAAAACAGGTGACTGGATCTCCCTCGATGGTTCCACCGGAATTGTTTACTCAGGCCAGATTGCTACTAAAGAAGCTGAACAGAGCGATGACTTTATCACAGTAATGGAGTGGGCTGATGAATTCCGCGAGATGGACGTTCGAGCCAATGCAGACACCGGCCACGATGCTCAGGTAGCACTCGACTTAGGTGCACAGGGTATTGGACTGACGCGTACAGAGCACATGTTCTTCGATCCCGAAAGAATCTTCAGCTTCCGCAAGATGATCGTTGCCCGTGACGAAGAAACTCGTCGCAAGGCATTAGATGCAATCCTCCCGGACCAGCAACAAGACTTCCTTGAGCTCTTCCGTGTTATGGATGGACACCCGGTTGTCATCCGTTTACTGGATCCGCCTTTGCATGAGTTCTTGCCTCAGGAAGAAGATGATATCCGCGAACTGGCGGAGGCACTGGAGCTCAAATTTGAAGAGCTGAAGTCCATCATTTCTTCTTTGCACGAGCTCAACCCGATGTTGGGTCACCGCGGTTGCCGTTTGGCCATCAGCTATCCGGAAATTGCTGAAATGCAAACCAAGGCAATCATCGGCGCAGCCATTGAAGCTGCTAAAGAAGGCATACATGTAATTCCTGAGATCATGGTACCGCTCATCTCTGACGTCAAAGAACTAGAGTACCTGAACGGCATCATTAAGCCTGTTGCAGACAAGATGATCGCAGAGAGTGGCGTGCAGCTGTCCTACATGGTCGGAACCATGCTGGAGATTCCGCGCGCAGCGATGACCTCAGACCAAATTGCTCTGGCTGCAGACTTCTTCAGCTTTGGCACTAACGACTTGACCCAAATGGGTTACGGACTGTCACGTGATGACGCCGGCCCCATCTTGGACACATATTATGAAAAAGGCATCTTCGAAGCCGATCCGACAGCTCACATCGACCGCAACGGTATCGGTAGACTGATGCGCATCTCGGTTGAAGACGGCCGCAAGGCACGTCCTGACCTCGAATTGGGCATCTGTGGTGAACACGGCGGCGATCCTTACTCCGTTGAGTTCTGCCAGTTGTTGAAACTCGATTATGTCTCTTGCTCACCCTACCGTGTGCCGATCGCACGTCTGGCAGCCGCACAGGCAGCCTTGCGTTATCCGCGCAACAAGTAGTAGCAAGTCGATCTCACTAATGAGTGACCATAGTTCCTCCATGCAGATGCGTGGGGGAACTATTTTTTCATCCAGAGTGTCATAAAGCAATGGAAAATGAAGTGAAAAATAAAACAAATAGAATTCTAGAGATCGATCTATTGCGCGGTGTTGCCATTTTTTTAATGGTCTTGCATCATCTTATCTTTGATCTTCGTTACATAGTGGGTCTGGATGTTTTTGCTTTTCAGGAGACCGAATGGTTTCAGATCTATCTGAGATCCGCGGTGCTGGCCGTGTTTATTCTTGTATCTGGAATCAGCAGCAGTTTCTCTCGCAATAATCTTCGACGTGGGATTAGGCTTCTCATTGCAGCTTTGATCTTGACCGGCGGTAGCCTTCTGGTAAATCACTTTAGCCAGGTGCAACTGGGTGTTATTGTCTTTAACGTCTTTCATGTTCTTGCACTCTCTATCATCAGCTATGCTCTCTTGGAAAAAATCTTATGGAACAAAGAAGATAAGGAAGAAAAGAGATTTCAGTTTTTCCTCATCTTGCTTGTTTTGGGTTCTCTTTTGATTTTCGTGCCGGAGCTCTTGCGGCAGCAGTTCGGGCTAAATTCGCCTATTCTGAAGATAATCTTTTTCGCCGACTACCCACAAGGTATGGCTTTGTTGGACAATATGCCGCTTATTCCTTGGTTGGGCTTCTTTTTGATCGGCTCTGCTCTGGGCTTGCTACTTTATCGCGAACGCAGGAGTCTCTTCTCTGAGCCGAGCCCGCGAGCTGAGAAGTTATTCAGGCCTTTTTGCTTTTTGGGAAAAAATGCGCTCTGGGTATATCTTTTCCATCAACCCATTATTTTGGCAGTCTTATGGCTTCTGGGACAAATTGGTGTTTTACCGAAAATTTAATTTTGCTAAGAATTTAATACACTTGACTATTAGGTTCTGATGTAGAATGTCTCCGGTGAAGAATTTATGATGCAAAAAGAGCGCACAGGTCGGATTATTCTCGAAAACCACCACGAATATGCTGCAGTGGCTGATGTGGTGCGTCAATTTTTTGGCAATATTCAGCCAGAAAATTCCGTTTTTACTATTCCTGCGACAGATGATTTCATTATCACTTGCACGAGTTCCGAAGAATTGTCGCCGGACTTGATTCGCAAAGCCAATCGTGCTGAACTGAGCGAGCTTGAAACTGCTGTTCTGCCGCGTGAATTTGAACTCAGGGTTGAACTTTCAAATCTCGGAGGCAAGTGGGTCTGGCGTGAACAGACGACGCCGCTCAATCTACGACGTAGCCTGCGGCGCCTGCTTCACAAGGCTTTGTCAGCACAAACAGAGATTAGTTTTCCTTGGGGCAGTCTGCTTGGGGTGAGGCCAACGCAAGTCGCACTTGCGGTTTTGGATCAGGGTCGCCAGCAAGATTCCGTCACGACAGCTGCTGAGTCCTATTCGGATGCAGAAAAGATTCATGCTCAGCGTGAGTTGGAAGAGTACTGGGGAGTCAGCCAGCCGAAAGCTGCTCTAGCTGTAGAAACGGCGGAGGCGGAGCATAAACTTTTGAGTACTATCGACAGCGCGGCGGGGGATTACATTGCGTATGTAGGCTTGCCGTTTTGCCCTTCTCGCTGCAATTACTGTAGCTTCATTACCGAGTCTGCTCTGGCGCAAGCGGGTTTGTTAGACGAATACGTGGCTGCGGTGATTACCGAAAGCACTGCATTGTTTTCCTTTCTAAAACGTCCGCCGCGTGCTGTTTATTTTGGTGGTGGGACTCCTACGAGCCTCGCTGATAATTTATTTGATCGTTATGTCAAATCTGTCGTAGCTGCTGTGCCACAGGCAGAAGAAATCGAGTACACGATGGAGGCAGGACGCCCGGATACGATCAATAAAGTAAAGTTAAGAAGTAGCAAAGAGGCGGGCTTTAATAAAATCTGCATCAATCCACAATCTATGATTGACGAGACCTTGGCTGCAGTAGGTCGCAGGCATAGTGTCGCGGACACTGTCACAGCTTTTAAACTGGCTCGAGAAGCAGGCTTCACAGATATCAATATGGATCTGATTGCAGGTTTACCCGGCGACAGAAGAGATGGCTTTCTTTATTCCTTGGAACGTGTTTTGGAGCTGGAACCGGAATCTATTACCCTGCATACACTGTCGGTTAAGCGCGGTGCCTTTCTAGACGAAGATGGCCAGGCAGGTGATCCTTTCTTGCCGCAAGTTAAGTTGATCCGACAGATGGAGGCGGCGCAAGAGCAGCTCCGGAAGTCGGGATACAAACCTTACTATCTTTACCGGCAGAGAACGGCGCGCTCCGGTTTGGAGAACATAGCATTTACTAAAAAGGCCGGCTCGCTTTACAACGTAGCGATGATGAGCGATGCTGTGCCTGTGCTTGGGCTAGGTAGCGGAGCGACGACAAAGTCTATCCACGATGGGGTTGCCGAGCGGATTTATAATCCTAAGGATCTCAAGTCCTACATCGAGCGCATAGATTCAATTATCGAGAAAAAAATCGACTTTTTCGCCAAACATTCTTTCATCAACGAATAGATGCCAAAATTCAACTACGCCTTGAGTAAATTAAGCGTGGATTAACCTCTAGTTGATTGACCCTGTCTTCGAACTGATGCTAAGCTTGTTCCGTGCCTGGCACGAAAGTTGACTTGTTGATTCGCTTTGAAGGGGGATGCTGTGAAGAAAAAACATGATGAGGCCTTGTACAAGGTTAAGTCGACGCGCGACCTGCTCATGTTGCGTCCGTTTCGTTTTCTGATTTATATTGTTGCTTGCTTTTTTCCCATAATCTATCAGTTGGCGATGGCCTTTACTATCTCCAACATATTAGGCCTCTTGCAGTATTCATCTACAGAAGACTGGCGACAAGCTATTATTTGGGGTGTTTCCTTTGCTGTGGGAGCTCCTTTGATGCAGATGCTGTCTCGCTTCATGCGAATAGGCTATATGCGCGATACGCTCTTGGATCTGCGCAAGTTAACTTTCCGCAGAATTATAGATTTACCGTATCAGGTTTTCAGTAAAAAATCTCGTGATACCTATGTTTCCAAGCTGTCGAATGATGTCAATCTTTTTGAAAGGGACTTTTTTCTCTCTCTGCTCAATGTGATTTTTGCTATCGGCTCTGCCGCTATCTCCTGGATTCTGATTCTGGTACAAGATGTGGTTTTGGGACTTATTATTGGAGTGATGGCAGGCATTTTGCTGTTGATATCTCATTTTTTCAGAAAACCTTTAATCACAGCAAAGGAGAGAATCCTGGAGGAAAACGAAATCTTTTCTCTCAAGATGGGCAACCTCTTTTCCGGTCTGGAAATAATTCGGCTGAATAATGTTGAAGAACGTTTTGCACAGGATACTGAAAAGCAATTCGAAAATTTGGAGAATGCCAAAAACAAAGGGCGCTTGGTGGAACGACTCCAAGAGATGGTGCTGGATAAAATGAGTTTTATCATTAGTATCGTTACTATTGCCTATGCAACCATAATGATGGTGCGCGGGCACTTTACCTTGGCAAAAGCTATCTTACTGGTGCAGTTGTCGGGCAATATCTCCTGGCCCTTGATTAGCATGTTTGGAATGAGAAATCGTCTTATAGCTTCAAATAAAGTTTTCCAAACCCTAGTCGAGCCTGCAGAGGAGATTGCAGAAGTTGAAGATATCAAGGGCTTGGGAAAAACCAAGCAGTCAGACATAAATCTTTTGGCTCAAGATGTTGTGCTGAAGAATCTGACTTATAAATTCGAAGACGCACAAGATGCAGTACTGAGGCAAGCCAATCTTCACTTGAAAGGTCAGGGCAAATACCTATTGAAAGGTGTGTCCGGAGCCGGAAAGACGACGCTGCTCAATCTGATTTCAGGAGCATATAGAGATTACGAGGGCGAAATAACTTATGGTGGAGTTGATTTGCGTGATATCGATGAGACTGCCTTCAATGAGGGTACAGCACTGATCTTGCAGGATGTTTTTCTCTTTGAAACCACAATTCGCGAAAACATCAGCCTGTTTAAAGAATATTCTGCTGCGGAGATCGAGCGTGCAGTGAACTTGTCGGGGCTGCAATCGCTACTGGACAAATTGCCTGACGGTTTAGACACAGAGTTATCCGAAGACGGCCAAAACCTTTCCGGCGGCGAAAGACAGCGTGTTTCTATTGCTAGAGCGATCATCAAGCGCTCGCGTTTATTGCTGGCCGACGAAGTGACGTCCGCTCTCGATCCCGAGCTAGGGCGGGAGATTGAACAGGGTATTTTGAACCTGCCGATGACGGTAGTGGCGATATCACATCGTTATTACCCGGGAGTCTCGGAGCAATACGACGGCGTCATTGAGCTCCGACAGGGTAAGCTGTCACTTTATCCTACTGAGTATTATTTTGACGGCCACGGCCTCTCGAGGCCTCTAACTGAACTGGAGGAGCAGCATGTCTACAGCAAGTAAGAAAAATCTACGACCGCGCTTTCTGCAGGGAAAACGTGATCCCGACTCCTTGCGCTCCAGCCTGCGCCGACAACGACCGCAGCTAATTTGGTCTATCATCCTCTTTACTCTTGCCAACGGCGGCGGGATGGCTAGTAGTATAATGCTCATGCGCTTGGTTGATCAGGCTTTGGCTGGCTCTTTCTCGGCTGTGAGTCAGACTTTGATCATAATTGCCGTAATTTATGTCTTAATCATACCTATCGATATATTACACATCAGGGTTTCCTCGAAGTATATTAAATATTCAATGCTGACTGTGCGTCAAAAATTTCTGACCAAGGTGTTGAAGATCGACCTGCGCAGCTTTAATCAGCGCGGCAGCAGCGCCTTTTATTCGCACATTACCAACGACTTCAACACGTTGGAGCGCAATGATATTGAGGGACGCTACCAACTGATAACGCAATTGATTCGTGCGCTAACGGCGCTACTTGTACTGGCCTACATAAATGCCTTGATTTTGCTGCTCTTAATGGGTGTGGCTGTCGTTTTTCTCCTTGTTTCCAATTGGCTAGGCAACATTATGAAGAAACATGAGAAAGAACGTACCGAATTATTCAAAGGCTACACGCTTTATCTGCGAGAAATCCTTACTGCTTTCCGGCTGGTCAAGAGCAATAATCTGGAAGATCGCAGTTCCGCAGAATTTAATCGCAGAAGCGAATCAGTACAGCACAAGGGCTATGTCATCGACAAGGTTGCCACCTATATCGAAGCAGTTCTTGAGGTCTTCCTTTATGGAGTAATAATTGGAGCTATGTTGTTAGTGGCCTACTTGGCCAACCAAGGGCTTGTCAGTGCGGGCTATCTTATCTTGGTGGTCAACAGTATCGGCGCCATCATTCAGCCGCTCTCGCAGGCAATGGAGACGCTGCCTTTGATGAAAGGTGCGCAGCAGATCTGGCAGAGCGTCGATGAAACTCTTACGCCAATGCCGCGAAAGGTCGAGGAAACGGGGTCTTTTGACGGCTTGGAATCTGACATACATTTCCGCAATGTCCATTTTTCTTATGAGGATACGGAAGTTTTGTCGGATTTGAATCTGCGATTCGAAAAGGGGAAGAAATACCTTTTACTAGGTCCTTCCGGAGGTGGCAAATCGACCATTCTGCGACTTTTACGCAAATATATTTCTCCCGATCAGGGTGAACTTCTGATTGACGGCGTCAATTTAGATTCCATCATCAGTGAAGAGTATCTTAGCCAGGTAGCTAATGTTGAACAGCATATCTTCCTTTTTGAAGATAGCCTGCGCAATAACTTGACACTGTATAAAAATTACTCGGACGAAGAATTGAATGCTGCGATTGAAGCAGCGGGTTTAAATGATTTTGTACTGAAACAACCGGACGGGCTGGAACAGTTGATTTTAGATAACGGCAAGAATGTATCTGGAGGCGAAAAGGCACGCATCGCTATAGCACGTGGTCTATTGCGTCAGAGTGATATACTTCTCTTGGATGAAGCGTTTGCCAGCTTGGATGATGAGGTTGCCAAATCGATTGAACAGCGTTTGTTGGCCTTAGACGATGTGACTGTGATCCAGGTTAGTCACGTTGTTTTTCCAGAATCAATCGAGCAGTACGATCAAGTTTATGAAATTGCACAAGGTAGCGCGCGACTGGCTTAAGAAGTCAAGGAGGAGACAATGCAAGAAAAGATTTTAAAAGCAAGAAGGGGACTACCGGTTTTGATAGTCGGTATTCTCTTATATTTATTGGCATTAGCCGCGGTAATTGCCGGAGGATATTTGCTGGATAGCGGTCAAAACTCAACAGTCGGAGCAATTCTTCTAGTCATAGGTATTGTATATCTAGTCTTCGGCTTTATACCGTTTATCGGGCTCAAGATTCTTGGTCCGAAAGAAGCCTATGTGTTTACTCTCTTCGGAAAATACAAGGGAACGATAAGAGAAGCAGGTTTCTATTTCGTGAATCCATTCTCAGTATCTGTTAACCCAACAAGCAAGACCAGATTAGGCCAAAGCACTGATGTTGAGCGAGGCAGCAAATTACAAGTCGCAGACGGCAGTAATTTTGAAATGCCGAAGAAAAAAATCTCGCTCAAGATAATGACTTTAAACAATGCTAAGCAAAAGGTGAACGACGCCTTGGGTAATCCGATCGAAATCGGTATCGCAGTGATGTGGCGTGTCGTTGACACAGCGCAAGCGGTCTTCGAAGTCGATAATTATATGGAATATCTTTCGCTTCAGTGCGACAGCGCAGTGCGCAATGTTGTCAGGATCTATCCTTATGACGTAGCAGAAAACATCGACACTACGGGCGACGGCGAACCGGATGAGGGCAGTTTGCGCGGCTCCAGTCTAATCGTAGCTGACCGGATCAAGGCTGAGTTACAGGAAAAGGTGGAATTTGCGGGTCTGGAAGTCTTGGAGACGCGGATCACATACTTGGCGTATGCGCCGGAGATTGCAGCTGCCATGCTGCAGCGACAGCAGGCGCAAGCAGTGGTTGATGCCAGAAAACTCATTGTTGAGGGTGCTGTGGGCATGGTGCAGATGGCTATGGATGCCTTGGAAGAGAGAGAGATAGTGTCTTTGGATCAAGAACGCAAGGCGGCTCTCGTGTCCAATATGCTGGTCATACTAAGCGGTAGCCGTGAAGCGCAACCGGTAATAAATGCAGGCAGTAGTATTGCAGACCTTTGATAATAGCTAGACGTAAAGCGTGCCTTTCTCGCAATACTGTATTTTTTTATACAATAAAACTTACAGTATTGCGAATAAATATACATAATTTGTTGTATACATACAAGACCACATTGGCAAAATCTAAAACCATTGTGCAGATTGACGCAGTATAACGCCTGCGTTATACTTTAGCTATCAAAAAAATGCATAAAATTTACGAAAGAAGATGAGTCCGCCGAGAGGCGAAATAGTAGATATTTGAGGCAGAAATGACGATTGATTTTGCGAGAATGGGAAGAGAGTTGCAAGAGGGGAATAGCCGCATCGCTCTAGTCTGTGCAGAAGAAGTTGAAGCACTTCAGTCTGTGTTGCAGGCATATAGGGAAGGCTTAGCCGAGCCGATCTTGATTGGTGCTGAAGCAGAAATTAACGCTCTTGCCGAGAGAGAAAATATCGACTTATCCGGGATAGAAATACTTGACGAAGCAGATCCTCAAGCAGCGTCACATTTGGGTGTTAAATTGGTACGTGAGGGTCAGGCTGATGCCATCATGAAAGGCCTGGTGAAAACCTCACTCATCCTGAAGGCTGTACTTAATAAAGACACAGGTATTCGCAGCAATAAATTACTATCCCATATTGCTGTTTTTAACATCCCTCAATTAGAGCGTTCTCTCATGATTAGCGATGCGGCACTGTGCATTGCACCCAGCCTAGCAGAAAAACGACACATCATCGATAACGCTGTCGAAGCCATGCACCTGCTGGGCTATGAAAGACCTAAGGTGGCTTGTCTTTGTGCAGTGGAGAATGTTAATCCCGCCATGCCGGCCACTGTTGATGCTGCCGAGCTCGTCAGACTCAACCGCTCAGGAGAGATCGGCGGTTGCGATGTTGGCGGCCCCTTCGCTTTGGACAACGCTCTGTTCCCGGAGGCTGCTGAACTTAAAGGATTGGGCGGTCTCGTAGCCGGAAGGTCAGATATATTGCTTATGCCCAATATCGAAGTGGGCAATGCCCTCTATAAGTCGCTGGCTTTTCTTCAGAATTTGCCGGTAGCGGGAGCTATTGTCGGTGCCAAGGCACCGGTAATTATTACCTCCAGAGCTGATAGCCAAGAAAGCAAGCATCGTTCGATTATTTTATCGCTTTACCTGGCAAAGAAACAAAAGGAGTGCGTATGAGTCTAATTTTGGTGCTCAATCCCGGTTCCACGTCGACGAAGATTGCTGTCTATAAAGGCGAGAAGTCGCTTTTCTCGCGCAGTATTCGCCATGAAGAGGAGAGTAGTAAAGTACCGCGCATTATCGATCAGTTAGAATTTCGCTTGCGTCTTGTGAGAGAGACTTTGGCCGAGGCAAAGATTAATTTGACTGAATGTGCTGCCATTATTGCGCGCGGCGGTCTGCTTCACCCGGTTGAGGGCGGAGTCTTTAAGATCAATCAGGCCATGATTGATGATCTGGCTACTTGCCGCTACGGCGAACATGCGAGCAACCTAGGGGCGCTGATGGCGGCTGAACTGGCCACTTCTAAGACCATGCCTGTCTATATCGCAGATCCCGTGGTCGTTGATGAGATGATAGCGGAAGCCAAGATTAGCGGTTGGCCCGAGTTTAGGCGAGTCGCCATCTCTCATCCGCTTAATCAAAGAGCTGTAGCCAAGCGCTTTGCTCGTGAACAGGGGCAGAAATATGAGGATTTGAATCTCATCATTGCTCACATGGGTGGCGGTACTTCTGTTGGTGCTCACCGTCAGGGTAGGATCATTGATGTTAACAACGCCTTAGACGGAGACGGTCCCTTTTCCGCAGAACGAACGGGGAGTCTACCACTGCGTAGCGTGCTTGATTTTTGTTACAGTGGTAAACATAGCAGGGAGGAAGCGCAACGCCTCTTTATCGGGCAAGGTGGCTTGTACGCCTATTTAGGTACGAAAGATGGCATTGAAATAGAAAAACGCCTGCAGTCAGGCGATCAGGAGGCCGACTTGTTGATCCGCGCTATGGCGTATCAGACGGCGAAAGAGATCGGCTCCCTGGGGGCAGTTCTTTACGGTGAGGTCGATGCGATTTTGCTCACCGGAGGCCTAGCCTATATGGAAGAATTGACAAAGTTGATCAGTGAACGAGTTAGCTATCTCGCCCCGATACATGTTTTCCCGGGCGAAGATGAAATGGGCGCTCTCGCCTTAGCCGCGGACGAAGTTATGTCCGGCAAGGCAGAAGCAAAAGAATATAGAAGTGAAAGCTAAGAAAGAAGAGCTTAAATAAAAATGAGTAAAGAAGAGGGGACATTCCCCGTTAGCTTAAAGAAGATTACGATCATTGCCGGCCATTTCGGTAGCGGCAAGACCGAAGTCGCTCTTAATCTGGCGATGCAAAGCGGGCGTGAAGGACAGCCGACACGTTTATTGGACTTGGATATTGTCAATCCTTATTTTCGTTCCTTTGAAGCGAGAAAACCGCTGGAAGCTGCCGGCGTGGACTTATTGGTTAGTTCCATGGGTGGCTACGCAGATATGCCGGCCATTCCGGCCGATGTCATGAGTATCTTCGCCCCCACTGAGACCAGAGAAATTGTCGATTTGGGTGGTGACCCGGACGGTACCCGCCTGCTAGGCATGTACGAGCGGCAATTGAAGAAGGCCGATTTCGATTTCTTCTTTGTTTTCAATGCGAATCGACCCGAAACAGCTAGCTTTGAGCAAGGTCTGCGTTTTTTTGAAAATATTGAATTTATCTCGAAGCAGAAATTTAGCGGTATTATTAACAATACGCATTTGATACATGAGACGACAATGGCTGATGTTCTGAAAGGACAAGAGCTGGCGCTCAAGATAGCCGCAGAGGTAAATTTGCCTCTGATCTGCAATGTCATGACGCAAAAAGTATTTGATGAATTTCAGGAAAGTCCCGCCTCTGCAGCAATGTTGGAGGCCCCTGTTTTCTTGATTGATCTTTACATGAAGAAACCGTGGGAAGTATAGATTTAATTATTTACATATATTAGAAGAAGATGAGCAATCATCAGTGGAGGGTTTTTTATTATGAAAGGGAGAGTTACGTTTCGTACAGATTGGTGCAAGGGTTGCGGGCTTTGCATTCCTGTATGTCCCGTAGACATTATTTTTATCGATGAATCCGTGACGAACAGCAAGGGCTATCACCCGGCGACTGTTGTCGAGATGGACAAGTGCATCGGCTGTGCCAACTGTGGCCGCATGTGTCCGGATTCAATCATTACTGTCGAAAGACAGCGTAGAGTAAAGAAAGAGAAGTAGGAGGATAGCAATGGCAAAAGAACTATGGAAGGGTAATGAGGCGATGGCGGAAGCTGCCATCCGCGCCGGTCTGAAATGTTATTTCGGCTATCCCATTACTCCACAAAGTGAGATACCGGAATACTTTTCCTTGCATCTGCCGGAACACGGCGGAGTCTTTTTGCAGGCGGAATCGGAAATTGCGGCGATCAACATGGTCTACGGCGCAGCCGGTTCGGGAGTGAGAACGATGACCTCGTCCTCCTCGCCCGGCATCAGCCTCAAGCAGGAAGGTATTTCGTATATTGCAGGTGCTGAGCTTCCCTGTGTAATTTTGAACGTAATGCGTGGCGGCCCCGGTCTGGGCACGATCCAACCGGCGCAAGGAGATTATTTCCAAGCAACGCGCGGTGGCGGCAATGGCGATTATCGTGTAATTGTGCTGGCTCCTGCTAATGTTCAGGAAGCCACAGACTTGATGCGTTTGGCCTTCGACTTGTCTGATAAATACCGTATGCCGGCAATGATTTTGGCAGACGGCATGATCGGGCAAATGATGGAGCCGGTGGAATGGCCGGACGAGCCCACTCCGGAACCGATCGCAAAACCGTGGGCCACAACCGGCACAAAATGCGAGCGCAGACACAACGTGATCAACTCCTTGTTTATGGAGCCGGAAGCATGCGAGACCCATAACGAAAGACTAGATCAGAAATATCAGACAGTGACAGCTAACGAGATTCGTTATGAATTAGTCGGTGACGAGGAGCCGGAAATATTATTCGCCGCCTTCGGCACGCCTTCGCGTCTGGCGCGTGCAGCAGGCAAAATTTTGGCCGAAGAAGACGGCATCAAATCAGCGGTCTTCCGTCCGATTACTCTCTGGCCCTATCCCTATGATGAGCTCCACGAAGCTATCAAACGGGACAGCGTGCAGGCGGTTGTTACCGTCGAGCTCAATACCGGTCAGATGCTGGATGATGTCAAAATCGCCAACCAGGGCAGCAAGCCGATTTCCTTCGTTGGGAAAGCAGGCGGCATGATCCCCACACCGCGCGAGATTGCTCAAGCTGCCAAAGAAGCACTGGGGAGGAAATAAAGATGGATATGGATGTAGTCTACAAAAAATCTGCAGCCCTGGAAGACGTAGAAATGCACTATTGTCCGGGCTGTACACACGGAATAATTCATAAATTAGTGGCTGAAGTGATTGAGGAAATGGATATCCTCGGCGACACCATTGGCGTGGCGCCGGTGGGCTGTGCGGTTTTTGCCTACGATTACTTCGCCTGCGACATGCATGAAGCGGCACATGGACGTGCCCCGGCAGTAGCCACAGGCATTAAACGCGCCTTGCCGGACAAAATGGTCTTCACTTATCAAGGTGACGGCGACCTAGCCGCAATCGGCACAGCCGAGATCGTCCATGCCGCTATGCGCGGAGAAAAGATCACGACAATTTTCGTTAACAATACTAACTACGGCATGACCGGCGGCCAGATGGCCCCGACCACTCTTGTCGGTCAAAAGGTTACAACCGCGCCGTTGGGACGTTCACAAGAACATTACGGTTCACCAATAAAAGTGGCGGAAATGCTCTCCACAATTGAAGGTGCTGCCTATATTGAACGTGTGTCTGTCCATAACATGCCCGGTATTATCAGAGCGAAAAAGGCCATCAAAAAAGCGTTCCAGCTACAGCAAGAGGGAGCAGGCTTCACTCTAGTCGAAGTCCTGTCGACCTGTCCCACCAACTGGGGCTTGACACCCAATGATGCGCTGGATTGGCTGGAGAAGAATATGATCCCGGTATTCCCTTTGGGCGTTTATCGTGACATTTCAGCAAAGGAGAAGTAAATGGCATATTACGAAATTATCTTTTCCGGTTTTGGCGGACAGGGAGTCATGGCCATGGGGCAAACCTTAGCTGAGACCGGAATGCGTGAAGGCTTGAATGTAAGCTGGCTGCCTTCTTATGGTCCGGAGATGCGCGGAGGCACTGCCAACTGTAGTGTCGTCGTCGCAGACAGCGAGATCATATCGCCGACCGTTTCTGAGCCGACGATCTTGGTAGCCATGAATCAACCGTCCTTGGCCAAATTTGGAAAAAACGTGCGTTCCGGAGGTCATATTTTTGTCAACACATCTGTTGTTGACGAAAAGGTTGATCGTGCAGATGTCAACGTGCATTACGTAGACTGTGGAAAAATTGCGGCTGAACTCGGCAACGACCGTGTGGCCAATATGGTCATGCTAGGTGCTGTTGTGGGAGCTACCGATCTGATGGATCTCACAGCTGTACAGAATATGATGTCGGAGATTTTTACCGGCAAAAAGGCCAAACTAGTTCAACTGAATGTAGATGCCATCCAAAGCGGTGCCGATAGCGTAAGCTGATCAGTGCGGCTGCGAAAGGGGGGGGGAATATGAAAATTGAAGTTATTAAGACACGTGAACCTAAACAGAAGCCGAAAGATGAAAGTAATCTGGGATTTGGAAAAATATTTTCAGACCACATGTTCATCGTAGAATACGACGAAGGTGCCGGTTGGCACGATGCGCGAATTCAGCCGGTGGAAAACCTATCTCTACATCCTGCCTCATCAGTCTTCCATTATGGACAAGAGATTTTCGAGGGTGCAAAGGCTTATCGCCGCGAAGACGGGGAGATTCAAGTTTTCCGTCTGCTCGACAACTGCAAGCGGATGGTCAACAGTGCAATCCGTTCCAGTATGCCTGAACTCGATCCCGAGTTTCAGTTTGAGGCCATTTTGAAATTGATTGATTTGGATCGCGATTGGGTGCCACATTCTGATGGAACTTCCCTCTATTTACGCCCAACCATGATTTCCTCAACCCCGGCTTTGGGTGCCCATTCTGCTCATAATTTTATCTATTTTGTACTCTGTTCACCTTCGGGGAGTTACTATCCCAACGGCATGCAGCCGGTGCGGATTCGCATCGAAGAACACTATGCTCGTTCTGTCAAAGGTGGTATGGGACGAGCCAAAGCGGGCGGTAACTACGCAGCCAGTTTTAAGGCTACAAAAGAAGCGCAGGATGCAGGTTTTGAACAGGTTCTGTGGCTTGACGGTGTTCATAAAAAATATGTGCAGGAAGTCGGAGCTATGAATATCATGTTCGTGCTGGATGGCGTTATTGTCACGCCCGAACTAGGCGATACAATTCTGCCCGGTATCACACGCGATTCGGTTTTGCATTTGGCACGCGAACTCGGCTACGAAGTCGAAGAACGTCCGATTTCCGTAGACGAAATTTATGAAGCGCATGCCGACGGCCGCCTCACAGAATCATTTGGGACCGGTACCGCTGCAGTGATTTCACCGGTGGGTGAATACAGCTATAAAGGCGAGAGCATCATTTTGAACGATCGAGAGATTGGTCCGGTCGCTCAGCGTTTCTATGATCTCTTGACCGGCATTCAGTTCGGCAGTGAAGAAGATAAATATAAGTGGACGAACGTTGTGCCACGCTGACTGATTTCATAATTAATTTAAATCCGGAAGGATACAGAAGGGGCATCGGTTGATGTCCCTTTTGCTTAGTACGCTGATCATGAACAATTGCTAGAGGCGACGGCCCGGCCACTCCTGACAGTCGGAAGTGTTTACTGTGACACTTAATACAAAAATAGCCGATAAATGACTTTTCCCAGCTTATAATCTAGGATTTACTTAGCAGAACAGACGATTTGATATCTGCATGACGTTACACCAGGAGGATAGAATTGATTAGTGAAAGCGATTTAAAACACCTCGCTCGTTGTGTTGAATTGGCGAAAATTGCTTTGGAAGAGGGCAATCAGCCATTTGGCTCGATCTTGGTCTCTGCCGAAGGAGAGGTTTTACATGAGGAACGCAGCCAAGTGTCGGGAGGCGATTTTACGCGGCATCCGGAGTTTGAACTAGCGCGTTGGGCGGCAAACAATATGACGCCTGAGGCGAGAAGTAAAGCTACCGTTTATACTACAGCCGAACATTGTCCCATGTGTTCAGCAGCTCATGGCTGGGTCGGATTAGGGCGGATCGTCTATGCCAGCTCTTCCAAACAGGTGTTGGAATGGCGGCACGAATTTGGCGCCAAGCCCGGCAAGGTGAGGAGCCTTTCCATTGAGGAAGTGATTCGCGACACTCCGGTCGACGGCCCCGTGCCGGAATTGGCAGCTGAACTGCGCGAATTGCAGAGATTGTCCTATGGGCGCTGAGATGTCGCCACAAAAGGAGGGCAGCAGTGATTACAGAAACTGATTTAAAACATCTAACTCGTTGCGTCGAATTAGCGCGAATGGCTTTGGAAAAGGGCGACGAACCCTTCGGTTCGGTTTTGGTCTCCGCCGAAGGTGAAGTCTTGTGTGAGGACCACAACCACGTGGCCGGAGGAGATCATACACAGCACCCCGAGTTTGAGCTGGCACGCTGGGCGGCAAACAACATGACGCCTGAGGCCAGAGCCCAAGCCACAGTCTATACTTCGGGTGAACATTGTCCCATGTGCTCTGCAGCGCATGGCTGGGTCGGATTAGGGCGGATCGTCTATGCCAGCTCTTCCAAACAGTTAGTAGAATGGCGACGTGATTTCGGTGCTGAGCCCGGCAGGGTGAGGAACCTTCCCATTGAAGAAGTGATACGTGACACTCAGGTCGATGGTCCCGTGCCGGAATTGGCAGCAGAAGTGCGCGAATTGCAAAGATTGTCTTATGAGCGGCAAGCTGAAGAAGACTAAATTCTCGAAGAAAGGAATTGACACTATGAAAGCTCACATTGATAGAGATGGCTGCATAGGCTGCGGCCTCTGTGAAGAGATTTGTCCTGAAGTGTTTCGGATGGCGGATGACGGGCTAGCGGAAGTCATCGTTGACGAAGTGCCGGAAGATGTTGAGGATGAGGCCATTGAGGCGGCAGAGAGCTGTCCGACATCGGTTATAACTGTCGAGTAAACGACAGCGCTAGCCCGGCTTCGGCGGGAAGCGACACGTGGCGGAGGCGTGCAATGATTCATTACTTCAGGATCAATGATGAGGATCGGGTAGAGGCCATTGCGAGTGCCTCAGAGGCTACGTGGATTCATCTTGAGGGCAGCTCAGAGGAGCTGCTGCAAAGTTTTGCCGACACTTACTCTTTTCCTCCTGACTATTTAACATCTACACTGGATTCGGACGAAGTTTCGCGTGCAGAAAACCTAGATCAAGAGCGCCTTGAATTACCGGTTCTGCTGCTCCTGCTTTATCCCGTAGCGGAAGGGGGTAGGGGCAGTGGCTGTTTTATCACGGAGACAATTTCCATTATTCTACTGGACAAGCTAGTGATTACTTCCGCTCGGAATACGCCGGGTTTTTTGCAGGATATCCGGAATAATCGCTTTGATCTCGTACGTGATCTGCAGGATAGCAGGGGCATCGTTATAGAGATAGCTTGGCGGATCGCCAAATCCTTTGTTGAGGCAAGCAGAGTCGTCAGAAGTACAATGGACCAGTTGCAGGAGGAGTTGAGCAAGTCCACGAAGTCGGAGCATTTGCTGCGTGTGGCTGATCTGGATAAAAGTATTGTTTTCCTCACGACCGCTCTCGATGAGAACAGGCCGATCTTGGAGGGTATGTCGGAGGCGCCGTATCTACTGTATTTAGAGCGATACAAGGAGTGGCTGCACGATGTTCTGGTAGAGAATCATCAGGCGGACTGCATGGCAAACCAAACGAATAAGTTGCTGGAGCAGCTGGACACGAGCTTTTCCAGTATTATCCAAAATAATCTCAATGTGATTATGAAGATCTTAACCTCGATAACTATCATTATCACGATTCCCATGATTATTGCCGGACTGTGGGGAATGAATGTCAGATTGCCCTTTGAAGATCATGCATATGCGCTTGTCTTTACTCTCTTGCTAATGCTTGTATTGATGGTCGCGGCGTTTATCTTGCTCAAACGCAAGGATTTACTCTAGATATGTCTAACAGGAGAGAGAGTAAATAAGAGTTACAGGCTCTAAACTATATAGCAAGTGTTTTCAGTGAAAGGAGAATTTGGAATGATAAAAGTTGGAGTTTTAGTAGGAAGTTTAAGAAAAGAATCATATACAAGAAAACTGGCAGAAAATCTGGTGGAATATTTCCCCGAAGATTATGAGACCGAATTTATTGAGATCGGGAATCTGCCTTTTTACAATGAGGACCTCGATGCCGGCAATCCACCGGAGGAGTATGTCAAGTTCCGTGAGAAGATGCACGAAAAGGATGCTTTCCTCTTCGTGACACCGGAGTATAATCGCTCGGTACCGGCAGTATTGAAGAATGCTTTGGATGTTGGTTCACGTCCTTACGGTCACAGTGTCTGGGCAGGCAAGACCGGTGCAATCGTAAGTAACTCGCCTTCAAATTTGAGTGGCTTCGGTGCGAACCACCACCTGCGCCAGTCAATGGTCTTCCTTGATGTACAGATGTTGAAACAACCGGAAGCATATATTGCTAATGTTGCTGATCTGCTGGACGATGATGGGAAAGTTAATAACGAAGGTAGCAGAAAGTTCCTGAAATCTGTTATTGATGCTTTTGTTGAATTGACTAACCTGTTTAGAGCGTAAGCTAAGAGATGAGCAGTTGTGGTGAGCCGAAGTGCCGTAGGTACCGGTTTTAGCTTG
>CAYFTG010000005.1:69154-71439 GCA_964346175.1 uncultured Mageeibacillus sp.
GGAGAGTTTTTAGGTATTGAGGATGTGCCTTTAGATGACAATTCCTTCGTGTGGCTGGGTAAGAAAAATCGCATCTACAGATTTGACCTGACTCGGGAAGAAGCTTACTGTCCCGGTCTACAAAAATAGGAGTCGAGAAATTTGTGCAATTTTTTTCATTAAATTTACATCATTCTCACATATTCAAATTATATGATCTAGAATATGTACTGGATAGGGTGAGGAGGCGTTATTAGTGAAAATTGGTCTTTTTAGTGATGCATATCTGCCTCAAATCGGTGGTGTCTCCACAGCGACATCTCTGATCAAAAAATATCTCAGCGCTCTAGGTCACGATGTCTACGTGATTACTCCCTCTGATCCGGAGGAGCTGGAAGAAGAGCACGTTATTCGAGTACCTAGCATGCCCTTTGTTAGTGCAAAGCGTTTGGCTTTCCTCGTCCCTCCTGCAACCTATAAAAGAATTAAAAGTCTTAATTTCGACATAGTTCACAGCCAGACTGAATTTGCCATGGGTGATCTGGCGCGAAAGATCAGCGCAGATTTAGGGATACCGCACGTACACACTTTTCATACTCTCTACGAAGATTGGTTGCGGGGACAGTTAGGGGAGGGGCGCGCCAGTAAGACCGCACGCAATTTTATTCGTCGTTTCTCCACCAATTTCTGCAACAGCGTCGACTACATACTTGTACCTACTGCAAAAACCGAAAAGGTCCTGCTCGCCTATGGCGTGACCACTCCTTTGCATATTTTGCCTACCGGCATTGAGCTCGAGCGCTTCTCTGCTGCAACGACGGACAAAGAGAGAAGAAGGTCTTTGCGTCGTGAATTGAACATTCCTCAGGATGCTTTCGTTTTGCTTTTTGTGGGGAGAATTTCTCATGAGAAGGCAATTTTGGAGATTTTGGAATATTTCCCTCAAGTCCTAGCGGAGAACAAAAATACATATATTGTTTTGGTTGGATCTGGCCCCCAGTTGCACGAGTACTCAGAGCTTGTGGAAGAGGCTGCTCTGGGGGAGAATATTAGATTTGTCGGACCCGTTCCTCCGGAAGATGTACCTGCTTATTATGCGCTGGGGGATGTTTTCACTAGTGCTTCGCGTAGTGAAACGCAGGGCTTAACTTATATTGAAGCAATGGCGACGGGACTGCCCTTGCTAGTTTTCTATGATGATTGTCTCCAAGGAGTTTTTGAGGAAGCGAAGAACGGTTTTTCGTTCAAGTCAGCTGAAGAGTTTCAACGCGGTGTACGGCTTTTGCAAGGGGATTTAGCTTTGCGCAGCGATATGTCGGAGGCTGCGATCGCTAGCAGCAAGCGTTTTTCGGTGCAAAGCTTTGCTGAGCAGATTCTAGCTATATACCAAACGCAGATTGCAGAACAAAAGAAAAACCAGATCAACGATTCGGAACGCAAAGTTTCTAGCTCTAGAAACAGAAAAAAAGACCGTCCCTCGAGGGGACGATCTCTTTAAACTTTTAGCGAATATAATCTAGCGATTAAAGTATGCCTAGGGCGATCTCCATCATATTGGTAAAGCTTTTCTCTCGCTCCTCGGCTGTGGTCTCCTTAAATTCGTAGATAGTATCGGAGACGGTGAGTAGGCAGGCGCCCTGCTTGCCGGTGATCTTAGCATTGTGGAAAAGTGCGAAACTTTCCATCTCTACGCAGAGGCAGTCGTGGTCTTGGTGCAATACCTGCCATAAGGGACGTTCGCCTTCTGGAGTTTCTTCGTAATAAAAGACATCGCTGGAATAGGTTCTGCCTTCGAAGATAGGAATATCCAGATCTTTAGCGCTTGCACGCAGCCTAGCAGTCAAGTCGGGGCTGGCTTCCAGTACTTTCTGATCATAGCCCGATTGCATTTTGGCGTAAGTGGTGTCGGAGTAGGCATCGGTTATCAAGAGGACGTCAAATAGGTCCAGTTTCTCATCATAAGCACCGCAGCTGCCGACGCGGATGATGTTGTCAACATCGTATTCAGTGAACAACTCATAGGAATAGATACCGATAGAGGGCTGTCCCATGCCGCTGCCCATGACTGAAACGTCTTTTCCCTTGTATTTGCCGGTGTAGCCAAGCATGCCGCGAACTTCATTGAAAAGAACAGCGTCTTCTAGGAAGTTTTCTGCGATGAATTTTGCGCGCAAAGGGTCTCCGGGCATCAAAACAGTTTTGGCTATTTCGCCTTTTCGTGCAGAGTTATGAGGTGTAGACATATAAATTCTCCTTTTCTTAACTTAAGTATTTGTACTTCTTAGCTTATCTCAGTATAAACAAAA
>CAYFTG010000005.1:71539-76393 GCA_964346175.1 uncultured Mageeibacillus sp.
GGAAGGACATCTCAGCTGCCCACAGTGTGGGCTGGAGCTTGCCCGAAAAGGTAAACACGAGAATAAACTCGCCTTTTGGATCATCCGAGGCAAGATCAACTACAAAAGACTTGATAATTACCCTCTCTAAGAGATTTCGGCAAGTCCTATTCGATCACAAGACAATTACAAAACAATCATCAAGCTACATCACTCAGTGACGAGTATACCTACCCGCTCAGCTCGACTGAGTACACTAACACCGTGCGGTGACACATCACGAATTTCATCGCTATAATCTTTGCCCGCCATAAAGCGGCCATCTGCGTGCATGCCTCCGGACCACTCCGGTACATCAGTCACATCGTAGACAACTCCGTCGACTGCGATATAGGCTCTCCGGCCTTCTTGGCCGTCAAACTCAGCCAACTCTTCCAAGGTGAAACTTTCTTCTGTTCCATTGCCTGTAGTTCCGGGATCCGTTGGATCTGTGCCGTTAGCACAGGCTACAAGCAGTAGAGATAAACCGAGACTCAGTGCTAGCAGAAGTAGATACTTTTCCTTGTATGCGAAGTTTTTGTATTAGACTTTTTCATCTTTGGGCCTCCTTAGCAATTAACGCCCTCGCAAGACTATATGCAAGATTATGGAGATAGTGGACAGTATGGCCACGGTGCGGTGGATATAAAACCAGGCCGACCTTTTTTTCTTACGAAGATAGTGACCATAGGCTCCAAGTAATACATTGAGTACAAGTAGAGAAGCTGCTACGATACCGCTGCTTGATACCCAGCGGTACTGGACTTGGATAATGAGATGGACGATCAGCATGACGGTCGTAAAAATCGCAAAAAACCGATGGTACCTAATAATAATCTGCTGTACCTTCGTGTAGCCCTTCTTAAACTTCGATTTCGCTTCAAGCTTTGCGACCCATTTTCTCTGAATGATTTTTACCGGATAAGTCATAAGAGTCAAAAAAAGACCGGCAATGATTAGCCATCCAAACAAACTTCCATATGCGTCCATAGACTGCCTCACTTCCTGAGATGCCATCAATATCGAACTTTAGAACATGTTTTTAGTCTATAGGCGTGAGGACATTTTGTAGTAACCGTTAACACAATTGAATTTGCTAAAATGCCGGCCCTTGATCGTCGGATTTTCCATCATCTCACTGCAGAATAGAGCTTATCGATCAGGTTGATAATGTCTTCGTCTTCTGAGATATCATCCATGGCTTGACCGTAATGAACGTAGCGCACTATTCCTTCCTTGTCGACCAAAATCTGCGCCGGCATACGACCTAATTTAAGAGGCTTAAACTCCTGCCCGTATAGTTTGAGCACCCGATGTTTCTCATCGGGAATACCATAGAACTCGAAGCCCTGACCCTCCCAAAAATCATTAAAATCCTCCGGGTCTTCCGGACCGATCGCAACCACAATCGTGTCTCTAGCTTTAAACTTCTCATAATCTTGATGCAACTGCATCATATGCTGTCTGCAATAAGGTCAAGTAAAGCCCCTATTCAAGACGACGAGTACATTAGATTGATTACGGAAGTCCGAAAGTTTGAACATATTTCCTTGGATATCAGTGATTTCAAAATCCGGAGCAGCTTGTCCTATTTTTAACTTTGACATCTTCAGATCCTCGCTTTCTCGAGTATCTCTTCAGGTCTCCATATCTTTAAAGTGCACTTTGAGAAAGCAAGATGCAAGTTCCGTTGCCCTCGTTATCTAAAAAGCTTAAACGGTATCATTTAGCACAAATTCGCATTTTGGGACAAACAAAAACCACCTCCGACAAAATCTCTTTCATCATGAGGTGGTATTTGCTATGGCGGAGAAGGAGGGATTTGAACCCTCGCTGGAGTTGCCCCCACTAACGGTTTAGCAAACCGTCCTCTTCACCACTTGAGTACTTCTCCAATATGTGGAGAGAAAGCTTTACAAAAAATGCCTTCTCTCCGTTGGCGGAGAGAGTGGGATTTGAACCCACGGAGGACGTGAATCCTCGCCGGTTTTCAAGACCGGTGCCTTCAGCCAGCTCGACCATCTCTCCGTTCAAGTCGCGCAGCTTGATTAGTGTAACTGAGAAGGGCTTCAATTGTCAATTATTTTAACGTTAAAAGTCATTAATTTCAAAAAAACACCCCGGTGTTCGATTCCGGGGTGCTGAGACATTTTTAAAAACTGTATTTTTTCGACCTATAGGAAGATATAGCGCAGAACGAATAGCGCGGCCAGTACATACATCAGCGGGCTAATCTTCTTGCGGTTCTCTTTGCCGGTCAAGAAATTGATAATAACGTAGAAGATAATTCCGAAGGAAATACCTTCAGCAATGCTGTAGAAGAACGGCATTGCAATAATTGTGATATAGGCAGGAACTGCATCAGTCAGACTATCGAAGTCAATCTTTAAGACTGAGGACAACATCAGGAAGCCGACATAGATCAGAGCAGCGCCGGTCGCAAAGGCCGGGATAGAAATGAATATCGGTGACAAGATGATGGCGACTAGGAACAGGACACCGGTAGTTAAAGCCGTCAGCCCTGTACGTCCACCTTCTGCCACACCTGCTGAACTTTCAACAAAGGTCGTAACCGTCGATGTGCCGAGCAAAGCGCCCGCTGTCGTACCGATTGAATCAGCCATAAGTGCACCTTGAATATTCGGTAGTCTGCCTTCTTCGTCCAACATATCAGCTTTGGTAGCAACGCCGATTAGCGTTCCCAGAGTGTCGAACATGTCAACGAAGAGGAAGGCGAAGATGATTGCGATGAAGTCTGCTATGTTCTGCAGATTAATCATATCAAAATTGAGTGCCTGTCCTGCAAGTTGACCAAACTCTTGGAAGTGAGTGCCGATGGCGAATGTAGGATAGAGTGAGAAGAAACCTTCTGCCGGATTAGGTACGTAAAGTCCAACCAGCTGAGCGATCATACCTAAGATCCAGGCACCTACAATACCAAACAGGATGGCGCCTTTCACTCTCTTATGGCTCAAGATACCAATGATAAGTACACCTATCAAGCACAGAATAGCGGAAATGCCTGCTGTGTGGATGGCGTCTTTGAATTTGTAAAATTCAACTAATGTAGCTCCGCCTCTGACCAAGTTAGCATTCTGCAAGCCGATAAAAGCTATGAAAAGACCAATACCGGCGCTGACCGCATGCTTGAGTGGCAAAGGAATCGAATCGAAGATTGCTTCACGAACGTTTGTCAATGAAAGGACGATGAAGATTAAACCTTCAATTAGTACAGCAAATAAAGCCGTCTGATAGCTGTAACCCATCCCAATTACGACCGTGTAAGCAAAGTAGGCATTTAAACCCATTCCAGGTGCCAGTGCAAAAGGCAGCTTAGCCATGAAAGCCATACATGCACAAGCAATTGCTGAAGACAATGCAGTGGCAATAAGGACACCGCCGGCGGGCATTCCAGCTTCGCTCAGGATTTGCGGGTTTACAGCCAAGATGTAAGCCATCGTCATGAAGGTAGTAAGACCGGCCATCATTTCAGTTTTGACGTCGGTATTATGTTCCTTCAGTTTGAATGCTTTTTCAAACATATTTTACCTCCTCTTTTTTTCTTCTCTAGAGAGAGTCCTATTATGTCTTTTCTAGAGAGAAACGTCTCACTAGTAAGAATATCACTTAAATTCTTATATATCAATATAAATATTAGCGCAAGTGTATATAAAATGTAAAATCTGCTACTAACTTGCTGCCAAGCAGAGTGAAATCTTAATAAATGGAAAAATCCTTTAGGTGAAAGTGCAGTTACTAGAGGTGGAGAGCGGGCGCAGTCGAGCTTTCGTTGACACTTTTCAGCTACACTACTATAATTCTTAAGACGTTGCAGATATAAAGAAAATATAAGTAAATCAAGTGAAACAGGTAAATAGAAATGTACAAAAAAGTAGATAGCAGTTTAGATTTTGTCTCGAGAGAGTTAGAAGTGCTTGAGTTTTGGAAAAAGCACGACATAATTGATAAATCTTTGTCGCAAAGAGAAGGCAATGAGATTTATTCCTTCTATGAGGGACCGCCGACCGCGAACGGGCAACCGCATACCGGGCACGTGCTGACCCGCGTTATTAAAGACTTAATTCCTCGCTATCGCACCATGAAGGGCTATTATGTGCCGCGTAAAGCCGGCTGGGATACTCACGGCCTGCCTGTCGAACTTGAAGTCGAGAAGAAGCTGGGCCTCAACGGTAAAGAACACATCGAAGAATACGGTGTTGAGGAATTTATTGAAGAGTGCAAAAAGAGCGTCTGGAAATATCTGAGCGAGTGGGAAGACATGACTGAACGTGTCGGTTTTTGGGTGGACATGGACAACGCCTATGTTACCTACGAAAACGACTATATCGAATCAGTCTGGTGGGCTCTTAAAGAGATCTGGAAAAAGGGCCTGATCTACAAGGGCCATCGCGTAGTCCCTTACTGCCCGCGTTGCGGCACTGCTCTCTCCAGCCATGAGGTCGCACAGGGATATCAAGATATTACTGAAACCTCGATCTATGTCCGCATGCCTGTCGAAGGGGAGGATAACACCTACTTTGCAGTCTGGACGACAACTCCTTGGACCCTGCCCTCCAACGTGGCACTCTGTGTTAATGCAGATGAAGAGTATGCTCTGGTCGAGTTAACTTGCTGTGATGAGAACTCACCCAGCCGCTATTACTTGGCTACAGCTTTGGTGGAAGAAGTATTCGGCGAGGACGCAAGAATTGTCCGCACCATGCCGGGAAGCGAATTGTTGAATAAGCGTTATACGCCGGTTTTTGACTACGCCGACAAAGTGATCGCAGAGCGTGAGACTGCTTTTTATGTGGTCGCTGATCCTTTTGTAAATCT
>CAYFTG010000005.1:76493-77928 GCA_964346175.1 uncultured Mageeibacillus sp.
TATCCTTTCGAAAATCAGGACCTGTTTGAGTCCAGTGCTCCGGCCGATTTCATCTCTGAAGCTATCGACCAGACACGTGGCTGGTTCTACACGCTCCATGCGATCAGCACCTTGTTGTTTGACCGCCCCGCTTACAAAACTTGCCTGGTTTTAGGGCACGTTCTTGATGGAGAAGGCGTGAAGATGTCCAAGCATTTGGGTAACGTTATTCATCCTCAAGATATTTTTGACAGTGAAGGAGCGGACGCCACACGCTGGGCTTTCTTTACCACTAGTCAACCCTGGCTGCCGACCAGATTCTCGGAAGAAACGGTAAGCGAAGGTAAGCGACGTTTCATGGGCACGTTGTGGAATACTTACGCTTTCTTCGTCCTCTATGCCAATATAGATGGCTTCGAGGCGCAGGACTATAACAGGGCTGAGTATGCGGAAAAAAGGACAGTCATAGATCGCTGGATCCTTAGTCGCCTAAACAGCCTGATTAAAGATGTCGATACACGTTTAGACAAAAACGATATCACCGGTTCGGCTCGTTGTTTGCAGAGCTTTTTGGATGAGCTCTCCAACTGGTATGTGCGCCGTTCCCGTGAACGCTATTGGGGAGCGGAGATGGACGATGACAAAATTGTCGCCTATCTGACACTCTATGAAGTTTTGGAAAAATTTGTCCGACTCATAGCTCCGTTCACACCTTTCATTTCAGAAATGATTTATCAGAACATTGTTGTGGGGCATTTGGACTCTGCCCAGGAAAGTGTTCATTTCGAGGATTATCCCGAGGCTGATGAAAGCTTGATTGATAAGGTTTTGGAGCGAGACATGGATCTCCTGCTTGACATCGTCGGTTTGGGACGTGCTGCTCGCAACCAGGCACAGCTAAAGATCAGGCAACCGCTGTCAAAAGCTCTAGTCGTTGGTGATAGAGAACTGCCACCCGAGCTGATGGAGCTGGTCAAAGACGAGCTTAATATCAAAGCAATTGAGTTTGGGGCAGAGGCTTCCGAATTGATCGATTACGAGTTCAAACCCCAGCTGCGCACTTTGGGCAAACGCATGGGTAAAGATCTGAATAAGGCACGCGAATTGATTTCGCAACTGCCCGGCCAAGAGACCGTAGCTGCGTTCAAGCGCGGTGAAACGATCACTCTCGACGTTGACGGTACGCTTTACGAGCTGGCAGAAGAAGACCTTTTGGTCAGCGAAGTACCGGCCGCAGGCTACGTCACAGAGAGCGAGGGCTCTTTGACAGTGGCCCTAGAAACAGAACTCAGCGACGAATTAATCGAAGAAGGCTTCGTTCGTGAAATAGTCAGCAAGGTTCAGTCCATGCGCCGCGAGATAAACTTTGAAGTGACCGATAGGGTTGATCTCTATGTCGCCGCCAACGAAAAGATGACTTCCTTAGTCACGCGCTGGCAGGAAGAAATTAGCGATG
>CAYFTG010000006.1:0-75696 GCA_964346175.1 uncultured Mageeibacillus sp.
GCCAACGAAAAGATGACTTCCTTAGTCACGCGCTGGCAGGAAGAAATTAGCGATGAAGTTCTCGCCTCAAGCCTGACCTTCTTCACGGAAAAATCCGACTTGCCCCAAGATGCACAGAGCAAAATCTGGGACATCAACGGTGAGGAGATGACTTTCGCTCTTCGTTGTTCAGAGCAAAAGTAAAGAGCTATGAATGGAAAGGAAAGCCGGAAGACACAAAGGGAGCGTTTGCTTACCCTAGTTCAAGGCGCTGTCATAGCAGCCCTTTACTTGGTGTCGACTTTTCTCACCTCCGCTATTAGCTTCGGCATCGTGCAATTTCGCATTGCTGAGGCTTTGGCAGCTTTGGCCATACTCTTTCCCGGTGCCCCGCTGGGGCTCTTTGTAGGTTGTCTCTTGGCCAATTTGCTCAATCCCGCCAGTTTGGGGATCATAGATATCCTAGGAGGCAGTATCGCCACAGGCGTTGCTGCCTTCTTAACCTATCGTTTGGGACGCGGCTACAGACGGAGTTTGCGGGCCTATTTTCTTTCCAAAAAAACAGCAGATCGTCCACGCCTCCTCTCGCGACTGATTCCGCTTTTGGCTCCGGTTATAATTAATGCCGTTGTCGTAGGTATATATTTACCCTTTATCATCCAGGGGACAGATCCGACCCTGCCTGTGATCCTCATATCGATGCTTTCGATCTTTATTTCGCAGTCGTTCGCCGTCTATGCCTTGGGATTACCCTTGCTGCTGGCTCTAGAACGTACTCCTGTCGCCCGCGAAGCGGTGATCTAGAGGGAAAGAGAAATGTCACATTATTTTGATCCAAAGAAAAATGCCCCGCATTCATATCAGACGATTGAGGCGGAATTTGAAGGACAGAAGTTCTCGCTTTTGAGTGATTCACATGTTTTTTCCCGGGGAGCGATAGACCGTGGCAGTTCCTTATTAATTTTGACTCTTCTGGGGCATGAAAAAAATCGCAAACTCTGCTTCTTAGATTTAGGAACGGGTATCGGCGTAGTCGGCGTAGTTGTGGGAACATTGCGCCCGGAATTTCAACTAGTCATGAGCGACGTCAACGAACGCGCTCTGGCCGTGGCCAAGAAAAACGCAGCCGGCCTGAAAGACAGAGCTGAAATTGTGCTATCGGACGGTTTGGAAAACATCACCGGACTTTTCGACCTGATAGCTCTTAATCCGCCAATTCGCGCCGGCAAAGGGACGATCTTTCGACTCTATCGGGAGGCGGCAGCACAACTTGCGGAAGGCGGAGCTCTTTATGTAGTGATACGGGTCAAGCAAGGTGCCAAATCCACCCAGACCGAACTTGAACGCTTGTTTTCAGAGGTGGAGGTCTTAGAGAGATCTAAAGCTTACCGTGTCTTTCGCGCCAGATCCCCCCGAATGATAAAATAGAAACAGGTCCGTCTCTTTTATGTAGAGGAGTAATAATATGTCTGTCATTTCAATTTCAGCTCTGGGTCAGGATAGCCACTGCTTTATCTCTGATATAGAAAAAAGCGAACAACCGTTGCTGCTCGGCGGCATCGAGGTGTCAGGAGCTCCGGCGCTGGCCGGCAATAGTGACGCCGATGTAGTTTTACATGCTCTCTGCAATGCCATTTCCGGTCTTTCCGCAGTCCCTATTCTCGGGCATAAGGCGGATGAGCTCTGCGCGGCAGGTATCCGCGACAGCAAGGTTTATGTGCAAGAGGCTTTGCGCACCTTAGACAATATTAAATTGACCCATCTTTCCTTTTCAATCGAAGCAGCACGCCCTCATCTTTCCGGCAGCATCCCCGCCATGCGAGCATCTGTTGCAGACTTGGTCGGCTTGCCTTTAAGTTCGGTCGCAATCACAGCCACTAGCGGTGAAGGCTTGACTGCTTTTGGCAGGGGAGAGGGGATCCAGTGTTTCTGTCTAGCTTCAGCAGAAAAAACTTTAGCCGACTAAGATAATCGTTCATTAATTACAAAAAGAATACAAATCTTCCGAAAGCGAACATAAGCTCTTTATTTTTTTGCGCCCATCCCTTATAATGTGAAAACGAACAAACATTCTAATAAGGGAGAAAGTTTATGCGCGCTATTTTACATTCTGATTTAAATTGTTTTTACGCCAGCGTTGAGATGCTGTATCATCCTGAATTAGCGCGCGGTCCCATGGCGGTATGCGGCGACCCTGATAAGCGCCACGGCATTATTCTGGCCAAGAATGAACAGGCCAAGCGAGCCGGTGTTTTGACCGGAGAGGCTATCTGGCAGGCACGGCAGAAATGTCCCAACCTGACTTTGCAGCCCGCACACGGTTATCTTTACGTGCGTTACTCAGAACTGGTTCGTTCTATTTATGAGGAATATACAGATCTGGTGGAACCTTACGGTTTGGACGAGTGCTGGCTTGATGTAAGCGCCAGCATGGAGCCGCCGCTTCACATTGCCGGGGAGATCCGGCGGCGTGTGAAAGAAGAACTGGGGCTGACGGTTTCTATTGGGGTCAGCTATAACAAAGTCATGGCTAAGTTGGGCAGCGACCTGAAGAAACCCGATGCAGTCACTATTATCAAGCCGCGGGATATTGAGACACTGGTCTGGCCCTTGCCTCTGTCCGATCTTTTCTATTGCGGACCACGTACCGTGCGCAAGCTGGCACGGATTAATATCTGCACGATCGGCGATCTGGCTCGCTGCGAGCCGGGTTATATTCAGAAAATATTAGGCAAAAACGGTCTGGGGCTGTGGAACTTTGCTAACGGCATCGACTTCTCCGAAGTGCGACCGGCCACGGAGAAAGAGGAGATTAAATCTGTAGGTAACAGCACCACCCTGCCTGCCGATCTTCACAGCAGGGATGAGGTAAAGCGAACATTTCTGCGCCTAGCCGACAAGGTGGCATCGCGCCTGCGTAAAGCGAACTTAGTCTGCCGTGGAGTGCAGATTTCTGTACGGGATACGGAGCTTCTGACGATAGAGCGACAGAGTAAACTGTACATGTCGACTTGCGTGACTAAGACTTTGTATGAGCAGGCCATGCAGATATTTGATGCACATTATTTCTGGCAACGGCCGATCCGCTCACTGGGCTTGCGAGCGATCGACCTGATGGAGGCGGAGGAGGATCGTCAACTCTCGTTTTTGGCTGAATTCAAAGAAGAGGAACGTTGGCGTGAGGCTGAACAAGCGATTGATAAAGTCCGCGAGCGCTATGGCAAGGAGGCCGTGACGCGCGATTTCTGTTACCAGTGCGGTTCCGACAATCATGCGGTGGCTTCAGAGCTGTATCGCTTCAAGGACAAAACAGGGGAGCTGGCCAAGGAGCCGGTACTACCATTGGGCTTTCATGCCCACAGCGAATGAAGGAGGGCTGATCTATGAGAGAACGAGAACGAGTTTTTGTGGATGTCTTGGCACAGTTTCATGCCGGAAGTGTACGTCCCGTCAGCCTGACCCTAAACGACGGGCGTCGTTTCAGTATTGATCGAGTAACTGATGTCAGGCGGGCTCCATCAAAATCAGGAGGGGCAGGTTTGCGCTATACCTGTGTAATTAAGGAGCGAGAAGTGCCACTTTATTTTGATGAGTGGGAAAATGTCTGGTGGTATGACGGCTGACTGAGTTTTGCTGAATTAACTACTGAGACTAACGCGGAACAAAGCATCCCAGGCTGCGATCTGTTCTTCGAGAATAGACAGTTCGTGTTGCAGGAAGGCCATTTCCTCGGCAGTGGGCAGAGTGTTTCTGTGCCCATCAGGCCAAACAGGCAAGGGTACAGAACGGTAGACATGTAAGAGAGCATAGGCTGTTCTGTAGAACCTGGGGTGATCCAATTTGCGAAGACCGGCAAAGAACTCTTTCGCTTTGCCGAAGATGACAGCTCGCGGTAGGGCACTGATTACAGTTTCCACGTCAGTTAAATTAGGTTCATTATTGGCGATCAAATCTTCAGCTGAAGAAATATTTTTCAGGTAAACTCTCATTTCACGGTAGAGAGCGTAACCTCGTTTGGAAAAGGTAAGCTGTTTGCCGCCACTGAATATCAGGAGGAAACCGAGTAGCAAGAGTAACAGTGGCCAGAAAGATCTGGAGTAGACGCTGAGGAAAATAGCCAGAACGACATCCAAGAGACCCAAGAGCAGGAAACATGCGCGCTTGAACATAGTCAGTATAAGATTTACCCAGCCTAATTCGCGGAAATCCTCCCGAACAAGATCTTGGAAAGATTTGTAACGTTCCAAGAATTCACGATGCTTGTTGAAATCACGTGTCTCACGGCGTAGTCGCTGCACAGCCAGAACAGGATAGGGATCTTGTGACGGATCGAAGAGCCACTGCAGAAGGTAGGCTTCCCAAGCGGTAAAACTGGAAAAGTCGTCACGATCGGGGTGCTTCCAGACAATTACCTCATCCTCCCAGGCTAATTCGCGCTGCGTCATCAAACTTAGTAGGGTGCTGAAGATATCTAGACCGTCTTCTTTCCTACCCATCAATATCTTCAGGTAGACTTCCGGCGTTAGGGCGATCTGCAGAGAGTGATCTCGCTTGCTGCGCACCCAAGGCAAGCGTCGCAAAAAGGCAAAGAGCAGCCACAAGGCAAAACTGCTGACGCCAAAGAAAGTAATAATGGGCTGTAGGTACAGTCGCATGCGTGCGCGGTTGTGGAAAACAGTAACTTGCTTTTGGGTTGTTTCCAGGCGATCCATGATAGGCGTATGGTTTGTCGTGTCCGACAAAGTGGAAAAGCCGCTGCGAGGCAGCACGAGCATTAGTGATGTACTGTTCTCTATTGTGAGTGGTCCCTGAGAGCGGAACATAATCGAGTTTTCTGTCTTGTTCAGTTCGATAAAAGGTGTAGAGGAAATCGCAACAGACTGCATTGAGTTTGTATCTATGGTTTGAGGCAGCTGAATAGACCATTCAGCTGATTTTGTTTTTTCACCAAGAGGAAGCGAAGACATGGGCCCTTCCATGATGGCCAGTACATCTTGTTTACTGACACCTTGCTCCCATTCATATGATAGATGCAGGTTGTGGGATCCCGGGGTAAGGGGAAGGGTCATAGTCAATTGGGTCTCTCGTAAGGTGGGGTTGCTACGATAGGAAAAATTCTGAGCTATGGTTTCGTCATGAGGAGGTATGGGTACAAAAGCATTGGCGGTGTCGGCACCGAAATACTCCAGTACCTGTAGCTGCGAGATGCCTTCGGACGGATTGCGTAAGAAGAGCGGCAACTGATTAGTAGTCTTAAATACTGTGAAGCTGATGGTTTCATCAATGAGTACGCGGCCGTCCTCCAAGATCCGGACGAAAACTTCATTGCTCTCGACGACGATATCTTCCGAACTGTCCGCTTCCGCTGCCGCAAGTTCAACATTAAGAAAGAGCGTGCACAGCAGCACAAACAAAAGCAAGAGAACAATTAATTTGTTCCCGGATTTAACTCTGGCTATTCTCTGGTGCTTCACTTTTTCTCCTGCCAAGCCTATTACAGATAAGGGTCTGCGCTTATAGTTTCTACTGAAATTGTTACAAATGCAAGCGACACAATGGACAATTAGTTGACCTTGAAAAATTGATAACGTATACTGTGTTCTGTTGTAGATCAAGAAGGTTTGCACAAAATACACTGCGAGGGGAGTTGATTATAGTTGGCTGAAATTCGTGTCAAGGACAATGAATCCCTGGACAGTGCATTGAGGCGTTTTAAGCGTTCGTGTGCTCGTTCAGGTGTTCTGGCTGAAGTACGCAAGCGCGAATATTATGAAAAACCAAGCGTAAAGCGTAAGAGAAAATCTGAAGCTGCACGCAAGCGTAAGCGTTAAAGCATTTGAATGCTTGTGAAAGATAGGTTCGCCGTATAGAGGCGGACCTTTTTTCTTAAAGGATAAAATATGGCAATGTCGGAAGAAAAGAGAAAAAACTTACTGCGCTGGCTCGAACCTCAGCCATGGGAGCTTAAAACTGAGCGCGAAAACCAACTCTGGGAAACGCTTTTACAGGCGCGTGGTCTGAGCGACCCCGCTGTTGCTGACTTGTTTTTTCAACCTGAGCAGATTAAGTTTAATGATCCCTTCCTCTTCCGCGATATGCAAGCTGCTTGTGACCTAGTGGTGGAACTGATTGAGACGGGACGAAGAGATTTTTTGATTTTTGGCGATTACGACGCGGACGGCTTCTGCGCTACTGCCATCCTGCAGCGCTATTTCACTGCCATTGGGCTTGAACCGCGCGTCCTCATTCCCGAGCGGCTCTCTGAAGGCTACGACCTCAATCTGGAGCAGGTAACGACAATTTTGGAAGATGCCCCCGATTTGCTGATTACTGTCGATTGCGGTACCAATGCAGACGAAGCTGTAGAGGCTCTTTTGGAGGCAGGCGTGTCTGTAATCATAAGCGATCATCATCAGGCGCAAGACTTGCCTGATCGCAGTCTCTGTCCCTATATTAATCCGGTCATTGAAGATGAAAGCTATCCTTTCCCATACCTGAGCGGAGCAGGTGTAGCGCTGAAGCTGGCCTTAGCTCTGGCGCAATATTACCCTTGTGACCAAAGGACAATCGACACACTCTACACCTTAGCTGCTGTCGCCACAGTGGCGGATATTATGCCGCTTACAGATGAAAATCGACATCTGGTCTGGCGAGGTGTCCAAATATTCGGCGAAGCTGCTCCCGTTGGTTTGCAGCTCATGGTACAGGAACGAGAAGTCGATAGTCAGGCTTTTGCTTATCAGATCGGGCCGCGACTTAACGCAGCAGGCCGCATGGGTGAAGTTGATGTCGCTCTTGAGCTATTACTTACGGACGATCCGCAGCGGGCACAGCTATTACTGGCGCAACTGGAAGGGCTGAATAATCAGCGGAAAAGTATTGAAGAGAAAATCTTCCAAGAAGCAAGGCAGCAAATTGAAGCCGAATATCGAGAGAAAAAACCTGCGCTGATCATTGTTGCAGGCGATGAGTGGCACTTGGGAGTTTTGGGTATTGTTGCCAGCAGGCTGGTACAGCAGTATCGCTGCCCCGCCATAGTCCTGTCTCGAGAGGGAGATATCCTCAAAGGCTCAGCACGCTCTTACGGCCGTTTCAACCTCCTGGCTTCTCTGGAATATACGTCAGACAAGCTACTGCAGTTCGGTGGGCATAATCAGGCTTGCGGCTTACAGCTGGAGACGGACAAACTGGCCGACTTGAGACAAACGCTGCGTGCCTACGTTGCACAAAACCCTCAGGACTTGAAGGCGCAGCCTTTAGTGGCTGACTGCATTATGGAAATAGATGAATTAAATCTCGACCTAGTTGAGCAGCTCAAGCAGTTCGAACCCTCCGGCCAAGGCAATCCTGCTCCGCGCTTCATGTTTCCTAATCTCCGCGTGGAAAACATCTCTGCAGTCGGTCAAGACAAGCATTTGCGGCTCAGCGTCAGCTCGAAATGTTTTCCCGAGCGAAGATGGAATATGATCGGTTTTAACTTGGCTGGTGAACTTCCTTACTATAAGCTGGGCGATAGAATCGACGTGCTGGGTATACCGGAGATCAATGAATATATGGGTATACGCAGAACCCAAGTGCGGATTGTCGCCATCAGGCCCGCTGATGAGGAGGATATTAACGCTACGGCTATCCGCGAGTGGATGTCTTTCCTTAATATTCGCGAAAACGGCGGCTGTATTGAGTCGCAGGCGACGAGCGTTCATGTCTTCCCGGAGATTTTCCCGCTCCTCTGGCAAGTATTGGAGACAATTGGGGGCAAGGACGAGGAGGGATTCATCTTTAAACCCACTCGTCTGGCGCGTCTGATCCGGGAAGAGTATAATGTAAGATCTTCAGAATTGTCTTTCTTACTGGCTTTATCTATTCTGGAAGAGGCCGGCTTAGTCAAGTTAATGCTTGAAGAAGATGCTAGAACGCTTTTAATTTCCAAAGGCGTACCTGAAGAAAGTAAACCCAGACTGCGAGAAACCGGCATGTGGTTGCTGCTCGAGCAGTGTGGAGGGCTTAGAGAATGAGAGAAGTTAAAGAAAACGAAAACAGAATAACTGATCCTCCGTCTCTAGATGCAGATGCTTATATCGCTCATGCAGACAAGGAAATGCAACATATTATCGAGGTGTGGAAGTCTTACACAGGCAGCGATGACGCCTCGCTGATTTCGCGCGCCTATGAATTTGCCAAGAAAGCTCATGCGCATCAGAAGCGCGCTACAGGTGAGCCCTATATTATTCATCCGGTAGCTGCAGGCAAGATTCTGCTCGATCTGCAATTGGACGACAATACTTTAGCTGCTGCCCTCCTGCACGATACCGTAGAAGATACGGATACTACTCTGGAAGATATCAGGGAAAATTTCGGCCAAGAAGTAATGCATCTGGTTGACGGTGTTACCAAATTATCTCGTATTTCCTATTCCTCGCAAGAAGAAGAACAAGCGCAGAATTTCCGCAAAATGTTCTTGGCTATGGCTAAAGATATCAGAGTAGTTCTGATCAAGCTCGCTGACCGTCTGCACAATATGCGGACAATGAAATATAAGGATCCCGATAAGCAGGTTTCTACCGCCAGAGAGACTCTGGATATTTACGCTCCCTTGGCGCATCGCTTAGGTATTTACAAAATCAAATGGGAGCTGGAAGATCTCAGCTTGCGTTATCTTGATCCGGACGCATACTACGAATTAGTCGGCAGTATTGCGCAGCGCCGAGGCGACCGCGAACTGTATTTGATGGAGATAGTCGCCGAGTTGAGTGATCGCATCTCCGATATGGGCATTGAAGCAGACATTGAAGGTAGGCCGAAACATTTTTACAGCATCTACCGCAAGATGAAAGCGCAGAAGAAAGATATTGACGAAATCTACGATATCTTCGCGACGCGCGTGATCGTACCTACTGTTGGTGACTGTTACGCAGTTTTGGGTTTGGTGCACGAACTGTACAAACCCATGCCCGGGCGTTTTAAAGACTATATTGCCATGCCGAAGACAAACGGCTATCAATCGTTACACACCACTGTTGTCGGAAGTCGCGGCATACCCTTTGAAGTTCAGATTCGCACAGACGACATGCACTATACCGCCGAATACGGTATTGCCGCTCACTGGCGCTACAAAGAGGGCAGGCAGGATCAGAAGGTGACTTCGATCGAGATGCGTCTTAACTGGCTGCGCCAGCTGACTGAGTGGCAGCACGACGCACGCGACGCCTCCGAGTATATGGCGACCTTGAAGGAAGGCCTGATTACGGATGAGGTCTTTGTCTTTACTCCGCAGGGTGACGTTATCGACTTGCCGGCCGGAGCTGTGCCTGTAGATTTTGCTTATCACATTCACAGTGATATCGGCAATTCCATGTACGGAGCCAGAGTCAACGGACGCATGGTGCCTTTGACTTATGAACTGCAGAACGGTGATATCGTCGAAATCCTTACCTCGGATAAAGTTCGCGGCCCTTCTCGCGACTGGCTCACGATTATTAAAAGCGGTACAGCCCGAAACAAGATCTCGACCTGGTTCAAGCGTGAACGACGGGAAGAAAACATGGTGCGCGGCAGAGAGATTCTGGAACGCGAGATTAAGAACGCAGGTTTCACACCGGCCGAATTGTTGCAAAAAGATGTAATCGCTCCGGCTTTGAAGCGCTACTCGTATAACACTCTCGATGATATTTATGCCGCAATCGGCTATGGCGGTCTTCAGGCCAAGCGTTTCATACCTCGCCTGCGTGATGCCTACCTGCGCACACTGCCTGAGGAAAAATTGGCTGATATGGGCTACACGATTACCAATCGGGGCCAGGTCGTGTACAATCCGGATCAGATTTTGACGGAGGAGAAGCTGCTGAAAGGCGGCGAGGCCACTGTTATCAGTAAACCCAAGAAGAAAGCGGACTTCGATAAGGAAATCCCTGTTAAGGTTCAAGGTTTGGACAACGCCTTGGTTAAGCTTTCGAAATGTTGCAATCCGGTCCCGGGTGATGCGATTATCGGCTTTGTTACGCGGGGGCAGGGTGTAGCTGTCCATCGAATGAACTGCAGCAATATTCGTCACATTTTGGAAAAATTCGATCGTTCCCAGGAAGATGCTGAGCGGGCTGCGCGCCTGATAGATGTCTCTTGGATCGACAGCAGTGCCTACAGCACTTATCCGGTAGATATCCAAATTATTGCCCGCGACCGCACGCGCTTGTTAGCTGAAATTTCAGCTGCCATCGCTGAAGAACATGCATCTGTTCAATCTGCATCAATGTCTTCAGCGAAGGATATCAGTGCCAATATTTTAATGACGGTAAATATCGAAAACCAAGAGCAATTTGATCGCCTCGTAGGGCGAATTA
This sequence comes from uncultured Mageeibacillus sp., assembly GCA_964346175.1. GTDB lineage: Bacteria > Bacillota > Clostridia > Saccharofermentanales > DTU023 > DTU032. The sequence continues at coordinate 10,317 of CAYFTG010000006.1, forward strand.
AAGCAATTGACAGCGTGGTTAGAGTAACACGCGGTCATAATGCTTAATCTCCATTCAATACGTTGATTGAAATTATCACGACCGGGCGCCGGCGTGTATAGTCAAACAGCGCTTTTTGGATTTGATTTCTTATGTTTTTCTCCGTTAAAGCGAAGACTAGGGGTTTATTGCGTTTTTGCTGTTTTGCGGCCATGTCGTCTAGGAGCTCTCGGCAGATATCAACGATATGATTCATTTCGCTTGAGTAGATAAAGCCGCGCGCCTGGATATCAGGTTCACCCAGAATTTTATCTTTTTCTTTATCTAGGGTTAGAGCAATTGTCACTACGCCGTCATCAGCCAGCAGGCGACGGTCATACAATACGTGCTCATCAATATCGCCCATTCCGGATCCGTCGATCGGGATACCTTCACCTTCAGTAAAGCCGGCAAAAGACATGCGGTCTGAGTGGAGTTCGAGGATATCTCCATTTTTCAGTATCGCGATATTGTCGGAGGGGGTACCCATATCATTGATTAATTTGGCATGCGTATAAAGCATGCGGTACTCGCCGTGACCGGGAATAAAGAACTTAGGGCGCACGAGACGGTTCATCAGCAGTAGTTCATCGCGGAACGCGTGACCTGAGGCATGGACATCCGCTAGCGATTGATAAATAACATCAGCTCCCTGACGGAAGAGGGCATCGATTACCTTGAAGATCGCCTGTTCATTTCCAGGAATCATGGAAGAGGAAAGCACAACAGTGTCGCCTGTCATGATCTCAACACTGCGATGCTCAGAAAAAGCCAGTCTGGTCAAAGCAGCCATAGGCTCACCCTGACTGCCGGTGGTTAATAGCACGAGCTGCTCGGGCGGGTAGTTATCGAGCTCATTCATGTTGATTATTGTTTTCGGATTGTAGTCCAAATAGTCCAGTTCGGTGGCTGCAGAGAAGGTGTTAAGCATGCTGCGCCCGAGAATAAGGACTTTGCGATTGTATTTTTCTGCGGCAGTAATGACCTGCTGCAGGCGATAAACGTTGGAGGCGAAGGTTGTGACGATAATGCGTCCGCTGGCGTTGGCAAATATTTCTGAAAAAGCCTCGCCCACCTTTGATTCGGACATAGAGTGGCCTTCGCGTTCTATATTTGTGCTGTCAGAGATTAAGGCAAGAACACCTTCATTACCTAGTTCCGCAAAAGTTCCCAGGTCTATCGGATCCCCCGTGATTGGAGTGTAATCAACTTTGAAGTCACCGGTGACAATAACTGTTCCAACCGGGCAGCGCACTGCGATTGAGGAAGCATCCGGTACTGAATGGTTGATGTGAATAAAGCGCGCTGAAAATTTGCCCGCATCCACTATGTCTCCGGGCTTGACTTGGCGCAAATCAGCCTTAGCCAGCAGCTTTTTGTTGCGACTTTCCAACTTGATTTCAATTAATCTCTTTGTGAGCGGGGTTGCGTATACGGGAACATCGAATTCATCTATGAACCAAGGTATGGCGCCAATGTGGTCTTCGTGTCCGTGGGTAATGAATAAGCCCTTAATCTTATCGCGGTTTTCTCGCAGATAAGTGAAGTCGGGAATGATTACGTCGACTCCCAACATGTCATTGTCCGGGAAGCCCATGCCGCAGTCGACGATGACGATTTCGTCTTCGTACTCGAAGACTGTCATGTTCTTGCCGACTTCGTGCATGCCCCCGAGAGGAATTACTCGTAGAGGACTTTCTTTTGATGTTTCGCTGGCATCCATTCCGTTGCGATAAGGGCGTGTCAAGTTTCGATTTTTTTTCTTTCGGGAATTTTGACCCGATGATTTTGTCATAGTTTCTCCATATTTCTATTGTTAATGAGATCTGCACAAGGCAGAAGATCGCTTATTTGCTTCAACTCAATATTATGGCATATTTCAAACCTATCTGTCACAAGTGTTTCCGGAAAGGCTCTAAGACTCAGATAAACTCTCTTATGATTGTGAAAATTTTTTTCAAGGCTTGAAATGCCTGCGCCGGTCGTGATACAATGCGCTGTGTTTGCAAAGAATAGGAGGACATGCTGTGCCCAACATTAGATCATCAGAAAGACGCGTTCGTTCCAACGAGCGTAAAGCAGAATATAACAAGAGAGTAAGATCTGAGCTGAAAACAGTAGTTAAGAAGGCTATCAGTGCGCAGGAGCAAGATCTCGTCAATAAGGACGATGTCGTTAAACTCGCGCAAAAGAAGCTGGACCACGCCGTCAGCAAAGGTATTATTCACAAGAACACTGCTGCACGTCGCAAGGCTAGAATTGCCAAAACTCAGCCTGTGGTGGAATAAATCAATTTCTCAGTCTTCCGGAATTAACACGGAAGACATTGCCTTGTAGCGCAATAGGCCCTCAAGAGGGTCTTTTTTGCGCTTTTTTAACATTTACAAACATGTTATAATTGCCTCATGCTTTCGTGCTTAGAATGGAAGGTGTAAACGGATGAAAATAAGTAAAGGGTATATAGTCAGCGGAACCTTGCTCGGCTTAGCCCTAGCATTGGTTGTGTTTGTCCTAGGGTACTCCCTGATAATTTTGAACAATATATCGTATGACGACCCGGGTAAAACCATCCCGATCGAGACCAACTTAGATCAACTTGAAGCCCCTTCCAACATGAAGGAGGGTATGAAAATACCGGTTTTCCGTGAGGACAAAGTCTGGAACGTGCTCTTAATCGGATCCGACGCTGCCGGTGATGGCGCCTTTGGACGCTCTGATGCCACGATCTTGATGACTGTTAATGAAAAGACCGGCAAAATTCACTTAACTTCTCTAATGCGAGCAATTTATGTCAGTATCCCGAACGAACCGGATCCGCGTTATGTCAATTACTATACACCTAACTATATGCTTAACGCTGCCCACACTTGGGGCGGCCCTGAATTGTTGCTCAAGACCGTACAAAGGAATTTCCGTGTTGACGTTTCTAAATACGTAGCAGTAAATTTTGAAGGCTTTGTCGAAGTCATTGACGCCATCGGTGGTGTTACCATCAACCTCACACCGGCTGAAGCCAATCATCTGGGCCTGGGTTCAGGTGAGCAGTTGCTGAACGGAGCCAAGGCGCTCGACTATTCCCGCATCCGCAAACTCGACAGTGATTTCTATCGCATGGGTAGACAAAGAGCTGTGGTTAGCGCCGTGATCGAAAAAATGCGCACTGTGGATGTCGTGACTTTAGCCAAGACGGCTGAAGCAATCACTCCTTCCTTGACCACCAATTATGGTAGGAACGAATTGCTGAGCCTCATCAGCCGCGTGCCTTCATATAGGAAGTATCCTATTGATGAGCTGATGCTGCCGGTAGAGGAATATGATGCGATGGTTTATATCAACGGCATGGAAATGTACGACATTAATTGGACGCGCAACATCAATACCTTGCACGAATTTATGAGAAAATAGAAGAACCCATGTTGATTCTCGGTATCGACCCCGGATATGCCATCACAGGCTTCTCTCTGCTCTCCTACAGCGACAATCACTTCAGCACGTTGGATTATGGGGTTGTACGAACGGAGGCCGGCTCGCCCTTTCCTGAGCGATTGCTGGCTATAGATCAGGCCATGCAGGCCTTGATCGAAAGATATCAACCGACGTGTATGGCTGTGGAGGAGATTTTCTTCAGCCGCAACACGACTACAGCCATGGGTACTGCCCAGGCACGGGGAGTAGCGATAGTAGCCGGTGCCAGAGCAGGAATCCCGGTCTACGAATATACGCCGATCCAGGTCAAAAAAGCTGTTACCGGTTACGGACGTGCCGATAAGGAGCAGGTTCAGTATATGGTCTGCAGGCTCTTGAACCTACGCACAATACCGCAGCCGGATGACGCCGCAGACGCCTTAGCGGTCGCCATCTGTCACGCACACTCAGGAAATCGTTCCGACTCCTTAGCAGTAGGGAACCATTTATTTGATTAGAAAGTTTAAGCTATGATTGCTCGAGTTAATGGCACAGTCTTGCAGAGAATGAGTGACTCCGTCGTTGTCAACCTCAACGGCCTGGGTTTGCGCATAGAATCTGCGCCGCGAATAATCGCGCAGCTGCCCCCCGCGGGCGAAGAGCTTACACTCTTTACGCACTTACATGTGAGAGAAAACGAGCTGACCTTATTCGGCTTTAATCTGGAAGAGGAGATGCATCTATTCTCCCTATTGATTACAGTGAGCGGAATCGGTCCGAAAATAGCTTTACAGGTCTTGGAAGCGCTCGACCCCAGCTCCTTTGCACTGGCCGTTTTGCAAGGAGACATAAAGAGCCTGACGCGAGCCAAAGGCATTGGCAAAAAGGGGGCTGAGCGGATTATCTTGGAATTGAAAGACAAGGTGGCCAAAAGCGACTTTGTTGCCGAAAGCGAGTCTCTGACCGGACCCGAGCAGCTTGCAGGTGACAGCGTGATAAATGATGCGCTTAACGCACTTGTAGTCTTGGGTTATTCGGCGAAAGAAGCTGAAGCGGTAATCACTAGTCTCAACACGAGTGAAGCAGATGATGTAGAAAGCTTGCTCCGCAAAGCCCTACGCAAACTATCCAAGTGGTAAGTTTTTTTCTTGTTGAATAAAGGGTAATGAGGAAAGATATTTATGTATGAAATTTTCAGCCAGATGGATCAGGAAGACGAGTCTTTCGTTGATGAGCGTCTGCTCTCCAGAAAAACCATCAGATCTGATGGCAGGGAAGAGGGGCTACGCCCAAGCAGGCTGGACGAATATTTCGGCCAGGAGAAAATAAAAGAAAACATAAAAATATCAATGGAGGCCGCTCAAGCTAGGGGGGAAGCGCTAGATCACGTTCTCCTTTACGGTCCGCCCGGGCTAGGTAAAACCACTCTGGCCGGTATCATCGCACAAGAAATGAATGTGGAAATGCGGATAACCTCCGGCCCGGCCATTGAAAGACAGGGTGACTTGGCAGCACTCTTGACCAATCTACAAGAAAAGGACTTACTCTTCATCGATGAGATCCATCGTCTCAACCGCAGTGTCGAAGAAATTCTCTATCCAGCCATGGAAGATTATGCGCTCGATCTCATCATCGGCAAAGGACCCTCCGCTCGTTCTATCCGTTTGGATTTGCCCCAGTTTACTTTAGTAGGGGCTACAACCAAGGCAGGATTGATCTCCTCGCCTCTGCGTGACCGCTTCGGTATGATCTACCGACTTGATTTATATACGCCTGAAGAGATCGCCAAAATCCTTCTGCGTAACGCCGCCCGACTAGACGTCGGCATTGATGAGGACGGACTCAAGCTGCTCTCCAGCAGATGCCGCGGCACTCCGCGTGTCGCTATTCGCTTGCTGCGCCGTATGCGCGACTTTGCGCAGGTGCGCGGAGACAATATCATTAATCGTGAAATTTGCGAAGTGGGGCTGAAAGCTTTGGAAGTAGATGAAGTTGGGCTGGATTCAACCGACCGTATGCTAATGCGCACTATGGCGACTATGTACAATGGAGGCCCCGTCGGTCTTGACACCATGGCTGCCGTAACCGGTGAAGATTCCACCACGATTGAAGACATCTATGAACCGTATCTGATGCAGATTGGTTTTTTGATAAAGACCCCACGCGGCAGAATTTTGACGCAACAGGGTTTTGCCCACTTAGGACTCGAGTATCCGAAAAACGGCGCCCTCCAAGTCAATAACAGGCAAGTCACGCTGCAGGATGTCGTCAACTGGGAAAATTCAGAAGATAGGGAAGAAGGCTTAGCTGATGAAGAATAAGAGATTGCTGCTTCATATCTGCTGTGGACCTTGTTCTATGGCTCCGCTTGAGCGATTAACGGCTGCTGAGCGCGACTGTGAGCTGTTTTTTTTCAATCCGAATATTCATCCCTCAGTTGAATGGCAGCGCCGCCTGAACAATGCGCTAAAGGCAGCCCAACATTATGAATTGCCACTTCATATCTTTCCAGGTACAGACGAGGAAGCTTGGCGTAAACGCGCCGCTGAGGGTAAAGAGCGCTGCAGGTTTTGTTATGAAACGCGAATGCAAAAGACGGCTGAATTCGCTGCCAATAACGGCTTCGACAGCTTCAGTACCAGCCTGCTCGTCAGTCCTTATCAGGACAGGGAGGCTATTCTCAGAGCGGGGACTGCCGCTGCTGCAGAATACGGACTGGAATTTGAGGCTCACGACTGGCGCGAGCAGTACCGTCGAGGACAGGATCTGGCACGAGAGATCGGCCTTTACCGTCAGAAATATTGCGGCTGTATTGTATCTCTAGAAGATTCCAAGTTTTATGAGAAAATCTGCGCTGAACACGCCCGGCTACTTCAAACAAGCTGATTATTAATTTGATTTTTCCAGATTCGCGGGATTGAGCGGTTCGATTAAGAGGGTTTGAAAATCCTTATACAGGACTTGTCCCGGTTTAGCACCACGGGGCTTCCACAAGTGACGTATTTCGCAATAATCAACTGAAGTTTTGGCGCCTCCGGCACGATTGCTGCCTGCATACCAAGCAGCGAGACCGGCCGCCTCGAGGATGCTCTGCTCGGGAATTTCTTTGCCTTCAGCCATTATCACGACGTGAGCACCCGGAGCGTCCTTGATGTGAAACCACAGGTCGTCCTTGCGGGCTTGACGCAGAGTGATTCGGTCATTTTGCTTGTTATTTCTGCCCACGACAATCATTAAACCATCACTGGACAAAAAGCGGCGCGGCGGCTGTGCTTTCGTCGACTCAGTCTTATTTTGCTTTTTGGCTTTTTGCGTCTGCGTGTATTGACCTGAACGACGGCGCTTACTGGCCGGCCGGCCCGGCTCCTGACGGATTTCGGCAGTCTCTTTCTTTTTAGAAACGCGCTCGGCCTTTTCATCAGACAATTCATCCTCTATCGCTAGCAAGTCCTCCATGTCAATAGCACAAGAAAGATTGACCTTGATTGATTCCAAATAGCTGAGCTGTGCCATGTCTCGACGCAGCAATTTTTCCGCCTGTTCTAGACGGCGCTTGTTGCGTGCATACTTGTCAAAATAGCGATTAGCATTATCTGCAGGAGAGTAGCGTGCATCGAGCTCTATTTCAATTTCTTTGTTTTCATCATAATAATTCAGCACGATGGCATTGGAACGCGAATCTTTGATGGCGTGAAGATTGCTGAGCAAAAGTTCGCCATAGAGTTTATATTTTTCTGCTTCTTTGCCTTGTGCGCGATCCTCTTCATGTAGTTCTCGCTTGCGCATGGCCCGCTTAATCTGCTCATCAAGGCTTCTGTTTAAGGCGTTCATTTTGCTTTTTAAGGCCTGAACGGCTTTGATTTGGACGAAATATTCACTTACAGCTTCCAAAGTTGTGGCGTAGGTTTCGCTGTAGGGGAGGTGGGTCAAGCGGATACTATGTAGATCGATGAGACGTCGTTCGGGGGAAGGGGCGGCATCGTAGTAGAGAGCCGGGGAGATTTTCTCGTCTTTTATTTCCTGACAGATGGTGAGCAAAGCTTGGCGTAAGCGCCCTTGCTCTGACTCCGTTAAGGAAGAGAAGAGTCGTTCGCTGTCGAGATTCGCTCGAGAGGCGGTTTCACGTCCCAGAGCAGGTGAGAAGCCGGCTACATTCTTATAGATGGCCTTTTCGAGATTGTCATTGCTTTTCTGTTTTTGGAAAATCTCTTCAAACTGAAGGTTCGGTATTTCATCAGGTAGAGGCTTGTTCTGAGGAGGCGGTGCTACGTACGGGTGAGCAGGCAAGATCTCCCGATAGCGGTTCACGCTATGATCCACATGACGTAAGGCGGTGTGAATGACGCCGCTGCGATTCACCAGAATAGTGTTTCCCACTCTGCCCATGAATTCGACGATCAGGCGTTTCTCGCTCAGGTCTCCCAGATCATCTATTGTTTCAAAAGTAAAATCGAGAATGCGTTCATACGGTGGGGCGTCAACGGCAAGCAGCCTGGCTCCCTGTAAATATTTGCGCAAGGTGAGGAGGAAGGCCGGTGGCGGATTCAGGCTTTTCAGTTTCAAGTTTTCTCCAAAACGCAATTCCGGCAGCGAAGGATTGCTGCCCAAGAGCAGTTGAGATTTGCGGCCGCGATTGTAAAAATAGAGTACGATCGTGTGTCGGTCGCTCATTATAATTCGCTCCAGCTTGCCTCCCGCCAGGTCGCGATTGAGCTCACTACGTATACTCTTCATGACTATCCCATCAACGGGCATAAAACTTCCTTCCTCTCTGAAAAACGACGCATTTAAGTGTATCATGAAAGAACAAAGGAGCGAGACACAATGGCAGCAAAAGCAAAGAAGAAAAAAACCACAGCGAGAAGCAAAGTCGTAACGAAGAGCGGAAAAGATCATTTCCGTTCCTTCATGAGCAGTACTGTCGGCCATTGCATTGGGGCCGTTTTCTCGGCAGCACTCCTGCTGGTCTTTAATGCCCTCGTAGCCGGAAGTAGTCTGGAGATTTTTCTAGGACTGACTGCGGCTGAAATAATAATCGCTGCTATTGTTATCTGGATAATAATTCTGCGTCGTCGCACATAAAATCGCACATAAAAAGGAAGCATACGCAAGCGCGCATGCTTCCACAACAAATTTCTAACAAGTCTCTTTTTTAAAAACTTAATCGCATCCGGCCTGACGACGCTTCTCCAACAGTGTGTTAATTTTCACTGTCGGGTCTATTAGTGTGGAGAGAGAAGCGTTGTGGTTCATAGCGTCAATCAAGAGGGCTACGAATTTCGCCATATTAACGTCTATATACCATGGTGCAGCCAAAAGCTCCGGTGAACGGTAGATTAGGTTGGTGCACAAGACATTGCTGATGATGCCATCCTCATATGCTTGATTGAACTCATCTAAACCGTCTGTAAACAAACCGAAGGTGGCGATGCAGAAAATCTTGCCTGCACCACGCTCTTTGAGTTTCCGCGACAGCTCGATCATGGATTCGCCGGAGGAAATCATGTCGTCTATAACCAGCAGATTTTTACCTTCAACGGAGTCACCCAAGAATTCGTGCGCAACAATCGGATTGCGACCGTTTTTCATCACAGTGTAATCACGACGTTTGTAGAACGTTCCTAGCGGCAGACCCAGCATTGAACTGTAATACATGGTTCTGTAGATGGCGCCTTCATCCGGTGACACTACCATTGTGTTGTCGGAATTGATCGTAAAATCAGGCAATTTATTGAAGAGAGCTTTCATAACCTGATAGGTGATCGGAACGTTTTCGAAACCGCTGGTGGGGGCGGCATTGGCAACGCGATCATCATGAGCATCAAAGGTAATAAAGTTGCTGACTCCAAGATTGGTCAGTTCGATCAGCATATTGGCGCAATCGAGGGATTCTCGAGCATTACGGCGGTGCTGACGACCTTCGTAGAGATAAGGCATGATTACATTGATGCGGCGCGCCTTACCGGAGGCGGCCAGGATGATGCGTTTGAGATCCTGATAATGATCGTCAGGGCTCATATGGTTATCAAAACCACGGAGATTGTAGGTAACGGTGTAGTTAGTCACATCACAGAGCAGATAGAGATCGTGCCCTCTGATTGTATTCTCGATAACTGCTTTACCTTCACCTGAAGAAAAGCGGAAAGTATTAACCGGGATATGATAGTCGTCGCGCAGGAAGCCGATACTATCCTCAGCGTCCGGAGCTGCTTCTAAGTATTCAGCTCGACGCTGAACCAGATAATCGTTCACGCGGTTTGAAAAATCACGTGCCCCTTTCAAGCTGATCAGTCCGATCGGGCCCAAAGCCGGCATCGGGTTGTTGCCGTACTGATCGTACTTGTAGTAGTTTTTGTCGTCACGAGCCTCAAAATTTTGTTGATTCATTAGCTGCACCCTTCCATATATAATTCTATTAGTGCTCTAGATGTCATAAAAAGATAACTGACGCTTATCAAATGCTGTCTCTGTCTTCTCTTGCATTTCTTTGTGTTTGCGAACCACGGATTTAATCTTCTCTGCAGGTGCCATGAGCTGAGATAGTGAGGCGTCATGATTGAGCGCATTGATCAGCTGGGCCATATCATCCGCCATGGGTACAGGAGTATACCAAGGAGCTGATACTACTGAGGGAGGAAGATAGGAGAGGTCTGAGGAGAAAATCCTCTCGATGATACCGCTTTCCCAAGCTTGGTGCATACGGGAAGTGCCATCGGTGAATTGGACGAAGGAGGTGAAGCAATAGACGCGCTTTGCGCCCTGAGCTTTGAGATAGGCTGCACACTCGATCAAACCGTCGCCGTTGTCCAAAAGGTCACCGATCACCAAGATGTCTTTGCCTTCGACCGAATCTCCCAGGTAGGCGAGAGAACTACGTTCATACCTTTGACCATCGACATAATCATAGCTGTGTTTGGTGTGAAAAATCCCCAGCTGCAATTGCATGGTCGAAGCGTAGAATATTGAGCGGTTGATGTTAACTTCATTCGGCGCGACTACCATCATTTTCCTTGGATCTACCTGCAAATCTCCGCAATCTTGTAAGAGTGTGCGGATGAACTGGAAAGATGTGGGGAACGATTCGAAATTGTCATAGGGGACGGCGTTGGCTACGCGACTGTCCGGCGCGTCGAAGGTGATAAAGTTGTCTATACCCAGACCGAAGAGATGTCTTAGCATTTCGCCGCAGTCCAGCGATTCTCTCTTTTCGCGACGGAAACGTCTACCCTGGTAGAGATAGGGCATGATGACATTAATGCGCAAAGCAGAATCCTTGCTTGCAACTATTAGTCGGGTTAAGTCCTTGTAATGTTCGTCCGGTCCCATTGTGACCGGTCTGCTGTAGCGTTCATAAGTTTTGCCATGATAAAGAACATCAGTAATGATGTAGAGATCGTGTCCGCGCACTGTGTCGAGTACGACTGCTTTTCCTTCACCGGATTTAAAGCGCGAAAGGTCGACGTCAATGCGATAATCATCTCTAAGATAACCTGTAAATTTGGCGATATCCGGAACCATCTCCGCGTAAGCTTCGCGTCGGAGGCGCAGCTGACGATTGATACGGTCAGCAAGGTGATCCTCTATCTGGGCGCTTATAATTGCAATTGGTCCAAGCGGATTGAGCATTGTGTCATCTTTTAAGATGTTTCTCGGTGACCCGCCCGCCGGAAACTTAAGTTCATTCATATAAGTCCCTCCATATGTGTATGATTATAGCAGAGTAATATTAGCGAAAAAAGGAGTTAACGATGTCAATACGCTTCAATAAAGTAGACTTAACGGCAGTAGCGGCACAAATTGAGCAATTTCCTAAACAGCCCTTGCCCGAAATCATAATGGTCGGTCGTTCAAACGTAGGGAAATCCACTTTGCTGAACGCCTTATGCCGTAACAAAAACCTGGCTCGAACCAGTCGTACACCCGGCAAGACCCAGCTGGTTCTTTTCTTCACGGTGGACGACAGCTTTTACCTAGTGGATCTGCCCGGTTACGGCTATGCGCAGACTTCACGCGAGCAAGAGAGGAAGTTCTCGCAAGTGACGGATCAGTACTTCCGGCAAGAGAGGTTGCGGGCTGCAGTTCTTTTGCTAATTGATATAAGGCGCGGCTTCGGCGATCTGGATTGGCAAATGGCTGATTACTTGGATCATTATCACATCCCGTGGCAGGTGGTCTTGACCAAGTCGGACAAACTCTCACGCTCGAAGCAAAACGATGCTCGTTTCAGCATCATCAGAGAATTAAACGAGAGAAGAAAAGTGCTGGGAGCTGAAAGCTTCCACTTGGAAGATCCGATCATGGTATCAGCTACTACTGCTAATGACGCAGGTGTGGAGAATCTGAGGCGCTTTATTACATCGCTTGTAAAATAAAACGCCAAATTGACTGGGCTCAGCCTTATACTGCGAGCAAAGTAGGTTTGTGTCGGCCGCTCTTTCCTTATGCTTCAAAGTATGAGGAAAGCACTGCAAAACATTACTGAGCGTCCGGGACTCTGCCTCTTTTTTCTGCTGCTGGGGTTGAGCCATTTACTTACAGAAATTTCCTTAAATAGAGCAGTTGAATTTTCGGAGGGGGAGCGGATTCTTGTTAGCGGTCGCATTGTTGAAGTCGCTTTGCCGCAAAAAAGCAGTGATGATTACCGACGAATCAAGATTCGGCTCGATCGTCATACTGTCATTTCCTTAAGTCTTAAACTGAGCGGACTAGCGCAAGGCACTTCGGCTGAGGAGATCAAGCGAGGCGCCACAATTAGCGTCAGCGGTATTTATACCGGAGGAAATGTGGCGCAGAATCCCGGAGGTTTTAGTGAGAGAGATTGGTTTAGGTCGCAGGGAGTCAGTGGCAAACTCACGCAGCCAAAACTAAGTGCGGTGGAAGCGGCTCCGCTTTTATACCGTCCACTAAATTATCTCGACGATTTTCGTCTGAAAGTACTCAAATTATTGGAGGAAAGTTTTAGCGCTGAGGGAGCGGAAGGGGCTCCAAGAGAAAGCGCAGATTTCCAGCTAAGTTCTGTTGGCATATTGCCGGCTTTGTTGATGGGACACACCGCGGGTATGACGGCGTATACCGGCAAGGCCTTGAGTGAAGCGGGTGCCTATCATTTGCTTTGTGTTTCGGGGATGCATTTGATGTTTTTTTTGTTGCCGATTCGCCGGGTTTCCGCTTGGGCCGCCCTGAGCTTTAATACTAAGCGCAAGCTCTTGTCTGTGTTGGTACTGTTTCCGGGACTGCTAAGCGGTTTCGGTCATGGCATCAGCCGAGCGACTTTGCTCTTCTATTTGTCGTCTCTTGACAGCAGAGTACTAAGGCGCGCTGATCGGATAAATTCCCTAGCTCTGGCGGCTTGTGTTCTGCTCGTGATTCAACCTTTCGCAGTGCGCCAGAATGGGTTTTGGATGAGCTTTATTGCAGCCGGCTGTCTGAAACTGCTGTCACCCGATACGGGGAAGCGTTTACTGGATGACCTGATCAGCACCTTGGCAGTTTTCCTAATTCTTTTGCCCTTAACTGTAAAACAACAACAGGGTGCCAATCTATTGGCACCATTCGCGAATCTGATTCTTATCCCCTTAGCGAGTTATTTGACTATTGTGGGTTTTTTGATTCTGTTTCTCAGCTTGATTTTTCCGTTTTTCAGTCTACAGATTCAATTTTTAGCCAGTTTCCTAACAGAGCCGGTGTTGCGGCTCTGGCTGGAACTCGTGTCTGTGGTGGCTAATTGCCGAAGTACGTTTTTCTGCAAGCGTGAGCTGATTCATGTTGCTGTTTTTCTTCTCCTGCTTCTGGCGATTTTTTACCTGCTGCGCGTGCGGTCGTATAAGCTGCTGTTTCCGGCTCTGCTCATATTAGTGACATTTCTCTTCGTGCCTGCAATTGAGAAGACGCGAAAAGATGAGCACATAGATATTCTCTTTTTGGATGTAGGGCAGGGCGATGCAACCTTGATCCTGAGCAAGGAGAAGACGATTCTGATTGATGGTGGGGATGCAGGAATGGGCTATCAGCGGGTTTTGCCGGCTCTGCGCTCACAAGGGCGAGACCACGTGGATCTTGCCGTACTTACTCACGGACACGCAGATCATGTCTTGGGTGCGCTGGAATTGATGAGTCTAGGGCGCATTGATTGCCTATTGCTGCCGCAGCCGCCTAAGGCTCTGGAGGCTCAAGCTGTAGATACTCAAGAAGATCTCGACGTCCCGGATTTAGGCAGCAATCCCTTTGAGCAAAATGAGGCGGACTGGATGACCTATTTGATTTTCTGTGCTGACGAGAACGGGCTTAGCGTTAACTATATTATCTCTGATGATAGTCTGAGCATGGACGGTTTAAACTTCTCTTTTATTGCGCCCGACTTGGAAGATTTGGCTCGAGGGGATGACCTTAATGACACCTCACTTGCCTTTTATCTCGATTACTACCGGCACAGTTTTCTTTTCACCGGTGATATGACCCGGGAAACGGAAGAACGCCTTGTTCGCTCGCAGCAACTGCGGCCTGTGGATTACTTACATGTAGCTCATCACGGTTCCGGAATGACCACTAATGACAGCTTTTTGGAGCAGATTGAGGCGCGTTGGGCGATAATACCGGTAGGCGCTAACAATTTATATAATCATCCACATCCCGACACAGTGGAAAGGCTGCAGGAGCATGCCGTCCGTACCGTTAGGTTGGATGAAAAACACGCCTTCTTCTTGCGGCTTTCTGAGGCAGATAGTAGGATAGTGTTATGGCGGTAAAGAAGAAAAAATTGACATATGCAGCTTTGAGCAAAGAATTGGACGCAGAGCCCTTGCGCAAGATTTATGTTTTGCTGGGACACGAGGAATATTTGATTAGCTACTTGCGAGACAAAATCTATGCTCAAGCTTTAGCTCCCGGCTGCGAAACCATGGATGCCGTAGTTTACGACCCGGACAAAACCTCTAGTCTGAATCTGGAGAATTTAGTGGCCGACATTAGCACTCCGGCTTTTCTTTCGCCCTACAAGCTGGTGCATATCAAAGGATCTAAACTCTTCCAACGGGCTCTAAGTGCCGATACTTTAGTTGAGTGGACTAAGATCGTCGAACATGTGGGTGAGGGAACAGTTTTGCTGTTCGAAGAACGCCAAGACAGCGAGGACAGAGCTGTAAGACTCGATCACAAATTGCTGCGCCTTATCGAGGAGCATGATGGGGCAGTAGTGCGTCTGGATCGCCAGGGTGAGAATGAGCTTTTGAAATGGATTAGTGCTCAATGCAAATTCCGTGAGCTTAATATAACTCAGGAAGCAGCGCTTTCGCTTATTTCGCGTTTCGACTCATCGATGTCAATGATTCAGCAGGGTCTTGATGTAATTTTTCTGTATGTGGAAAGCCGGAACTTGCAATCAATTGATCTGGATACCGTAGACTTCCTGTGTCGTCCCGACCTGAGTGGTAGGGTTTTCGACTTGACCGATGCTTTGGCTGACGGCAATGTCGATCGCGCGCTGGACTATCTGGAGCGCTTGCTCGACCGGCGTGAAGCTCCTCTAGGTATTTTGGCCATGATCTCCAACCTCTCGCGGCGTCTACTGATCGCCAAAGAATTGAAAAATAGCTCTGCGATCATTCAAAGTGGAGTTACTACGAGCAGCTATTACGCGAACAAACTGTTACAGCAGGCGCGTTCATTTTCTCTGGAACAGCTAGAAGCCATGGTGGAAGCCTGTTTCCACTGTGATCTCCTGATTAAAACCGGTGAGATGCAAGATCGCGACGCTCTGCTTGTTCTCATTATTCAATTGAGTAGTTTGAATAGAAAAACGGCAAAGAAGCTTTAATTCAGCCCCGATCAACTCATTTTTCATCAATTAATTAAGAAGAAAGTAAGCATGTTTATGAATATGCTTTTTTTAGAGAAAGGATTGATGTGAATGAGTAAAGATTTATTAACGATGAAGGAGATTCCTGAAACGGAACGACCTTACGAAAAGGCTGAAAAATTAGGTATCGCTGCTCTGAGTGACGCTGAACTTCTGGCAATTATTTTGCAGTCAGGCCAACGGGGAGTTACTGCAGTAGATTTGGCACATAAGGTTCTGCTGGAGGCAAATAATCTGGATGGACTTTTCGAGCTGAGCTTGGAAGAACTGCGTTCAATTTCCGGGATTGGCAGAGTGAAGTCTCTGAATATCATGGCTGCTCTTGAACTGGGACAACGTGCGTCCGCTTTGAGGGCCGGTCGTAAACGACATAAAGTCCACGGTCCTAATGACCTTTTTTCCTATATAGAGTCACAGCTGCGCTTTCAGCCGCGGGAGAAGTTTTACATAATAATGTTAGATACGAGAAATCGAGTCATTCGACATGTTCTCATCTCCAGCGGCGGACTGTCGGCCTCCGTGATCCAGCCGCGGGATATTTTCCGCGAGGCGGTGAAGGCGAATGCGGCAGCGGTCGTGCTCGTGCATAATCACCCCAGCGGAGATGCTCTTCCCAGCGAAGCGGATCGTGTATCGACGCAACGATTAAGTGAAATCGGCCAAATGATGGGCGTGCAGGTGCTTGACCATATTGTTGTGGGCGCTGAGGGATGTCACAGTTTGCGCGCTTTGGGACTGATGTGATTTAAGGTGAATGAAAGCCTCCCACTTGAGCTGCTTGCTTCGCTTTGGCCTCTAATGTGCTAAACTAATTTGAGTGTTTTTAGATAATATTTTACATAGATCAAGGACGTCGGGACGATGAAAAGAAAAGCTCCGCGTACAATAATAATTGTTTTGGTTAGTGTGGCTTTACTGGCTACAGCCATTCTTACGGCGCTGCCGGGTTCGAGCCGGACGGTTGTAGCTGATTTTTTCGGTCGCGTCTTTGATCCCATGATTTCGTTTTTCCAGTCAGGAGTAGATTCAGTAGGGGGCTTTTTCTCTGCTGTTAGCGAGAATAGGAAGCTG
The DNA here is from genome assembly GCA_964346175.1 of uncultured Mageeibacillus sp. GTDB lineage: Bacteria > Bacillota > Clostridia > Saccharofermentanales > DTU023 > DTU032. Next base: position 26,665 of record CAYFTG010000006.1, read on the forward strand.
AAAGAAGAGATCGCTCAGCTGGAGCAAGACAACTTCGATTTGCGACAGCAGGTCAGGACCAATGAGGAAAAGGTTAAAGCCTATGACGAGCTCGAAAATGCTTTAAATTTAAAAAGCCGCTTTGAAGATTATGAGATCCTCGGCGGCATTGTGATAAATCGTTCTATTGGCCCCATGTTCGATCTTTTCCGCATCAATTTGGGCCGTGAAGACGGTATTCAGGTGACTGCTGATCGCTCCTATCCGGTTCTTGACAATCAGCAGGCACTTGTCGGTCGGCTCTATTCCAGTGAGTTGGGATCTTCTCGTGTGGTGCCTTTATTGCATGAAAGCTTCTCTATTAGTTCCAAAGTCGCAGCCTCTTCCGGCGCAAATTTCCGCGTGAGAGGCTCGCTCGAGTATAAAGATCAAGGACTTTGTCTGGCGGATCAGATAACGGAAGGAACTCCGCTGCGCGTGGGTGATGTGATCGTCAGCTCAGGCGACGGGGGTCTTTATCCGGAGGGAATTGTTATCGGTACAGTGCTTGAGGTTTTTACTGATAGCCAATCCAATGCTTTACAGGCTTTGATTGAGCCTATCGCTCAAGTGGAAGAGCTCAATTATGTTTTCGTTCTGCTGGATCATGCGCTCCCGTCGGATGTGGAAGGGTGATCTGATGCCGAGTATTTCCAGATCACTTCCTTTATGGCAGCGAGTGTTTGTCTATACTTTATTGCTCTTCATCTTGGCAAGCATACAAGTATATCCCGCTCTGTGGACGCGATTTCCCGCTCCTGATTTTCTTCTCTTTTTGCCCCTAGTCATCGGTTTGACACGAGACGGTAGGGAAGGATTTGCTATTGGTCTTGTTGCCGGTTTTCTGCGAGACTACTTGGGTGGCAGGCTCTACGGCTTGGGCATGATGGAAGGAATGATTATCGGTTTGATCGCAGGACTTTTGTTTAGCGACACTAAGCGGGTTTTTTGGCGACGCTTCTTACTCTCCTGGCCGGCTCTTACTTTAAGTCACGAATTACTCATGCTTATGCTTTCTTATTTTTTCCCCTTGGACAGAAGTCTCCCTCTGAGTTTCGCCTCGATTTTGCGCAGCTCAGCTGAGAGATTACCCTATGTGTTGTTGGCAAATATGTTTGCAGCTGTGCTAATATTGTTCTTCCTATGGCTAGGTTTATATCACAAGCAAAAAAGAGAAAAGTCAGGTATTAGTAGAGGGATATGATCGTGAATCCGCTTACAAACAAGAATACCTCGGAGAAGGAAGGCGTTAAGCAGCAAAGACGCTTCTCTCGCTTACAGCGGCCGCGACGTTCGCAGAATTCTTTCCTGCGCAAATTTCTATCGAACCGCTATGCCTTTATGATTGTCCTGCTTTTCGTGATTTTTGTTTTGATGCTGCTGCGCACTGCCAACTTACAGCTCTTCGGTCAGACTACGCATACTGCTCTGGAATCGAGAGGTAATAGCAGCGAGCTGAGTTTGTCCGCACCAAGGGGTGATATCGTCGACCGCAACGGAGTTCCCTTGGCGGTGAGTGATAGTATTAATACTATTTCTATTGTCAATGTGGGCATGGATAATGCGGCTTTTAATCGCATGCTGCTCGATTTGGCGCGCTTGTTTGAAGAAAACAATGTGGTGTCGGAGAGCGATTTCAGTAACTATTTGGATATTTCTCAGGCGGATCGCACGGCATACGAGAACGGAGCTCTCAGTGTAGAGAATTTCGTCTTTAAGCGTCCCTGGGAGGAGATCGAAGCCTTCCAAACGGATAACGATACCTTTAACCTCTTCACTACGGAGAGCGCATCCAATCTGCGGGAAAGACAAAGGCTGGTTAAACAGACTCCGCGCGAATTGTTTGATTTTTTGCTCTACGATTTTTTTGAAATTGAGCCGGTTGCGGAAGAAGGGAACAGACTATATTCGGATTTCGAAGCCTTTCAAATTATGGAGCTACGATATCTGATTTTGAAAAATAATTGGAATTTCCAAATCAGGCAACCGATTCTGCTGGCGGATAACGTTCCTGATTCTCTGATCAGTCTACTGAACGAGCAAAACTTCCGTTTTCCCGGCATCACCATTAGCCAAAGGTTCTTGCGCCGCTACACCAGCGATAGTGATATTGTGTCGCACGCTCTCGGCTATGTCGGTCGTATTTCATCTTCTGAATACGATGCTCTGGCGGATGAGGGTTACAGTATAAATGATGTTCTGGGCAAGACAGGTGTCGAGCAGGCGGCTGAACGTTACTTGCGCGGTACAGATGGCTCGCACACGGTGGAAACGTGGCGTGACCCGGAAACAGGGAACCCTGTTGCTTTCCCCGGTTCAGTGGGGAAAATTCCGCAAGCGGGCAATGAAGTCAGGTTGACTTTGGATATTAATTTACAACGTGTGGCCAGAGATAACCTTGAGCGCAAACTAAGAGAACTTCGTGGTTTTGAGCGCGGTGACAGAGTGATGAGTGCACCTGCCGGCAGCGTTATTGCGCTGGATGCAAAAACCGGAGCGGTGTTGGTTAATGCAAATTATCCGGATTATCGTGTCTCTGATTTTGTTGATCAATACCATGATCCACTGGCCGCTGCCCGAGTGCAAAAGTTGCTGACAGACACGGACACTTTGCCGCTTCTCAATCGCGGTATTTCGCAACCTTACACGCCCGGGTCGACATATAAACCGATCACTGCCATGGCGGCTTTTGAGTCCGGAACTATTTCGTCTTATGATACTGTATATAGATGCAACGGACATGAGGAAATTGGCGGCTTAACTTGGCGCTGTCTCCAGCAGCCGTATACCGGTCATGGAGATTTGAATCTGCAGGCAGGATTGATGACATCATGCAACCTCTATTTTTATCAATTAGGTGTTGATGTCGGCATTGATGCCATCAGTGAAATGTCAGAAAAATTAGGCCTGGGAGAAAGCGTTGAGCTGGACATTCCGAACGAGAATATAGGTATACGCCCGAGCCGAGCTTTGAAACAGGAGCTCAATCCGAATCCTGCGGATCAGATCTGGTTTGTGGCTGATACGGCTCAAACCTCAATCGGTCAGTTCTATAATTCGTATACTATGTTACAGATGGCACGGGCAATCGGGGGTATTGCCACCGATTATTTAGTAACGCCGCATTTTATCAAAGAGGTTGTTGCGGAGGACGGTACCGTCTTGCTGCCCGAACAAATTGAACGTATTCCTTTGAATTTAGATCCGGCCGGACGCAGCATTATCATTCAAGGAATGACAAGTTTAACGACTTGGGATCAAGGGCGGACTGCTGAGTTGTTCAGGGATTTTCCGGTCTCGGTTGCGGCGAAAACCGGTACTGCCGAGATTGTTGGAAGGGACGGAAACATATATACCAACGCTGTTTTCGTTGCTTTTGCGCCGGCCGATGATCCGCAAATTGTTGTAAGTAGTATTTTGGAAGATTCTTCATACGGTGATCAGAGTGCAGACATCGCTTATCGAATCCTCTGTGAATACTTTGGACATACGCCCACACACGACTATATGGGACTTTATGATGATGAATCTGCACGATTAACTGAAGGATTTGCTAACTTTTAGTTTAAAAAATGTTATAATTGAAAAATAAGTATATGCTAAATGCACAAATATATTGTATAGTGTACTTATTGAGTGCTCAGCGAACTTCGTTTATAATAATGCGAAGAATCCGGGCAAGAAAAATGGGGAGGTAGAGAGCGCGTTAATTTATTAAAACGCGCCTTAAAAAAAAATGAATATTGTTTTGATGGCCGACATTTCAAGGACTGACTTACTAGTTAATTTCTGTATTGCTTATCAGCAAATTTTGAGTCAGCATGATTTAATATCACCGCTGAACACTGCACATCTCATTAGGGGTGCGACTACCCTCGATGTTTTGCCATATCCGACAGAAGAAACTAGTACAAAAAGTCAACTAGCTGCCAGTGCGCGCTACAACGAAATTGACGCCTTGCTTTATTTACGTGATCCTGAAGGTCCTATAACCGAACCCTTGATTGATTTATTCCGCGCTTGCGACACGAACAGCATACCTTTTGCTACTAATTCAGCAACAGCGGAAATCTTGGTCCTGGCCATAAGTCGCGGAGATCTTGACTGGCGCGAGCTCTTACGTTAAGAGGCGTCGTATGTCCAGATACCAAATACTGCCTGAGCTGAAACGCATTCCGGAAGCGTTTCGCCACGCTAATGCCTACCTTCTACAAACTGAGAAAGGCAGTGTTCTTTTTGATCCTGCAGTTCCACCGGAAAAAGTTCCCGAAGCAGATGACGTCACGCTCCTTATCGCTACCCACGGACACTATGATCACGTGGCAGCAGTAAGTGCCTGGAAGGAAAGAAATTCTATTCCTTTCTGGGCTGCTGAGCAGGAAAAGGAACTTCTCTCAGACCCCATGGCTAACGCATCTTTCATGTTCGGGCAGCCTACGAGTTATCCGGAAGCGGATCGCTATCTGCAAGATGGTGAGATTATTGTTCTCGATTCCGAACTGAAATTGAAATGTTTCAATACTCCAGGCCACACTCAGGGATCGATGTGTTTTCAGATTCTGCGTCAGCGTAACGAAGAAGAGGAAGCAGAGGTCTTGGCTCTGATTACGGGCGACACATTGTTTGACGATTCCTTCGGCCGTACCGATCTGGCCAGCGGTGATTCGGCTCGAATGTATTCGTCGTTGCAATTTTTGCGCAGTCTCTTGAAGGAGCTGCCAGCAAACGTACCTGTTTGCTCCGGACACGGTGCGACTGTGACAGCGGGTGAACTTCTTAATTCTTCTGTGTGGATTTTTGCAGAATCTCTCGTCGGACAGTGAGCAATAGAGCCTGATATTCGGCTAGAAATTTTTAAAAAAAATAAAGCGACAATTTGTTATCTATTGAAGCCCTGCGCCTTCTAATTGCAGGGTTTTTTTCTGCCCAAAAAGCAAAAATGTTATATAAAAGGAGGTGCCTACAATGGCTTTTACTTTGGAATCGGCTGTAGCGGCGTCAACAGCTTTTTACATTCTTGTACACTCTCTAGGGCTGTCCCTGCCAGTAGCGACAGAGCTACAATCCGGGGCAGACTTGCTAGGAAGAAGCAATGCAGCAGTTCAAGAGGAGGAGAGTTTTTATAGCGAAGGTTATTACCACTATGGAGAGCACGATCTTCCACAAAGCGAAGGTTCTCCGCAGCGTATGGTTGAATTGCTTTCTCTTACTCACGACATAACACGTTTCTTCCGTAACGATTGACGAGGGGGTGAAGTTTGTGCTCACAGGAGCTAGACGCGACAGATTCCGTCAAGCCGGCAGTCTCACGTTAGCTTGTTGCCTGATGCTGCCTGCTATCATGCTGTTGATGATGGCGCTTTTAGTAGGTAGCAGCCGAACGCGTGAAGATCTGGATGCGGTACGCGCCGCCAGACAGAGTGCAGATTCGGCTCTCGCTTCTTATGATCGGGAGCTCTATCGAGATTTTGGGCTTTTTGCACTCAGTGAAAGGGATTTGCAGCGGGCAGCATCAGATTTTTTATTGCCGGATACTTATGAGCAAAGATTTGAATTGCGTAATAGCCTTTTTCTTAATGAGCACTTGATGGACGCTATTGCACGTCATATGAGTGTGCGCGCCACCGCAGGTTTGATTGATGAGGGCATTCAACGGATCAAATCAATACAGGGTATTGTGCCTGATAATATGCTCGACTCTCTGGCTCCTTTGAAAAATATTGATCCCGGCACAGCGGATCCACAGCTTGAAGAAGATGAAAGTAACGTAGAGTGGTTTTCAGACTACTCCGATTACTTGGGTGAGGAGTATTTAGACGATTACCACGACTCTCTTCTGGATTTGTCACCTGTATATATTCCCGCTTCAGATGGCGGAGTGCAGCTGGAGTTTGATCCCTACAAAGTTTCCGATCTGGAGAAGCTGGCGCAGGGCTTGGATAGTCTGATGTTTACCTTGCCGGAGGGGTTCACTGATCAGTTCTTACTAGTGGAATACAGTCTCTCCTACTTTGGTTCACAGGTAAATTCCTTAGAGCAGAATGGAAGTACTATCCATTATCGTACACCTGACGGCCGTTTGCAGAGTGAGTTTTCGGAATCAAGGCAGTACGAACAGGAGATGATTGCTACCGGAGCCGAGGGCGAGGAAGCTGCCGAAAACGTCCGCTATTTCCTTGTCGGATGCCGCTTGTTGATCCACCTTTTGGCTAATCTCTTGTCCACAAGTGAACGTGCAAAATATGATGCCAGTGCGGCGGCGATTTCTGCAGTTGTTGCAGCAATATCGCTGGGCACAGTGGCGATTCCACCAGAGGCGATAGCTGTAATTTTGCTGATTGTGGATTCAGTGCGCGGTGGAATCAAGGATAAGAACAGTTTATTAGCAGGGGAGGAGATTAAACTCTGGCCTGTGGCGGGAGCAGAAGCATTCAAAGTTAATTACCGAGATCACCTGCGCCTCTTAATGTTGGTACAGTCACGCGAAGAATTGTTGGACAGGATCGGCTCTGCAATTAGGCAGAATCAGGGTAATGATTATTTTACTCAAGTAAGTTGTGAGGTGACTAGAGCTGCCAGCGGCGGTAGTTTCCCACGGCAGGCTTTTGCCGTAACGATTGAACGTAGCTATTTTACACGTCACGATGATGAAGAGGACTATTCAGGATAAAAATGAAAGCGGGAAGCGATAAACGAAAAAACAAAATTTTCGTCAGAGGCTCTATGGCGTTGGAGATGGCACTGACATTGCCTTTGATTTTAATCTTGGTCTTTGTTTTTTACGGACATGTGAAAGAAATCGACCAATCTCTTTCAGCGCGTCATGCTTTGGATCAAGTTGCCAATGAAATTGAATTGCTTTATCCTTTGTCGGATCTCATTGCCTTCGAAACTGATCTTAATGAAACATCAATCGCTAAATTTTTAGACGAGCTCGGTCTTAAAGATTATGTACTTGACCTTAGCGTAGACGTTGTTGCTAGCCTCTTGTCAGGACCTGTTCTTAATCAACGTTACGATTATTGGTTGCAGCGGACATGTGCCGCTCGCGGGCAAACTGTACCTCAGGGTGAGCGTCGCTTCTTCGTGGACTACGTTTCCGAAAAGAATTTAATTTATCTCGGTCTCTCTTTTCAAAGAACATCATTGCTGGCAGAAGGTGAGGAGTATATCAAAACCTCGATTCCTCTTTGGTCGCGGGGGAAATATAATTTCGCAAATAATGATCCGGAAAGGGGCGAGGAAGAAAGTGATGATATTTGGAGCATGTCTAATTTCCAGCGGGGGCTTGAATTCAGGCAGATGTACGGAGCAAATCTGCCTGCCACCTATCCTTGCATTGCACGCTGGCAGGCGGGAACGGCCGTTTCAATTAAGAGCATGGATCTTACAGCACCTTCTTGGCAGACACAAAACGCAACACAAAAGCGCGTCTATTCCTACATTGATGAGCTGGCCGCTTTTGAAGGCGGGCTCCCGGATGTAGGCCCGCAAATCGGGGAGATTCGTCGACGGCAGCTTAGTTTGATCATTCCACATAATCACGCTGGCTGGTTCGATACAAGTGTAATCAATGAGTGGAAGAGCTATGCAGGCACTTTGGGTGTAGAATTAGAAATAAGCCGTTATGGAAATAGCAGTCGCTATGACACGGGAGATGCGCCTGAGCTTTAATTTAGCCCTACTTTACGATACGATATAGGTTGATATTTCTATATATGTGTTAATTTTGTTTGCATTTAAATATAAGGAGTTTTAATGTCTCTATTTGAAAAAATATTTGGTACTTATTCGGAGCGCGAACTCAAGAAGAATAGAAACCTAGTTGAGCAGGTACTCCAGCTTGATCAGGAATACCAAGGCTTGAGTGAAGCGGCATTGAAAGCGAAAACTGATCTGTTCAAAGCCCGACTCTCTGACGGAGAGAGCTTGGAAGATATTTTGCCTGAAGCCTTCGCTACAGTGCGTGAAGCAGCTTGGCGCGTCTTGGGTATGAAACATTTCCCTGTCCAGGTCGAAGGTGGCATCATTTTGCATCAGGGGCGTATTGCTGAGATGAAAACAGGTGAGGGTAAAACTTTGGTTGCAACCTTGCCTGTATACCTGAACGCCCTGACAGGCAAAGGCGTTCACATCGTTACGGTAAACGATTATCTGGCAAGACGCGATAGCGAGTGGATGGGGAAGGTCTACCGTTACCTCGGACTCGAGGTTGGCCTGATCGTCCATGGCGTAGATAAGGCGGAACGCAAGAGATCGTACGCTGCCGATGTCACGTATGGAACCAATAATGAGTTCGGCTTTGATTATCTGCGCGACAACATGGTTATGTCCTTGGACCGCTGTGTGCAGCGAGAACTCAACTTTGCGATCGTTGACGAAGTGGACAGCATACTTGTTGACGAGGCGCGTACACCTTTGATCATCTCCGGACATGGCGAAGAATCCTCAGAACTCTATGCTCAAGCAGATCGCTTTGTGCGTGGCTTGCGGAAGAAAGTCTTCGTGCAGAAAGACACTGTACGTACTGCCGAAGAGATGGAAGCTATTGAAGCCGATGCCGATTATATTGTTGACGAAAAAGCTAAATCTGCTGTCTTGACTAAGCATGGTGTCGATAAGGCTGAAAAGTTTTTCGCAATCGAGAATCTCTCGGACCAAGAAAACTATGAGATCAACCACCACCTGAACAATGCCTTAAAGGCACACGGCAACATGCATCTGGATCAAGATTATGTGGTGAAAGACGGCGAAGTAATCATAGTCGATGATTTTACGGGCCGTCTCATGTTTGGCCGGCGTTACAGTAATGGTCTGCATCAGGCAATCGAAGCCAAAGAAAATGTTGAAATTAACGCTGAAAACAAGACTCTGGCAACAATTACCTTCCAGAATTACTTCCGCATGTATCAGAAACTTTCGGGTATGACGGGTACGGCTTTGACTGAAGAAGATGAGTTCAGACAGATTTACAATCTCGATGTCATTAGCATTCCCACCAATAAACCCATGATTCGTGACGACAAAGCAGATAGCGTTTTCAAAACAGAGAATGGAAAATATCAGGCTTTACTGGAAGAAGTTAGACAGGTACACAGTACCGGTCAACCCATATTGATAGGTACGGTTTCGGTCGAAAAGTCCGAACTGATCTCCCTGTTGTTTAAGAGAGCGGGTATTAAACATAATGTCCTCAACGCCAAGAATCACGAAAGAGAAGCTGAGATTGTAGCTCAAGCCGGGCGGTTGAATGCTGTTACCATCGCAACCAATATGGCCGGTAGAGGTACGGATATCATGCTGGGTGGTAACCCCGAGTTTATGGCGCGTGAGCAAATGCGCAAACTGGGTTACGAGGAAGAGATGGTCGAGCAGGCGACTGCACATAACGTAACAGACGATGAAGATGTCTTAGCTGCTCGAAAAAAATTCTCTGAATTGGAAACTAAATATGAACAAGAGAATATAGAAGAAAAACGTGCTGTAATTGCAGCCGGCGGCTTATATATTCTCGGTACAGAGAGACATGAGTCCCGCCGCATTGACAACCAGTTGCGGGGACGTGCCGGAAGACAAGGAGACCCCGGCGTCAGTCAATTCTATCTTTCGCTTGAAGACGACCTGATGCGCCTTTTTGGCGGCGACAGACTGGACCGCATTTTCAGTACACTAGGAGTGGAGGAGGATGTTGAAATCAGTCATCCGATGCTCTCTAACGTAATTGAGACAGCACAGAAACGTGTTGAGGCGAGGAACTTCAGCATACGTAAAAACGTCCTCGAATACGACGATGTTATGAACCAGCAGCGTAATCTCATTTACGAACAAAGACGCGAAGTACTCGAAGGCCGCGATTTACATAATTACTATCAACGCATAATTTGTAGCGTGATGGAGAACACCTTAGATAGCTTTATTGCGACTAAAGAAGAAAGCGGCGAGTGGGATTACGTTGGTATTAGAACCCGGATCAGCGATGTTTTCGGGGATTTGCCTTTGTTGGCTGAACTAGACAAGAAACTGCCGCAGTTAGACACCGAAGAGCTGGCAGAGATTCTATCAGATCAGGCACTAGATCGCTTAGAGTCAAGAGCTGCTGAACTGGGTTCAGATGATCTCTTGCGAGAAGCAGAGCGCGTGGTGCTTTTACAGACAGTCGATCGCCATTGGATGGAGCATATAGATGCTATGGATGATCTGCGGGACAGCATCGGCATGCGTTCGTATGCCCAGCATGATCCCGTTGTAGAATACAAGCGCGAAGGCTTTGACATGTTTGAAGATATGACAGCCGGCATTCAGGAAGACTCCGTGCGCCTGATCATGCGCGCCCGCCTCGTGGCAACACCACTAGAGCGCAAGGGTCCACAGATTACCGGAGAGGGCAGAGGATCTGCCGGATTCTCCGGACAGGCCGTCGCCGCCGGTGCAGAGCCGGCTCCTCCGGTCTCACGCAGTGTCAGACGCAGACGCGGAGATTTAGATCCTGTTGCGGGCGGCAGCCAGCAGCAAAAACCGGTAACACGCACAGTTCGACCGGGACGAAATGATCCCTGTTGGTGTGGTAGCGGTAAGAAATATAAAAATTGCCATTTGGCTCAAGATGAGGAATAAAGTGTAGGAGGTTAGAATGTTCATCGAACAAAAGATGCAGGAAAGAGCGATTGAAGCGGTAAGAGCTTTGTCGGTAGCAGGAGTGGAACAGGCGAAGTCAGGGCATCCGGGACTGCCATTAGGAGTTGCCCCGATGGCTGTCGAGCTGTGGTCAAATCACATGAAACACAACCCTGCCAATCCGGACTGGTTTAACCGGGATCGTTTTGTTTTATCTGCGGGGCACGGCTCAATGCTGATTTACTCTTTGCTCCACCTCTTTGGATATGGATTGGAGACGGAAGATTTAAAAGCCTTCCGCCAATGGGACAGTAAAACCCCGGGACACCCCGAGTACGGGCATACAATCGGTGTCGAAGCAACCACCGGTCCTCTAGGGCAGGGTTTTGCTATGGCCGTAGGTATGGCTATGGCGGAAAGACACCTAGCCGCTCGCTTCAACACTGAAGAGCATGCGATTATCGATCATCATACTTACGTCATCGCCAGCGATGGCGACCTGATGGAAGGCGTCTCTTCAGAAGCAGCGTCCTTAGCCGGTACGTTAAAATTGGGCAAGTTGATCGTTATGTATGACGATAACAACATAACAATTGAAGGTTCCACGGATCTGGCTTTTACCGAGGATGTCGGCAAGCGCTTTGAAGCCTATGGTTGGCATGTACTTGAAGTAAGCGACGGCAACGATTGCAGTGCTATAAGCCGTGCTTTGGATGAGGCAAAGGCACGTGATGATCGCCCTTCATTGATAAAAGTAAAAACCATCATTGGCTACGGTTCGCCGAAAGCCGATACCGCCGGTGTGCACGGAGCTCCGCTTGGCACTGATGGTGCGAAGGAAACTTACGAATTCCTCGACTGGGATGAATCTGACCCCTTTACCGTGCCTTCAGATTTGCTTGATTGGTTCAGCGACAAGAAATCGAAATTGGCCGAGTACGAAGATGAATGGCTTGAAACCTATAAAGTTTGGCAGCAAGATCAGCCCGAGCTGGCTCAGAAACTAGCCAGTGATGTCGAGCGTGATTACCCGGAACTCGACGTTGATGAACTGTCTGACGCAGTCGAGAAGGATATTGCTACTCGTTCAGCCTCAGGACTCATTCTCAACGCTATTTACGACAAAGGTGTGCCTCTATTTGGCGGTAGCGCCGACCTGGCACCCTCTACGATGACCTTGCTTGATGAGCAAGGGTCGTTCAGCTCAGTGACGCCTGAAGCGGCCAATGTTCGTTTTGGTGTACGCGAGTTCGCCATGGCTGCAGTTTGTAACGGAATGGCCTTGCATGGCGGAGTTCTAGCATACAGCGCTACCTTCTTGATCTTTTCCGACTATATGAGAGGAGCCATACGCCTGAGCGCTCTGATGGGAGTGCCGCAGGTTTTTGTCTTCACACATGACAGTATCGGTCTCGGCGAAGACGGTCCGACGCATCAACCGATTGAACATCTGACTATGCTGCGAGCAACACCGGGACTCAATGTCATGCGACCGGCCGGGCGTTTCGAAACGGCCGCCGCATGGAAATATGCCGTCGAAAGCGATAAGCCAAGTGCTTTGATCTTGACGCGTCAGTCAGTACCTTCTGCAGAAACCAGTGCAAAACGTGCCCTCCGTGGCGCATATGTCGCACGCGATGCCAAAGACTTCGAGGCGATTATCATGGCTTCGGGTTCAGAACTCGAAGTGGCTTTAGCCGCAGCCGATCTTCTGGAAGAAAAAGGCCATCGCGTACGGGTCGTCTCCATGATGTCTTTCGAACTGTTTGAAGAGCAGGATGCAGCTTATCGCGAGAGAGTGCTTCCTGCTGCTATGCGTAAACGTCTGGCGGTAGAAGCCGCAGCCGACTTGTCTTGGTATAAATATGTCGGACTGGACGGCAAAATCATCAGCATGGAAAGCTATGGCGCTTCCGCTCCGGCATCTGTACTCTTTGAAAAGTTCGGCTTTACTGCAGAGAACGTTGCCAAACATTGTCTGGATTTGATTGAAGGATAAATTCTTACAAGTTAAAGAAGATTCTCATCAACGGGGCATTTTTGCAAAATGTCCCGTTTTTTCTAGGGGGAAACAGTAAACATATTTTGAAGAAAAAACGCCGCAAATATAAAATTTGCAGCGTTTCTCTGGAGCCGAAGGTGGGGATTGAACCCACGACCTATTCATTACGAGTGAATTGCTCTACCACTGAGCCACTTCGGCAAGCTATATTATCTTAGCTGCGCAGTTTTGCCTTGTCAAGACAAAAAAGAATAACCCCGCCTGCTACCGACGGGGTCATTCTCACGAGATCGGTGCTGGCAATCTCGTTTTACGAGGAGACGTATAAATTAGAAGGAAAGAAGAGGAATTTCTTCGCCTCCCCAAGTGCGTGTGCCTTTCAGGTTATCAAATGCGAGGAGACCTGCAATATTGCCTTGGGTGCGTTCAACGCCCATAACGTTGTCGGTGGCATTAACTTCCTCTTCAACTTGTTCATTAATGTACCAGTTGAGGAATAAGCGCGCAGCTCTATCGCCATCTTCTTCAGCTTGCTGCGCCATTTTGTCAATTTTGCTTGTAATAAACTTCTCGTGCTCCAAGGCTGCTTGGAATAAATCTAAGAGCGACTCCCACTCTTTGGGAGCAGTCTGCAGTTGCATCAATTCAACAGGTTCGCCTCTCATTTTGAGATAGCGGATAAAGCCTTCAGCATGAGCCAGTTCTTCCTTATATTGAATTTCCATCCAATGAGATGCGCCCACCCAGTCGTTCTGATTGAGCCATTCACTCATGGCCAGATAGATAAAGGCTGAATCATATTCGAGTTTGATCTGTTCGTTAAATAATTGGTTTAATTCTGTGGTCATAATCATTTTTAAATCTCCTTGAAAGTAAAAATTTTATCTTGATATTAAATATAGCTCAAATATTTTTTTGTGCTTAGCTCTGTTACTTGAGTTACATGCCAAAAGTCTAAAAGTAAATAAAAATTTCCTGCAGAAGCTAATAGAATCTTGTTACTTATGTTAGAGTAATGATGATAGTGCTGGAGGTGGAGCAGACGCATGAGGATAACTGAAATTCGTTGCACATGTCCTGTAAGGAAAGATGGTGTGACCGGCAGCGAAGCTGAAAATTTCCCACTTAAGCGTGGCACTACCGTCTTCCATTTTGACAGCCCTAATGCTGGTATAGAGCCTGCTTTATTAGTTCAATCCGCGTTGTGTTCAAGCGCGACGGCCTTGTCTGATTCCGAGAAGAAAAACTATTTTCAAGCATTTTATCAGGAACATCTTGCCTCTCTTCCCGCTTCATTCGAAAAGAAGATTGCTGCCGTTGCTGCCGTTCCCAAATTTTCATTCATTTTTAATGATGGCGTTTCACAAAAGTTGTTGCCTGCTGTAGATACTAATAAAGAGGACGACTATTTCTTACGCAGATCAGCGGGTGCAGAAGCTAACCTTTTGGGGCAGCGCCTCGATTGGGTTACGCTCCTAGATGATTCCGTGGATGCTGTGACACAGCGTTCTCATCTCTTCCAGTTAAGAGAACGCTTAGAACTTAGCCGAGAGCAGTTGGCGGCACCTGTACAAGGTAAGCTCTACCGGACGCGCTCTGATTTGATTGCGATTCTGAAGGAGCCTGCTCTAAATATTGATGTTTCTTCTGTGAAAAACTCCGACGTCGAAGATGTCCGTAACTTGGAGCGTCGCATCCAGGAACTCAAAGAAAAAGACGACAATCTACGCGAAGAACAACGCATCCTTAGGCTTTTAGCCATCAAAAATGATTACGAAAACTTGCTGAAACTGCGCCGAGAACTGGAAGAGCTGGAAAGCAATACCACCTATTATGCGCGAGCAATTACAGGTAAGGGACGTGATATCACCGTTCATGAGTTAACGGTGTTAAGCAGCCTGTTTCAAGATTATCAGGAAAGAGAAGAGAAGGTAGCTGCTCAGCGTGAAGAGGTGGAAAAAGCGCGGCAGTTACGCCTTGAGTGGGAACAAGAGCGGATATTGGCCGAGTACAAACTCAAGCAGCTGCAGAAGGAATTAGCTGAGCTTGAAGACTTAGAAGGCAGTAAACTTCCGGCTCAGAGCGAGCGGGTTGATGTTGCACCAGCTCAGAGTATGAACCCAAATGTCAAAGAGGGGATCGGCTTGAAACATTTCTTGCTCTTGGGAGCCATGGCTCTAGTTTTTGTAGGGCTCCTGCTTTTTAACAGTAGCAGAAGTATAGCAATTATCGCTTTACTTCTGGCCGGAATCGGCCTAATAGGCTCAGCATATCTTTTCCTGCGTCCTCGTACTTCGCTGCAAACGCAGCTGAATGAGGTCTTGATCGAAACTCTGCGCAGCCCCGCGCGACATCCTGATTACAGCTTATTATCCCGACAGTTTTCCGAGCAAAAAGAACTTTGGCAAACGGCAAAATCCGAAGCAGAACGAATCGCTTCTCATGTTAACAGCAGTCAAATTGCTCTCCATTCACTGGAAGATAGTCAGCGAAAAACCGGTCAAGAGCTTCTGCGTCAACTGTCCCGTTATGCAGAAATTGATGATTTAAGTGATGCCGACCACGTGTTGACTGCACTTCGCAACCAAAGACAGACTGTCACGTCTTATGATGAAGCGGTTTCTGAATTCTTACGTCAGATTGCCGATGTGCGCAAAGGCAGAACCGATGAAGACATGCTGAGTGAATACGAGAAAGCCTGCGCAGAACTTTACGGTGACCTGCTGACTGCAGATGATATCAGCGGAAGCCAAAACCTGAATGTCCGCTCTCAGGCTTTAAAGTTTGATGAAAACCGCGCGCGAAGGATCGAAATCGAAAGAGTGGACTTGGGACAGAGTTTAAGTAGACTTAAACAGCAGTTGCAGCAAGCGAAGTCAAGCCTGGAAGGAAAAGAAGAAATTCTCACGCAAGTACCTGCGCTCAAACGGAGGCGAGACTATCTGGAGCAAAATTTATGGCAGGAGATCAACGATATCGAACTGTTCGATCTGGCTATAAGCATGCTTGAGCATTTATACGAACTCTGGCGAGACCTTCCCCTAGAACGCGTACGCAACTTGACAGTAGAATACAGTAGGCGCCTTCAAGGACTAAAGATGCTTGATCCCGAAGTCAACGACTACATGGTAGAAGAGCAACGTGGCATCCGGAGAGGGGAACTGGATAGGTTTAAATCAGCTAAGACACGGGAAAAGGAGTTGGCCTTGATTGATAACTCTCCCTCCGATATAGTCTATCTCGCATTCCGCATGGCATTAATCGACAGCAGCAGTAAGGACCAGGCGCCCCCCTTGTTTATTTTCGATTTACCTTTTCTCAATTCTTTCAGCAGAGTAGGTGAATTCTTAAACTTGCTGGAAGAACGCATGTTGGGACTTTCCGCACAGTCGGTCCTTTTTACATCTAATAATCTTTTACTAGACGCTGCTGCCGAACGACAGATTCCCATACATGAAATTTCATGTTCCTGAATTAGTTAACGTACAAAGAAAACTTTGTAAAAAATAGAAAAACACATACTATGCAAAATATGGAGGAGGTTTTTTTGGATGAGTCAAACAATGTATGCACTGGTAAAGCCGGAGCGCAAATCCGGCCTTGAGCTGCGAGAGGTTCCGATACCTGAATGCAGCCCAATTGATGTGAAAATTAAAATTAGAAAAACAGCTATATGTGGTACAGATCTCCATATTTATAACTGGGATGAATGGTCGCAGAGGAATATCGCGCCACCACTCGTGATCGGCCACGAATATGTCGGAGAGGTGGTCGAGGTCGGCTCTATGGTCTCGACAATAGAAGTAGGCGATCTGGTTTCAGGTGAGGGGCATATAGTCTGCGGCGTGTGTCGCAATTGCCGAGCCGGACGCCGTGTGCTGTGCCCTAATACCAAAGGAGTCGGTGTAAATCGCGACGGTGCCTTTGCGGAGTACATAGTAATTCCGGAGCAAAACGTAGTGAAGATTCTTCCCGGAGTTCCCGAAGACATAGTCGCTATGTTTGATCCCTTCGGCAATGCCGTCTACACAGCTCTCATGTTCCCCTTGGTCGGTGAAGATGTCCTAGTCACAGGTGCCGGGCCGATCGGGATTATGACAGCGGCAGTGGCACGTTTTTGCGGGGCCAGAAATGTCGTTTTGACAGACATTATGCCGGAACGACTCGAATTAGCACATGAAGTTGTGCCTGATATTAGAACCGTTGATACAAGCAAGGAAGACCTGAAAAGCCTCATGCCGGAACTTAGGATGATGGAAGGTTTTGATATCGGTCTTGAAATGTCAGGGTCCGCCATAGCTTTGAACGAAATGATCGAAACCATGATTACGGGCGGTAAAATTGCCATGCTGGGCTTTCAAAAGGCAAATACTACCATCGATTGGAATAAAGTCGTGATGGGAAGCCTTACTATTCGAGGGGTTTACGGGCGTGACATGTTTGAAACGTGGTACAAGATGATGGCTTTAGTACAAGCTGGCCTCGATCTGTCGCCACTAATTACACACCGTTTCGATTTCCGCGATTATGAAAAAGGCTTCGCCGCCATGAACAGTGGTAAGTCGGGCAAGGTCTTACTCGATTGGACTAACGCCAGATAAGATTCAGAATAATGTGAAAGGATTTCTTATGAAAAAGGGATTAAAAATAATTCAAGATAATTTAAATGAACTGAAGGCATCCGGCCTCTACAGTGAAGAGCGCATTTTGACTGTGCCGCAAGGCAGCGTGATCGACACAACTGAAACTAAGGGTGTCATTAATATGTGTGCCAACAACTATCTCGGTTTGTCGAACGATCCCGAGTTAGTGCAAGCCGCTAAGGAGAGTTACGATCGCTGGGGCTACGGCTTGTCGTCAGTACGCTTTATCTGCGGTACTCAGGTACAGCATAAAGAGCTGGAAGCAGAATTGGCGAAATTCTTCGGTTTCGAAGACAGCATTCTCTATTCATCTTGCTTCGATGCTAATGGCGGCCTGTTTGGCACCTTGCTCACCGAAGAAGATGCGATAATTTCCGACGAGCTCAATCATGCCAGCATTATTGACGGCGTTAGACTCTCGAAGGCTAAACGCTATCGCTATAACAATAACGATATGGAGCATTTGGAAGAGTGTTTACAAGAGGCAGAGGCTGATGGAGCCCGTATTAAGTTAATTGCCACGGATGGAGTTTTCTCAATGGACGGCATCATCGCGGACTTAAAATCGATCTGCGATCTGGCGGACAAGTACGATGCTTTGGTGATGGTGGATGACTCACACGCCTCAGGCTTTATTGGTAAGAAGGGGAGAGGCACTCCTGAATTCTGTGATGTCTTGGGACGGATTGATATCATGACCAGTACTCTCGGAAAAGCAATGGGTGGAGCGTCCGGAGGTTTCACGCTGGCGAATAAGGATACCGTAGCCTGGCTCAGACAAAAGAGTCGCCCCTATCTTTTCTCTAATACCCTCTCGCCGGCAATCGTCGCCACTTCCTTGAAAGTCTTAGAAATGATTCAACGCGACAGCTTCCTCATCGATCGTGTCAATGCGAATACAGAATATTTCCGTAAGGAGATCGTGGCTTTGGGCTTGGACGTTATTGAAGGGAGCCATCCCATTGTCCCCGTGATGGTTTATGACGCGAAAAAGGCCTTAGATGTCGCCGAATTCATGTTGGAGAAGGGCATCTATGTCGTGGCTTTCAAGTATCCGGTAGTTCCGGAGGGATTGGCTCGAATTCGCTGCCAGATTTCAGCAGCTCACAGTAAGGAAGAGCTCGACACCGCCTTGGCAGCCTTTGCCGAAGCAAAGAAAGAATTTGATCTCTAGGCTCTGAACTAAGCGCTAAAAACAAAAAGCTCCTAAGCACTTCGGCTAGGAGCTTTTTGCTACTAAAATAATCTTCAGATTTAGTATTTAATAAATTTTTCACCAAGAGCATTACAGATGAAGCATTTGTCAGGCCTTACCTTCTCGATATTGCCGCAAACGGGGCAGAGGTAATAGAAGATTTCTTCATCTTCCTCTTTGTCCAGATTGTCCAAGAGTTCCTGATACAAACCGGCGTGAACTTCCTCGGCTTTCATTGCGTAGGTAAAAGACCTTGCTGCCGCGGTATTGCCCTCAGCTTCAGCCTGTTCAACATAAGGCGGGTACATGCTGGTGTACTCGTAAGTTTCGCCTTCAACGCCGTCTTTGAGGTTCTCGGCAATAGTGCCGACTTTGCCCGCGACTTCAAAATGCCTGATCGCATGGATGGTTTCGGCATCAGCAGCTGCACGGAAAAGCTTGGCGGCATTTGCATAGCCGTCTTTCTCGGCCTTCTTAGCGTAGGCTGTGTACTTTCTGTTTGCTTCTGATTCACCTGTAAAGGCGGTCATTAAATTGTCTACTGTTGATGGTTTTTCACTCATTGATTGTTCCTCCTCGTATTTTTCATGATATTTATCATGTTTCTTTATAAGTTTTTCGACTGTTTCGCGCGGAAAATCTTCCGCTTGTTCTTGCTCTAAGAGCGATTGCAAAAATAATTTTGTGTTGTCACTTTGGGGCAAGAGAAAACCTGACTCACGCAGGAGTTCTTCCGCCATGATGTGATTGGCTCTCTCCAGCGCAGCGGCCAGTTTGCCCGGCAAAGCTGCCGCAATATTCTCTTGCTGAGATTTGCTGCGCAACAATTTGTGCAGTGCATTGACTACATTATCTTCTACTTCCTGTTGTTCGGGATAAAAATGCGGCACCATAGAAATCGCACCGGAAGGGCAAGCATCAGCACAATCGCCGCAACCGATGCAGGTGTCTACATCAATGATACTGTTTTCCGTATCAGTAGCGCCTGTAGGGCAGACATAAAGACATAAGCAGTCTTTCGTGCACAGTCTGATATTTCTTACTGCATATTTTTCTGACATTTTTCTACCTCGCCTCTACCAAGTCAAATTTCCAATTGGGTACTTTGCAGACAGGGCACACTTCCGGCAGATTATCCCCCAGATAAACAAAACCGCAAATCGTGCAGACATAGACATCAGTGTCTTCGACCAGTGCATCGCCCTGAACTTCATAGCGAGAGAGCAGTGACTTAACTATGCGGCTGACCTTCTCGGTCCAAACAAGCGCTCGTAAAGCTCCTCTGTCTCCTGCTTCTGTCGCAAGCTTGTTCGCGTTGGGAAAATCTTCTTCCAAATCAACCGTCAATAGATCCTGCATCTTTGCATATGAAGGATCTTCTTCGGGTGCAGCCACGCCTTTAAAGTAGTCAGAAAGCTGCTTGAAGGCATCCGCCTCTTCAGTCTGATACTGTTTCTCGTAGCCACGTGCCAGATTCGAGCATAGCGCACTCATCTCACGGGCAGTGTAGTCTGTGGAAATCTCCTGATAAACAGCAGAATCCTTTTGTGTCCGGATCTCTTTCTCCTCTTCAGCCAGAGCTTCTCCCGAGGCTTCAAACTCGAATTTCATTGCGCCGCACAGTGGACAGGCCCAGTTATTCGGTAGATCTTCCCATGGCCCGTCAGCTCCATCATAGATGTAACCGCAAACGGTACATACATAACTCACCATTAATTACCTCCTATATATTTATTTTTCAGAGTAGCTTCCCCCAGATTCCAAACAGTTCGGACAAAGTCCTCTGAAATATACGTCTTTTTCTCTTATCTCAAAATTAGCGAGATCGCTCGATTTTATCTCATCTACGTTAAGGTTGAAGTCGAAAATTTTATTACAGGAGGTGCATTTGAAATGTCCATGATCGTCACTAATAATTTCGTAGCGCTTTTCGTTTTCCTCAATGGTTAAAACATTGACCAAGCCGACCTTTTCCAGTAAGTGTAGAGTGTTATAAACTGTGGCTTTGGATAGACTTGGGATGTCTTCTTGAAGTTCAACATAAATATCATCCACACTGGGATGGACCCGGTTTTGGACGAGAAATTCTAGCACCTTAAGCCTCGGGTGAGAGAGGCGAATGTTTTTATCTTGTAATTTTTGTATTAATTCTTCCATAATTATTGCTCACAATTAGTATTCAGGATAAATGAGTTAATATTTGTAATGATTCTAATTATGTATACAGTATTAATATATAACAATGAACGGAGAGAATCAAGTGAATTTTAAGTATTTTGTGTAATTTTGTTTGCGTTAAGGACAAGACGAGGATGCAGTGAAGGTCAGAGTAATAATAGTTGATTCTGCTAGAATAAAATAAGCAGGTAATTCGCGTAGAGATTTGACCGAGAAAGAAAGGAGTAACAATGCAGGCTTATTTGAAAACGATCAGAGACGCCATGATAATTGATGGAAACAATATTTCCTTCCAATACATGAGAAAAATCTGCGGCATTTTCTCCACAGTTACAGAAGGCGTGTTTTCGTTTACTTCGCGGTTCGGCGACTTAACCAAAGATTACTCCAATATTGATGATGCGCTAACTGATGATTTTTTCGGTGGTAATTCCATTGCAGAATTAGTTGCTGATAAGGGTATTCGAATAGAATATCATTAGTGTTACAAGGAAAGTAATGAAGCTCAAAAATCCCCTGGTGGGTGTTTTCTTGGGGAAAAATCTAGGAGACTCGGATACTTTTTTCCTAACTTGAAAGGGGACAAGTAATGATTTACATTCTCTATGGATTCTGAGATGGATATCGTAGCAAAAAGCCCCCAAAACCTTGTCGTTTCAGGGGCTTTACGTTGGTACACCATTAGGGATTCGAACCCTAGACCTACTGATTAAGAGTCAGTTGCTCTACCGACTGAGCTAATGGTGCGTTTGAGTACTCAGAGATTATAGGAGTAAATTAATGCATTTGTCAACAGTAAAAAATAAAGGAGTCATTAGACGCTGCTAAAGTCAAAGCGTCATTAATTTACATTAAAACTAATATTTGATGAGCTGATTCTTGCAGCAGTTCTAATCATTTGATAATATAGGCGCATCGTCGACTTAGCGAGAGAGGAAAATATATTTACAGTGAAGGTCACTGTTGCCTTTGAGGCAAAATATTTCCTGCAACACTTAGGAGGTATAATCCTTGGACGGTTCCGGCTGTATTAGCCCTCTTTGGAGGGTTTTGCTGTCAAATCAAAACTTAGCGATCCCACCACAATCCGGTTCCTTAGCTTTTGATTTGATTCTAATTTTTATCTTAATCTTGATCAACGGCTTTTTTGCCGGATCAGAGATGGCAATCGTTACACAAAACGACAATCGTATCAGAAAACTGGCCGATGAAGGTAATTCAGCTGCAAAAAAACTATTGAAGATTGTTGAAGACAAGAGCCAAATTTTGGCTACAATTCAAGTGTCTATCACCTTTGCAGGCTTTCTTTCTAGTGCTTTTGCAGCTGATAAGATCTCATCACGCCTTTATGTGGCTATTGATCCCACCTTTCAAAACCCATGGCTGCAAACGCTTTTCCTTGTCCTTATAACAATTCTGGTGTCATATTTCTCACTAGTTTTGGGAGAACTGGTTCCGAAGCGTCTAGCCATGCGCAACCCTGAGAAGATGTCTTTGAAGGTTGTGCCGGTTTTAATATTCTTTGACTTCATCTTCCGCCCTTTTACAAAATTATTAAATTGGAGCACCAACGGTGTTTTACGCCTTATGGGCATTGATCCTAAGGAAACCCAAGATACTGTTACGGAGGACGAAATTCGTATTCTGGCAGAAGTAGGGGTAGATTCAGGGGACCTGCCGGCAGAAGACGCTTTCTTGATTGACAACATCTTTGCTTTCGATGATAAGGATGTGGGAGAAATTATGACTCCGCGTCTTTCAGTTAGTGCTATATCTGTTGACGCTACTTACGATGAGGCGGTCAACTTTGCCGCTAATGCGCATTTTTCACGCTTTCCGGTTTATGAAGATGACTTAGACAACATCGTTGGCACGCTTTTTCTTAAAGATCTGATGCGTGTTCCTCAAGATGAACGCGGAGAGGCATTTGATTTGCATAAGATAATGCGAAATGCTTACTTCGTTCCTGAAGGTAAGCAAATTGATGTATTATTTCGGGAGATGAAATCTAAACATATATCCATGGCAATTGTCGTGGATGAGTATGGCGGCACGGAAGGTTTGGTTACGATGGAAGACCTGCTGGAAGAAATAGTGGGTGAAATCGAGGATGAGTATGATCCTCCGAAGAACGACGTAATCGCGAACGATGACGGCAGCTTTATCATGAGTGGTTTGCTGACGCCGCAGGAAGCGGGCCGATATGTCGAGGCTTTGGACGAACTTGAAGAGGATGACAACTACGATACAATCGCAGGTTTTGTACTTTCGCTATTGGGAAGAATACCTTCGGCTGATGAAAATGCCAGCGTAGTGTTTGAAAATCTTCGTTTTACAGTTTTGAAAATGGATGATCGCCGTATCGATCAGATTTTATTGGAGATTTTACCCGAAGAGGAGCTTTCGGAAGATGAGTCCGGAAATGAAAATAATTAGGGTAAACAAAACAAAAATGGAGGAAATATAGGCAGCCGATGACTAAGAAAAATGCAGAAATGCTGAGCCGGGACGAGACACAAGACTCTGTACTGACTCTAGCAGAGGCCTCTATCAGTAGTTCAGACGATGTAGTTAATAAGCTTGAGGCAGATCCAACGCTAGGTTTGTCTTCTGACACTGCAAGAAAATTACTGGAAACATACGGTCCTAATGAGCTGGCTGAAGAGAAGAAGGAATCTTTCTTCATTAAGCTATTGAATCAGTTTAAGGACTTCATGATCATTATTTTGATCATTGCAGCAATAATTTCGGGCGCTTTGGGTGAAATGCTAGATGCCGGTGTTATTCTGGCAATCGTTATCATTAATGCGTTGCTGGGCGTTTATCAAGAGGGAAAAGCGGAAAGGGCAGTTGAAGCTCTGCAGAAGATGGCTGCTCCTGAAGCACATGTTATACGTGACGGGAAGCTGCAGGTTGTTGCAGCCGCCGATCTGGTGCCTGGAGATCTGGTGCAGTTGGAAGCAGGGAACGTTGTTCCTGCAGATATCCGACTGATTCAAAGCCAGAATATGCAGGCAGATGAGTCAGCTTTGACCGGTGAATCAGTGCCTGTCGAAAAGAACGCTGATTTCATGTCGGAAGAAGTGCTGGGCATAGGCGATCGCCTAAACGTCGTCTATAGCAGTACCGCTATCACCTATGGCCGCGGTGTCGGCATTGTCGTCTCTACCGGACAAAAAACCGAGATTGGACGCATAGCATCCAGTCTTACAAGTATTAGTCAGGAAGAGACCCCTTTACAACAAAATTTAAACCGCCTCGGCAAGGTTCTGGGGATTTTAGCCCTAGCCGTAGTCGCTGTAATCTTTGTTGTAGGATTATTCCAAGGTGGCGATCCCTTACAACTCTTTATGACTGCAGTAGCCCTTGCTGTAGCGGCAATTCCGGAAGGACTGCCTGCTGTAGTTACAATTGTACTTTCCTTAGGTATGAATCGCATGGCGCGTGAAAATGCTATTGTCAAGCGCCTCTTGGCAGTTGAAACTCTAGGCAGTGTCGATACTATCTGTAGTGATAAGACGGGAACGCTGACTCAGAATGAGATGACTGTGACAAAGCTCTATGCTGATGGTCGTATCTTTGATGTGAGTGGCACTGGCTACTCGACTGAAGGTGAAATCAGCAGTACGGACGAAGCAGGTACTGATTCTTCGCAAGCGGTCTTGGATCGGCTGTTTGAGATCGGCATTTTGTGTAACGACGCTGTGTTACGCTCCGAAGATGGCGACGTCCAGATGATCGGAGACCCGACAGAAGGCGCTATGTTGGCCGCAGCAGCCAAAGGCTGCTCTAAAGAGGTCGGTCTTGTGCGCGAAGAGAATCCGCGCATTGATGAGAAGCCTTTTGACTCCGGCCGCAAAATGATGACTGTGGCTGTTACAAGCCTTCCTGATGCTCCTTTTATTTCTTTGACCAAGGGTGCTCCTGATCGCATCTTGGAACGATCCAATAAAGAGTTGACCGCTGACGGTGTAATCGATTTAACCGAAGAGCGTCGTCAGGAAATTACCGAAACCAACAGTAGACTTGCACGCTCTGCTTTGCGTGTGCTGGCCTTCGCTTATCGTCCGCATGAAAACGCTGAGTTTGAGGGTATGGAAGAGGATATGATTTTCGTGGGCTTAATGGGCATGATCGATCCCGCTCGTCCCGAAGTTAAAGACTGTATCCGCATCTGCCATGAGGCCGGTATCCGTGTTGTTATGATCACAGGTGACCATAAGGAAACCGCTGTCGCCATCGCCAACGACCTCAATCTGAGGAAAGAAGACGATCATGTCTTATCCGGTTCTGATCTGGATAAGATGAGTTCCGAAGAATTGGCGGAAGCGTCAGAGCATACTTCAGTCTATGCACGTGTTTCACCGGAGAACAAGGTTCAAATAGTGGATGCCTTGAAATCTGAAGGCCACATTTCCTCGATGACCGGAGACGGTGTCAATGATGCGCCGGCACTGAAACGGGCCGACATCGGTGTTGCAATGGGCATTACCGGCACCGAAGTTGCCAAGACAGCGTCCGACATGATCCTGACTGATGATAACTTCTCGACTATTGTGCGCGCGGTTGAAGAGGGCAGGGTTATCTACAACAATATACGCAAAGTAGTAAGCTTCTTACTCTCGTGTAATGTGGGCGAAATCTTGGTCATTTTCATAACCAACATGATCTTGGGACCTGAGTATACGCCTTTGATGCCGATTCAGCTTCTCTGGTTAAACCTGGTGACAGACAGCTTCCCGGCCTTGGCCTTGGGTCAAGAAAAGGCGGAAGAGGGGATAATGAAATTGCCGCCTCGTAAAGCTGACGCCAAAATATTAGACAGAGAAATGCGAGCTTCTATAGTTGTTCAAGCCATCGCTATTTTAGTGACAGTATTTGCAGCTTTCAATCTCGGCAGAATCTTCTATCCGGACGTATACCTTGAAGGTGGCCTGTCCGTTGCAAACTTCAGCTTTATGCCTTTGAGAGGCACACAGCCCTCAGTGGGAGCTCACACCTATGCCTTCATTTGCCTGATTTTGGCAGAGTTGGTCCGGGCGTACTCGAGTCGATCGGAGCGGCACTCAGTCTTCAGTTTGGGTTTCTTCTCCAATGCAACCTTGAACAAAGCGATCTTGCTCTCTGTAGGACTTACCCTAGCAGTAGTGTATTTGCCCTTTATGAACGATCCCTTCTACACTATTCCTTTGCAGCTGCGTGACTGGGGTGTAATACTCACACTGGTTTTAATCCCGTTCGCTGCAGGTGAAATCTTTAAAAAGCTGTATCACCGCAGCGGGAAAAAGAGAAAAGCAGCATAAAGACTGTTTCTTTACTCACTTTTTGGGGGCAGGGTGCTTGACGTCAGCACTCTGCCCTTGTATACTTCTAGTCGATAACAAGTAGAAGTTCCGCTTCTCACCTCCAGCTTCGGTAAAGAGGTCTACAGATACTACATCCTACGGATGCTGTTGTGTGTGAGCGGAAGAAAATCCGCTTTTTTTATGCGAAAAACCAAAGGAGGTTAGGATTATCGCTCAACAAAGCCGCAGAGGTCATCTCATTAACAGGGAAATTACTTTTCCCGAAGTCCGACTTGTCGCTGAAGATGGCGAAATGATAGGAGTCGTTTCTCTTGAAGAGGCTCTTTCCAGAGCTGAAGCAGCTGAATTGGATTTAGTGCTGATGTCACCGAACAAAGATAACCCGGTAGCCAAATTGATGGACTACGGAAAGTATACGTTCGATCTGGACAAGAAGAAACGCGAAGCCAAGAAACACCAGAAGACGATTCAAGTAAAAGAAGTTCAAATAAAACTGACTACTGAGGAGCATGACTTTAACGTCAAGGTCAGAAATGCAATCCGCTTTTTGGAAAATGGCGATCGCGTTAAAGTAGTTATTCGTTTTCGTGGAAGAGAGATGGCTTTCAGAGACCAGGGCTTCGATGTCATGCAGAAAGTTGCCGATGCAGTCAGTGAAGTCGGTGTCGTTGACAAGGCTCCACAATCGGAAGGCAGGAATATGACTATGTTCCTGGCGCCTATTACAGAGAAATAACTGCACGATTAATTTAGTAAATTTGAGATAGGCGAATTAGCAAAGATAATTGCGCCCGGCTTATTTTAGGGAAAATTCCACTTAAGTCAGGCTGATTTAGATAACAATTTAGCAGAAGGGGGTATTTTTATGCCTAAGCAGAAATCACACAGCTCGTCAAAGAAACGCTTCAGAGTAACGGGGACGGGAAAGTTCAGGCGCAACAAAGCATTCAAGAAGCATATTCTGACTAAGAAAGCGCCGAAACGTAAACGCCAATTGCGCAAGTCAGTGATAGTTTCTGATTCCGATCAGAAACGTTTACGTAAATTATTACCTTATAAATAAGTCGTAACCACTAAGGAGGAATATTATGGCTAGAGTAAAAAGGGGTCCTAAAGCCCGTCGTCGTCATAAAAAGATTATTAAGCAGGCTAAAGGTTATTTTGGCCGCAAGAGTAAGTTATACAAAGTCGCCAATCAGGCCGTATTGAAGTCAGGCCAGTACGCTTACAACGATCGTAGACGCAAAAAGCGCGATTTCCGTCGTCTCTGGATCAGCCGCATCAATGCTGAAGCCCGCCAGAACGGTATGTCCTACAGCCGTTTCATGAACGGACTGTCTACAGCAGGTGTCGGATTAGACCGCAAGGTGTTGGCAGACTTGGCTGTTAATGATAAAGAGGCGTTTGCCGGCTTAGTCACAGTTGCTCAAGAAGCACTGAAGCACTAAGCGCTTAAGACCAGATTAGAAGGGGAGTGCATATACTCCCCATTCTTTTTGTTTTTTATGCGTTCAATAGATTCCGACAAAAATATTCTTTACCGTAAGCTAATGGCTCAGGGTACTGCGCGCGAGTTCAAAAAGACGAATTGGATCTTAATTGAAGGTCTTCGCCAGATTGAAGAAGCTTTGCAAGCCGGTGCTGATTTGGACTATCTTGTTTTTTCTGATGATGAGAAGGGCGAGTCTTTACGGCTGCAGCTAGAGGAGAAATCAGCTGATTTATTAGAGCAGCTTGATGAGGATCAGTTGATACTTATGCGCTGCGATCTTTTTCAGCGCATAGCGGAGACTAAGACGCCTGCGGGAGTTTTAGCTGTTTTGCAAGCTCAGCGCAGGCCTTTAAAAGAGATTCAGGGATTAAACAGCTTGGTTCTGATTGATGTTCAAGATCCCGGCAACGTCGGCACGCTTATCCGCAGTGCAGACGCTTTCGCTATCAAGCAGGTCGTCTTGTTGGGGGCTAGTGCATCTCCTTGGCTCAACAAAACCCTACGAGCAGCCATGGGCTCTATCTTTCACGTCAACATATTTGAAGAGAAAGATACACAAGCAGGTCTTGATTTGCTCCGGCAAAAAAGGTTTAAGCTGCTTGCTATGGACACTTCAGGGACAGATATCCGTCAGCTAGAGTTCGGTTCAAAGAACTATGGACTGATCTTAGGTAATGAGGCTAATGGTTTACCCGAGCAAGTTCTGCAGCAAGTTGAAGAAGTCATTAGAATAGATATGCCGGGCTCTGCGGAGTCGCTTAATGTCGCAATCGCGGGTGCAATCGCACTCTACGAGTTGAATCGATAGATTTAGTTCTGCTTATAAGCTGGCGGCTTTCTTAGATTGGTTCTTTATAACGGTTCCTAACACTAACTCCGGCGTGCAGGATCCGATTTATGGGATAGCCATGGAGAACGTCAGGTGGGCTTTGATCTCATTCTGGCTTGCTTTCTTGTTTTTTCTAATTTCTCGTAAGCAACAGTTTGCAAAGCGCACTTCTCGTATCGTCTTTCTTGGAGCATTAAATGTACTGATAGTTTTGTGTGGCAGCAGATATCTACTGCGGTCCGGCGATTATGTTCTACAGCGAGATGAACGACCACACGGCATTTTGGAAGGAGAGAGTACTTATCGTTTGGGCGGCAAGCAAGAGGGGAGGTTTGATGCCAACTTTAGTATTGAGTCTTACGATCTCGTTTTCGATATAGATCGTGTCTTAGTCGGACAAGCTACGCTGCAGCTGGCAGAAAACAATGAGACCTCTTATCCTTTTACGTTGCATCACGGCTACGAAGTATCTAAGGTTGAAGACAGCAATGGCGAGGAAGTAGCTTATGAGCGCAAGGGAGATAATTTGCTGGTGCAGCCCGGAAAGCCTCTAAGCAGCCTGACGGTGTATTACAAAGGATTCGCGGGAAAATATTATAGTAATCGTCAAGCCATCCTGTTGCCGGCATATGTTGCTTATTACCCTTTGCCCGGAAGAATACCTCTGTGGGATTATGAGAGAAGTAACTAGTTACGGCTTGGATAGTTTATTCAGCTATAAAGGATGATAAATATAGCGGTCGCATTTCTTTTCCGCTTTACTTTCTTTCACTTCTAATTATGACTTTTGTTGAGCAAGCATCCCCTTATCTTAGACTTGGCTTGAGTATTGCTGTTTACGTTGTTCTCTATGCAATGTTCACGCTCTTTAAGCGCAGGTACCACGCAAACAGTAATACTGAATCAATAGATAAGGCTGGAGAAAATAGCCCGGTAGTAACGAAAAATTGATTTTCACACCTTAAAACCAAGTCAAAGCTCTAGGAAAATTTTCCTATCATTATTAGCTTGCGCTGCATTTCACTAACTGATATAATGCAGCAGCGCTTGCGGCCCTATGGTCAAGCGGTTAAGACGTCGCCCTCTCAAGGCGAAATCACGGGTTCGATTCCCGTTAGGGTCACCAGAACCTCTGTGGCAGTTAGTCGCAGGGGTTTTTCTATTCGCTTTCCACAAATAAAACAAATATTTTTAGATTGACAAGTTTAGGAAGAAGCAGTATCTTATCACTAGCAACTTACTCAACAAAAACAGTTGCCTTGATATTGCACTAATGTGAGGAGGTCAGCATGTTGCTCAGCGAATGGGCAAGGAGGAAAAAATGAAAAAATCTAAACATATTGTATTGAGCCTGCTTCTAGCCTTGGCGATAGCACTTGGAGCTGCAGCTTGTGCTCCCTCGGAACCGCCGGCAGAAACTACGCCCTCGAAACCCGTCGTTTCTGACCCTGTCGATACAGACGCACCGACACCTGAAACTACAGTGTCGGCGACTGAAGCACCAACTGATTCTGCTGAACCTGATACTTTCGTCTTTACTGATTCAGCGGGTAGGGAAGTTGAGTTACCGACGACAATTGATAGAATCGTTCCTTCAGGACCTTTGGCCCAACAGTTCTTGCTGAGCATCGGTGGTGACAAGATGGTTGCACTGAGTCGTTCGTTGAGTGATAGCGCAGCACATTATCTTGGTGGTCACTATCAAGAGCTTCCTGAGATCGGCCAATTCTTCGGTTCAGAGGACATTAACATGGAGCAACTAGCAGCGCTGGAGCCGCAAGTGGTGATCGATATCGGTGAACCAAAAGACAATATTGGGGCCGACATGGATACAATTACTGAGCAAACAGGTATTCCGGCAATATTTATCGAGGCTGGTCTGCACAATGCGGGTGATGCTTATCGTACGCTGGGTTCTCTCTTGGACAAAGAGGAATTGGGCGAGCGTTTAGGTGAATACTGTGATGACGTTTACACTAGTGTGACCGAAACAATGGCAGAAATCGCTGAAGAAGACCGTCTAACCTTTGCTTATCTCTTAGGTGAGACCGGCCTGAATGCTTTAGCTAAGGATACTTACCACTCGACTATCATGGACATGCTCGGCACTAACGTTGTTGACATTGACAACCCTTCTTCACGTGGGGCAGGCGACGAGATTAACATGGAACAATTGATTTTATGGGATCCGGAATACATCTTTTTCGCTTCCGGTTCAGTTTATGATGATGCAGCCACTGATCCCTCCTTTAGCACCTTAAGCGCTATCAAAGAAGGGAAGTACTTTGAGGTTCCCGGTCAGCCGTATAATTGGCTCGGAGCTCCTCCTTCGGTCAACCGCTATATGGGCTTGCAGTGGATGGCGCATATCCTGTATCCTGATGTTTTCACAGAAGATATAGAAAGCATAACGACTGAGTACTATGATCTCTTCTATGATTATGATCTCAGCTCAGAAGAATATGCGGAAATGATGGAAAACTCTGTTTTAGTCACTGTTCCGTAAGGTGTGATTGGTAATTAATAGTTGAAAGCGATAACACAAGGCAGTTATAGAAAAATACTTTTAATCTTGACAATATCTCTTGTCGCCCTTTTTCTGATTTCTCTCGTGCTGGGGAGATATCCACTGGGATTATCAGAAATAGGGCGCTTGATTTTGAGCCGCTTTACGGATGTAGAGGTCACCTGGACTGATTCTTCAGAGGCGATCTTCTTCAACGTGCGTCTGCCGCGCATCTGCTTGGCCGTACTGGTCGGTGCGGCTCTATCAGTAGCAGGAGCCTGCTACCAAGGTATGTTCCGTAACCCCTTGGTCAGCTCAGACATTGTCGGGGCCTCTTCCGGTGCTGCTTTTGGAGCGGCTTTGGGAATACTTCTAGGTGCCAGTGGAGCTTGGATATCGGCTTCTGCCTTCGTCTTCAGCGCACTGTCGGTAGCTCTTGTCTACATGATCAGTAAGCTGCTCCGCCAAAATCAAATTCTAGGCTTGGTGCTGGCAGGGATCATGGTCGGCTCGGTCTTTAATGCAGGTACCAGTTTTCTGAAAATAATAGCCGATCCCAATGACCAATTACCGCAGATTACTTTCTGGCTCCTTGGTTCTTTGAACGGGAAGTCGATGACGGATTTGCTTTATGCAGCAATACTTATTGTCGCCGGCTTGCTGCCTTTATTGGGTTTGCGTTGGCGACTCAATCTACTGACCATGGATGAACGGGAAGCCCAATCTATGGGTGTGTCGGTTAAGCCAATGCGTTTAATTGTCATCGTCTGCGCGACCTTGCTAACAGCTACAAGCATCGCAGTCTCAGGTATGATCGGTTGGATTTCCTTGGTCATACCTCATTTTTCGCGTCTCCTGGTGGGCAGCAACTATAGGCGTCTCTTGCCGACATCGCTCTTGATGGGCTCTTGTTTTTTGCTCATTGTTGATAATATATCGCGCTTGGCCTATACAGCGGAAATACCTCTGGGGATACTGACTTCACTAGTCGGAGCACCCTTTTATCTTTACTTGCTTCTCAGCCGCAGAAGCCGTTTGCAGTAGGAGATCTATGAGCTTAGTAGTAAAAAATCTACACTTTTCCTACGGTGATCACCAGGTCTTAAACGGTGTTTCTTTTTCTCTGCAAAAAGGCAGCCTGGTCAGCCTCCTTGGAGCCAACGGATCAGGAAAAAGTACTTTATTCTCCTGCATTCTGCAGTTCCTAACCTCCTATGAGGGTAGTATTGAGCTTGCAGGTGTGGATGTAGCGGCCTTAAGCACTAAGGAAAGAGCAGAGAAGATTGCTTATATCCCGCAGTCGCATATTCCTGTGTTTAACTTCAGCTGTTTAGAGGTAGTGCTGATGGCGACTCAAACCAACGGATCTTTTTTTCACTTGCCGGGTGAAGAGGATGAAGAAGTGGCCCGTGCGGCGCTGAAACGTGTCGGACTGAATGGTTTTGAAGACCGTGGCTATTCACGGATTTCGGGCGGGGAGAGGCAGCTGGTTTTAATCGCGCGTGCCCTAACGCAAGGTTCGAGATTTCTCATTATGGACGAGCCGACTTCCAGTTTGGACTACGGTAATCAGATGCGTATTCTGTCGATGATTCGTGAACTGGCCAACGAGGGCTATACTATCTTCTTATCTACGCACCACCCGGATCAGGCCCTACTCTTTGCGGATGAGGTTATTCTTCTACATGATGGCAAGATAATGTCGCAAGGCAAAGCGATGGAGGTCCTGAACTCAGAGAATCTTTCCACAATTTATTCTTTGGAAATAGATTTAGTACCTCTGGCCGACGGCAATGTGTCTACTTGTATACCGAAAGAAGTATTAAGAGGACGTTAATATTTGTCACCTTTTATTCTAAGTAGTTACGCAATTTTTCATACTGCTGTGCTAAACTCAAACCATGAATTCTGATCTAACAATACGCGGAGCGCGTGAACATAATTTAAAGGACGTCTCCCTGACTTTACCTCGCAATCAACTGATCGTTTTTACTGGAATTTCAGGTTCCGGAAAGTCTTCACTGGCTTTTGATACGATCTATGCTGAAGGTCAGAGGCGTTACGTGGAGTCGCTGTCATCTTATGCTAGACAGTTTCTCGGTCAATCAAAGAAACCGGACGTTGACAGCATCGACGGCCTTTCACCGGCTATTGCCATTGACCAGAAGACGACCAGCAAGAACCCCCGTTCAACTGTAGGTACGGTGACGGAGATTTACGATTACCTGCGCTTGCTTTATGCCAGAGCGGGTACACCGCACTGTCCGCAATGCGGGCGTACGATTGAGCGTCAAACTGTCGATCAAATTTTAGATATCGTCATGCAAGAAGCGGAGGGCACACGATTAAACATCTTTGCGCCCGTCGTGCGTGATCGCAAAGGCGAGCACAAGAAAGTACTTGATTATTTGCGCGGCGAAGGCTTCGTCCGTGTGCGTATCAACGGTGTGACCTATGAGCTGGAAGAAGAGATCAATCTGCAAAGAACCCAGAAACATGTCATAGAGGTTGTCGTTGATCGTCTGATCTTGCGTGAGGACATTCGCAGCAGATTGGCTGATTCGTTGGAAACTGCTCTCAGGCTTGCGGATGGTCTGGTTATGGTTCGTTTCGAACAGCGAAGTGATGAGGGTGAGTTGGACTGGCGTGAGCAGCTTTTTTCACAAAATTTTTCCTGTCCGGACTGCCAGATCAGCATCGGTGATATTTCGCCCGGGATGTTCAGTTTTAATAATCCTTACGGTGCCTGTCCTGAATGTACAGGTTTGGGTATACATACGCATATTGATCCCGAGTTGATTCTTGCAGATCCGAAGCTGTCGCTCGAAGAAGGAGCGATCTCTGCAATAGGTTTTAACTTCAAGGATAATAACAGCTGGGCGCGAGCACACCTCAATGCATTGGCGGAGAAGTACAAATTTTCACTGAAAACGCCGTGGAAAGATTTACCGCAGAAAATTAAGGATATCGTTATGTTTGGCGGTGACAACACCAAGATTACCGTCGATACCAGCATGACGCGTTATGACCGTGGCGAGCCTTATCATACTAAATGGAGCGGCGTCGTCTCAGTTTTAGAGCGTCGTTATAAAGATAGCAATTCAGGTGATATACGAGACTATTATGATCAATATCTAGCTTATACGGAATGTTCAGCGTGCCAGGGCGGTCGTCTCAGGCCGGAAAGTTTGGCTGTGACAGTCGGGGGTCTGAACATAAAGGGTCTGACCGATTTGTCGGTTAGCGAAGCGCATAGCTTCCTGCAACAGGTGGAGTTCCCTGATCAGGCTAAGGCAGAGATCGCCGAGCCCGTACTCAGGGAGATTAAAGCGCGCTTGCAATTTATGCTCGATGTCGGCTTGGACTATCTGACTTTGTCACGTGCTTCGGCAAGTCTATCCGGCGGCGAAGCACAACGTATTCGCTTGGCCACCCAGATCGGGTCCGGTTTGACCGGTGTCCTCTATGTTCTTGACGAACCCTCCATCGGTCTGCACCAGCGCGACAACGCCAGGCTCCTACGTACGCTGAAGAACTTGCGTGACTTAGGTAATACTGTCATTGTGGTAGAGCATGACGAAGAAACAATTTGGGAAGCCGATACGGTTGTAGATATCGGTCCCGGGGCAGGTGAGTACGGTGGCCATATAGTGTCTTGCGGGCGACCGGAAGATATCGCCAAAGATGAAAATTCTATAACCGGGCAATATCTCTCAGGCAAGAAAACCATAGCTATTCCCTTGGAACGCAGACCTCAGGAGCAGGGTTTTTTGAAAATTTACGGAGCAGCGGAGAACAACCTCAAAGATATTGACGTCTCAATCCCGCTGGGGAACTTGGTCTGTATAACAGGCGTTTCCGGATCCGGAAAGAGTTCCTTGGCAAACGAGGTTTTGCTGAAAAAGTTGGAGCACGATTTACAGGGTTCCCGCCGCCGGAGAGGGAAGTTTGACCGCATCGAGGGCATTGAGCAGTTGGATAAAGTAATTTCCATCGATCAGTCTCCTATTGGGCGTACACCGCGCTCAAACCCTGCTACTTACACGGGCACCTTCGACATGGTGAGAAAACTTTTTGCCGAGACGCCTGAGGCTAAGGCGCGTGGCTATAAGCCCGGCCGCTTTAGCTTTAATGTCAAAGGCGGTCGCTGTGAGGCCTGTAAAGGTGACGGCGTCAACCGCATTGAGATGCATTTTCTACCTGACGTTTATGTGACCTGCGAAGTCTGTGATGGCCTGCGCTATAACCGCGAGACCCTGGAAGTACGTTATAAAGGGAAAAACATTAGCGACGTATTAGACTTAACAGTGAAAGAAGGCTTAGAGTTTTTCCAAAACATACCGAGCATAGCGCGAAAGTTACAGACACTGCTTGATGTCGGCTTGGGCTACATCCGGCTGGGACAGTCGTCGACGCAGTTGTCCGGAGGAGAAGCGCAGCGGATCAAACTAGCAACAGAGTTGTCCAAACGTGATACCGGAAAGACTTTCTATATACTGGATGAACCCACCACCGGCCTGCATGCAGCTGACGTGCACAACTTGATCGACGTCTTGCATCGACTTGTCGAGTCCGGCAATACCGTCCTAATTATCGAGCACAACCTCGATATAATTAAAACAGCTGACTACATTATCGATCTGGGGCCTGAGGGCGGAGAAAATGGTGGCTATTTGGTAGCAGCAGGCACGCCGGAAGAAATCGCTGAGAACAATGATTCCTATACCGGCCTTTACCTTGCACAAATCTTGAAACGGGTGTATCCTACAGTTTCCCAGGAAAACATCGTAACAAACGTGGTCAGATCTTGAGCAAAGAAGCTTGATCACATACTATATATTTAAGGAATAGAACAACGGATATGCAAATGAGTAAATGTTCAATATGTAAAACCAACGAAGCAGTTGTTTATGCTAACAAAATGTTCGACGGTGAGAACCGTATTGAAGGAGTCTGCCTGAAATGCGCCTACGAGCAAAATTTCGGAGGCATGGCAGAGTTATTCGAACGTGTTGGCGTGAATGAAGAAAATGTTGATGAAATAACTTCTCGCATGAATCAGATGATGGAGCAATTTTCCGGTCAGAGGCCGGAAGAAGTTCTTGGCATGCTGATGAAGGGAGAATTCCCCGGTATTAATGACTCTGAGTGGTCGGATATAGAAGAGGACACTGCTTTAGAAGACAGTGAAGACGAAGAAAATGATGCGTCAGAAGTCGAGA
This sequence comes from uncultured Mageeibacillus sp., assembly GCA_964346175.1. Lineage (GTDB taxonomy): Bacteria > Bacillota > Clostridia > Saccharofermentanales > DTU023 > DTU032. The sequence goes on from CAYFTG010000006.1 coordinate 62,670, forward strand.
GAACGCAACGTAGGGGTGGTTACGCAGACGCTTTGTTGAGAGCTAACTCTTCGTCTGGAGAACTTGTTCCGGCAAATATTGGAGGTTCTGAGGACAGAGGCTCCAGAAGACACCGTAAACCGCGTCGTAAATTTTTGGAGCAGTTTAGCACGAATCTTTCTGAAAAAGCAGCTAAGGGCGAGATTGACCGCATTATAGGGCGTGATGAGGAGCTGAATCATGTGATCCAGATTCTCAACCGCCGCACTAAGAATAACCCGGCCTTGATCGGTGAACCCGGCGTAGGTAAGACCGCTATTGCAGAAGGCCTAGCTGTCAGGATTCATGAAGGTAGGGTTCCGGCGAAGTTGTTGGATCAGGAAATGTTCTTACTCGATATGACCGCTATGGTGGCGGGGACCCAGTTCCGTGGTCAATTTGAAAGCCGCATGAAAGGGGTCGTCGATGACTGCCGTCGTTCCGGTAATGTTATTTTGGTCATTGACGAGCTACACAATATTATGGGTGCGGGCGATGCTGAAGGCGCAATGAACGCCGGCAATATTCTCAAACCTGCCTTGGCAAAGGGCGAAATCCGCGTTATCGGCTCCACGACCTTAGATGAATATCGCCGCCATATTGAGAAAGATTCTGCTCTGGAGCGTCGTTTCCAGAAAGTTATGGTTAATGAACCTAGTAAAGAAGATACCTTTGATATCCTCATGGGCGTCAAAGACTACTATGAAGAACATCACCATGTTTTCTACCCTGCTCCGGTAGTAAAAGAAGCAGTGCGACTTTCTTCGCGCTACATCACAGAGCGTTTCCTGCCTGACAAGGCGATCGACCTCTTGGACGAAGCTGGTTCGTGTGCGAACCTAGCCTGTGAATGCCTTGTAGAGATCAAACAGCTGGATAATAAAATTGAGAACTTACAATTGGCCCAGGAAGATGTAGAGAGAGCGATTGATGAAGCTGCTCCCACACAGGATCAGGATAAACTCTATGCCAGGCGTATGGAGATTGAATCCGAATTGAGGCGTCTGAGTGCCGAGCGGGAAGACTTGGCACGAGACTGTCATCCGGTTGAGATTGAAAGTCAGAATATCGCTGAAGTTGTTGAGATGTGGACCGGCATTCCGGTTGTACGTATGACCGAAGAGGAAACCACACGACTGATTCATCTTGAAGAAAGATTGCATGAGCGTGTCGTGGGACAAAACGAAGCGGTCAACGCATTGTCACGAGCTATCAGACGACATAGAGCGGGCTTTAGCCAAGAAAACAAACCGGCCACCTTCCTCTTCGTCGGACCGACAGGAGTAGGTAAGACTGAACTGGTCAAGGCTTTGGCTGAGGTAATGTTCGATACGGAAGAAGCCTTAGTCAGACTGGATATGTCCGAATATATGGAAGCTCACACGGTGAGCAAGCTGATCGGATCCCCTCCGGGATATGTTGGCTACGACGATGGCGGACAGCTGACAGAACAAATTCGACGTAAACCGTACAGTGTGGTGCTTTTTGATGAGATCGAGAAAGCGCATGCCGATGTTTATAACATCCTGCTTCAAATCATGGATGACGGGCGTCTGACAGACAGTCACGGTCGCGTCGTGAGCTTCGAAAACAGCATTATTGTTATGACCAGCAACGCCGGCACAACTCTAAAAGGACATACCATAGGTTTTGGTGCTGACGGGCATGTCGCGATGGAGGAACGAATTGATGGCGTTTTGAAAGATATTTTCCGCCCTGAATTCTTAAACCGTATAGATGAGACTGTCGTCTTCCATGAATTAAGTAGTGAAGAAATTAGAGCGATTGTTGATCTGATGTTGAAAGATCCGATTGCCGATATGGCTCGACGCAACATCATATTAGAAGTCACAGAGGACGCTAGAGATTTGTTGGCGCAAGAAGGATATGAACCTAAGTATGGTGCTAGACCTCTACGTCGCAAGATCCAACGCCGCATTGAAGACATTCTGGCGGACCTGTGGTTAGCAGGCGATCTCAATTATGCTGAGAAAGTAATAGTGGATAGCGCTGACAATGTCGGTGCGGAACTTGCATCACCCGACATGGGCGGTCCACATTATGATGATAGCGCTAATTACGCCTTTATCTGGAAGAATAAAGCACTAAGTTTAAAAACGATATGAGTATTCCTGAGATTAGCCAAATAGTACGTATACTGCTGCTAGCCCTACTTGCATTAGGGCTAGCACTTTTTGTTTTTAGGCGGCTACGCCGTAAGGTCGAATCAGCAGCCAAGAATGAGATCAAAAAGAACGATGACACGCTGGTCGGTATGCGCGCAATTGCAGTGACAGAGTTACGCCCCAATGCTATTGGCCAAATCCGTACTGCTTTGTCCGCGGAACGCGAAGATGAAATTGCCTTAGGTGGCACGGATAAGTCGTCCTTCGAAGTTTTCCCGGCTGTTTCCACGCAAATTATATCGAAAGGCAGATCAGTCAGAGTGATCGGTGGCACCAACGAACTCTATCGAGTGCGAGCTGCAGTTGATACTTACGCTAGTGACAAGAAATAAACGATCCGGCGTAGTCAGCGTGTGGCGGCCGGCTTTTTATCTCCAATATTCGCTATAATGACGTGAGAATGCACAATACTGTATATCACTTATAATATCTAGAAAAAAAGGAGGATCATGCCATGTTGAGCCTTAAGACCCAACAAGCAATGCCCTTTATCTCGGAAGAAGAACTGCAGAATTTACTTCCGTTTATGGCAACTGCTCACAAGCAATTGGAAAGTGGAACCGGACCCGGCGCTGAATACTCAGGTTGGTATCATGTTCCCCGGATTAATACGGAAGAAGATCTCAGGGAAATTGAAGCGGTAGCAGCCAGGCTGCGTGAGTCCAGCGATATATTTTTGGTCTTAGGTATCGGAGGCTCCTATCTGGGTGCCAGAGCAGTCATTGAAGCCTGTAATCATCATTTTCCGACACTTTTGAACAAGTCTCAGCGTGGTGCTCCTTTAGTCCTTTTCGCAGGACATCAGCTGAGTGAAGACTATCTATCTGAGCTTTGCGATATTATCGAAGATTACGATGTCAGCCTCAATGTAGTTTCAAAATCCGGAACAACCACTGAGACCGCCATCGCCTTTCGCGTTTTACGCTCTTTCATGGAGAAGAAATACGGCCCGGAAGAAGTGAAGCAACGCATTGTCGTTACAACGGATGCAGAGAGGGGAGCCTTGCGCACTTACGCAGACGAGGCCGGAGTTAGTTCCTTCGTTGTGCCTGATGATATCGGCGGACGTTATTCTGTCTTGAGCGCTGTCGGTCTGCTGCCAATTGCCGTGGCTGGTATCCCTATCCGTGATCTCCTCGCCGGTGCTGAGTGGGCGTACGAGAAATATCTGAAATTTGAACCGGAAAATGTAAACGACTGCGTGCACTATGCCTTGATTCGCCATGTCTTGGCCCAACGCGGCTATCTCTTGGAAATGATGGTAAATTACGAGCCTTCGCTGGCTATGTTTACTGAGTGGTGGAAGCAGCTCTTCGGTGAAAGTGAAGGTAAGAACGGTCGCGGTATTTTCCCCGCAGGCGCGAACTTTACAACCGATTTGCACTCGCTCGGACAATACATCCAAGAAGGCAGAAGGATACTGTTTGAGACCGCGATTCTCTTTAAATCTTCCTTGCGCGAATTGAAGGTGCCACTGCAAGAGGATGATTCGGATCAGCTGAATTACCTTGCCGGCAAGAGCTTGCACGAAATTAATCGCACAGCTGCACTGGGAACCAGCATGGCCCATGTGCGCGGTGGAGTGCCCAATTTAAGCATAGAAGTCATACAACGTTCTCCTGCGCATATAGGTGCTCTCATTTATTTCTTTGAAAAAGCCTGCGCCCTCAGTGGTTATCTTGACGCTATCAACCCCTTTGATCAGCCCGGTGTTGAAGCCTATAAAAAGAATATGTTTGCGCTTCTGGGTAAGCCGGGTTTTGAAGAAGAACGCGCACTACTCTTAGAAGAACTGAAAGAAAAATAATCGATAAATAATGAATAAAAAAAGAATGCAAACGCGTGCTATTTTGCAACGCGTGGAAAAGCCGAGCCGTTATGTCGGTGGCGAATGGAATCTAATAGATAAGTCAGAGAGCTTTGCACAGCTTAGCCCGCAGGAACGTCTGCACGTGGCTTTTTGTTTCCCTGATTTGTATGAAATTGGCATGTCTAATCTGGCCTTGCAGATTCTCTACCAAGCAGTCAATGCCCAAGAAGAGATGTTCTGTGAACGCGCTTTTATGCCGGCACCGGATATGCGTGAAATTTTGCGAGAAGAGCAGATCCTGTTGGAGTCTATCGAGTCGGGTACGCCTCTAAATAACTTTGATGTGGTAGCCTTCAGCTTACATTATGAGCTCTCTTATACTGCTGTTTTGGAAATGTTAGATCTGGCTGCGATCCCATTCTCTCGATCAGAACGTGATGATTCCCACCCGCTCCTGATTGCGGGGGGACCGATTACCTGTAATCTTGAGCCGATGGCTGAGTTCTTTGATTTGATCCACTTAGGAGAAGGGGAGACGGCCTTAGCTGAATTGTTGGAAGTCTTTCGTGAGCATAAAGGCCGCGGAGACTCACGAGAAGCCTTTTTACGGGCAGCGTCAACGATTGAGGGAATCTATGTACCGGGTTTTTATGAAGCCGTCTACGACGAAGCCGGCTTCGTCGAACTGAAGCCGCTCAACTCTGCAGCTCCTGCAAAAATTATAAGACGCTTTGAGCCGGACCTAGATGAAATAATCTATCCCACTGAACCGCTTCTGCCTTTGATGGAAGTTGTGCATGATCGTGCAGTGCTGGAACTATTTCGCGGCTGCTCGCGCGGTTGCCGCTTCTGTCAGGCGGGCTATATTTATCGGCCCGTACGGGAACGTTCTCTCACGACCTTGACTGAATATACGGAAAAACTTCTGGACTCGACCGGTGCGGACGAATTGGGCCTGTTGTCCCTGTCTAGCAGCGATTACAGTGAACGCGACCGCCTGATGCCGGCTTTAATAGAAAAAACGGCAAATTGCCATGTTAATTTATCTTTACCGTCCTTACGCTTGGATTCGTTCGATTTTGACTTAATGGAACAGATCTCCGGCACGCGCAAAGCTGGCCTTACCTTCGCGCCTGAAGCAGGCACACAGCGTTTGCGCGATGTTATCAATAAGAATATTACGGAGGAGGATCTGCTGCAGGCTTGTGATATCGCTTTCCGAGGCGGCTGGACCAATATCAAATTATATTTCATGTTGGGGCTTCCTAGCGAAACCGAAGAAGATGTCAGAGGGATTGCGGATCTTTGCTGGAAAGTTCTAAATGTTTGGAAAGAAATCCCTCCAGAAGAGCGCAAACGTCAGCCCAAGATCAGCGCAGCCATCTCCTTTTTTATTCCCAAACCCTGGACACCTTTCCAGTGGGCAGAACAGATCACTCCCGCTCAAATGAAGGAAAGAGTGCGCCTGCTGACAGACTTGCTGCGTGATCGCCGCATTAGCCTGCAGTGGCATGAGTACGAGAGTTCACGTATCGAAGGGGTTTTAGCGCGTGGCGACCGTCGTTTGGCACCTGTAATTGAACAAGCATGGCGCGACGGTAGTTTCCTTGATGCTTGGCATGAACACTTCTCGGCGGAACGCTGGGATCAAGCGCTGGCCGCTAACGGTTTGAGTAGTGATGATTATACGCGTGCTCGCAGTACAGATGAAGCCTTGCCTTGGGATCATATGGATGTCCGCGTCAACAAGCGTTTTTTGCTGCGTGAACTACAGCTGGCTATGGAAGGAAAGACCAGTGCCTCATGCATGGATCAGTGCAGTTACTGCGGCTTACAGAGCGAACACTGTGGTATCTGTCTGCAGTGGCAAAAACAGGTGGAGGATGAGCCGATTTTAGAGCGAGAAACTAGAGAGCTCTCTTTAAGTGAAGTCGAGATAGCTACGCCTGAGATTGATCCGGAGCAAATGCGGAATGTACGGCTTTTCTATGCTCGTAGCGGTGCCCCGGTTTATCTGGCCCATTTGGACATGATGCGCCTCTTTGAGCGCGCCTTGGCTAGGGCTGACTGGCCACTGGCGTGGAGCGATCAGGCGTATAATCCCAGACCGCAACTGGTCTTCGCACTGCCTGTTGCTTGTGGTATTGAAACTCGTTTCGAGCCTTTTGAACTGACCTTGACCGAGGAGATTGATCTGGATGCAGCTGTGGAGCGACTTAATTCTCAACTGCCGGCCGGCATGAGTATCGAACACGCTGAATACATTGATCTTGGGCATAGAAAGAGTATCATGTCTTTAGTTGAAACGGCAGAATATGAGTTCGTCGGCAAGGGAGTTGGCTCAGCCTTTAGGGAAGTTTTTACCGGAGAGCCGGTTTTTTTTACAAGGACACGTAAAGGCAAAAGCCGTGAACTCGACTTGGCTGCTCAGATCGTAGAGACAAAAGAGATTTCCGAAGATAGCATACGACTGCTTAGCGTAGCGGGGAGCAGGGACAATCTGCGGCCTGATAATGTCTTAGAAGCTCTACAAGAACGAGAAGCTTTGACGGCAGAGGAAGTGAACGCTATTCGCGTGATAAGGCATAAGGTGATCCTAGCTGAAGAAGGCAAGTGATCTCTATATGAATTGAGCTGATCTGTGTATAATGTTTAGATGATATTTACTTTGCGCAATTAACTTATACTTGAAAAATGGATTAATTTCGAAAAAAGCAGGAGTGATGCAGTGATCAAATTGGCAACGGTGTTTCGCGATGGCATGGTCTTACAGCAAGGCGTGGTCTGCCGCTTATATGGTTTTGCGCCGGAAGAAAGCAAAGTGCATCTGAGTATAGAGCGGCAAGCTCTAGATGAAGCCAGTGCATTAGAAAATGCCAGCCGTTACGGAATTATATATGAAGAAGATGACGTTACAGAAAGAGACGGTTACTTTCAGATAAAGCTTCCGGCTTTGGAAGCATCTTTCGATAAATATATCATCAAGGTTTCCTGTACTGAACATGAGATCGTTCTCCAGGATATTTTGGTCGGTGAAGTCTGGTTAGCTGCCGGTCAAGATAATATGGCGCAAACTGTGCGCGAATCTGATGTGGAACAGTTATTGGATAAAGCTATAAATCTTGAGAATATACGTTTTTTCCAAATGAATGAAAATGGTCTCAGCGACAGTACTCCGAGCTATAGTCCCTATCCTCTGGGTGAAGCGGCGGATGCTTTTTGGTTGCGCGGCAATCAGGTTCATTTGGTTAAAGATGTGTCGGCGGCAGCTTTTTCTTTTGCTTGGCATCTCTCACAGTCTATCAATGTGCCGATCGGTATCATCAACGCTGCTTGCCCCGGAACACATATTCATTCGTGGCTACCGCGAGAGGTTTTGGAGAAGGATCCTATTTTGAAAAGCCATGTCCGGGAGTTGAAGCTTTATCGCGACGATGATACGTGGAATCTTGAGTCAATTGAAAGAACGGTTAAGGAAGAGGGATTGTCGGAGGAAGAGGCTTTCGCCAGACGTCGCAGTGTGCGACCACAAACGGCTGCTTTGCTGGACGGTAGACAACCCGATGCAGTGGAGTCGAGCTCCAAGCTGCTCCCTCGTCCTCAGGTTAGACGAACCATGGTGCACAAACGCACTGTTCCTTTGCTGAGGGTTTTTGATCCGAAAAACCAACCCGGTGCCATGTTCAACCACAAACTGTCTCCTTTGGTCGGTTTGGCTTTGCGCGGTGTACTTTGGCTTCACGGTGAGAGCGATGTTGATAGTCCTGACTTTTATAGTAGAGCTCTTGAAGAATTAGTTGCCAGCTTTAAGGAATTATTTATTCCCGCAGATGAGAGTTTACATTTTATCTACGCGCATCTCCAGTCTTATTTATATCGTGATCTTGGCCCTTATGACCTGGCGGTTTTTAATGAAATGCTGACCCGTTGTCATCACTGCCTGGACGTGTCTTGCGGCCTTGTGACACAGTACGACTTGCCGCTTGATTATCAGAAAGATGAAACCGTATGTCTGGCACTAACTCCATGGGCCAAACTACAGCTTGGTGCTCGTATGGCATTAATAGCTCGCGGTTTGTGCGGTGAAGAAGGCGTCTCAACTTCCGCACCTGAACCGGTTTCGTTGGAGCAGGTCGGCAATAAATGGATGATTAATTTCACGGATAGCGCCGTGCAGGGCGGAGGTCTGCGCTTGCCGGCAGGGGAGACTGAGCTTAAAGGCTTTTCCATTTGTGGAGAGAATCGTGTTTTTATTCCTGCGCAGGCTCGCGTACTTTATGGTGTAAGAGTTTTGGTCTGGCACGATGAAATAGACAATCCTGAATCTTTGACTTATGCCTTTGACAACTTTAACAGTCACGCAAACCTCTACGGTTCGAATGGACTTCCGGTTGTTCCGTTTCGTCTAGATCTGGGCGAGTCTCTTTTCTTGAAACCTACGCCCTGGGCAGACATGGATCAGCTGGAGCAAATGATTTGGAAAAAATCGATCGACGATGATGAACCGCGTGTAAAAAAGACTGACTGGCCGGACAAGGAAAATCTCTGGCAGGTTTGGAGAGGGCGTGGCAAGTTTTCCTTTTTAGAAGCACGCGACATAGATTCGTGGAAGGGTTTGTGTCTGGAATACCGCAATGCTGATGACAGGATCCTCGAATTCGGACCTTATCTGGATTATGAATCTGCCTATCCGCCTTTAAATCTGGAACCTTTCAGCCGCATGAATCTGATCCTGAAGAATCCGGACCATAGAGATAAGAGATTGATCCTAAGAATTGAAGATGCAAATGGTGTAAAGTATGAAGCATCGCCGCAAATTATTAAAGACGATTTTCGCGATCAAAATTTGTTATGGCGATTAGATGAGATAACTGTTAACCGCGCCCAGATCGTGCGGCTGAGTTTCCAGCTGAGCGACAGGGGAGGGACTGGGGCGATACATTTTCACCGCATTAGATTCTCGGGTTTTGATCCTTCAGTTGAGTTTGCTTTGCATGATTATGGACGTTAAATTTTTGATTATAAGGGAGATTGTTGATGAGAAAAATTGATTCTGTGCCGAAACATTTTGACCCGGCTGCTGAAGAAGAAAAAATATATAAGGAGTGGATGGAAGCAGGGGCTTTCCGAGCGGAAGCGTCGTCCACCAAACGCTCTTTTACGATAATGATGCCGCCGCCCAATATCACAGGTAAATTACATATGGGGCATGCTCTTGACACATCGCTACCTGATGCTTTAATTCGTTATCATCGTCTACTGGGCGATAATGCTTTATTCTTGCCCGGAACGGATCACGCTTCGATCGCTACTGAAGTGAGAGTTACAGCTGCTCTAGAAGCTGAAGGACTCAGCAAAGATAAACTGGGGCGCGAAGGATTTCTCGAACGTACCTGGGAATGGAAAGATAAATATAACGACCGCATTATTGAACAGCAAAAGCGTCTGGGCGTTTCCTGTGATTGGAGTCGCCATCGTTTTACTTTGGACGAAGGTCTGTCGAAGGCAGTTGTTGAAGTTTTTGTCAGACTGTATGAAAAGGGTTTGATCTATCGCGGCGAGCGCATGATCAATTGGTGTCCCGGTTGCCTAACCTCTATTTCTGACATTGAAGTCGAACATGAGGAACAAGACGGTGCGCTATATTATATAAGATATCCCTTTGTTGATGCAGAGGGTGGAATTATGATTGCGACGACGAGACCGGAGACTATGCTGGCAGATACGGCGGTAGCGGTTAATCCGGAAGACGAACGTTTCCTGAATCTGATAGGGCGCAAACTACAGTTACCTTTAACCGATCGTCAGATACCTATTATCGCCGATGAATATGTCGATATGGATTTCGGAACAGGCTGCGTCAAGATTACTCCGGCCCACGACCCCAATGACTATGAAGTCGGTTTAAGGCATAATCTTCCTTTGATCTCGGTCCTTACAGAAGAAGCCAAAATGACCGAAGATAGCGGGAAGTATGCCGGTATGGATGTAATTTCCGCACGCAAGGCGGTAGTGGCCGACTTGAAAGAGCTTGGGCTATTAAGCGAAGTAGAAGAAATTAAGCATAACGTCGGCACTTGTAGTCGCTGCCACAGCTTGATTGAAGATAGGCCGTCTCTGCAATGGTTTGTCAAAATGGAGCCTTTAGCTAAGCCGGCCGTAGACGCTGTTAAAAATGGCGAGACCGAGTTTGTTCCGCAGCGTTTCGAGAAAATCTATTTCAATTGGATGGAGAATGTAAGAGATTGGTGCATTTCACGCCAACTGTGGTGGGGACATCGTATACCTGCGTGGTATTGTGACGATTGTGATGAGCTCATCGTGGCGCGAGATGAACCGACTTGCTGCCCACATTGTTCCTCTTCCTCTTTGAGCAGAGATGAAGATACCTTAGATACTTGGTTCTCGTCTGCACTCTGGCCTTTTTCCACCTTGGGCTGGCCCGAGGATACGGTCGATCTGCAAACTTTCTATCCAACAGATGTGATTGTTCCCGGTTACGACATCATCTTCTTCTGGGTTGCTCGCATGATTTTCTCCGGCATCGAACACACAGGCACGGTACCTTTCAGCAAAGTGTTGATTCACGGTATGGTGCGCGATTCCAAGGGCCGCAAGATGTCTAAATCGCTCAATAACGGGATCGATCCGCTGGAAGTAATCGACGAATACGGAGCCGACGCTCTGCGTTTCTCCTTGATTTACGGCATCGCTCCGGGTAACGACATGCGCTTTCATGAAGAAAAAGTTGAAGCGGGCCGTAATTTCATGAATAAGCTCTGGAACGCTTTCCGCTTCGTCTTAATGAACTTGGATGAGGATAGAGACTATAGCGATATCAGCCCTGAGATGTTAAAAGTTGAAGACAGATGGATTCTGCACGAGACACATCATGTGATTAAAGATGTCGCCGACTACCTAGATAAGCTGGAACTGGGTTTGGCTCAAGAAAGGGTGTATCAGTTTGTCTGGGATCTCTACTGCGACTGGTACATCGAATTTGTCAAGGAGAGATTGCATCAAGGCGGCAGCAGCGGCCGGGCGGCACAGATGGTTTTATTTGAGGTGCTTCAAGTTATCATCAAGATTTTGCATCCTTTTATGCCCTACGTGACAGAAGCGATTTATGGTCATCTGGAATTGGACGGTCAGCTGATCAGCTCAAGCTGGCCGCAGTTTGAGAAATACTCGACAGATGATGAGGCGCAAAGCACGATGACCCGACTCATGGAAGCTATTCGCGGAGTCCGGAATTTACGCGCTGAATATCAAGTACCTGCAGGCAAAAAAGTAAAGGCCGTGGTCAGGGCCGAGGATAAGATTGCTCAACGTCTCATAGATGGTAAAGATACGCTTTCGCGCCTGGCAGGAATAGGGGAGATTAGCAGCGATCAGGATTCTGAAACCCTGAAAGACGGTGTCGCTGTCCAATTCCCGGGTGGTGAATTGCTAATTTCCATGCGCGAGCTGGTCGACATAAATGAGGAAATTGAACGCCTAGATAAAGAAAAAGAACGCATTAAATCGGAAATTCAACGTTCTCAAGCTATGCTCAAGAACAAAAACTTTATCGATCGTGCTCCGGAAGAAGTTGTTAATAACGAGAAAGCAAAATACGAACGTTACCGGGAAGAGCTGGAAAAGGCTGAAGAGCGAATGGAAACTCTTCGCTCTATGCTATAATTTCAAGTGTTAAGAACAAGCCTCTAAGGGCTTATTCCTGCTAATAAGGACGAGTAAGGAGAATATTATGCCGTTAGTATCTACTAAAGAAATGTTTGAGAATGCCTACAAGGGTGGCTATGCCATTGGAGCTTTTAATGTCAATAATATGGAGATTATCCAAGGCATTACCCAAGCAGCCAAGAAGCTGGATGCTCCACTGATTCTGCAGGTTTCTGCCGGAGCTCGTAAATATGCCAATCAGACATATTTAACCAAGCTGGTTGAAGCAGCCATAATCGAGACGGGACTGCCTATCGCACTGCATCTGGACCACGGTGATTCATACGAACTATGCGTTGATTGTATTGACAGCGGCTTTACTTCAGTCATGATTGACGGTTCACATCTTCCATATGAAGAAAATATCGCTTTGACGCGCAAAGTGGTTGAATACGCTCATAATCACGACCCCATCGTGATGGTGGAAGCTGAACTGGGCCGCTTGGAAGGTGTTGAGGATGATATCAATGTATCCGCTGAAGAGGCATCTTATACCGATCCGGAACAAGTAGAAGATTTCGTTAAGCGCACCGGCTGTGACTCATTGGCGATCGCTATCGGTACCAGCCACGGAGCCTACAAGTTCAAACCAGGTCAGACACCGGAACTGCGCTTCGATATCTTGGAAGAAATTGAACGCCGTCTGCCGGGCTTCCCGATCGTTCTTCATGGAGCCAGCTCGGTTATTCCTGAGTTTGTGGAGATGATAAACGAGCATGGTGGTGATATGCCCGATGCGATCGGTATTCCGGAAGATATGCTGCGCGAAGCTGCCAGCAGAGCAGTCTGTAAAATTAATATAGACAGTGACCTGCGCTTGGCTATGACCGGTACCATCCGCAAGCACTTTGCAGAGCATCCTTCTGATTTTGACCCCAGAAAATATCTTGGTCCTGCCAGAGAAGCTATAGAAGCCATGGTTCATCGCAAGATAGTTGATGTTCTCGGTTGTGCCGGAAAGGCGAAAGACTTGCGTGGAATCTAAAACATCTGACAGAAAATTTTCAGATATGATTACAGACTCGGAGGAATGGTTGGACAAGCTCTCCGAGTCTGCTGCTATGCAGGAAATTAAAGAACTGCGCGAACAGCTAGAAGAGTACAATCGCGCCTACTACGATCTTGATGATCCTTTGATTACTGATGCCGGTTACGATCTTCTCTCTCAGCGGCTGAGACAGATTGAAGCAGCTTTCCCGCAATTGGCTGATGAAGAATCTCCTACAAGTATCGTAGGCGGCAGAGCCAGCGAGCGCTTTCAGCGCGTCCCGCACCTTTACCCGATGCT
>CAYFTG010000007.1:0-28650 GCA_964346175.1 uncultured Mageeibacillus sp.
TAAGTATGGAGGAAAAGAAATGAAAAAAGTGTTAGCACTGCTTCTCGCTTTCGTCATGGTGTTTTCAGTCCTAGCTGCTTGTGGTCCTACGGAAGAAGATCCTGTAACCACAGACCCGCCAGCAGGCACCGATGCACCCTCGGAAGATCCTTCCGAAGAACCGTCAGATGATCCAGATGATCCTACTGATGATCCTTCGGAGCCAGAACCAACTGAGCCTGAAGAAGAAGTATATTTAACCATGAATCAGGAAGAGGCTCTCGCAATTAGAGCGGCAGAAAACGTTGAGCCCAGCGGCACACTCGTCGTTGGTGACGGATCAGCCTCTCGCGGCGACTTCTGGAGTGGCTGGACAAATGCTGCCCCTGACGCTCAGGTTAAAGACATGATTCACGGCGAATACGGACTCATTTATTTTGATGAGAAAGCCGTCATGCACGTAAACCCTGTCGTAGTAGAGGAAATTTCATCCGAAGTTGATGAAGACGGCAACAAGACCTTTACCTTTAAGATTTATGAGAACCTCGTCTGGAATACCGGCGATCCGATCACCGGTGATGACTATGTTTTCTCGGTCCTTATGGGATCATGTTGGGAAGCCGGAACCCCACCTATCGGCATGAGCAACACCTCAGGTGCTGAATTGTTAGGTTATGCTGAATTCCACGCACTGCCTGAACAGTACGTACCTGGCGATACAGATGATGATGATGAAGTTGAAGAGCTTGACTATGAGTATGTTAAGCGTGAATTCGCCGGCGTACGCAGAATTGACGACTATTCCTTCTCTATCACAATCGATGGTGAATGGCTGCCATACTGGTATGAGCTTTCACTCGTAGGTTATGGTCCTACACCACTGCACCGTATAGCACCTGGCGTTGAAGTTCTTGATGATGGCAATGGTGCCTATCTCTCAGAAGAATTTACAGTTGCTTTACTTGAAGAAACAGTTATGGATCCCGAAACCGGTTATCGTTATCAACCTGACGTCACTTGTGGCCCTTACCAATTTGTTGGTCATGACATTGACACAGACTTGAGAACAATCGAAGTTAACCCCAATTTCTTGGGAACATTCGACGGTAAGAAACCCGCAATCGAAACAATCGTTTTGAAGAGAACAGTACAAGATACCGAGATGGAAGAACTCGCAACTAAAGAAGTTGACTTGCTAGCTCCGATTAACGGTGAAGAATCAATCCGTGGTGGTCTGGCAGTAGTTGAGGCCAATGACCATTTGACTTACAGAACTTTCCTGCGTAATGGTTACGGTTATCTCGGATTCCAGTGCGACGAGTCTCCGACTCAGTACAAAGAAGTCCGTCACGCCATTGCTCACCTGCTTGACCGTGCCGCATTCCTAGAACAGTATGCCGGTCCCTTCGGACGTACAGTTCATAGTATGTACGGTTTAGGACAAATTGAGTATCAGATGCGCGAAGTCGAACTAGACGAAGCTTTGAACCCTTACACCTTTAACCCTGAGCGTGCAGTTGAGCTGCTTGAAGAAGCAGGCTTTGTGCTCGACGCAGAAGGCAATGAATATGCCGGTGAAGGCCTCCGTCATAAGGAAATCACAAACGAAGACGAGCTGCCGCCCGCAGCCAGTGTCCTCGCTAGTCAGATCATTGAAGTTGACGGCAAGACTCTTATGCCCTTGCTGATCAATTGGATCAACACCCCGGACAACCCGGTATCTGAATTGATCCGCGCCCTCCTACTGCCTGAAGCAGAGAAGGTCGGCATGGAAATTACCGATAATACCCAGGAATTCAACGTCCTCTTGAAGCACTTCTATCGTGAAGCTTTGCCTGAGGAAGAACTTGAATACACGATGATGAACCTAGCATCAGGCTTCTCAGAAGTCTTGAGCTTCTGGTACAGCGTCAATCCTGATCCGGATTACCTTGGCTACTACAATACTTCATTCATCTTGGATGATAGTCTGTACAACCTAGCTATGGAAATGTACCACACTGAACCCGGTGACTTCGAAGCTTGGTATGACAACTGGCTAGAATTCCAGATTGCATACAATGAGTACCTACCTGAGCTGCCTCTCTACTCTGATGAATATCACGTCTTCCACAATACAAGACTCGTTGATTATCGTCAGGACGTCCTCTGGGATTACGGTAGAGCTCTAACTTGGGCCAAGATTGAAGAGTAGATCTTTGATAAGTAAAATCTAAAGTCGCTATGTTTATTAGAGACTAAAAACCATGGACTGCCTTCGCAGGATGATCTGCGAAGGCAGTCCACTAGTATCAGCTAAATAAATTCAATCATCACAAAGCTGATGTGCAATTCAATTAATTGCAGACCTGTTAAACTAACAGGCTTGGAGCAGATCCAAATGCTCCTAATAAAATTCGAGGGGAGTATCCAGGTGTTAAAATATACATTGCGGAGACTACTATATTTAATATTTGTTTTCTTTATTGTCTCTATCATTATGTTTGGCATTCACTATTTGATCCCGGGAGACCCGGTA
The DNA here is from genome assembly GCA_964346175.1 of uncultured Mageeibacillus sp. GTDB lineage: Bacteria > Bacillota > Clostridia > Saccharofermentanales > DTU023 > DTU032. The sequence continues at coordinate 2,498 of CAYFTG010000007.1, forward strand.
TCTCGCGCTATAGAAGAATATCGCACATCGTTGAAACCGCATGAGTATGATGCCATGTATTGGCAAACATATAGAGCGATGGGCTATGATCAGCCCGTACCTGTGCAATATTTGCGTTGGATGGAAAGATTACTACAGGGAGATTTTGGTTATTCAACCATTTACAGGAGGCCTGTAAACCAGGTTATTGGAGCACCAATTGTCAATACCCTGAAATTGAATTTGATTTCTACAGCGATTGTATTCGCGATAACTATACCATTAGGAATTGTATCGGCCGTCAAGAAGGGTTCTCTTTTTGACCGATTAACGCAGGGGGTGACAATATTGGGCTACAGCCTGCCTACCTTTGTCTTTGCCATTCTCTTCATATTCCTTTTCTCAGTACACTTAGGCTGGTTCCCTGTCTCGGGTATGGCGACACCCGGTTTTAGAGGGACGGCACTGGAGATGACCTTGGACCGCCTCAAGTACATGGCTCTGCCTGTTCTTACTTTGGTTTTTATCAGTCTGGGTGGTCTGACACGTTATGTCCGTACTACTATGATTGAAGCTTTGAGTGAAGATTACATAAAGACCGCTCGCGCCAAAGGCTTGCGCGAAAGAGTCGTTATCTTCTCGCACGCATTTCGGAATGCACTTATCCCTTTTATTACCGTAATGACAGGATGGATCATAAGTCTGTTTTCCGGATCAATTATTACAGAAACAATGTTTAACTATAACGGCATCGGTAAGATGCTCTATGACGCGTTAAGACAAAGTGACTATCAAGTAGTTATGTCGATGAACATGTTCTACGTACTCTTGTCACTTTTAGGCAATCTCTTTATGGATCTCGCTTACGGTATTGCTGATCCTAGAGTCAGATTGGCATGATGAAGGAGGTTTTTGATGTCAGAAGATAAGAGAAACAAAGAACGCATCGAAGACGCTGCTGATCAGACCAAGAAGACTGATTCTAAGAAGCAGCAGAAACGAAAAACCACTAGTACTATGCGCCGTCTCTTTTTTGGCGGTAATAAAGAAGATCTGGAAGCTATGGATGCTTTGGCAGTTGAAACTGTCGAGAGTCCGGCGAGAGCAGTATGGAACGATTTCAAAGCACGCAAATCTGCCCTTCTCGGCATATTTGGAATTATTTTCATGATTTTATTGTGCTTCGTCGGACCCTATATCTGGCCAGTAGATATTCTGGAACAGAATCCAACGATGAAGAACAAAAGACCCGGTTTTTACTATCTGAATATTCCCAGAGAAGTGAAGAACGATGCCGTAGCACTCTCCATGGGTAATAACTTTGGTGCCGGTGTTAGCGGAGATGGAGGATTGTATCTCTGGGGTGAATTGAGCGATTCATATAAGGAAATTCCCGAATTAGAAGCCGATGAAAAATGGGTGGATGTTGCCTGCGGCAGCAGCCATATCATTGCTCTTACTGATAAGGCCAATGTCTATTCATGGGGCGACAATTTGCATAGCTTGCCAAACATTCCCGAAATGGAAGGTACACCAATCAAGGTCTATGCCGGCCGTTGGGTCAACAGTGTTCTTACAGATATGGGTAAGGTCTATCACTGGGGTGCCGTCCTTAACTGGCAGGTTAACTCCATTCGCTATAGTATGCCTCCCGGACAACCCGGACAGGTGGTTGATCAGGCCCTAGCACGTTCAACTGCTATCCTTTTACTTGAGAACGGAGATCCCGTAGTTCTGGATCGCACCCGCGACAATATTTATGGTGAAACTCCGGAGCATCTCTTAGGGCGCACTGTTGGTGTTGCTGCTACAGACCAAACAATGTTTGCCTTGACTGATGATGGTGTAGTTAGCGCATGGGGACGCAATGAATTTGGTTTGACAAATATCCCTGAAGAAATTCAGGGTCATGTCGTCCAAATCTCAGCCGGTACTAGACATATAACTGCACTTCTAGATGACGGAACAGTAACCTCTTGGGGTGAGAACAGCTATGGTCAAACTGATGCTCCTTCTCGTAGCGATATTAAATCTATTAATGCCGGCTATCACAATACTTTGTTCATAACTGAAGACGACCAAGCAGACGGTTACGGACTCAGCGGCTACCTCATGGGGACCGATGATAATGGACGTGACATTTTCCGCAGACTGATCTATGGAGGACGTGTATCACTTACGGTAGGCGCAGTTGCTGTTGTTATTTCAGCTGTAATCGGGATAATCGTAGGCGGAATAGCCGGATATTTCGGTGGTTGGATTGATATGTTACTCATGCGTGTAGCAGAGGTTATTAATGCTATACCATTCTTACCATTGGCGATGATATTGTCTGCCTTAGTCCAAAATCGACTAGATGAGACGGGGCGGGTATATATGATCATGGTCATATTAGGTATATTATCCTGGCCCGGATTGGCTAGACTTATCCGCGGACAGATCTTGGCTGTGCGTGAACAAGAATACGTCACTGCAGCCAAATCTCTGGGAATTAGGGAACGAGGAATTATCTTTAGACATATACTCCCTAACGTCCTGAACGTGGTTTTGGTCAGCATTACTCTAAGTTTCGCATCGTCGATCCTTACAGAATCATCATTGTCATTCCTAGGCTTCGGTGTAACATTGCCTACGCCGACATGGGGCAATATGGTCTTTGCTGCGAGTAACTCCCGTGTAGTAGGTGAGTTCTGGTGGCGCTGGCTATTCCCATCTTTGGCTCTGGCTATTTCAACGCTTTCCATCAACATGATTGGTGACGCCTTGCGTGATGCCGTTGACCCGAAGACAGCGTCTAGATAAAGGAGGTAGACAATGGCTTTATTAGAAGTAAAAGATCTACACACATTCTTCACGACGAAGCGTGGCACTGTAAAAGCTGTAAACGGCGTCTCCTACTCGGTAGAAGCCGGGCGTACGCTGGGCATCGTAGGTGAAAGTGGCTGCGGCAAGTCAGTCTCAGCCATGAGCATATTGAAGTTGCTGGACGAAAACGGCTATATTGATAGTGGTTCAGTCAAGCTCGAGGGTCGTGAACTCTTGAATTTAACAAGAAATGAGATGTATCAGATTCGTGGAAATGACATTTCAGTTATTTTCCAGGAACCGATGACATCATTAAACCCAGTTCATACAGTTGAAAGACAGATCGGTGAATCATTCCTAATTCACCAGAACATGAATAAACGTCAGGCTTACCGCAATGCTCAGCGCATGCTGCTTGACGTTAAGATTCCGAATCCGGATCGCGTGGCGAAGCAATATCCCTTCCAGCTTTCCGGTGGTATGCGCCAGCGCGTAATGATCGCCATGGCCTTGGCCTGTCAGCCCAAAATACTTATTGCTGATGAGCCGACTACGGCGCTTGACGTTACAATTCAGGCGCAGATCCTCAAGCTTATGAATGAATTGCAGGAAGAAAAGGGGACAGCTATTCTTTTCATCACGCATGACTTAGGCGTTATTAACCAAATGGCCGATGACGTTGCAGTTATGTACAGTGGACAGATTGTTGAAAACTCTCCCTGTAGGACGATTTTCGGTTACCCGAAGTACCAGCATCCCTATACTGAGGGTTTAATGGTATCGATTCCCAGGCTTGACACACCGGCCGAGCAGCGTCTCGGCGTTATTCCCGGAGCGGTTCCACATCCGCTTAACCTGCCCAAAGGCTGCAAATTTGCACCCCGCTGCAAGTATGCGACGGAAAAGTGTCACACAATTGAACCGCCAATGTTTGAAGTAGAACCCAATCACACCGTTCGCTGCTTCTATCCGGAGAAGGGAGATCGTGATGCAGAATTTTAAGGATGTAACAAGACAAGCTAATGGCGAGAGAGAAGTTCTCTTTTCATTGTCTAACCTGAAGCAATATTTCCCTGTAGAGGGACAAAGAGACGCCAATGTTAAGGCTGTAGACGGCATAACATTGAAGATTTACAAAGGAGAAACTTTTGGTCTAGTAGGGGAGAGTGGTTGCGGAAAGTCTACTCTAGGACGAGTTATTCTACGCATCTACGATCCTACGGATGGGCGTACCCTTTATTATGGTCGGTCAATCTACGACCTGTCTCCTAGCTATGTAGATAAGACATACAAGGATTTTTACAAACTTCGTGATCAGGTTAAAGATCTAGAACAACGTTACGAGAAGCGCAAAGCTGAATATGAAGCTCTGTCAGAAGAGAAGCAATTCGAGCAGCATAATGAATTCACCGCTTTGGAAAAGAAGTATAAGGATTCGTTCCTTAACTTAACGGAACTTGTGGGCGGATTATATGCTGTAGAGAAACCTGATGCGGAGCTTGCTCTGCTGCGTAAAGCATTTGCTACCGGACACAAACGGGCACAGACCCGCTTGGCGCTGGAGCACTGGTTTGGTTCTTACTCAGAAGACATCGAAGCACGGGAAACGTTACCAGGCATAAAATCTCGTGATAAGAAGAAATTGGATCGTTACTATGCTTTAACCGACGAGCTGCAAGATTATGTGCGCCAGCTTGAAGAGGCAAAAGAAAAGTACAAAGGTGATCCCGAATTTGATAAATACGAAGAATTCTACGATACCGGCATCGACTTGGCTCGCTTGACCTATGATGAAATGCGGCCTTTACGCAGAGATATGCAGCTGGTCTTCCAAGATCCTTATTCATCATTGAATCCACGCATGACTGCGGGTCAAATTATTGGAGAAGGAATGGATGCTCACGGTATTTTCGCTGATGACGCTGCTGCGCGTGAACAGCACATCAAGGACACCATGGAATTGTGCGGCTTGCAGGCTTATATGCTGTATCGTTACCCGCATCAGTTCTCAGGTGGTCAGCGTCAGCGTATCGGAATTGCTCGTTCTCTTGCCTTGAATCCTGAGTTTATTGTTGCTGACGAAGCTGTATCTGCTCTGGACGTTTCGATTCAGTCCCAGATCATTAACCTTTTGAGTGATTTGAAAGAAGAAAAGGATCTTACTTACTTCTTCATCTCTCATGACTTATCGGTTGTTAAATACATCAGTGACCGCATTGGGGTCATGTACCTCGGAACTTTGGTAGAGATGGCTCCGACAGAAGAATTGTTCGAAAACCCGCGTCATCCATACACGGAGGCTCTGCTTTCCGCCATTCCGACAACAGATCCGGACAGTCGTGACAAAGAAGTTACCATACTAGAAGGAGACATCCCCAGTCCGGTTAATCCGCCCAGCGGATGTAAATTCCATACACGTTGTCCTTATATGACAGAGATCTGTGTACATATAGATCCTGAATGGGAAGAAGTCAGCGAGGGCCACTTTGTTGCCTGTCACCACAAGCTGCCTCCACATAGTGGGCAGATGTTTACGACAAGATTGCCGGAGGATTTTACATCTGAGTTCATTGAAACAGATGAGGAGGAGGCGAGTGAAGTATGATGAAATCACTATTTAGTCCCAATGGTATCATTTCTGTTTTCAGAGCTCCGGATAGCTCAAGTGGAGCCCTGGGAAATGCTCACAAAGAAGCACTAATTAATGTAGGCGACGATGCTGATGATCTCGCTAAAGTCCACTCTTATATTAAGTTTGAACGGCTCTTTTCCTGGTTACATTCATTGCTGACAGCTTTGTTCTTATATACTGTTTCCGTGTCTTTTATCAGCGGTTTGGCTATGCCAAAAGGAACAGTGGTAATCTGGGCCGAATTTGTTGTCGACTTGATTTTGATTTATTTCTTGGTGCACACCTTGATTGATTTGGGCGTAAACCCACAGAAGTTGTCGACTATTCCCTATCTCGCTGTAATTGCGCGCTTTGCCTTTTCCTTGTTGGTCCGCATAATTCCTCAGTCGGAGACCTTCGCTGTCACCAATCTCATCATTTGGATGCCACTGTGCATTCTTCTGTCTGTGGTGGTCTTTGTCATGGCTGTGCGGATTAGGAGATCCAGAAGAGGCAAAGGCATGTTCGTGGAACAAAGCGAAGCAGCTTTCTTGAGAGACAGGAAACACAATCTCGATACAGCCAGAGTGCTCACGATTATTTTAGTCGCCGTGGTAGTATTGCTTATGATCGGCAATATCTATTTGGATGTTAACAATGATACCTTGGCGGATTACGCAGCATTACAGTTTGTCACAGTGGTCAAGTACCTTTTTATGCTCTACATACTTTATCGCTTAAGTAGCAATCTTTATCATCTGATTAAAAGGAAGAACGTTAGCATGATTAAGTGGAGTTCTAACTTCCTCTTTGTCGTACTGTTGATTGTTTTCTTACTGGTGGAAAATGAATTTTTTATTAAAATTCCTGTAGCAGTCTTATGGATTGTCCTAGCGACTCTAGCTAATGTGACCATATCCTATATTAACGAATAAGCGGAACATTTCCGCAGAAGTAGAAGGCCGGGCAATTGCCCGGCCTTTTAAATATCTCGAATTCTTTCGATTAGAAACCTCTGAAGAAGAGCCAGATGAAGAGCAGGAAGGCTGCTATCAGTACGAGTAGAGCCGGCAGAAAGACGAGGACAGCTGCAAGCATCATGGAGAAGATGTTCTTCATGTTTTCCTTGCGTTCTTCCGCTTTGAGTTTTTTTCTGCGTTCAATTTCTTCGTCACTATCAGCGGCTAGAGGATAGTAGTCCATCTCAGCGTCGTTTATGTCGTCCTCTGTATCTTGAGGCAGAGTCTCAGGGCCAAGATTACTCTCAGCATCTCTAGCTTCGCGCTGTTCACGCTGTAATTCAAGTATTCTGTCTACTTTGGACTTTCTAAACATCAATGATTTGTTCTCCGCTTTTTATAGACGATCCACAAGTGAACCGATATAGGCAATAGTATCACATAAGGGCTTTTCAGTCGTAATGTCAACACCTGCGGTACGAGATAATTCCACCGGATTCATGGTTCCGCCTAACGCCAGAGTTTTCAGCCAGTCCTGAACGGCTGCTTCTCCTTCTTGTCCAATGCGGAGGCTTACGGCTGTACCGACGGTGAGCCCTGCGCTGTAAGTGTAAGGATAAAGTCCTCTGTAATAGTGAGGCTGTCTCATCCACGTGCGCTCGGCACCGGGGGTCATCTCCACATCTTCGCCCCAGAATTCCTGCAAGGTCTGGAGGAAGAGCTGATCCAGGTCATCTGCGGTCAAGGCTTGCCCGGAAACGACAGCACGATAGACTTCTCGTTGCCAGTGAGCTTCGAGGAAGTGGGTGACGAAGTTATGGTAATAGGTATTTGAAACCATCTGGGCTGCTACTTGTCTTTCCACATCGGGATCATTGCTAGACTTAATCAAGTATTGCGACATCAACGTTTCATTGAAAGTCGAAGGAGCTTCAATGAAATAGAGCGAGGGGCTAGCATTTGTAATATTATTTTTCGCTCTGGATAATTCTGACTGAGCGGCATGCCCCAGTTCATGGATGATAGTAAAAACATCCGGCATTTGCCCTGTCCAATTGAGTAGGATATATGGGTGTGTATACATGGAGGAAGAGCAGAAGCCGCCTGTGCTCTTGCCTTCGTTTTCGGCAAAGTCCATCCAGCGTTCGTCAAAAGCTTGTTGAGCAATGTTCTGATAGTCGGCGCCCATTACTTCCAAAGCTCCGAGTACCAGTTCTTTAGCTTCCTCTCTGCTGACGGCAATTGATTTATCTCGCAGGGGTGGGAGTTTCAAATCTGCGTAAGTCACGCGGTCAAGCCCCCAGCTCTCACCCAGTTTTTTGGCGTATTTGCGCATATGAGGAGCCAGCTGTTCCATAGTTACATCAATTTGGCGATGATAGAGAGACTCGTCTACGTCTTGGTTTCGCAGGAGATAGGTGAAGACGTTCTCGTAAGAACGACGCTCCGCTAAGAGGACGTCTTGCTTGACATGAGCGTAGTAGCCTGTCGCCAATGTATTGCGATATCTAGCCAGGTTTTCTGAAAAGACACGGAAAGCTTCTCTGCGCACAGCACTATCTGCGTGCATAGCGTAATATTCTTCATAAGCGGCAAAACTCAGTGAATAAGTTTCACCGTTGACTTCAAAGTCGGGGAAAGAGAGGTCAGCAAATTTTGCAGCTTCGTACACTTGCTCCGGCAAAGAAACCGTGGCACCTTCTAGGGCTGTAAGCAATTCTTCGCTTTCTGCTGAAAGGCGGTGAGGGCGTTTGCGCAAATGGTCGGTGAAATATTTAGCGGATCCCGGCTCTTTCTCTATCGCCTCTTTGATGATTTCTTCAGCAACTTCTTCTAACTCGCTTTCGTAAAAGCTGATGTCGCTCGAGAGTTTGGACACGATATTATTGCTCAGTATGTTGCGCCGCATCTTTTCTTGATTGGTCATATCTACGGCATAATCGAGAAAGACGAACGAATCTACTTCTACCGCATCGCTAATTAGCTGCACCAGAGCGCGCCAAGATTCCAGCAGAACATCTGCACTTTTATTGCCGGCAATATTCTCGCGATAACGAGCAACAAAGTCAGCGGCATCTTCCTGCAATTTCTTTTGAGCCTGATCATACTCTTCAAAAGAGCTGAATAGGTGACTCAGATCCCAAGTGTCTTCTACACGTACTTCACTTCTTTTTGTCATATTCTTCCTCATTTCGATATCTATCTTTTGCGATTCCGAGACAAAAAGAAGCACAGAAATCGCAATACAGTTCAAGAGTCACATGCTTTAGTGTGAACTCTCATATGCTCTATTGTCTTGTAAATTTCTATTCTATGTCAAGGGAGACTGTTAGGCTTTCTTTAATTTAGATTCAACTTGCGATATAGCACACGTTGAGGTATTGTGTAAGTACAGTCAAATAAACAATAGGTTTCAGAAATAAATGTTTCTAATCTCTTCAGAGGAGGCTGAAATGCGAACGATTGATACCGGTATTCTGACCGAAAAGGTTAGAGAGATGTGTAGGCCGCTGGCCATGGAATTGCCAGCTGATGTGAAGGCTTGTATGGAGGCCGCGCGTTCAAGAGAAGATGCTGCCACAGCTATTTCGGTTTTAGGAGACATTTTGGACAATGCGGAGCTGGCCGATCGTGAGAGTATTCCCATGTGCCAAGACACTGGCGCATCTGTAGTATTTCTGGATATTGGACTTGATGTTCATTTCGATTCTGACCCTTATGCAGCCATAAATGAAGGCATCCGTCAGGGTTATGAAAAATTCTATCTGCGCAAATCTATAGTTAAAGATCCCCTAAGAAGAGTTAATACCGGAGATAATACTCCGGCTTTTATCAATACCAGATTAGTTCCGGGCGATAAGGTGAAGCTGACGCTGATGGCCAAAGGTTTCGGTAGTGAGAACATGAGCAGGCTGAAGATGCTCGTGCCGGCCGATGGACGTGAAGGCGTTCGAGACTTTGTCTTGGAGACAGTCAGTATGGCCGGGCCTAACGCCTGCCCTCCTTTTATGGTGGGAGTGGGAATTGGTGGAACTTTTGAACAGGTTGCTTTAGCTGCGAAACGCTCTCTGTTGCGCAGTTTGGATTCGACACATCAAGATCCGTATTACGCCGAATTTGAAGCTGAATTGTTGCGTGATATCAATGAACTGGGCGTCGGGCCGCAGGGTTTTGGCGGCAGGACGACGGCCTTGGCTGTGACAATTGAAGCCTTGCCCACGCATATCGCCGCTTTGCCGGTCGCAGTTAATATTCAGTGTCATGCTATCCGTCATCAGGAGGTGATTATCTAATGGCTGCAGAAATTTCCGTTACGACTCCATTATGTGAAGACAAAGCGCGTGAATTGCGTGCCGGGGACCGCGTACTCTTGTCAGGTTATATTTTCACTTTACGCGACGCTGGACATGCTCGCTTGTTAGAGAGCCTCGAGAAAGGTGAAGACTTGCCCGTTGATTTGCAGGATGCCGTTATGTTTTATGTAGGGCCATCCCCTGCTTCGCCGGGACATGTGATCGGCTCAGCCGGGCCGACTTCTTCCTATCGCATGGATCCATATACACCTCCTTTATTAGAAAAAGGGCTGCGCGGCATGATCGGGAAGGGGCATCGCTCCCCCGGGGTCATTGAATCAATGAAAAAGAACGGTGCAGTTTATTTTGGTGCTATTGGTGGTGCCGGTGCATTGATTTCCAAGACCGTTACGTCGGCAGAAGTAATTGCATACGAGGAACTGGGAGCGGAAGCCATGCGTTGTCTTCAAGTTAAAGATTTGCCGCTAACTGTTGTGATTGACTCAGAAGGCAACAATCTCTATGAGACCGGGCCGGCCGCCTGGAAGGAAGCGCAGAAGTAAGGCTCTATGGCAGCAGCGGACGACAAGTCGAATTCTGTTCCTCTGTATCTGCTTCTCACTGAGCGGATTAGAGAACAAATCCGCAGTGAAGAATTTCCTGAGGGAGCGAAGCTACCTTCAATTCGAGAAGCGGCGAAAGAATATGATGTTTCCGTAGGCACAATTCGCCATGTGTATTCACTTTTGGAGCAGGAAGGGCTTATTATTGTCGATCGAGGCCGAGGCACATTTGTCCGGAGCCCGGAAGAGCACGATCAGGAAAGCCGGAAGCAAAACGCTCTGGATTCCATTGACAAGATGTTGGACACATTAGCTCAGAACGGTTTTTCTTCACAGCAGGCACAAATATTATTCGAATTACGCCTGCGCCAGCGTGAATCAATGACGAGACCGGTTCGCGTTGTGGTGGTGGCGAAGTCGCCGGAAGAGCGCAACATTCTGGGTCGCTCGCTGGACACAATCCAACAGGCGGAAATCTACCGTATGTCCTTTGATGATCTCATCAGTAGTCCGGAACGTATTGCTTACGGTCCGGACTTTTTATCTTATCCCATAGCCTTAGAAAACGAATTGGATGAATTGAAACTGCCTCAGGTACAACGTCTGCCAGTCTCCGTCACTTTGGAGAGACAGTCAGCGCTAAAACTGGCAGAGATTAATTCGCTGGGCAAACTAGGGATAATGAGTGTAAGCCGCAGCTTTATGAGTGTGATGCATGCTCAGTTGAAGCAGTTTTTCGGAGAAAGCTTGTCTTACGAAAATATACTGCTCGGCGACAGCAGCAAAACTGCTAGGTTCATTGCAAACAAAGATGTCTTGCTTTTACCAGCTTCGGTTCAAGATTTTATCGATTCGGAAGAGCTGGCCTGCCTGCGTCAAGCGGCCAGAGAAGGACAAAAGCAGATCTACATGGAGTTTACTTGTGATGAGGGCTCCATGATTTACGTAAATCGTTCGGTTCAGGATTGTTATCGTGAACTTCGTACCCATATAAGTAATGGAGGATAAATAGGAATGGCAGAAAAAAACGGCAAAAAACTTGTCATCGGTGTGATCGGTGCAGATGTGCATGCGGTGGGAATCCGTATTCTGGATTACGCCTTCACTGAGGCCGGTTTTGATGTAACGAATTTGGGAGTAATGGTATCACAGGAGGAATATGTCAACGCAGCTGTTGAAACTGCAGCAGATGCGATTATTGTGTCTTCACTCTACGGGCATGCCGAGCTGGATTGTCGTGGCTTACGTCAGAAGCTCGATGAAGCAGGCTTGGAAAACCTTCTGCTTTATGTCGGTGGCAATATTGTGGTCGGCAAGCAAGATTTCACAGAAGTGGAGGCGCGTTTCAAAGAGATGGGCTTCGATCGTGTCTTTCCGCCCAGTACTCCTCCGGAAGAAGCCTTGAAGTGGCTGAGCGTTGACCTGGGAGTGGAGTAAATGGGAGCAGTTCTCCTAATTGATTTCGGTAGCACTTGGACCAAACTGACAGCAGTTTCGCTGGCCAGCGAAACTCTGTTGGGTTCTGCGACCGCCTTTACCACCGTAGAAGAGGACATTACTATCGGTTTGGAAGAGGCGATGGATTTGTTGGAGAAGAAGATCGGCCCGCAGAAATATGACAATATCTGGGCTTGCTCCTCTGCCGCCGGAGGTTTGCGCATGCATGTTTCCGGTCTGGTTCCGGAACTGACGGCTGAGGCAGCCCGCATGGCTGCGCTAGGAGCAGGAGCGAAGATTGAGCAGGTTTTTTCCTATGAATTAACAAAGCAGGATCTCGCTCTGATCGAGAGCAATAAGCCGGACATCTTTCTTCTCGTTGGGGGGACTGATGGCGGCAATAGAGACTACATCGTAGGCAATGCCGAAAAACTAGCAGGACTCACTGTGCGTTTTCCCATTATCTATGCCGGTAATCGCAGTGCGTTGGATGAGTGCGCAGAGATTCTTAGAGATTTCCCACTGACGGTGTGTCCGAATGTGATGCCTCGCTTTGGTGAGCTGCAGACAGAAGCGGTGCAAAAGGAGATACGCAATCTCTTTCTTACGCAGATTATTGAAGCTAAAGGCTTGACGAAAACCAGAGCTTTGTTGTCCGGGATTCTCATGCCCACGCCTTCCGCCATGCTCTCGGCGATGACTTTGCTGGCCGAAGGCACGGAGACGGAAAAGGGGATAGGTTCTCTGCTGGGAATTGATGTCGGTGGAGCAACAACAGACGTATATTCGATCGCTGATGGCTTACCGCAGGACGTGCAGGTGATGCTCAAAGGACTGCCCGAACCATACGCCAAAAGGAGCGTCGAAGGGGATATCGGGATGCGCCACTGTATTGACGGAATTATTGCTGAACGCGGTCTGGAAAATGTGGCTGCTGATTGTGGTCTCTCTATAAGTAAAGTTACAGAATTGGCCGAAAAATTCAGTAAAGCAAAGTATATAATTCCTTCTTCGCAAGAAGAAGAAGCTTTTGAATTGGCTTTGGCAAGAGCAGCAGTAGATGTGGCTAGCCGACGACACAGCGGAAAGCTTCAGGAAGTATACACTACTACAGGACTGGCCTATGTACAGACTGGTAAGGATCTGCGTTCATTGGAACAGATAGTTCTTAGCGGTGGGGCATTGATACATGCTAAAGAACCTCTGACAATTGCGAGCGCCGCTTTGTTTGATAAGACAGTGCCAACTTCCTTGCGGCCACTTAGGGCGCGAGTCTGGCGCGACAGCAAATATATACTGTCGGCAATGGGCGTCTTGGCCGAGAAGGAAGCAGATATCGCTTTACGGATAATGAAACGAGAACTGGAAAACATCGGAGAGATTTTTTCAGAGAAAAATTAAAGTTCAAATGAATATTAAAATTTATCTTAATTGAGAGGTAAAAAATGCAAGAATTACAGAATAAAAAATGGACCCGTGACGAATTCGAGAATGTCAGAAAAGATGTGCTGACTCAGTGGCCCACAGGAAAAGAAGTGGATCTGGAAAAAGCAATAGCTTACCAGAAAAGTTTGCCTAAGCGGAAGATCTTCAGCCTTGCTCTGAACAAGGCGAAAGAAGAAGGCATCACTCTGACGCAGCCTCGTGCCGGAGTGCCGTTGATTTTGGATCAGATTAAGCTCTTGCAATATTTGCAGGACGAAGGCGAGGCAGATCTCTTGCCGACAACCATTGACAGTTATACAAGACAGAACCGTTATAAGGAGGCGGAAATCGGCATCACTGAATCAGTGAAAAGTAATAAATCCATGCTGAACGGCTTCCCGGCAGTTAACCACGGTGTCTCCGGCTGCAAACAACTGATTGAGTCTATGGATATTCCGATTCAGGTCAGGCACGGCACACCGGATGCGCGCCTCTTGTCCGAGATTACTTATGCCGGAGGATTTACGAGTTTTGAAGGCGGCGGGATTTCTTACAACATTCCTTATGCAAAGGACGTCTCTCTCGAAACTACGATTCGCGACTGGCAGTATGTTGATCGTTTGACCGGCATCTATGAGGAGGCGGGCTGCCCTATCAACCGTGATCCTTATGGTCCTCTGACCGGAACCTTAGTGCCGCCTTTTGTTTCACATAGTGTGGCCATTATTGAAAGTCTCCTCGCGGCGGAACAAGGCGTGAAAAACATAACTGTCGGTTACGGACAGTGTGGAAACCTGGTACAGGACGTGGCAGCGATGGAAACCTTGCATAGCTTGACCGAAGAGTATCTGCGCAAGTTCGGTCATGGCGATGTCGAAGTAACAACGGTGTTACACCAATGGATGGGCGGTTTCCCGGATGACGAAGCTAAGGCTTTCTCAGTAATCGCCTGGGGTAGTGTAGTTGCCGCGCTTTCGCACGCTACCAAAGTTATAGTCAAGACGCCTCATGAGGCCGTGGGTGTGCCGACGAAAGAGGCCAACGCAGCCGGCCTGCTTTGTACTAAACAAACGATCAATATGCTGGGAGATCAGCATCTCAATACCTACAGCCTGAAGGATGAAAAAGTCATCATTGCCTCTGAAACTCGCTGTGTTGTGGATCGCGTGATCGAACTGGGTCAAGGCAATCTGGCGCAAGGCGTGATCCTCGCAGTCGGTTCCGGAGTTCTGGATGTCCCCTTTGCTCCCAGTCGTTATAACGCAGGCAAGATGCTTCCTGCGCGCGACAACGAAGGTGCGATCAGGCTTTTCCATGTTGGTAATATTCCGTTGACTAAAGAGCTGAAGGATTTCCATCAGGAGAAAATGAATGAGCGGGCACGCTATGAAAACCGCGAAGCATCATTCCAGATGGTCATCGACGATGTCTATGCTATCAGCAAGGGCAGACTGGTCGGCAGGCCTAGATAAGAAGCAGGAGAAAGTATGAAAATAAAGCAATTAATTTGTGCCCCGGGCAGGACCGGATTTTACTTTGATGATCAGAAGGCGATCAAGGCCGGAGCGCGCATGGACGGCAATATTTATATCGGGGAGGCAAAAACGGAAGGCTTCACCTCGGTCAGACAGGCCGGTGAATCTGTGTCCCTGATGCTCATATTAGAAGATGGACAGATCGCTTACGGTGACTGCGCTGCTGTTCAGTATTCCGGTACCGGAGGACGTGATCCGCTCTTTCTGGCTGCTGATTTTATCCCATTGATTGAAAAGGAAATTGCTCCGCTTCTAGAAGGCAAAGAATTAGGCAGTTTCCGCGAGATGATGGACTTGGTGGAAAATTTCCACACCGCTGATGGCAGAAGGCTCCACACTGCAATTCGCTACGGTCTGTCTCAGGTTCTCTTGGATTCGCTGGCTAAGGCGGGTAAGAAGATGATTTGCGAGGTAGTGGCAGAAGAGTATGATCTGGAAGTTAGCACTACTCCAATTCCTATTTTCTGCCAGTCGGGAGACAGCCGCTATGAAAATGCGGACAAAATGATTATCAAGCAGGCTGATGTCATGCCTCATGCTTTGATCAACAATGTTCAAGATAAATTGGGCGCCAAAGGTGAGCTGCTGCAGGAATATATTGCCTGGTTGAGTGAGCGCATTCAGACGTATCGTTTGGATCCCGAATATGATCCCGTTTTGCATATTGATGTCTACGGAACTATCGGTCAGGCTTTTGGCGACGATAATTACACTGAGATGGCTGATTACTTGGAGACTTTAGTTGCGGTTGCTGCGCCTTTTCAATTGAGGATAGAAGGACCGATGGATGGCGGCAGTAAGGCTGAGACGATTAAACACTTAGCGGCACTGAGCTCTTTGGTGAATGAGCGTGGTATCGCAGTGGAATTGGTTGCAGACGAGTGGTGTAATACCTATCAAGATGTGGTCGATTTTGTTGATGCCGGAGCGGGGCATATGATTCAGGTGAAAACGCCGGATCTGGGCGGCTTACATAAGACGATCGAGGCCACGCTTTACTGTAAGAAAAATGGTGTCAAAGCCTATCAAGGAGGAACCTGCAACGAGACGGTCCGTTCTGCTCAGATTTGCACCCAGGTAGCTATGGCAACTCAGCCGGATCAGATTCTGGCGAAACCGGGCATGGGTGTGGATGAGGGCTTGATGATTGTCTACAACGAGATGCAGGACATCCTCGCCCTGAGACGGGCACAGTAAGGAAGGGAGTCCTAAATGAACCCGACTAAGGTGGCAATTGCCGGAACTCTTGAATCGAGTGATGTTATGGTGCGAGTGCGACCGGCAGAAACTTTGACTATTGAAATTAAATCGCCGGTATTGGAGCAGTTTGGTGAGGACATCCGTAAAACCGTTCTTGAGGTTTTGGCTGAGCGAGACATCACTGCCGCAGATATCGAAGTGGTCGATCGCGGCGCCTTGGACTGTACGATTCGGGCTCGACTGGAGACGGCTCTTGAACGGGCCCTGAATTAAGGAGAGATATATGCGGCGCTCATTATTATTTTTGCCCGGCAATCAAGCTTCGATCATTCAAAACGGCATGGTTCTGCCGGCTGATGCCCTGATTTTTGATCTGGAAGATGCTGTGGCTCTGGACGAGAAGGACAGCGCGAGGGATCTGGTCACCTCCGCATTGCGCCATCTGGATTTCGGAAAACGCGAAAAGATTGTCCGCATCAACGAGGACCGTAGCTTGCGCGATGAGGATATCCGAGCTGTAGTTCTAGCGGGTGCCGATACCATAATGCCGCCGAAGGTAGTCGGCTCTGCTTTATTGAAAGAGATTGATGTATTGCTGACTGAAATCGAGAGCGAGGCAGGGATTGAACTCGGGCGGACTAAGTTACTGCCCTTGATCGAAACTGCGGCCGGAATCGAATTTGCGTATGAAGCCGCAACCGCTAGTGAGCGTGTGGTGGCCTTAGCTTTGGGTGGCGAAGACTTGGCAGTCGATCTCGGTTGCAAACGTACTAAGGAGGGTAGAGAGCTCCTGTACAGTCGACAGCGTTTGATTATTGCTGCTCGAGCCGCCGGTATCGAGCCGATTGATACGCCTTTTACGGATGCGCACGATAACGTGGGACTCCTCGAAGATGCTCTCTTCGCGAAAGCTCTGGGCTTTGGCGGCAAGCTCGTAATTTCACCTCACCACCTGAAGGGAGTGCATCAGGCTTTTACGCCGACTAGAGCAGAAATCGACTATGCGTTGGAAGTGATTGAGGTCATGGAAGAGGCGCTACGTTCCGGCTCCGGTGCCGTATCTCTGCGTGGGAAGATGGTTGATAAGCCGGTGTACGAACAGGCGCAAAAAGTTGTGGCAATTGCTCGTGCGAGTGGTATCTTGCAGGTAGAGGAGGGCTGCCAGTGCTAAGCAAAGAATATAGTGAGATTAAAAAAGCGATCCAAGCTTCACCGCTTGAAGATGGTATGACGATCTCTTTTCATCATCATCTGAGGAACGGTGATTATGTCCTGAATATGGTGATGTCGGTGATTGCGGATTTGGGTTTCAGGAACCTGACTATCAATGCGAGTGCTCTTTTCGCCTGTCATGAGCCGCTGCTTGAACATATTAGGAGGGGCGTTGTCACAGGCCTCGAATGTAACTATATGGATGCGACTCTAGGAGAAGAGATCAGTCACGGCTTGTTGTCCAAGCCTGTAATTTTCCGCAGCCATGGCGGTCGTCCGGCAGATCTCGCCCGCAAAGATGCGCAGATCGATGTCGCTTTTATTGCTGCCTCGAGCGCTGATTGTGCCGGCAACTGCAACGGTTTAGAAGGTAGATCAGCTTTTGGCTCGATCGGTTACGCTATGGCGGATGCGGAGTACGCCCACCACGTCATTGTCATCAGTGATCACAAAGCGGCTTATCCCTTGCAACGAGCCTCCATAAATGAGACTAAGGTCGATGCAGTTGTTTTTGTAGATTCAATCGGAGATCCGGAGAAGATTGTCTCCGGTACAACTCGTGTTTCTCGTGATCCGGTCGCGCTGCTCATGGCGGATGTGGCTGTTGACGTCATAGCGGCTTCAGGCCTTTTTGAAGATGGCTTCTCTTTTCAAACCGGCGCCGGTGGCACCTCGCTGGCTGTAGCACAGGCGGTAAGTGAACGGATGGCGGCCGAGGGCATTCAGGGTAGCTTTGCTTCCGGGGGTATAACCGGCATGTTAGTGGACATGTTGCAAGCCGGACTCTTTCAGAATCTGCTCGACGTGCAGTGTTTTGACCGGGCTGCGGTCGAGTCGATCAAGCACGATCTGCGCCACATCGAGATCAGCGCCATGCGTTATGCCAGCCCTGAGGCCAAAAGCAACGTGGCGAAGCATTTGGATGTCGTCATCCTAGGTGCGACGGAAATCGATCTTGATTTTAATGTCAACGTACATACCGATTCTAACGGCATTATTATGGGCGGCTCCGGTGGTCACAGCGACACGGCTGCGGAGGCTGCCATGTCGCTGATTATAGCGCCACTATATAGAGCCAGGTTGCCTCTAATTGTGGAGCGGGTTGGATGTATCTCGACACCGGGCAAAGATGTCGATGTCCTCCTGACTCAGTTCGGATTGGCGGTAAACCCCTGTCGTAGAGATCTCAAGGAACGCTTTCAGGCAGCGGCGCTGCCACTCTTCGACTTGTCAGACTTGAAGTCAAAAGCTGAGCAAATCTGTGGTGTGCCACAGCCTGTCAAGAAAAAAGACCGCACAGTTGCCCAAGTACGGTCTCGAGATGGAGAGATTTTGGATCTGATTTATGAGCTGGGCTCTTAAGGAGTTTCCGCTTCTGCTTTTTTGAAGCTTCTGCGAATTCGTTGATTTTGCTCTAGAAAAGTCATGGTGTCTGCAACGGTTTCCTCGAAGGGGCGTGGCGAGTAGTCCAGTTCTTTTCGGGCTTTTTCGTGGGAAAAATTGGAATTACTTTCCAATGAATAGATCGCATAAGGGGTAAACAGCGGACGTCTTTTCCGGAGTTTGCCCCAGAACTCAAACAATGGTGCCAAGAGTTTGACTAGGTTAAAAGGTGCAAATCTGCGAATCGGTTTTCTGCCGCAATAGTCTGCTGCGAGGCGACACAATTCACTCATGGCGTAGATGTGATTACTCAAAATATAGCATTCTCCGGAACGGCCCTTTTCTGCTGCAGCAATGAGACCGTCGGCGACGTCACGAACATCAACCATATCGTAGCCGCCTTTGACTAAAGTGTTCAGGCGGCTGTTAGCGAAATCAAGCAAAACTTGCACCAAACGTCCGTTGAGATAATCGTTGGGGCCGACTATACCTGATGGGTGAACGACAACGACATCTAGGCCTTCGCGACCGGCTTGCATAACCTTTTCCGTAGCTTCAGCTTTGGTTTTGGCGTAAGCTCCCTTTACCCAATCGGGATTAAATTCACTGACTTCAGTGATGGGGGCATCGAATTTTTTCTCAGGGATTGCGTGTACAGAGCTACAGTAAAGCAGGCGCTTGGCTTTATATTTGCGGGCGCAGTCGATCATGTTTTGAGTGCCCTCAACGTTGGTTTGTCTCATGCGCGGATCCTGCTTTGAAGCGATGGAGATCATGCTGGCTAGGTGCAAAATCACGATATCCTTATCTTCCAGTCCGCTGAAAATGGCGGCTAAAGTCCAAGGCTTAGTGATGTCACCACTGTAGATTTCACAATTGAGTCCCTGCAAGGCTGCGGGGCGCTCGTTTTCCATGATGAGACAGCGCACACTTTCGCCTTTTTGTAGGAGTTTGCGTACAACGGTATTGCCGAGATGCCCGGAAGCTCCGCTTACGATATAAGTAGTTTTTTTATTTATCATTCTTTACTCCGAAAATGTCTTGCAAGAATCTTCTGACCGTATTTCTTATTCTAAAGCTGCAAGAGCCGCTGTTTTCAGACTTAGCGTCAAGAAATGTGGCAAGACAGTGATAACTTATGAAGCTGAAGGCAAAGACAGGATGATCAGCTGAGCGGAGGCAGAGATCGGCGATAACTGATAAAATGTTAAGAACTTAGATTTCACTGCTGTCTTGCTGCTAGGGCAGCTAAAAATGGAGGCAAATATGTCATTTTCACAGCGTATGCAGAGAAGCCATTTGTACAGTGTTTTGTTGTGCCCGCGAGGTGCCGCTCGTCTAGCTGACCAAGGAGCTCAGATTGCTCAGATGTATCTTTCGCCTTATGATCGGCTGATCGGTGTCATCGGAGAAAGCGGGTCGGGGAAGAGCGTCCTGATCAAGGGTATGTTTCCCGGCTTGGAGCTGACTAACGACGACGAAGGTGTCAACGTTCGCCCCTTGCCCCTAATGAATTTGGACGATACCGGCTTTTTCACGCCCCATACCTATCACGTTGACATTCGTTTCGAGATGGCCTTTTATCAGGCACACGAACTTGCGTCTGCGATCATGGAAGCGGTTAGCCGCAAGAAAAGGGTTATCGTTGAACATTTCGACTTGATTTATCCGCATCTTGATATGAATGCTCACCTTCTCTTGGGGCTAGGCGAGGAGATTATCATCACCAGGCCGAATGTTTTCGGTCCGGAGCCGGATTATATTAAAGATATTGTTTTCGTGTCATTCCCTACACGGCGTATGGCGCATACTGCTGAAGATTTGACGGAATTCAGTCTTATTGATCATCGGGTCTTCCATTATGAACACTCCGATGTGCGCTCAGGCTTTATATTGTCTTTCCACGATAAGCCGAATCTGGATCTCCGTAAGGTTGAAGAGGAAGTTCAGGCTTTAATTGATCAGGATCTGCCCATATCTTTTCTCGACGACACTCACGTCATGATCGGCGACCAGCGCCATTATTGCACCGGACCGCGCTTGCATATGAAGAGTACCGGCGGAGTGAAGAATTTCCATATTTACCCTGAATTCGTTGTTGAGCCTATTTCAGGTGAGTACCAGATGATCGGATTGGTTAATGTCGACAGTGACTACAAATTGTCTCAGCTGAATAAACTGCTGTCTACTGATGTGAGTGCAGTCTTCAGAGAGGAAGATGATTAATTCAGATGCCGGGAAAAGCGGAACTAGCAGGGAATACTTCTCGGATGGAGACGGCTGAACAAGACTTGATGACGCCGGAGGGTTTGCCTGCTGTTTTGAAAGCTCGTGATCGCCGCGATAGTAGACGCCGCACATTGTTGGCTGAAGGTGGTGGCTGTGTCTTGACCGTTACGCTGCTGATGCCCGGTGATGTAAAGACGAATAATTTGTCGCGAGCTTTCTTGCGCGAGTACTGTTCTTATTTGCGCAAGCAGTTGAAAGGGCAGGGTTTTGGCATTGTCCGTGAAGAGGCCTTGGCTGATTCAGGCGGCGATGCCTATTTTTTCGTCTTTACTCCCGCTACAAAGCCGGAACGGCTGAAGAATTTCGCCATTCTCATGGAAGAGGAAAGTGAGTGGGCGCGTGTGCTCGATCTCGATTTGTATGTGTCCGCTGAGGAGGAACTATCTCGTACTACGCTGGAGCGCCCGCAGCGCCGTTGTCTAATCTGCGCAGAACCTGCCCATGCCTGTAGCCGTTCGCGCAGTCACGAGCTTGTTGTGCTTCAGGAGAGGGTGCGCAGCTTTCAGACCGAGGGATTGAAGCAGCTTGTCTCTGAACGCATGCAGAGCGCAGCTATTGCTGCAGCTGTGATGGAGATTTTGGTTACGCCTAAGCCTGGTCTGGTGACCGCGAATGATTCAGGCTCGCATCCGGACATGGATCGCTTCACCTACGCGAATAGTATTGCTGCGCTGTCGGGATATTTCACTTCGGCTGCAATCTGTGGGCTGGAAGAAGCTTTTGAACGTGAAAAGGGCTCGACGGCCGGCTCGACTTGCCGGGCAGCGGAATTGCAGAGACTTGGACTTAGGGCGGAGCGCCACATGTTTGCCGCTACTGAGGGTGTCAATACTCACAAAGGCTTCATCTACCTTAGCGGCATTACCTTAGCAGCTGCTGCTTCTCTCGTGCTTGAGCCGTCGCTGCTGGCCGGACCTGACGAAGTGGATGAAGCTCAGATTATAGAGCGTTGGCAAGAAGAGATTAGTCGTTGGACCTCGTTAGTATCGCAAGCTCAATCTGCTAGGAGAAATCAGGCTAGTACAGACTCTCAAAAAAATCAGGCTGTTTCCGCCGAAGCCGAGGAGACGACAGGGGAGAGCCTAAAACGCTTACATGATATTAGAGGAGTTCGCGGGGAAGCCACTTCCGGTCTGAAGAACGTGTTCGAGCTGTCCTTGCCTTTTTATCGCGGTTTGCGTCAGAGAGCCATCACCAAAAACGATGCCGCAGCAATAACCCTCCTTCTTTTGTTAGCTGCAGTGGAGGATACAACCTTGATCAAACGCGCAGGTTTGCAGGAAGCCCGTGCAATCCGAGAGGAGATTGCAGAATTTTTCTCCACGATGGCGCAGACTTCTGCCGTTTGTCCTTCTGAACTTGCTTGGAGTTCGGGTAGAAACGAACGAGGAATTGAGTACATAGATCAAGTCGCAGAGAAGGCACTTTCGTCGCTATGCTTAGATCAGATTGCTGAACAGCAGGACGGCGTCATTTCTTATATAGAGCTGTGGTCCGATTTATTTCGTCAAGAGGGGTACAGTGGCGGCGGGGCTGCGGATCTCCTTGCTGTCACCCTTCTTGTGCTAAAATTATTGCTTAATATCTGAAGTAGTGAAAGAAAAAAGCAAATCAAACTGGAGAGAGACGTGACGATGACTTTGTTTTCTAAAATTTCTAAAATCTTTACTGCCGACTGGGGCACTTTGTTTCGCTCAACTCGGCAGTTGCGTAAGGACTCTGGGCGTGGGTTTTTTGATCTTCTTTTTGACCAGCAGCGGATGTTTAGTCGGGGTGGCTACACTTGGGCTGAATATTCTCTCTACGAATTTGACCGCATCCGTGATCCTAACTTGCGGGCTAGCTTCGGATCTGAATATTATGATAATAAGCTGATTGTCCGTAGCAGTTCGACCGCTGCATCGCAGGAGATCTTTACCGATAAATCCAAATTCAATAAAATTTTTCGTGAGTATCTGGGCCGGGAATATCTAGACCTGAGCACGGCAACGGAAACCGATTTCAGAGATTTTGTTAGTAGGAACAAGGTCTTTTTTGCTAAAATTCCGACGGGCCACGGTGGCGACGGAGTCAGGCGCATTTCGCTTGACCCGGGTTCTGACCTTAGTCAAACCTATCAGGAACTTTTGGAGCAGGGGCTTACTGTCTTAGAAGAAGAAATAATAATGCACGAGGGCATGAGAGCTGTTTCGCCTACATCACTATGTAGTTTACGTATCGGAACGGTCCTCCAAAAGGATGGAAGTGTTGAGATACTTTATATGCGTTTGCGCACTGCCATGAAGGATCCGGTAGTTGACAACATATCGCGCGGCGGCGGCTTTTCTAAAATCTCGGACGATGGTGTACTGATGAATCCTTGTGTCACTTTCAAACCCTACCGACGCTATGTCACACATCACCCCATAACGGGTACTGAGTTTGTGGGCTTCAAGCTGCCAATGTTTGATCAGGTGCAGGGTTATGTGCGCGAACTGGCTCAGCTTGTGCCTGAGCAAAGGTATGTAGGCTGGGATATTGCATTGACTGAGAAGGGGCCTGTAGTCATTGAAGGAAACGAAAAACCTTCACTGTACATGTATCAGGCGGCACAGTTTTTCCCGGATGATGTCGGCCCTAGGGCAAATCTGGAAAAGGTCTTTGGCATATCATTGCCTGCACCGAAGCTCTAGTACGATGGCTGTAAAGCAGCTGTGGCTGGACTTTGGGCTAATGCAGAAAGTGATTTTCACTATGCTATAATCAGGCAAGTTCTAGAGGGCGAATTTAGTCAAAAACAGATGGTTCAGAAACTTATATACTTGGCAGCAAGAAAAACGTTTGAGAATTTCGAGGCGGTGAATTCGGCTTTGAAATTCTTCTATTTTGTAAAGGTTTATCGTTTTTAGTGTTGAGTTCATAAATTCGACGTATTTGACATTAGCTTGTAATGAAATCGAGAGACCTTTTTATTGCAGACGAAGTTAAGAGCTGCTATACTTTTAAAAACTGGACCGGTGCTTAATGCCTGTCCGGTCTGGATTAGAGGTTGAGATGGCTTTACATCAGAGACATAAAGAAGATCCCTTTGAGACATACGACTTAGGCAGGAAGAAGAAGCCTGCCCGCCATATGAAACGCAAGTTGCGCGGCTTTTTTTCATCGTCTTTTAGCGGTGGTAAATGGGCTTCGGTAGCTTTGCCGATTATCGCATTTGTGCTCTTGGTATCAGTTTTCGTAGTTAAGATTGTCACAGATTCACGTTCAGTTTCAGACGAACAGTTCCGTAATGAAAACCCACTTGAAGTTAAAGAGAATATCGCTCGTATTCAGCGCGATATTGATTCTATGCCCGAAATTGAAGAAGTGGATGAGACCGAACCCGCTGAGACTGAAGTTGTAAATGAGACTACTACAACAGTAACAAAACCTGCACCGCAGGCACCGAGTGCCGTGGTGATGACCCCTCAGACTAGCGGAGCGATTGCTGTCAAGGAATATGTTTACGCCGCTACCAGCGTCGTAAATGTGCGCGAGGATGCCTCTACTGATTCAGAACTAGTAGGTCAAGTCTTGTTTAATCAGAAATTGGAGAAGCTTGGCAGCAAAGGCGATTTTTATCAGATTAGAACCGAGGGTGGACTGGAAGGTTATGTCCATCAAGATTTAGTTTCTTCAGAACTGTCTGAAGCGATAGTTCCCGGCATGCAAATGTATGTCCAAGTGGGACAGGCTTATATTCGCTCCGGCGGTGGTACAGATCACGATATAGTTGGCTTTGGATTCAAAGGCACTCCTTTAACTGTCCTTGAAGCAGGATCTGAATGGTCCTTGATCCAAACCGATACCGGTCTCAAAGGCTATATGTTGAATGAGCTTTTCGGTCCGCGTAAGGTTGAGCGTACACGAACAACTATTGAAACAAATGCTATACGTTATGTTGATTATGACGTTGTCTATATGCGCGAAAGAGCTACCGTTGATTCTGAGAAAATCGCTGCATTATCAATGGATGAGAGAGTAGTACAGTTATCTACTGACGGCAGCTGGTCAAAGGTGGAAACCTCTGATGGAATTCAGGGCTATGTCCGCAATGATCTGTTGCGCGAAAGTGCACCTGTAACGCCCTTCGCAACCACAAATCGTAATCAGTATATTTCTGTTGATGTCAGTAATGTGAGAGCGGATGCTTCCACTGAGAGTGATGTGCTAGGACAAGTACGTCAAGGAGAAAAAGTCTTACAGATTAAAACCGATGGCACTTGGTCTCTGATCAAGACTGACGGTGGAGTCGAAGGCTATGTTCTCAATGAGTTCTTAACCGGCGTTGCACCGGCTGCGCCTCCGACTACAACCGCTCCTACAAATCCAACTACTACAAATCCTTCAACAAGCGGAACTACGACGTCGCCAGCACCGACTACGCCTGCTACGACTAAGCCTTTCAGGGATATAAGTGGCACAGTTTATATTAAGGTTGATGCTGCCAATCTACGTTCAGAACCTAATACCTCGTCTGTAATTGTTGATACCTTGTACTACGGGGCAGCCGTGCAGACTTTAAGCACTAATGATAGCTGGACAAAGGTCAAAACCAAAGAAGGAGCAAGCGGTTACTTAAGTAATGCTTTGTTCCAAAACGATGAGATTAAGACTGCTCCCCCTCAAGCAAGCAGCAAAGGTCTACAGGCAGTGGAGTACGCCAAGCAATTATTGGGTGTGCCTTATGTTTACAGTGGCTCATCTCCTAATGGCGTGGACTGTTCAGGATTGACAAAATATGTCTACGGTAAGCTAGGCGTGTATCTCTACCACGGTTCTAACAGTCAAGCGCGTAGTGCATATCCGTCAATACCGTTTTCGACGAGTAATTATGAGGCAACGCTCTTGCCCGGAGACCTGGTCTTCTTCAGTAACTCAGGTGGATACGGACACGTGGGAATATATGTAGGCAATGGCCAAATGATCCACGCGCCACAGCCGGGACAAGTAGTTAGATACGAATCGCTTTATGAACGAAATAGCTATTCACCTGTTACACTTGTAAAGCGGATTTTTAATTAGAATGTAATAAATACAAAACTTTATGGACGCGTTCGTTGAGATCGCGTCCATTTTTCCGGAGTAAATAAAATGACAACACAGGATCGCTCATCTGAGAATAAAGACGACAAGCAGCAGGCAGGTAAGGAACACTTAGCTCCCAAGCTACGCCATGCAAAAATTCTTACTTCTGAGCAGACCCATTATCCGGACAAGCTCCAATATACCGGGAAGAATTTACGTGTTGATTATTTAGAAAAACCTGAAGCTAATCTTGTAGTTAGAAGAATTTCCGTAAATCCCAATAGCAATTCACGTCAAGAAAATTCAAAGCAAGAGAAAGCTGCTGCAAGTCCTGCCGCTACAAGTCCTGCTTCAGCGGCTTCCGCACAGTCAAAGACGAGGGAAGAGGATCTGGCCGCTGCCGGCAAGAGAGAGGC
>CAYFTG010000007.1:28750-30433 GCA_964346175.1 uncultured Mageeibacillus sp.
CCGCACAGTCAAAGACGAGGGAAGAGGATCTGGCCGCTGCCGGCAAGAGAGAGGCAGCAATATCTAAGGCTAGAGCACAGGCACAGCTGTCTCAGCAATTGTCGGGCGCACAATCTTTCGAAGAGGAAGAAAAAGTTACTGAAAACAAGCGTCAGCGCGTCCTGCTTATTTCTGCTATGGCACTTATTGTTGTGGTGGCAGTTATTTTCATTTTGAGCCGCCAAAGCGCTCAGCCAAATCCCGGCCCTGTTATTGATACTCCTAATCAGACTGATCCGATTGAGCTGGAATCGTGGAGCGAAGAAGAGTACCTAGCGGCCAAACTGGCTTTAGCAGAGGAAGTTATTTTTCCGGGCATTTTCATCGGCGACGTGGACTTGTCGGGTCTTTCAGCAATAGAAGCGAGCAAGGCTTTGAGTCAAGAGGCCGAACGGCTACGCGCTGAAATAAATATCAATGTACAAGCTAATAACGAAAAATTCACTCTCACGGCTGATGATCTCGGCTTTAATTTCGATACTTTTACCGCTCTGGAAAAAGCTTGGTCTATCGGTCGTTCCCAAGAACATTTCGATGATGAACTTGATCTAGTTCTACGTCATCAGGTCATATCAGCGATCAAAGAGGAACCTGTCCGGATAGAATTAGAAGGAATCTTTGATGAAGCAGTTCTCGAGTATTCTCTACAGCAGAAGCTAGCTGACGTTCTGCCCGTGTTCACGGAAGCCCGTGCCACCGGCTTTAACACTTCGAGCCTACGCTTCATTGTTGAAGAGGGGACAGTTGGCCTGGAAGCAGATGTTTCAGAGGCTATTAAGGACATTAGCCGTCTCCTGCAGCAAGAGGATTATCAAGGCGAAGTAGTCTTGCAGTTGGTGGAAAAGCATCCGGAAATGACTGCCGCTAAGATCCATAACAACACGGGTTTTGTTGCAGAGGCCAGCACTCCCATCTACGGTTCTTGGCAGCAGGACCGCAATTACAATCTTATTGTCGCTGCTGAAAAGATGACCGGAGACATTGTACAGCCCGGTGAAACCTATTCTTATTTGGTGTCCTTAGGTCCGATTACCACTCAGGCAGGCTTCATGGCAGGTAGTGCCATTGTCGGTGGCAGATATATCGATGTTGTTGGCGGTGGCTTGTGCCAGCCCAGCACAACTTTATTCCAAGCTGTTGTGAAATCTGACCTCGAGATTGTGGAGCGTCATAACCACGGCATGAGAAGCTCTTATTATGAATATGGCCAAGACGCAATGATATATGGTGGCAGTGCTGATTTTAAGTTCCGCAACAACACTGAATATCCGGTGGCGATCGTCGCTGAAACTCGCGGCAACTATCTTGTATATAAGATTTACGGCCAGCCCTTGCCCGATGGAGTGACAATAGGATTAGCTTCCATAAAAACCGGAGACCTCGCCCCCATCGAAACCACGAAGGAAGTCATAAATACCGAGATCGCTCCGGGAGAATCTAAGCAGACACTGGCTCCTATAGTTGGTTCTACTTGGGAGACTTATAAGGTTTACTATAAGAACGGCGTCGAATTCGACAGACAATACCTGGCCTATAGTCGTTATCCCAGTGTGGCACGCAGAATTGAATTTGGTCCCAGCCTGCCTCCGACCGAGGCCCCGACGACGACATTGCCGCCAGAGACGACAACGACGACGACTGAGA